>NZ_CAKMMW010000027.1:0-115925 GCF_927798215.1 Paenibacillus allorhizoplanae
CCGCAGCGTCCCAATTTGATGGCGATATTCCGGCATAACTTTACTTCGTCGTCTACTACCAGAATTCGATGTGTCATTCAGATTCCTCCCATCCCCGTAATCAAGGGATAAACTCCCCCTCCTCCTCGTAGTCCGGTTCTCCTTTTCTATAACGCTTCGATAATACCGAGAACCAATTTCAAAAATTTCGGTTTCACTTTCTCAGCAGCTTCCATCACTTCATTATGGGATAACGCCTGCTCTATTAAGCCTGCCGCTTTGTTCGTAATGCATGAAATGCCAAGCACTTCAATACCAGCATGTTTGGCAACAATGACTTCCGGAACCGTCGACATGCCAACTGCATCGGCTCCTAACGCCCTCGCCATACGAACTTCAGCAGGCGTTTCGTAAGTAGGACCTAAATTGCCCATGTATACACCCTCGCGGAAGGTGAAGCTGATCTCGTTTGCAACCTTGTGAGCCAGTGCAATCAAGCGCTTGCTATAGGGCTGGCTCATGTCCGGGAAACGAGGACCTAGCTCTTTATCGTTAGGGCCGATAAGCGGGTTCGTTCCCATGTTATTAATATGGTCGGACATGAGCATCAGATCACCGACCTCGAAATCCTTATTCACTCCGCCTGCTGCGTTAGTGACGATAAGTTGATTTACGCCAATCGCTTTCAAGACGCGTACCGGAAACGTCACAAAATTGGCATCATATCCTTCATATAAATGAAATCGCCCTTTCATCATAACAACGGGTTTCCCCTTTATTTTCCCTGCAACCAATTCTCCCGCATGCCCCTCCACCGTAGAGACCGGAAAGTGCGGAATGGTATGGTACGGGATGACTGTTGCTTCTTCGACCAGATCGGCAATAATACCCAACCCGGAACCGAGGATCAACCCAATTTGCGGCTGAAATCCAATCATATTCTCAATATGCGAAGCGGCCTCCTGAATTTTCTGCTTAACATTATTCATGTGTTTTTAACCTCTCTCTTCAACGTTAATTATTGATCATTAAAAGACTCAAAAAGCTTTCCCCAATGTCTGTCTTGGGGACATCGAAATTTTCAGCAATGGTTGCAGCAAGATCGGCATAAGTGTTTCTTATACCAATTGACGAGAGCTTAGGGTTGTAGATCAAAATGGGCACATATTCGCGAGTATGATCCGTTCAGGTAAATATTGATCAAACTCTTCTAGACAAGCCGCATACCCCTGTGGATCGCGGCGATTTGGCAATTTGATCTCAGGAACTTGCTGACATATGTGATCAAGCGTATGACTTCCTTGGTCATCGAAGTTGGCTGCATCTGGCAATTCGCCAATGCCTACACTATCGAGGACAATCACACTAATACGTTCGAAAATCATATCGTTTCTGCCTCCAGTCTTGAATGCTGGTATAAATTTACCTCTGAACTAAAATACTAAAGAAATAGAATGAAAGGATCTAAAACCGATGATCACTAACCTCTCTGATATTACGATTTTCTCAGGTCTTCCTAAGGATTCCTTATCGCATATCGAATCTTTATTGAAGGAGCGTCAATTTAAAAAGAACCATGTACTCATGTTTGAAAATGATCTTAGTCAAGAAGTTTACTTAATTCGATCAGGGAAGCTGAAAGTGTATCGCATAAGCGAGGATAGAGAAATTATTCTTAAAGTTGCTACCCCTGGTGAAATCTTAGGTGAGTCCGAAGCATTATCCAATCATAATTATCGACTTAGTACTGTTGAAGCTTTGGAGAATGTTTCAGCTTGGCAAATAGAAAAGCAAGATTTTCTTCGAATTGTGGAGCAATATCCTTCTGTTCTAAAAAATGCTTATACGATCCTGATTGAGCGAATTCGAATACTCAATCGATTAATTCGCTATTTGTCGTTTTATGATGTTCGAACAAGAACAGCAAATTTAATCACGGATCTGTACTATAACTTTGGGAAGCAGGAAGATAGCATTTTTAAAATAGATCTAAAGATAAATCAGTCTTTCCTGGCTAATATGATCGGAGTTACTAGAGAATCCATATCCAAGACCCTGTCAGATTTTCAAGATGAGGAAATTCTCGATATTCGGAATAAATATTTTTATATCTTAAATAAGAGTAAACTTGAATCGATCTGCAAGAACACTGAAGAGATTCCAGAGCTTAGAATATGGGACAACCAGTAGACATGTCTTGAATCAATATAACCTTGCAGGTTTAATATTTCAGTTACCGCTTTAACGATTTATCTGTTAACTAGTTCACAAATATGTTGTGAAAGCGATAACTGAATGTGAAATTACATTGTGCTATGCTGTGTTTGTATCGTTATCTTAAGAAATAGTTACAACCATAGAAAGCAATTGACATGAATTTTCATATCGAAGCTAAGACAGAGAAATTGCAGAATCTGTTTTGGGCCTTGTGAAAGCGCTTTCTAAAATCTCAAAAAAGAAACAACAAAAAGGAGAAAATACAGTTATGTCTACTATAACTACAGAAGTGCGCATGAAAAAAGTCCAGGAATTTAATATTAAGAAAGCTGTACCTGTTACCTTACTTTTATTTCTACTATGCTTAATTATTGATAATTCGTTTAAAATCGTTTCTGTTGATATGGCAAAGGATTTCCATATTTCAGCGACAGCAGTCAGCTGGCAATCAACCCTAACTGGCCTTGTGATTGGAATCGGGGCAGTGGTTTACGCTGCACTGGCGGATTCCATTAGTATCCGAAAACTTTTTATCGCTGGGATCATTTTGATATGTACCGGTTCAGTCTTGGGGTATTTGTTTCAACATTCGTATTTGCTCGTTGTGATCTCACGAATTATCCAAACGACAGGTCTAGCATCAGCTGAAACATTGTATGTTATCTTTATATCCAAACATATGCCTGCCAATGAACAAAAGAAATTTCTAGGATTAAGTACTAGCGGATTTGCTCTATCTCAGCTTATTGGTACATTGACTGGCGGTTACGTTTCTACGTATTTCCATTGGACATCTCTATTTTTAATTTCTTTAGTAACTCTTTTCACCATACCTTTTATTTTAAAGTATCTTCCTAAGGAAGAAGGGAAAAACAGTCATGTCGATGTACTAGGATTCTTCCTTGTAGGAACCTTTTCAGCAGCCCTACTCCTGTATATTACCGATTTCAATTGGATCTATCTGATTTTATTTCTTGTTGCAGTTACATTATTCCTTGTTTTTATCAGTAAAAACTCAAAAGCGTTTATTGGTATATCATTCTTCAAAAATGTTCAGTTTATCTCCTTGCTTGGGGTTGCCTTTGTCATTTATTCTGTACAGTTAGCCTATATCTTCTTATTTCCATTCTTGCTTGAAAAGGTATTTGGCTTGAAGCTAGATACTATTTCACTATTAATGATTCCTGGCTTTATCGGAGCTACGATCGTCGGGGCTCTTTCCGGAAAAATTGCGAAACATCTGGGAAGCAAGCAATGCATTACAATGTCGATGTCTTGTATTGTGGTAAGCTTATTATTAGGCGCACTCTTTATACAAACTTCGGTTTTTATATTCGTGATCTCCATGGTGTTATTCTCTAGCTCATTTGCATTCATGTACGCACCATTAATTGATTCTTGTATTCGTACGATTGAAAAAGAAAAAACAGGAACAGCTGTCGGATTTTATAATTTGACACTTAGTATCGGAATGTCAATCGGAATTGCCTATACTGCAGCAATGATGGACCATTCCTCACTGGGAACAAGCTTCCTAGGAATTACAAACAATTTGAATGCGTCCATGTATAGTAATATCCTATTCATTCTCGTACTCATTTCCCTTCTGAGTTTATCTTTGTACTGGGTATTGGTAGGACGAAAAGCGAAGTAATATCACCTTGTTTTGCAAGCATAATAAAAACCCTCCCAAGTTTTTTGATTCTAGTCTCGCTAGAAATTGGAGGGTTTACCTCCTCCCAATGAATGAATTCCTAAATTCTGGTCATTATAAGCCAAGAAGGAGGGGGAAATATTGCCAACCGTTGATATCGCTTTAATTCAAGAAGCCCTATGTCATACCGACGATTTTATCATTCGAGAACTGAATATGGGCGAAGATAAAGCCGTGCTTCTGTATTTGGAAACGATGTGCGACAAGGCAAAAATTGAACTTAGCCTTCTGAAGCAGTTACAGCGTGAGTCCAATGATGGGCAAGTGGCGATGCGCATGGAAGAACTGCTGACCGCCACCAAAGTAAAGCCCTGCCTCTCGGTGCAAGATGCTGTTGACGCTCTGCTCGAAGGCAGCGCCATAATCTGCAGCGAAGCAGCGGGGCACTGCTACAGCTTCGATGTCAGTCAGCAAAACAGCCGCTCTCCAGAGGAGCCAGTGAATGAGCGCTCCTTAGCGGGCAATCGAGACGGTTTCGTTGAGCATTTGCAGACAAATCTGAATCTGGTTCGTAAACATCTGTCCACTGGTGAACTCAGAGTGCGTTATTTCAAGCTGGGCACGAACGCCAAGCGTCTAGTCGCCATGGTATGGTTGGATGGAACAGCCGATACGGGGATTGTAAATATTGCAACTAACCGTATATCATCCATGTCATCATCACACGACTTGCACCCCGGCCTAATTCGGAAGCAGCTGCGGGAAAGCAAGTATTCCATCTTTCCGCAAACCCTCAGCACAGAACGCGTCGATTTCGCGGCAGCTCTGCTGGCCCGCGGAAGAATCTGCGTGCTTTGCGACCGAAGTAGTGCATGCCTTATCCTGCCCGTTTCTTATTATACGTTCATGTTGGCTGCAGACGACCTCATACAAGGTACTTTTCCCTCGTTATTAATGAGGATGGTCAGAGTACTTGGATTGCTGTTCGGCCTAATTCTGCCAAGTCTTTATATCACGATTGTCGGCTTCAATTATGAAGTCCTTCCGTTCTCGATGGTTAACACCATCAAGAGCTCCCTGGAAAACGTGCCCTACCCCCCGATATTTGAAGTTTTTCTCATGATTATGATTTTCCAGCTCATTGCTGAGGCCACTCTCCGTCTTCCCTCGACGCTTGCTCAGATGACGGGTATCGTCGGCGGTATCACCATCAGTGAGTCACTCGTCCAAATTGGTTTCGTGTCCAACATCCTTATTGTTATCATCGCGCTTACGACGATCGGGAAGTTTGCGATTCCATCGACGGAGTTACGCTCCTCAACGACGATGATACAGTTCGCACTTATTATCGGGGCAACAATCTTGGGCTTTTACGGTATGATGTTCGTATTTGTCATCATCCTCATCCACTTCCTTGCCCTGGAACCCTACGGCGTCCCGTACTGTTTAACGGTCAGGAGCGTCAAACGATGAAGACCGTGAATATGCCCATCGGTCCCGTTCAGTTGTTCTGCCTGTTGTTCCAATCGCAATTCGGTCTTGGGGTCTTATCTCTCCCGCATGCGGTTAACGCCAATGCCGGGCCAGACGGCTGGATTGCCTGCTTGTTCGGCGGCCTTTTGAATACCATTCTATTGATCCTGGTCTGGATGCTTAGCCAGCACGACAGGAGCAAAACCGTGTTCCAGATGCTATTACAGCGGCTCGGCCCGTACTTAGGACGCTTATTCATTCTGGCATTTGCCGTCTATTCGTTTACCATATGCTATGAAGCCCTTGCAAGTTGGATTTTTATAACGCATTTATGGGCTTATGAGAAAATTCCAGCTTGGATGCTAGCACTGCTGCTCATAGGCGGATGTACCTATCTCGTTTCCAAACCGCCACGTGTTTTCGCCCGCTTCGCCGTGTTCGCCACGGCGTTCGTTCCATTGTTCATCGCGCTGATCTGCTATACGCTCAAGGATGCTGATTTGCACAATGTGATGCCTCTATTTTCTTCTGGCTTAGTAAAAATCGGCTATAGCACTTGGCAAAGTATGATGTCGTTTATAGGCTTAGAAATTCTTCTGGTTCTTTCGCCTTGTATTCAGATGCCATCTAAATCCATCTTGCGCATTGCGATTTTCTGCAATATCACGATCACAGCCATCTATATGCTCTGCGTGTTCGCTTCGATGGCTATCTTCAATTCTGAAGTGATTAGTTTCATTCGACATCCGCTGCTTTTTCAGTTCAAAACGATATCGTTTAAGCTCATCGAGCGAACGGATATCATCGTGCTGGCTGTTTGGATCCTGTTTATTATCACTACATTATCTACTTATCTGTTACTGTTTGTCTCCTCGGTGACTGCCATCGCAAGTCCCAAAAAGGGAATCAAACTTCCGACGCTGCTCGTTTGTGCGCTTGTCTTGATCTTGCTTGGCCAACGAGAGCTCGATGTTTCGCAATTATCCCGCTTCCAAAACTTCGTCTCCCTTTATGTACCGGCAGCGGCAATCGGGATCCCAGCAATGATGTTGATGATGATTTACCTTAAAAGATGGCTATCAGGGGGGAAAGGAGTTCGAACATGAAGCCGCACATAGGGAGCTTGCTCCTGGTTCTCCTCCTTCCAGGGTTGACCGGGTGCTGGGACCAACGCGAATTGAAGGAAATACGGATCGAGGATGCAGAAGCCTTCGACTTGCTCGAAAACGGCAAGATTCTGTTTTCTATATCCGTTCCGACCATTAAGTTAAAGAAACAAGCCCAATCCGAAGTCGCTGTGCCAATCCTTGGCGCTGAAGGAAGGACGATCAACGAAGCTTACGCGGAAATTAAGAAAACGGCTTCCCAAAATTTGGATTTTGGGAAAACACGCCTCATACTCATCAACAAACGATTGGCACAAAAAAGTTTGTATCCCGCGCTAGAGTCGTATTACCGAGAAGCACATAGTCCGATCAATGTCAAAATGGCGATCGTGGATGATTCCGCAAGCAAGTTACTTCACTTGAAAGCGAAGGATCGCTTGATGGTAAGTGAGTATGTTTACGAATTGCTACAGAGTGGCGAAGACAACGGTCTGATTCCGAAAGCCTCTCCTTTTTTAATTTATTCGATGTTTACAAACCACGGTACAGACGCTACGATTCCGATCGTCAATCCAATTGGCGTAGATCGGGCTAAAATATCGGGGCTCGCGCTATTCCACAACAAGCAGATGACCGGCGAGCTTGACAGCAATGCCTCCATGAGCCTCATTATGCTATCGAAATCCAAACCTGATTACTTTACCATCACTGAGAAGGACAATTCTTCCAACATGATTGTTTCGCTGTTCATGAACCGAGACGGCAACCGTAAAATTGCCGTCTCAAACGACAAAGACTCCTTAAGGGCGGTTATAAGTGCCGACTTTACTTGTGACCTAGTAGAAGTGCCCGATAATATTCACTTCGATGATGAAATGCTGAAGAAACTCGGCTCGCAATTGGAGCAAAAGTTGAGCGAAAGGGCGAAGGAAGTCATTAAGGAGCTACAACATGCCAATTGCGATGCCTTAGGTATTGGGTTGGAAGTAAAAGCGCATCATTATCACTATTGGAAAGCAATTCAATGGGACAAGGTCTATCCCGGAATGTCCATCGAACCCAAAATCACCATAAACATCGTCAAAAGAGGCCTTTTGGAGTAAGGCAAAACCGCATAATGATAACGGCTTGCTACGCAATGCATGTTGAGACCTGCGATATCACTAAACTCCCTCGGAGAGCAATTCGTTAGCTGACTCCGCAAAAACGGGTGTTACGATGGGCGTATAACAACACAAACATCAAGAAATATTCCATTATTTCTATGTTTGCCTACCATTGTGCCATACTTCACGGATCGATAGCGTATCTGCAATACTCGTCGTTGGATCTCCATCGACTAATATCAGGTCCGCCTTTGCCCCCAGTACGATACGACCGC
Source organism: Paenibacillus allorhizoplanae (assembly GCF_927798215.1). Taxonomy (NCBI): domain Bacteria; kingdom Bacillati; phylum Bacillota; class Bacilli; order Caryophanales; family Paenibacillaceae; genus Paenibacillus; species Paenibacillus allorhizoplanae. The sequence goes on from NZ_CAKMMW010000027.1 coordinate 7,811, forward strand.
GATCATCCAGACCGAAACGGCGAGCAGTTACGGAAGTAGCGGAACGAAGGGCCTCTGTAGGCGTAAAACCCGCTTCTACTAAGAGCTGCATCTCATGGTGTACGCTGGCACCATGGGCAAGCCCACCTAACGTTGGCACCGGAACGGATACATCCGTACCCACAAGGATATCTACACCTGCGCGATGAAGATCCATTACATTCCGAAAGTTATCTTCCATACTGCCTTGCGGATAGGTATTGAAGCTGGCACTGAGAGTATCGATCCAATCTGGACTTAACTTGGAGCTTACGCGCGGGTCCCTCGCCAATTCCACAGCGGCCTTACCTATAATCGAACTATTTAAGACGAGACATGGCGTAACGAAAACACCAGACTCTGCAATTCTTCTCACCAAGTCCGGGGTGGTTTCAGGGCGATCAATGAATAAGTGAGCGAGTCCATCAACCCCGACTTCAATCGCTTTCTGAGAAGCTTCGGCGGTTAACACATGGGCAATTACTAGCTTGTTATGTCGGTGAGCTTCCTCTACGGCTGTTCTCAGAATATCTTGACTTAAGACAGGCAATCCAGGTGCCGCTAACACAGCCCCTTCCTCAATCATAATTTTGATATAATCGGCACCCTGCCTGACTTGTTCACTCACGAAAGCTAGTGCTTCATCCGGATTCGTTACCGTAGGTGCTTCCCCATGATCATGTGCATGAGCAGCCAACATGGCGTTTCGATCTTCCTCGCTCATTTTTTCTAGCTCTTTACGTACGAACTCCGGAATTTCCCCGTCTCCTGGCATGAGTTCATCAGGATGTCCCCCAGGAGCTGTGACCCCCATTCCAGCAGAACGCACATCAGCGATATCCTCTATTCCTTTCAATTGGGTCTCGCGGCCTTGTTTCGTAAACCCGCCCATCATTTCCAATTCGGTCGTAATGCCGAATTTCAGAGCATCCCGCAAGCCTTCTACGGAAGTGTGAACGTGTGCGTCGATCAGCCCCGGTAACAATGTCCCGCCTTCTGCATCGATAATAACTGCATGTTCCGGTATTTCACCGCCAACCGAAATGATCTTATCACCTTCAATCAGGATTGTAGATGCCCCGATAACTTCCTCCCCATCAAAAATACGTGCGTTAGTGATCGCTGTAATCATTGCGTTTCCTCCCATTTATTAGATATATGTTTATTGGTTGAAATATAACAGTTAGAACTCTAATTGTCAATGATCAAACAAAAAGAATTCTAATATTAAGAAGTTGACAATTTGTATTACGAAAACTAAGATGTTCTTATTATTAGAATCCTAACTGTAGGAAGGAAGCCACACAGAATGTCGAAGCAATCTCTGTTTACCCCCTACTCGGATTTGATCCGAGATATCGGAATGAAAATCAGGAGCATGGCGAATACCCGACTATCAGAGTTGGGACTGAACTCTCAGCAAGGGCAGATGATGGGATATATTTTTGAAAAACAGGACAACGGCGTAATCCAGAAGGATTTGGCCGATCACTTTAACCGTAAAGGTGCTACCATTACCAGCATGCTTCAAGGGTTGGAGAAAAAGGGTTACATCAAACGGGTAATTCCAGAAGATAATGAACGACAGAAAAAAATATATTTATTAAAGAAGGGAACCGATCTCGTTGAAGAATTCAATGAAATATTCACGGAAGTTGAAAGAAGCATTACCCAGGGTCTCACCAAAGAAGAAACCGATACTTTCATGAAGTTATTAATTAAAGTTAAAGCGACTCTATAACAGCCATTCAAGCGAGTGGATTACGAGTTCTTTCACCTGCCATCAAATAAGCGACGGAAACTAAGTGAGGATAATAAGTTTATTTCAAAACTCGTAATTGGGCAGCCGGTGTCCTGTTTCAACATGACCAGCGTAAATAATAACTCATTCCAAATCCTAGTATTGTATTAAATGCTTCAAAAGGTTTCATTGAATTAGACAATGTTGGATTAATAAATGAATCCAAGTTAATGCTGAAAACTTAAATGAAAACAGGGAGCAGCTGCCAAGGCAGTCTGCTCCCTGTTTATTGTCCTATCGTTCTCCCGTTAGGGTAATGAATAGACTTATTCATGCCTCAATACTATTGCAAGCGGTAATAGCCTCTGCAAAATACTGAGTTCTTCGGTTTAATAGCAATTAAAAACGAATTAATGATATCTGAGACAGAAATCAAAGAGTTTATCCAACTCATAAATAAAAGGATTGACTTGATATCTTCCGATACAAAAAAAGATACAATGACAGGCACTACCGATAATGCAATGAAAGGCAAGCTCATAAAGTACCAAAATCTCGGTTTGGATAGAATTGCATTAGTATGTAGCTAGAAAAATATACCGCTAAACGTTAAACTAATGTCACCTTTTTTGTTAATTACAATAATGTGAAGGGTTTCGTGAATGATGAAGACAAAGATGCCTATTAAGATAAGAGCGAATGTATTGATATGCGGGAGCCATCCTCCAAAACAATATGCAATCATAAATGTAATGACTTGGAGTAGATAAACAAACTTCATATAGTGCTGCCGCCGTGGATGATTAGGGTATCCTGTTACCACGCATACTGCCCGTTAGCGGAGTGTAGGGCTACCACGGCGGCAGCCTTTCAGATGTTTAACTATCGTTGCCAGGAATAATCAACCTTTTGACGATTCTTCCACTTTTGCGGAGCTCAAGTGGGACGGCATTCGTTTGATTGTTTCTAACATGGATGAAATGCATTTATATACGAAGAACACGAATGCAACGGCTAAATATCCAGAGCTGAACAATCCGCCGTATCTTGTACCACCGCGGCAATGAATGTGACTGGGCTGCCTTTAGAAAAACGTAAGCAGTTGCCAACATGGCCCTGAAGGAATATTTATTAAAAAGAAGAACTCGAAATATGCGTACAAAAGCGGAGAGAGCAAGGATCATGTTTATGTTCAACCTGTCGTGCGTTGCAAAGTGAAATATCGAGATGGGTATAAGTCGGGAGCGATGCAGCTGCCGGTGTTCGAAGAGTTTTTAGATATTAAATGAAAAGAAGTCCCCCTCGGTTTAAGAAGAGAACTTCTACTTTTTATTGAAGATTTTGTATTGTTGTTGCAGATATAGACTGTTCTTGTTGTAAAATTCTTTGTGCTTGTTGAAGCTCTTGCTCTGCTTGTTGTAGTTGTTGTGCACTTGTAGCAGCAAGTTGATGAGCTTGCTGCGCTAATTGATCCGCTTGAATCGCAGTTTCAAGGGCTTGGGTTGCTTGTTGTGTTACTTGCTGAGTTTGTTGTTGAACCTGCTGATTTAATTGTTGAGATTGTTGAATGGTTTGCTGAGCTTCTTGCTCAACTTGTTGAGCTGTTTGATGAGGGTAAATTGTTTTTTGAGTTTGATCTTGAGTTGTTACATTTGAAGTTAAAGCTAGTGCATGAGTAGAAGTCGATGCTTGGTTTGCTGCTTGTGTTACAGCATTTGCTGCTGCTTGTGTTACACTATTAGCTGCGGCTTGAGCTGCTGAGTCAATTACTTGTTTAGTTTTGTCTTGGTTACTATTTTGGTTATACAAATTTATTCGCCTCCTTTGATTGGGTGATGTGCCCTACAATATAATTTATAAAAGAAGCTAAAGTTATACTAAATAACTCAAATAGTTTTTTGAAGAGTTCATTGATTGATGTCAAAGACATGGTGTATAGCGATGATGTGCAGGCAATAGTATTTGATACAGCGATGGAAGCATATTTGTTAATTGATGGGATTTAGTTTTTTGGCACAAAGTGGCTGCTTAAATTTCTCCGTAGATGAGTACAATATTTATGTTTTCAAATTACTCTGATGGGGTGGGAAATATCCATGACTATACGACCAGAAACAAACCAGCAAAAAAAGCAACAAGAAAATCACGCTAAAGACCAAGATGACAATAAACCGAATCAAAATAGCAGCAGAGAAAAAAAGAAACACAAAAATCAGTAATAGGTAAAAATGATAAAAGCCCTCGGGGATACTTTCCCTCAGGGCTTTTCGTTGTCCGATGCTTTCGGTACATTTCATACTAAAGATAAAATAAATGGCCTTCCTGTTCCTGAATACGGAGTTTTTCTATTGCCAAAGCCGCCTCATGTTAAAAGCGGTTTAATTGAACTATCGTTCTGCTTTAGTTTATTTGAATATCCACCTTTTACTGTACTATTAGTATGGGCTTTAACCTCTAATGAAAGTCGTAACTTTATCTCATTCCCGCGCGCAGTATTTTTGAAGTCTAAGAGTATCCTACCAGTAAAGGCCACCTTCGTTGCGGCAGTCCTTAAATCTAAAGAAAAAAGCACCGTGACGGTGCTTAGGGTTGTTAATTCTTTTAAAAGTTATCCAATTGATAAAACTTATGTTAAAGACCTGCCTCAACTCAAATACTGTTTATCGCGGTTCCTATGTTCTCCATTACCTCTTTTGTTCGTTCCATTAGACTTGGCTCAATTGGAACCTTTTCAGTTGCCTTTCCGTCCAGAATTATCGTTGGTTCATCATCATTCATTTCTTTTGGATCCTCAGTAGGGCTAATCGTTTTGTGTCCGCTTTTTTCCATTATTGACTCCTTTGTACTTTCTAGTGTTTAAAAACACGCTTCTATTATTCCGATATCTCAATCCTTTATGCAGTACGGTGACCCTTATCATAGGGAAGCAATAATCAGTGAATGATTTAGCAATTACTGGACAGTTACCTGAAACTGCATGTCTATCTCAGAAGCTATCGTAACATTTCCCTCATCGGTCTGGATGAAGATCTATAGAAATGTAGTCTTCATTTCCATCATGGCCAATGATGTACCAATGTGAAGATATATCCTCGTCTACTGGTTCCCCAACTATGACTGGATTAGAAAAGACAAACTCTTCAGCCCGGACTATTTCACAACTATAATCCTTGTTTTCTATGCCACAATACCAAATATTTTATTGAGCCATTCAACATCAGAGAGGACAGACGAATTATTTTCGGCCTGCCCTTTCCTTATCATATGTAAAGCCTCAATTCCATTTAACGTTTGAACCGCTGTAAGAAACGATTTGAAACCAAGCCGAAGTAAGTTGCTCCATCCCATGACTTCATTATCGATTTCGTTATCATAAATTAGAGTTTTGCACCACAACCATAGCTTCTACTTGCTTGCTCTTGCTGAAAACTTATAGACGGACGTTTGCTTGTAAATCTGACCTGGGAGCAATTCCGTGCTAGGGAAATTGGGATGATTCGGGGAGTCCGGATAATGCTGGGTCTCAAGACAAAACCCGTCATACCGGTTATACGCTATGCCTCCCTTTCCGATTTCACTTCCATCTAGACCGTTCCCTGAATAAAACTGTAAAGCTGGCTGTGTCGTATAGACCTCCATCATCCGGCCCGAATTCGGTTCATAGACACTTGCTGCCTTATCCATAGCCGCACCGCTTGGATTCAGGACATAATTAAAATCATAACCGCCTCTTGCATACCTCATCTGTGGATCTTGGGCGTGGATCCTTGCACCAATTGTTGTCGGGATCCGGAAATCAAGCGGTGTACCGGCAACACTTTGAATGTGCCCAGTCGGGATAAGATCTGGCATAATCGGCGTAAATCGGTCGGCGTGAATCGTAAGCACATGATCAAGAATATTCCCATTCCCCGCGCCTGCTAAGTTGTAATAGTTATGTTGGGACAAATTCACAACGGTCTTCTTATCTGTCATAGCTGAATAATTAATGATTAGCTCATTGTTGTCTGTCAGCGTGTAGGTAAGTTTTACTCCAAGATTACCTGGGAAACCCTCTTCACCATCTTTACTCGTATAGTATAACGCGACTCCAACTGCGTCTTCGTGATAGACTTCCTCTGATGCCCATACCCTTTTATTAAATCCCCTTTTTCCGCCATGAAGCGTATTGGGTGGTTCATTAACGGATAGCCGATAGGTCACGCCATCAAGACTGAATTGGCCATTTGCAATGCGATTTGCATAACGTCCAATAGCCGACCCAAAGTATGGCTTATTCCCGGTTCGCAAGAAATCTTCCAACGTCCCATAACCAATAAGAACATCTTCTAAAACTCCGTGGCGATCAGGTACTTTAAGAGTCAGCATAATACCGCCGTAAGTCATTATTGAGGCTTGCATGCCATGTTTATTAGTTAATGTATAGAGATATATCGGTTCTTCATCAGCGGTTTTCCCGAAATATTGCTTGGATATGGTGCCGAAAGCTGCGTTCGCCTGAATGGGTAAAGGAGGCCCGACTTTATTTATTTTCTCAAGCGGTCGCATGAATCCGTATACAGGCTCTGCTCCATGAGGTGACGCGGCCCAGTTTACTGCATTTGCAATAACCCGCAAAACATATTTGTTATGATAGGTAGGGTACTCTTCGTGTCCTGGTCGGAAGTAAAAGATTTTCCCGAGTCCACGCCTATAGGTACAACCGCTGCGAAATACTTCTCCGCCCTGAAACCAACTGACAAATACAAGCTCCTCAGGGGCTGGGATATCAAAAAACTCTCCATACATCTCTTCCGTTTGCAATTCGATAAATTCGCCAATTCCTGCTGTAATCGGGTGTGAAGGATCGACAACCCATAACCTTTCCCGCTCCGCCATTGTTCTCCACTTCAAATCACATGAAGTCCCCATTAATCTCCGGAAAATTTTCGAACGATGGCCAGAATGAAGTACGATGAGTCCCATGCCTTGCAATACCCTTGCTTGAATTCTATCGACAATCTCATCTGATACCCTATCATGAGCCAGATGCCCCCACCAGATCAATACATCCGTACGGTTAAGCACCTCCGTCGTTAATCCGTGCTCGGGCTGATCCAAGGTTGCCGTTTGAGTTCGAAATCCGTACGGTTCAATACCAGCAGAAATCGCTTGATGTATGCCTTTTGGATAGATGCGAGCTACCCCAGGGTCTGTTCTCTCATGAATAAATTCATTCCATATGGTCACGCGGATCGGTTTCATTTCAAACATCTGCTCACTGCCAATCCTTACTTTCATTGAATAATCCCTCCATATATCATCCGCCATGTCATTAACATAGGTACCCAGAGCATATACGTTATTAAAAAGGAAGTGATTACATTGAGGATCTATATTGCTGATCACAATGATACCCTGGTTACAATTTCTCAAAAACTTCAGGTAGAATTACTGCAAATGATGTCGGTTAATCCACATATCGCAAGTCCCGATATCATTATCACAGGTGAGCGGGTTAACCTTCCTGCCACGAACATGCCTGAATCCGATAACCGCATCTTTGGCGAATTTTGCCCGCCTGTACCCGAGTCGGAATTTCTTCGCGAGTGGATTCCAATCACTTCCGCAGAACAAATGGCTCAAACCGAATACGATGTACTTATTGTGGGAACAGGAGCCGGAGGAGGCGCTGCTCTTTGGCGGTTAGCCGAACAGTGGGGAAACAACGGAAAGAAGATTGGCGTCGTTGAAAGAGGGGACATTTCCCTGCCTACCCATTGCATGAACATCGCGACTATAAACGGTGATAACTTTCGAATATTAAGACCCTATAATATAACTTATCCAATTGGCAAGCGGCTCCCGCAGCTTCCCGGCGCAAAGCTTATTTATACGTTAGGCGGACGAACTTTGCTCTGGGGGGCAATCAGCCCGCGCATGCCAGATCATGTGTTAGCCCGATGGCCGGTTTCCATTCAGGAAATGAATATTTATTACAATATCGCCGAAGAATTGATGAGCGTCACTCGCGCTTATACTAAGGATTCGTCGATTACCCAAAACCTGCTGAATCGTCTTTGGGAAAACGGCTTTGAGAATGCAGATAACATCCCAGTCGCTGCCGATCTGGATCAAACCAGATTTGGTAAAATTCATTCAAATGTTTTTTACAGTACCATCGTTTCTTTGGCAAGAGCATTAGCGCATCGTCCATTTGATTTAGCCGTTAATACCTATGTTACAGAAGTGGTTACGGATCTTGGCAAAGCAGTGGGAGTTCGGGTGATGACCCCGGATAAGAAATCCCATTTCATTAAGGCAAAAACAATCGTATTATCGGCAAGCGCATTACAAACTCCGCGAATATTGCTTAACTCCAAGATTCCGGGAAGGGCAATCGGCCGTTATCTCATTAACCATTCGTACTTGATTGCCACAGCAAGTGTAAATACCCGAGGATTTTCTGAGCCGCTAGGCGTATTGGGAATTATCATTCCGCAGCATATAGGGCGTCCCTATCAGCTTCAACTCCAAGGACCGGAACAATATTTTAACTATCAATATGAACAAAAGCCGATCAAGGATCTGTGGAAAATCAGTTTTTACGGCGCTTCCGGCGAGGTGGAATCACGTTACGAAAACAGAGTTTATGTGGATCCGTTAAGTCGAGATGCATACGGGGTACCGGAAATACAAGTCAATTTCACCTACAGTGAGAAGGATGAAGCGGTTATCCGGCAGATGTCGATCGCCTTACAACAAGCTTCCAGAGCTATGCAGTTGGAGCTGGCAACGACCCAGAACGGTACTCCAGAGATTTGTTTAATGCCGATCGGAACCGATAACCACGAGTCTGGAACATGCCGAATGGGGGATGACCCTCAGACCTCCGCCACGAACAGGTACGGACAAATTCATGGTATATCCGGTCTTTACATAGCAGACGGCAGCGTGCTGCCCTCCATAGGCGCAACGAATACTACTTTGTCCATCGTCGCATTGGCGATTCGTACGGCGGATTACATCATCAAGTCACTTCAAGAGTCATGATCAAAGTCCTTTATACTCAGAGATGCTGGAATAAGAGGAGTCCACGTCCTACAATACGATCCCGCGTTAAGATGGATTCCTCTTTTGATAAGCGATAACGCAATTGCACGTCCAATACCGCTGTCCCCCTCGTAATAATCGCCACTTTATTTAGTCATTTCCCGAATCCGATAGGATTGGGATTTTGATTGCCTCCACTGGCATTAGTTCCCTACAGATTATTCTTCATTGCACGATTGGGTGATAGCCTAAAAATATTTAACAGCAATGTCTTTCCAGCGAATTACTTTCCAGCATTATGGGAAAAATAATACAATCCTTAGGGAAGGATTGGACTTATGAACCTATTCAAAAAGCTTACTCAAATTCGTCATCGCAACAATACGCCTTTGCCTAACTTTATTAATGAACCACTTTCTACAACTAACACTGTGAATCCGTCTCTACTTTCAGATGCAAACCCTGCTGCCATATCTGACCATTTGATGGACAATCTGTTGAAAGTGAAGACGATATTCAATCGCTGCAGCGACATTGTCATTCTGGAGTGGCACTACGGTCCAGAAATGAAGTACGCCGCATTCTCCGTCTATTCGGATTCACTGATTCAAAAAAAAGAGCATAATTTCTTTAAAGAATCGCTCCAGGACTTGGTTACACAAGAAGTTGGCCCAGGAACGATGGTTACTCCGGATGATATTGAGTTCTTTTTCAGCCGTCATGTCGCCTCGGCACAGAGCGCCTCATTAATTGAAGATTTAAATGAGGCAATTAACGAAGTACTACTCGGCAAGCTGATCATCTTCGTTGACCATTGGAACAAAGCCCTATGCTATAATGCGATAGGTCTTGAAACCAGACAAGTCACCGAATCGGTTACCGAACCGGTCGTACAAGGACCTCGCGAAAGCACAGTTGAAAATTTATCTAAAAATTTAGGCATGCTGCGCATTCGGTTAAAGACCCCGAATTTTAAAGTTGAAATGCCGCCAGTCACGGGTCAAACGAAAACAAGAGTTGCTTATGGTTATTTGGAGGGAACCGTTGATCCTGATATGTTAGCCGAATTCCAAAGGAGACTGACCCGTCTTCAGGGCAAGGAGATCTTAGAAACCTCGTATATTGAGGAAGCTATTGAGGATTCGTCATACTCTCCATTTCCTCAATTTCGTTACACTGAAAGACCGGATGTAGCAGTTGCATCCTTACTGGAAGGGAAAATTGTTGTGTTGGTTGAAGGGACGGGTTCCATGCTGATCTGTCCGGGTCTGTTAGTTGAACTGCTGCAATCAAGCGAAGATTATTATCAAAGAACCATCGTTGCAAGTCTTATTCGTTTATTGAGAATTGCAGCCTTATTTATTGCCGTTGGTTTGCCCAGCGTATATATTGCTTTATCCACTTTTCATCCAGAATTAATTCCGACCGTTCTCCTGCTTGCCATAATCAATTCTCGTGAAGGAATTCCATTCCCAGCTGTCTTCGAAGCATTCATTATGGAATTTTTCTTTGAACTGCTGCGGGAGGCTGGAATTCGGCTGCCGCGTCCGGTCGGTTCAGCCGTGAGTATTGTAGGAGCGCTTGTAATTGGAGAAGGGGCCATCAATGCCGGCATCGCATCACCAATTATGGTGATCACCGTTGCCCTAAGCGGAATTGCGTCCTTTGCCGTACCCCAATATAATTTGGCCATAGCACTGCGTATTTTACGGTTTCCTATCATGATATTCGCAGCTACAATGGGCATATTCGGCATATTAATGGCCTTCATGATTATTTGGCTTCACTTGGCAAATTTACGTTCATTAGGCCAGCCTTATCTAAGCTCACTCGCTCCTTTTATACCGAAACATATGAAAGATATATTCATTCGTGCGCCACTCCGTATATTAATGCGCTCACCGCGAAACCCTCATTAAGGCAGCTTTGGAAACAATCCGGCTCGCGAATCAGGAGAGAACAACCATCATGAAAAGGCAGATATGGATATTGTGCATAAGCTTATCGGCACTTTTCGTCTTGACAGGTTGCTGGGATCGAGCCGAGCTTCCTGAGAAAGGGTTTGTTATGGGGATTGCCGTGGATAAAACCGAGAATGGAAAAATTTTATTGACTACACAGGTTTTCAAGCCAACCCAAGGCATTAGTATGGTTGGCGGTAAATCAACCGAATCAGCATATACCAATGTGACCACAGTCGATGCAACGCTTCCAAGAGCCATTCGGGATATCCCTATTAATCTCGGCCGCAAAACACAGTGGAGTCATACCCGTCTGATTATTATCGGAGAAGAACTGGCTCGTGAACAGGAAATATTTAGTTTGCTCGAATTTTTTTATCGGGATCATGAGCCCCGACTGACGGTTTCCATCATGATCGCACAAGGAAGAGCGGACAAATATTTGAACATGAAACCCCTCATTGAAAATACGATTAGCCAACAATTAGTTCAAAGTGAAAAATCATCTGCATCCTCTAGCAGCAAAACAGTAAAAACCAATTTGCTGAAATTAGGTCTGCAAATGAAAAGCGAGGTCGGCAACGCAATAGTTCCCTATCTGTATCTATCCCAAGATGGAAAGACAATCACGAACATTGCTGGAGCTGCCATGCTTAGAAAGGGGAAATTTACAGGTAAAATAGCACCTTCTGACGTAGAAATGTTGCAAATGTTTCTGAACAAATATGAAAGTGGAATGATCGATATCCCCTGCCAGAATCCGTCTAAGCCCCAACAGAATTTAGAAAATATTGAAGTCCTCTCCCTCAAAAGTAAATGGCAGCCTACTGTGATGAACGAGGATTCGCTGAAAGTTCACGTAAAGGTTAACGCAGAAATCGCGATCATGGAATTGAACTGCTCCAAGGTAGAAAAGGTTGATGAAGAAAAGGAGTTTGCAAGAAGAGTGGAGGAGACGATCAAACAACGATTAGAGGGAACCATTGAGTGGTTAAAAAAAAATAAATTCGATGCCATCGGCTTGGGTAATAAAATTTACCGAAAAAATCCTTATTTATGGAAGGAATGGAAACCGACATGGGATGACCGCTTTGCAAACACGGAGTTCGACATCGCGGTTGACGTTACGATCCTAAACAGCGGAACATCCATTGGCAAGCCAGTTTTCAAAAAATAGAAGGGACAAGTAAAATGTCGGTAAAGATATTACTGCTGCTTGTGATTTACGTTGCCATTTGGATAGCGGATAGACAGAAACTTAAAAACCTGGCCAGGCGAGAGTTCTTTGCTTATTCAGCTATGCTGCTGCTTTCACTTTATCTCGGCATTAGTTATGCATTCAGCTTAAAATGGATGTTTTTGGAAGAGGCTGCTGAAGCACTCATTGGCACTCCTGCCCGCCGCATTATTGAATTGCTAACGGTTCCCTCTTAACTAATCGAAATCTGCTGCGGGGGTGCAAGTGTTGAAAGCCAAGGAACAAATTAGTTCATCACAAATGAGTGTCTTGTTTTTTTCATTCATGACAGGTTCTTCCATTGTAAATATCCCGGGACCACTCATCGGCTACGCCAAAAACGGAGCATGGATTTCCCTGTTGCTCTCTATAGCATGCGGCGCATTCTTCCTATCCTGTATACTTTATTTGTACCATAAGTTCCCAGAACTTACATTCATCGAAGCCAGCAGGTCTTTAGTCGGTAAATGGATTACGATTCTTCTAGCAATTCCCTTCATTACGTTTCAATTCCACATGACATCCGGAATTGTCCTGGATATTGGGTTATTTATGAACAGTTCCATGATGCGCCAAACCCCGTTGTCTCTATTTGTATTAATCATATTTGTTATTGTCACTCTGACCGTACGTTCAGGGATAGAATCGATCGTACGAATGCTCTTTCTTCCTATGGCGATGGTTCTCAGTTTCATCATACTCATTATAATATTGTCAAGCAGCAATTACGAGATCGATCATCTGCTCCCTATCCTACCAGAGGGTATCAAGCCAGTCATACTCGGTGCATATTTCTCATACGGCTTCCCCTATGTCGAACTTGTGCTTATGGCCATGCTTCTTCCTTATGTACGTACGGAAGATCGGCCAAATGTAAAGAAAGGCATGTATATTGCCTTGTTTATAAATGGCTTTCTATTAATCGCCGTAACACTCAGCACCATACTCGTGTTCGGTCCAATGGCAGGAGAACGAAAATATTCGATGTTTGAGGTTGCTCGCATCATAGACCTGCTTGATGTCATACAGAGAATTGAGTCCGTTATCGGCATCTCCTTAATCCTGACTTCTTTTATAAAAGCAACTATTACGCTCTTCATACTGAATTTGACGCTTTCAAAATTATTTAAGCTTCGGGACGATCGTATCTTGGTCTTTCCAATTACGTTTGTCTGCTATCTCTATTCTCTGCATCAAATTGATAATGGATCAGCCCATTGGATTTATGCGGTCTCAGTCATACATGCATTTTGGGCCACTTTTGCGTATTTGCTCCCATTGCTAGTCGTTACCGCAGCAGCACTACTAAGGAAAAAAGGTTAAATCACCATTAGTCTGTTACCGTACAATATGCCTGCCTTCATCACAGACCCGGAGAAGGCTATGAGAATCCTTAAAGCGCTTCTTTCAAATCTGTCCAGCTGGATATAAATCTTCCACTAAGCTTACACAAACCTCCAATGGAGGACATCGTTCGATTAAGATGAGGTAAAAGAAGTGCGAAGATAAGGGGCCTTCCCAAAAGTCAAAATGACTTCTGGTACAGCCCCACCTTTTTAACAAATTCGATGACGCCAAGATCCCCGATGTCATAACCTAATGCATTATTCAAAATACCTGGATCCAGCTGGACTGTTTTGCCGGAGACTCCTGTTTCCGTGACGACGCCTTCACCGTCAGGTGTTTTCATTCACGTCAAGCCGTATGCGAACGATTCTGAATAAAAATCAAACATCCTCGCCCGATTCAGATAATCGACTATAAATACAACGAGTCCACCATCGAAGTTGTCCGGATGAGATGTGCTCACTTACAATCGCGCCGTTTGCATGTATGGAATACATCATCCTTTCTTCTTCACCCTGAATGTTCAGCGGCTCTTCATTTCGTTTTCGGCTGTTTGCCCCCCTGTTTGATAATATGATCAGCCGCACGAATGGCGAACGCAACTGTGGTCAGCGTTAGATTTTCGGCCCCAATGTAAGGCAGAACACTGTTGTCGGCCACATAGAGGCCGGAGATTCCGTGGATCTGTCCATATTGATTAGCGACGGAAGTATTGGGATCGTCTCCGATTCGGCATGTGCCTGAATCATGATGCAAATCGCCGAGCGGGGTCAAGCAAATAGGCGGATTGCCGTTCTTACTAATCAGACGTACGCCCGAATCCTTGGCAATGCGCTTTATCCCTTCCGTCATTTGGTCAACGACGTTCTTATCCGTCTCACTCAAGGAGAAGTGAACCTTTATTTCAGGGACGCCGTATTCGTCTATTTTATCCGGATTCAGAGTAACACGATTTTCGTATCTCGGTTCGACTTTACCATAACCAAAGAAGTTGACCGTAGTTTCACCTGTTAATGGTCTTTCAACGCTAACTGGATACCAGTAGAAAGCTTCCGGCCCGGTCATTAGTACAGAGTATGGCTTTTCCGGTTTTTGCGGTATCATAATATTCAAAGGACCCCAAGGGATAGGGAAATCAGTCGTAGATATCACTCCCGTTGCTTGCACAAAAGTTTGATTCGTCAAGTAATGCCCCAACGCTCGGTTCTGAAATCCCGAATTCAGTAGCAAACGAGGTGTCTCAAACGTACTCGCACTCACAACAACTGTTTTGGCTTTTAGGGTATACGCTGTTTTATCTGGGGAAACGACCGTAACTCCTGTGACTCTTCCGTTATCATGAAGTATTTTCGTGGCACGTGCGTTGATCGCCAAATCGAAAGGCCTCTGATTCAGAGCTCTGGCAAGCAGGGAAATAGAACTCGTAAACATGTCCGTATGAGTCTGACCGAAAGATTGGGGTACGATATCAGCCGCAACCGGTAGAGGTGTCGCTTTAGAATAACCGCGGAGCCACAACCGCTCCAATAATATTTCGGTGAAGGACGCCCCTTCTGCAAAGGCTCCCGTGACATTCATAACCTGTTCGGCAATACCGTAGTAGCTCTCCATCTCCTGGACAGGTATAGGCCATTTCGCCAGATCCCATTCATGCAACCGAGGTGTAAACGCATACCAGAATAACGTTCTGCCTCCCAGCGCAAAAAGCTGTCTGGCTCCCGGATATTCGGGTAGAGAACCTGGGAGCGGCTTGGATAAGTAACTAAAATAGGCTACGAGGCGCTCTTGGTTCAACGTCGACAGATTTCTGGCATGCGTCGGGATCACTTGATCTCCCCGTTCAATGATACCAATCCGTTTCTTCTCCTTCTTCCATTGTTCGCACAATCGCCATAGGACAGATCCGCCGCCGGCTCCGGTACCGATGATCAGAACATCATATTCCTGTTCTGCCATCTGAGAGAGAGGCGTGAGGGGAATCCAGTTATTCAGCATTTCTGGCGGTGCGACCGCGCAAGTCGGAATGGAGCCTTTCGAGTCGGCTCTTGAAAGAATTTCATTGTTCATCTCAGTTTCGGAAGGCAGATAGACGGATTTGCCGGTGATGTCCAGATCCGGGTGCACAATGTGCGGATTGAGCAAAACTAGCTCTTCAACGGGTAACCGGTTTTTAATCGCGATAGCACTAAGTGTTTCACGGTTGTTAGAAACCCATATTCTCAACGGCATTCACTCTCCATCCGACCTGTTACTGTACTTCATGTGTTAAAGTGATAAGTACCCTACTTATACTATAATGTGAGATTGGAGCCTTTATGTATGCTTATTACTATTAACAGCTTGAATTTGGGTTGCGGTGCAAGAATTAAAAAAGATAGCAAGTACCTAATAAATTGTAATTCACTATGCCACAATCTCTTGTATGGCTGGTGAATATCCCGGGTTTTTATCCAAAGTGATCACACGAGGTATTTGATTATGTGGCGAGGATAAAGCCTTTGTAAAGAAAAGCTTGGCTGCCGTCATATCACGATTTTCAGATAACATGAAATCAATCGTGTTTCCTTTTGAATCTACTGCTCTGTAAAGATATTTCCACTGTCCTTTAACTTTAATATAGGTTTCGTCCTCATGGACCCATCTCATGATCGTTGTATGGGATATCTTTAAACCCCGCTCGTGCCCTTATTCGGCGAGAACGATTCGATAGCCTTGATCAGTCCAATCGTCCCGATGGAGATCAAGTCTTCCAAATCTTCCCCCGTATTGTCGAATTTTTTGAGGTTGTGGACTCGAAGCAACGTAAATTTGCGTTAAATCACTGATATGGCAAAAAGAGAGCTGCTGCCATATGGCAAGTTGCTCCCTAATTATTTTAACTAACGTGGTTTTTGAAGCCAGGGCAACTCTACCGCACAGTCGTTTAATTCGAATATGGCTCTCTTTCAATATCCACATAGGTCGTGCCAGCGTTAAAATCCGCTGCATAGAACTCTATTTTGCCAATGTCCGAAACAGCGTTTCGAAGTGTCCCTTGAGTCACCTTCTGGACACCATTAATATATAAATCAAATTTATCTGTGCCCGTATATATGACTAATTTCAGATCATACCAAGTGCCAGCTGTAAATGTCTGTATGGTCTGCCAGCCCCCGTTATTGTAAGCCTTGATATTGCCATTATCAAATTGTATGGTTTCGGCCAACGTGGTTCCATCACTACTATACACATAAGGCAAACACCACAGATTCGAGGTGCTATCTCTTCTGACTTTCGCTTCAACCACCACTTCGCCAGCCAGCGGGGCAAACACCTTGGACAAGGACGTCTTAGAGCCTGTCGCGGTACCTGCTTTATTTAGCAAAACACTCTTGTCAGCTGAGCTTGGAACGTCCTGTACGGTTACCGTACCTACGCTTGTGTTTACGTTCCATCCTACAGGCGCTCCTCCTGTGGACATGGAATTAAAGTTACTGGAAGTAGAATATGGCTCTCTTTCAACATCCACATAGGTCGTTCCAGCGTTAAAATCCGCTACATAGAAATCTATTTTGGCAATGTCCGAAACAGCGTTTCTAAGCGTCCCCTGCGTCACCTTCTGGACACCGTTAATATAAAGATCAAATTTATCTGTGTCCGTATTTAGGACTAATTTCAGCGTATACCAAGTGCCTGCCGTAAATGACTGTACGGTCTGCCAGCTTCCGTTGTAGTACGCCTTGATATTGCCATTATCAAATTGTATCGATTCGGCAATCGTGCCATTACTGCTATACACATAAGGCAAACACCACAGATTTGAGGTACTTTCTCTTCTGACTTTTGATTCAACCACCACTGTGCCGCTTAACGGAGCAAACGCCTTGGACAAGGACGTCATGGAGCCCGTCGCGGTACCTGTTTTATTCATCAATACACTCTTATCTGATGAGCTTGGAACGTTCTGTACAGTTACCGTACCTACACTGGTGTTTGCGTTCCAACCTAAAGGCGCTCCTCCTGTGGGCATGTTATTAAAGTTAACAGGACCGCTATTGATTGGCGTCAACAAGATATAGTCTATCGCTCCACCATAATCCGTAGAAGATGCATTTTTGCCTGTCGCGGTAAATCGGACAGGGTGCTTGCCGGCACTTAAGGTCACCGTACCCATATCTAAATCTGCAAAGTTTCCTCCGGTCCCATACTGATCAAATGATGAGCCCTGATTTATTCCGTCAATTGCCATTTGTAAGATTCCACGATTGGTGCCGGTTTTGTAGCCAATCTTCATGTTATAGGTACCTGCTTCGGCAACAGTAAAGTTATTATATTGGACATATTCGCCTACTGCCTTTAAATCAGCTTTGCTCCAATTGCTATTGCTTGCATTCATGCCCGTCAGATATTGATATTCGGCCGTGAGCGCCCGACTATTGCTTATCGTTGCGCCACCATTCAGGTTTTCAACCTCATATATCGTTGAAGCATCGCTAGTAGAAATATCGCCGTGAACTCTAACGACTGAGAAGGAATAAGGCACCAGGGAATAATTGAGTTGATTACCGGTTATACTTGCCGTCGTTGTCCCGAAGTCCACTTCATTCAGATCCGTGCTCTGGCCTAGTCCATCATTCCTGTAATTATCGTCCTTGGCATCCTTGTTACCCGACACTTTGGGCTTCAAGTAGGTAACATCAGCGGATGATGAGATGTTCGTCATTCCGTTCAACGTTATGTTCGGATTAATCGTATTCGCGCTGTTATTGATAAGCTTCAGGATCACATCACCGGTTTCATTGTCCTTGCCTGCAACGACCATAAGGTTGGTGTCACCTGATTGCCTGAAGTTCACATTATAATCCGCCAAGTTTTCCGCCCACATCTTATCTACGTGATGATAATTGCTTTTGAATACATTGGCATTATCAAAATCGATTACTCTTCTCAAATGCGTAAACGCGGACATATCCAGAATATCGCCATTTTTCTCGAATACCGTTTTGTCTTCGGCCATATCCAGCGCATCGTTGATAGTTGCATCTCTTGAATTAGAGCCATATTCGCCAATCATGACCTTTGGATATTCACGATTATAGCTATAAATAAAATCAATCCAACCAAGGCTGCCACGGGTAAAATAATAATGAGCGTCGGTTTCGTAGGCGCCTAATTGAGCGCTGAAATCATACAAGGAATGAGAGTCTCCAGACGTTACAATGAGCTTCAGTGACGGATAGGCTTGATGAACCGCATTATATACTTTTGTAATATCCGCTCTTGCATTCGCGGTGTCATACTCCTCATTTCCCAATCCCAAGTACTCGATATTAAACGGTTCGGGATGGCCCATGGCCGCACGTTTCGCTCCCCAAGTTGACGTAGAACTGCCGTTGGCGAACTCTACAAAGTCCAGCGTATCCTGTACAATCTGGTTCATTGCGGCCGAGTTGGGGTCAAGTGCACTGCTGATATGCGTGACTCCCACCGGTAGTACCGGAACGGCAACCGTGCCTAGATCTTCAATAAACTGAAGCCACTCGAACATGCCAAAACCGTTTGTTATATGTTCCCTGGGGTCCTGAGTAACCCACATGTTGGGATATTCCTTTCGTGTTTCGACAGGTCCCAATTGATCCTTCCAGTTGTATTGATAGGCAGAACTATGAATAATACAGCCGCCCGGGAAACGTATGAATTTAAGATGTAAATCCTCATAAGCTTCGCCCATATCGGTCCTCGCGCCATTCGGACGATTCTTGTAGGTTTGATCTGGGAAAAGAGATATAAAATCTAGATACACATTTCCTGTGCCATTGGCCGTTAATACCAACTTAGCATTGACATCGTTTGTGGTGGACGTAATGCTGCCTGTGTATTTCACCCAATCCCCGGTCAATGAGCTGATCGTATTACTGCCATAACTTGTGCCGGTTGCACCTTCAATAGCCAGCGTTAATGAAGAATTGAAATCGGATCCTTTCTTGGCGAAGAAAGAGTAGTTATAAGTGGTGCTTGCTTTAACGCTCATTCCAAACCAGCCTGCATTGGAGATTCCTACTCCACTTCCAGCTGCAGAAACATTTAAATGCAAATAATGGGTATTTACAGTGTTAAGCGGACTCGTGTTTTCCACTGTGATGGTTCCTGCTCCGCTGCCTCGGTTAACCTGAGTCCATCCGGTTAAAGGCGTATTATAGGGAGCCTTGTCCAGAGAGCCAAACTCGAAGGAGCGGTTAAAGACCTTTTCTGCATAAAGCCCCCCATCCACTGACAGATTTAGATCCTCGGTAAACCCGCCTACCAGAAGCTGCGAAACTTTATTTCCGGTAATGTTAGCGTTTACAGTAACATCTGCAGTAGTTGTAGCCGCATAGGCCGGTTGCACGGTCGCAAACATGCCGATTAATATGGAGGCACTCAGAAACAAGGAGGCACATCTTTTAGCTTGTTTTCTTAAAACAGTAGACATGTCATATTCAACCCCTTCGATTTGTTTATTCCGTTATCCTCGTTCTAGATTGTTCAGAGACATTCGCAAGTCAAGAACAATCGTGCTGCAATCACCACGCCCTAATTCACCTCCACTTATTCATATAAGGATACAATAAAGGCTGAGGACCGCAGATCGAATGGCGGCCCCCATCCTGAATGAAATGAACCTTGCTTATTTCTTCATTTGGTCTTGTTTGGCAATGGTCTCCCATAAATCTTTCATCATGAAACTACTGTCTTTACTGGTTTTATACCAATCGATGATGAAATCATCCATTTGTTTGCCGCCTGCTTTATCCCAAGAAGCCTGAACGTCCTTGTAGGCTTGTTCAACAGAGTATTTATCCCCGCTCAAGACGGATTTCAACCACGTATCGGTAATTTGCTTTTTGACAGTATTAAATGACGTTTGCATATCTTTTGGGAAAGACGGTATTAGCTCTTGCATAGTGATGAAACGATATTTTTTAGTCGAATCGAGATATAAGGACTCGGCTTTGTTGAACATATCCAGTCCTGCTTTTTGTTCTGGAATGTCCGGATTGAATTGATTTTGGATGAACGAACACTTGCCTAGCAGCAAACGGGAATAGGATTGTGCATAGTCGCCCGCCCAACTAATTTCTGCTTTCGTTTTATTCGGATCGATGATTTGCGGACATCCGTTTGCATCCTTCTTATAATGCGTACCTTCCAATCCGAATAGGATACTGGTACCCGTCGAGACACGATTCATAAAGTCGAGATATTTGATCGCTGCAACTGGATCTTTCGTCTTTGCATTAATCGCAGTTGTCATTTGCACTGGACTTTGTACATCCGGAATAAATTCGCCAACTGGACTTTTTGGCAGTGCGATAGGGATGACACTGGCATCTGGGACAGCCTTCTTCAAGGTTTGTATATCCGTTACTGTCGAATCAAACCAACTTCCTACAAACGTTGGATAAATGCCCAGCTTGCCATTCAGAAAGTCTTGTTTGGCTTTTGCCCCATTTTTGTCATTCACAAAGTCTTTATCGATTAGTCCCTCATCAAACAAGCGCTTTTTGAACTCTGTCGCCAATTTCGCATTTTCAAATGCACGGGTCGGTTGATCGTTCACAAGACCGTATTGCTCCACAGGATTTCCGAACATCATATCGATTGCATACTCCGAACGATAACTCAATGCCATTCCGTATGTGTCATTCTTTCCGTTACCGTCAGGGTCTTGCTCCGCAAACGCTTTGGCTACTTTATACAGATCCTCGGTCGTTTTCGGTACGTCGAGTTTTAATTTTTTCAACCAATCTTCACGGACGAAGACCGCATAACTTGGAAATGACTCCAGCACCCGTCCAACCTTGTACATTTTCCCGTCAGGACTGGTCCCGACTTTCTTCAATGCGGGATAATCCTGAAGAATCTTCTTATATTCAACGCTGTTCTTCTCGATCAGGTCGTTTAGCGGCAAAAGCTGCTTCTGATCGATGAGCGGGTTCAGTATATTCGGATCAAACTCGTTAATAATGTCAGGCGCCGAGCCCGATGCAAACAGTACATTGAATTTTTGTGCCGAATCGTTGCGCGGAATTGGCACATATTTGACATTCGCAGGGCCATTCTCGTTTATGAATTTTGTCCAACGATTATCTTCTAATGTGCCTTCTGCAGCAGGAATATTTCCACGGTCATAAACCGATACGGATATATCCCCTTTCTTAGCTGGCGCTGTTGATGCAGTTGGAGTTGATGCAGATGGCGTTGTTGAATTAGCAGAGGAACTCGGCTCTACATTAGATTTCGTACTGCATGCCGTTAGAACAATTGAAGTCGTTAATGCCATCATTAGTGATGTTGCTAACCATTTTTTCATGTTTAATAAACCCCTTTGAATGAAATTTCTTATTCGTTATTTGTTTACTTAAGCTTACCTCATCGGACCTTTGCTTGCCAGATTCTCCTTTGCAGCATCACCTCCTTTATCGCGCTCTGCTTCCCTTAACCTTTCACGGAACCAAGCATGACACCTTTGACAAAGTATTTTTGCAAAAATGGATAAACCACCAGCATCGGGGTAATCATGACGATCACGCCTGCAGCTTTAATACCTTCTTCTACCACATGAACCTGGTCGTCAGGCTGCACCATCATGGTTTGCTGAAGCACGCTTTGGCTTTGAATCATTTGTTGTACGAGAACGGTTAAGTTGTGCTTATCAGTATCGTTGATGTAAATCAGCATACTCATAAAAATATTCCAGTACGCAACACCATAGAAAAGCGTTAATGTCGCGAGAACAGGCATAGAAATGGGCAATACAACTTGAAGTAGAAGCCGTACTTCGCTGCAACCATCCATTCGTGCCGCATCGTCAATTTCAGTCGGGATGTTCTCGAAGTATGTGCGTAGAAGCAACATGTTATAGGTACTTACTAAACCCGGTAACCAAAGCGCCCAATAGGAGTTAACCAACCCTAAATTTTGGATTACCAGGAAAGTAGGGATAATTCCTCCCGTAAAGATCATCGTGAAGATCATCGAAAGCGTAAAGAAGCGTCGTGCATAAAAGTTGGGACGTGATAAGGGATATGCGGCCATAATCGTGGTGACCAAACTTAACGTAACACCTACGAACGTGATCAAAGCACTGTTGCTGAAAGATCGGATGAGCGGTGTTCCCTTGATCAAAACGTTAAACGTTTCCCAGGAGAAGCCGATAGGCCACAGATTTACTTTCCCAGTTTCGATGGCTGATGAACTACTAATGGAAAGCGCAATCAAATGAAGAAGTGGAAACAAGCTAGAGCAGGCAATTAAGGCTAATACGATATAATTTATGATGTAAAAGATTTTATCTCCATTGGATGCACGCATCTCGATTCCTCCTTTCTAAAATAGACCCTGCTGAAAGCGGCGTGCAATCCAATTGACAGAGAGCAGTAGAATTAAAGCAACGACTGATTCAAACATGCCCATTGCTGTAGTTAAGCTAAATTGCGCGCCTTGCAGTCCAACGCGATAAATATACGTGCTGATGACATCCGAAACATCGTTCACCGCAGCATTTTTCAAGACGTAAATGGGGTCAAATCCGACTTCCATCACCCGCCCCATAGAAAGAATAAAGACCAAAATGATAGTCGGCGCAATTCCGGGAATCGTAATATGAATAATCTGTTTCCCTTTATTAGCACCATCCATACTTGCTGATTCGTACAACGACGGGTCGATTGTCGTCATTGCCGCCAAATAGATGATGGCGTTAAACCCCATATCTTTCCATATCCCTGCACTAACAAAGATGGTGATCCATGATTTGATATTGTATAAGAATGGAAATGGTTCAAGTTTAAAAAGGGTCATCAAATGACTTAACCAGCTTCCTTCGATTCCAAAAATACTAAAGACGATTCCACCGACAATAATCCATGAATAAAAGTAAGGTAAATATACAAGTGTTTGAACGATCTTCTTGAACCACATTTTTCTCGCTTCGTTCAAAAGAATAGCTAATAGGATCGGAAATGGAAATCCCACGAATATATTTAGAGAGCTAAGTAGAAGTGTGTTTCGGATAATTTTTAACGAATTTGGGTCACTGAACAGCTTTTGGAACTGTTCAAATCCAACCCAAGGACTGTGAAACACCCCATCAAAAAAGTTATAATCTTTAAAAGCAATGATCAGTCCAGCCATTGGCGCGTATTTGAAAATTAAGTAAAATAAAATGACGGGTATGAACATCAGGAGCAATGGTATATTCTCCCTTAACCTCTTCATGTCGATTCCCCTTCGGTCTATTGCTTTCATATTGTTCCCTCTTTCTTTGTAGTTGCCTGCGATCCAACTGTACAACTGAAAGTAAGGTCGAACAATCGTTCATTTTCCCTCGATCAACAATATTCGCAAATAAAAAAAGAACCGTCATCCCTGGCTTTTTCACCAGTGAATCCGATCCTATTGCCATCCAAATCCTATTCATCAACAAAAATATATCAATCAACAAAATTCATCTTTATGATTTCACTTGAGCAGTCTTTCTAAAGTCTCCTGGTGTTTGACCAACCAGCTTTTTGAATGATCGAATGAACGTGTTCGGATGCAAATATCCGATTCTGACCGTAATCTCTTGTATGGAGTGTTCGGTTTGAACCAGAAGTTCTTTCGCATGTTCTGTACGAATTCGCGTCAAATAATCAATAAAATTCTCACCAATTTCTTCTTTAAACGTACGACTAATACTTTTCAGATGTACATGAAACACTTCGCTTAAATGAAGCAATGATAAATCTGGATTCTGATAATGTTCCTCCATATACAATTTAATTTTGCGAATAAGTATATGGTTGCTGCTCATCTCACGCAACGTCGCCATCGCTTCTGTTGTTTTCGTAAGAACATTTCTTAACATATCCTGTAATTCGTCCACCGTGTCCCAGTCGTCTACTACCTTTTGCAGTTTATCCTTCAAACCGTCTGCTCCCAGTTTTTGCACACCCGCTGGCAGGTCTGTAAACTCCTTATCAAGGAAAAATATCATGTAGCTCATTAGGTTGTCTAATTCCTTACGCACATATAGACCGGCTCGAATACCATCGAAAAGTTGTGCGAAACTAACCTGCCAATCTCCTTCCCCCGTTCGTAATGAAAATGCAATCGCGCGGATATATTCGAGAAGATCGAGTGACTGTTGCTTACTTTCAGGTTTAATCTGCCAATAACAGATCACACGATCCTCACCTAGTGTTGGTTTATATTGAAGTGCTTCCAACGCTTCAACGTAGGCATAATGTACAAGTTCAATACGATCGACTGCTGAACCTATGCCCATTGTAATATTAAAATCAAGGTAGGTCTTCACCCATTGCATCATGTCATTGGCTATATCACTCGCGATCTGCTCGGGCGTACTTTCAGGCGGTACTTTCTGGACCAAGTGCAGCAAAGTCAATTGATCTTTGGACGTCCACTCGGTCCATATGGTTACATTTCGGCCAAATGCGATCTCCTTTACTACGCTACACAAAACGAATTTAAGCAAATTTTGATCATGATCTGAATAAAGATTTGCGAATTTACTATATTTATTAATTTCCAGCACACTAACACATAGCGAGTCAAAATTACTTGGCATTCCGAGGCTCTCCATCTCTTGTTGCCACTCTTCGACCTTCAAGGGACGATTCCCATCCAGCCATTCGAAAAAGAAGTGTTTTCGCTTAAAAACTAAATCTTCCTCGTGCTGCTTCTGATAGGCATTTGACCTTTCCATCAAATTTACCAAGGCCGTATCGATGAACTTAAATTCGTCTTGATTGCCTTTACGGAACAGCTCGGCGCTTTTTTGCTGGGAGAATAATTGGATACGCTGTATGATCGTTTCTACTGGCTTATAGTTCCGCCTGGTAACCACAACAATCCATATCACACCAATACTAAAGAAAATCGCACAAACAAATATCCAATATTTCGATATTGCGGAGACAAGACGAAACAAATTACCATTCGCCACACTGCTGAAAATATCCCATTCGGAATAATCAGAGTGCATCTTCGTCATTAGGGAATCGTTCCCATGAATACCACCATAAATAGGCGTCCCTTCGCGGTCATAAAGGCTGAGATGATTGGAATTTTCCGTCGTCAGTGTTTGAACGAAACGGGCAACCGCTTGAATCTGCACATTAACAACGATAAGTCCGTCATTACCAGAGTTCAATGGGACATATCGCACTAAAGATACAAATTCGGTGGGTTCTCCTTGCTCCGTGTAACCTTTCCGCACATCTGTCCATTGCTGATTTAGTCCGGATTGCTTCAAAGCTTCTACAATCAATTGTTTATCATTAAATGCAGCTAGCTTGGAAACGGAGTAAGGTGTCTGCACCGTATCGTCTGACAGCCTATATAAATAGATCGAGTCGATGAGAGGCATCGTTGCCATAAGACTTTTCACTTTGACAGACGACAAATAGCCTGAATAAAATCGGTCCTCACGTAAAGCAGGATTAAAAAAAGCAGATAGCATATCATCATCGCTTGCGATCTCATTCGTAATCGTGTTATCGATCAACTTCATTTGATTGTCAATGGACTGGAGCACTTGCTTGGTGAAAATTTTATTGGATTCGACCGCGGTTTTTCGAGATAGCTCACTGAAGGCCATCAACAGGATAAACATGAGTAGAGGCACAATAAAAAGAAAAATCGTTACATAGGAAAACAGGAGACGACGAAACCAAGTCTTGTTCAGCGAGATATTTTTCATCATCGTTTACTCTCCTTTTTACAAATATTTATTATGATCAGTGTCTAATCACCCGAACCTGTTGCGGGAAATCCTCTGTCCACTGTCCATGGTTGTTTGCAAGCCGAATCATACCAGATGGGACGCGGACTTCTAGCGTAAAATGCTCCCAGTGTGCCGGAATTTTGGGCGAAAATGAAATCTCTTTCCACCCCGGTTTGGACGGTTTCAGTCCGATGATTTCCTCTATCAGCAAGGGTACCGGAGCGCTTGCCCAAGGGTGACAAAGACTCGTATTCCACTTTTGTTCTTTCCCCCACGCCTCAAAACAAGTCGTAGCGCCTTCTTTCAGCATATTTCCCCAAGAATGTCCTTCTTCGGAGCTCATTAGCTCGTAAATCAACGTATGCTCTCCAACTCTCGCCAAAGCTTTTAGAACAAAATAGGAAAAGTACACGCCGCACGAAAATCTTTTCTCGCGAATTTGATCTACAATCGATGGAACGGATTCCTTCGGAGCCAGATCAAACAGCAAGGGCAGTACATTGGCATGGAGCGAGTGATGTCTGCTTCCCTCCGCATCTGTAAATAAAAGGCAAGTCGGATCATAAAAAACTTCGAGGAAGCGTTTTCTTAACCGCGGAAGATCCTCCTCATAAGAAATACCTAGCAAATCACGTATCTCATTCACTGCTTGGATGCAGCCAAGATAAAACGCATTAACCACGGTATGGCAACCAGGACCTATCGGCTTCGATAGCTCAAAATCGTATTCATCGCGCAGCTCCATCGGCCAATCAACCAAATTCCATTTATCGGTGATTTCGTGTAATAATCCGTCACCTCGATCGTAGGCTTGAAAATGACGGAGCAGTTGCTCCGCATAAGGATACATATCCCGCAAAAAGGTCAGATCTCCGCTGAAACAATAATATTCCAGCAGCTGTAGGGGCCATTGAAGTGAAAAGTCAGCAATCTCCTGCATAAAATTCCCTGGAACTACTGACATGAGACCTGGGCACGTAGAGGAACTAAGTGCAAATTGCTCAATTGCTTTCTTGTACAATCGCAGATCACCGCTGAGGAGCATGTGAGCATGCCCGATCACTGTATTATCGCCTAAGTATTGTCCTTTCTCACGGGTTGGACAGGAGTCTATCGCAATCCCCGGATAGCGTCCAGCGCTCTTGATACGTACAGTTGCAGCGCATGTTAAATCTGACCGTTTGTCCATCCGCTTCCAGTTCTTCCCCGCAGCGGATTTCGATCACCTCACCAGCTACCCCTTCTGCATCCATCGTAAACTGGCCAGTGATTTCCTCTCCAAAATCAATCCAGTAATGGCCGGGAGCCATTCTTACTACGCTATGCGGCTTCTTCTCATAAACCGATAAAACCGGTGTCGGCTGCTCCACGAGCGTATAGTCCGCTTGATCATTCGTGTGGACGGGAAGCCAAGCGGAATCATCAAAGGAAAGCTCATTCCAGCCTTGCTCCGACTTTCTGGCATCGATATGTTCAGCAAATTGAGTCAAATAGCCCAAAGTCTCCCCTTTCATGTATTCTTCTGCGCGTTTAGCTCGCCAAGTCTCATCGGTTTTCACGAGAACACGGTCGCCCGTTGTCAGCTCAGCGATAAGCCCCTGCCTATAATCGCCGCTGTTATATGCCCGATTAACTAGCCCTTGGTAATACACGTGGACAGCGATGACATTGTTCCCCGCTTGGAGAAAGGAACCGACCTCGATCCGATTGTAATAGTAGTGGCTGGCATCGTTTTGAGCTGGTCCCTGAGCAACAAAACGGCCGTTCAGGTACAGCTTGTAGTAGTCGTCTGCTGTGATGTCTATATAAGGATAAGGCTTCCATATCAATAGACGCCAGATTAAAAGTGGTCCTTGTAAGCCAATGATGATGCTGCAAATCCTCGTGATGCATCTCCGATTCAGCTACATTCATCTCTTTGTGAAATAAATCTAATGGTTCCATAGATCTAAATGGGGTATCCGTTATCCAACGTGCTTGCCAATGCTTAGACAAATCTTATCGCTCCCCTAAAGTGAATTTGTATATTTCGTTTAACAGAAGAAAAAAATCATACTTTCCAACTGTACAACTAAAAAGTGGGTAGAACAATAATTCATTTTCCCTCAATCAACAATATTCTCGCATAAATAAAGAAAGAGCGCCTCTGTACGATGGAAGTACGCTACATATGCCAATTCGCTGGATGCGAAGAAGGGCTTCACCCACACCTACTGTCGGTTCCTCTACCTCAACATATATGAATTGCTCGATTTGTTCACATACGATTGCTTTCATATTTTTAAACATCCTGTAATTAAAAGCATTCCTAAATATATGTTTTTTCGTTATATTCTGCTCTCCCGCTAATCCATGAACGATTTTGAATGGGTTCCAAAATTGCAAGTACCTCTTGTAGAAGCTCAGGGTCAAATGGTTCGTCTGTCCATTGAATGTTTTTGCGAATGTTATCCGGATTCGCAGTGCTGACCAACGTTGTAGGTATACGCTCATTTGCCGTCGCAAACTGTATTGCAAGCTTCGCAATGTCAGTCCCTTTCGTCGCACAATGTTCAGCAGTATGCTTACATAATCGCTGAATTTCGGCAGAAGCCGGATGCCAGTCCGCTGCCGGTCTCGTGCTTAGTAGCCCCATAGCTAAAGGTGAAGCATTCACTAAACCCACACCGTGTTGCTCAAGCAGTGGTACCACTTCCAACAAGGATGTATCATTCAGCGCATAATGGCAGTAGGACAAAACGGAATCTATTTCCTTGTGAGCCAGTGCCTTCTCAAAACGGACATCGGTAACCCTGATACCCCAAAATAACGGATTTTTCCAGATTCTTTTAATTCATCTAACGCTGGGAATGCCCCTTCGAGAACTTCATGGAACGGTGCAAACTCTATATCATGTAGGTATAAAATATCGATATAATCCGTTTGAAGCCGCTTCAAACTTTCCTCCACGCTTCGAAGGATCCTCGCTTTTGAAAAATCGAATTCTTCTGCTCCATTTCTTCCTGCCTTCGTTGACAGAATAATGCGATCTCGATCGATTTACCCAATTGCTTTACCTAACACTGTCTCCGCTTTCGTTAGTCCATTATACGGGGACACGTCAATTAAATTAATACCCAAATCAATAGCCTCATGAACCGTTCGTATACAATCTGACTCGTTTGTCTCTCGAAATACTGAGCCAAGCGAGGACGCTCCATAACTTAGAATGGAAACATCCAGTTCGGTTTTGCCTAATCTACGATATTTCATAATTTATAGAACTCCCTTCATCACCTATTTGATATCGCTTCCTTCATTTTAGCATCATTTAAATGTTATAAAATATCGATATCAAGAAAAAACATACGTTTTTTTGATATTAATGATATATTGAAAATGAAGAAATGTTATAACACTTTTTTGAGTATCGCAGAAGTGACATTTACTTTATCGATCACACTAAACTAAAGCAGAGCGACTTGTTTTTCGCTCCTGAAAACATATTCATTAGCAAACGCCTGATGATAAATTTAACATTGACGTACACTGTGATTTACTTCTCTCCATTTATTACAAGTGCCCCCACTATGAATTCCCTTATTTGAATAGCTTAGAGCAAGCTTCAAAATAAGGAGTCTTATGTTTTTTAAAATTCGTACTTATTTCTAAATAATTGGAGTGCTCCTTTAGCAGAGTAAGTAAGATAAATAGCCCTACGTTTTATCGTAGGGCTAGAATCAATATTTTTACACTAATGTACTAACCGCCCATCTCGGAACCGCATTACCCGCTTCGCCTGCTCCGCAACCTGCCGATCATGCGTAATCACAATAATCGTCCGCCCCTGCTCATTTAACCGCCTGAAAATATCCATGATCTCCACACCAGTCTTTGAATCCAGCGCTCCCGTAGGCTCATCCGCCAATATGATTGGTGGATCCCCTGCCAACGTCCGAGCAATCGCAACACGTTGCTGCTGCCCACCAGAAAGCTCCGAAGGAAAGTGCTTCCGGCGATCCAGCAAATCAACCGCTTCCAGCGCTTGCAAGACAAGCGGCTCCCGCTGTTTCCTCGTCAGTCCGCGATAAATCAACGGTAATTCCACATTTTCATAAGCGTTCAATCTCGGTAGCAGGTTGAGATTTTGGAATACAAACCCGATCTTCCGATTTCGAATCTCGGCCAGTTGTGAATCCTTCAGAGAGTGAATCTGTTTCCCGTCTAGCACATACAGACCTTCGTCCGAAACGTCCAAACAGCCGATGATGTTCATCAGCGTGGACTTCCCAGAGCCCGAAGGCCCCATAATGGCGACAAACTCGCCTTGCCTGATGTCCAGCGAAATGTCATCCAATGCTCGGATCGTTTCGCCGCCCATATGATAAAATTTGCTAACATGCTCGATCTGAATCAAGGCTGTCATTGTCTTCGCCCCCCATTATTTGAAGCCAAATAAATGAAGAATACGATCCAATACTCTTACCGCTTCGCCTTATAAAATTCATGATACAGCTTCATCAATGCCCGCTTCTCAATCCGCGACACATACGAGCGCGAAATCCCCAGCTCCTTTGCAATCTCCCGCTGCGTCCTCTCTTCTCCTCCAAGCTCCAATCCAAACCGACCGACAACAACTTCCTTCTCGCGGTCGTCCAAAATCTCCAAATTCCTGTAAATTTTCGACTTTTCGATCTTCAACTGCACCGCATCCACCACATCGTCTGCTTCGCTGCCGAGGATGTCAATCAACGTAATCTCATTCCCCTCTTTGTCCGTTCCAATGGGATCATGCAAGGATACATCTTTCCGCGTTTTCTTCAATGAGCGTAGATGCATCAGGATCTCGTTCTCAATACACCGTGCCGCAAAAGTCGCCAGCTTTGTCCCTTTGTTTGGGGAGAACGACTCGATCGCTTTAATTAATCCGATCGTCCCGATGGAGATCAAATCTTCCAAATCTTCGCCCGTATTGTCGAATTTTTTGAGGTTGTGAACACGAAGCAACGTAAAATAGGCGCTCACCCATAGAGTGAACGCCATTGGATCAATTCAGTTTCAGTTGCACGCGTTTACTATTGATTTCACTTATGATGCTCTCTCTGTTCATGGCCGGTCCAGTCCCCATCGATTAAGAACGATCAAAAAGCGACCGATTAAGGTCGCTTTCCTGAACAATGAGTATGATTCAGGGATGTCCCTTTATTCAAACTGTCCACAACTACGGTTACAGTTCGCATTTCGCTGAAAGGTCTTTTTTTCTCTGAAGATTTTTACATTTTACTTCCCTGAATGCAACAGGTTAAGCAAAACCTGAGCGCATTCGGTGCGGGTGGTGATGCCGACTGGAGCGAACTCACGCTCGCCTCGTCCTTGCATCAGTTTCAGCCCGACCGCTGATTGCACGAAGTTTACAGCCCAAGGCGCAATGCCGGCCGCATCGTCGAAGCCGACAGGGAAGTCTGCTGCTGGGGCGTTTGTGCCCGTATGGACGCCATAGGCACGTACGACCATCGCCGCCATTTCCTGGCGGGTAATCGGAGCGTCAGGTGCGAATGTCGAACTGCCACGACCGCTGACGATGCCATTGCTGTAAGCGGTTGCTACCACCGCCGAGTACCAAGCGCTGCCTGGCACATCAGAAAACGGAAGCGACGCTTCTCCTTTGGCGGACAGGTTCAATGCACGTACGAGCATAGCTGAGAATTCAGCTCGTGTCACTTCACGCTCGGGTGCAAACGCTGCATCGGTGATGCCCTCCACGACATGCTTTGCGGCAAGTTCCCTCACAGCGTTGGCTGCCCAGTGTGCTGCAGGCAGATCATTGAATGATTTGTTGTATTCCAGTACGGCATATTTGCTGAAGTGAAATACTTTTGCCGTCAAACCGCCATTTTCCCAAGTACCGCCAATATACGTGAGCTCTCCTGCATCGCTCACATAATACACGCCGCTCAGTGGAATGTTTGCTCCATCCTGGACGTGGAATGTCAGCGTGACAGGTTGGTCAAATGTCGGCAGTTTTAGCGTTTTTCCGTCTTTCGTTAGAGCTGATAGGGTGAAATCGTACACGGTGCTAACAGGTTTGATGATTGCTCCTGTGCTTGCAGCTCCCTGATTAATCAGCTTTTGAGCGGCTTCGGCTTCTACGTTGTTAACCGCCAGTGAAAGTTGGGCGCCCTCTGAGCTTCCGCCCGGAATCAGTATAGCCAGCGCTTTGAGCAAGCTTGACGGTACTTCGATCGAGATGCCGCCTTGTTTAATCTCCAGTGTCTTGGAGCCCAACAGTTCAGCCGCATTGACCGGAAGCTTCACCTCGCGCTCGCCTGAGCTCAGCTCGATGCCTACTTTTCCGTCCTTGCCGTTCGTTAAAGCAACTTCGTCGATCTGTTTCGTCGTTGAGGGCTTATCAGCCGGAGTTGTTGCCATAGTATCGCCACCGCTTCCTTCATTAGATGGAGCAGAAGAAATGTTCAGCGTGACTTCAGCAGTTTTTCCTCCGAAAGAAGCTGTGATTTTCACTTCCCCTTGCGATTTCGCTGTAACTAGTCCCTCTGGCGTTACGTCCGCGATATTCGTATTGCTGGAAGTGAATTCAACACCTGTCAGACTCTTTTTTGAATCGTCCGAATATTCGCCTAACACCTGAAGTTGGCGTGTATCGCCAACAGTGAGAGCCGTGTTCACTTCACTCCACTGCAGTTGATTCAATACCGGCTCCTGAGCGCTTCCACCCGATGTCCGCGTAATGTCCAGCGTAATTGTCTTCGTAGCCTGACCTGCGCGTCCCTTATCTTCATACCAAGGAAGGAGCAGCGTTTCCGGTGTCGGTTCTATATGCAGTTCGAAATGATTCGATCCCGGTGCCAACGGAATGGCATCCAGTTCCACATTACCTGCGGCATCCATGCTGTTCTGAGGAATCGGCTGCCCGTTAATGGAGAAGTTGACGCCGTAAGGCACGACTCCTTTCAGCTTGAAGCTGCTTTCTTCCGTCGAATACGCAACGTTGCTGCCGTAAGTGATACGCGGCATGGTCAGAATCATCGGCATGTCGACCCAGCGCAGCACGTAATCGTTCACGACCATCTGATTGCCGCCATCATTTTTAATCGTCAGCTTCATATTGGTAACGGTCGAACTGTAAGCCCAGTTGCCGTAATCGGCCGTATCGCCCGTAGTCCGCGTGTGCGACGTGAAAGCTTCCGTCTCCCAAGTCCCGCGGGTATATTTGTATTCGATGGATTTGCCGGCCATCATTTTGAAGCTGTATTCCACCACGCCCCGATCGGTTGCACCGCTAGGTACATGAAGTTTCGTCGAGCTGGCATTCCAGCCGTTAAAGCTACCGGCAATGTTGATATCGTCGCTCGTCGGTGTGTAATCCGGCAAATGCAAGCGCATCAGCACATCCACCATCACAAGCTTCGGCGTTACGGACTGCTTTTCCGAAAATGCGCGGTTATAGGATTGGTCGAATGCCGCCACCTGATACGTGTAAAGCACGTCGTTGCTCACGGCATAATCCGTGTAATCGGTGGCCGTAGCGGCAAGCGTAGCGATTTTCTGATAAGTCACATCAGTAACCGATTGACGGTACACGTCGAAGCCCGCGATGCTGCTGTCCGATGCCGTCCATTTCAAATACGAACGGTTCGATTCGACCGCGATAGAATTAAGGGCCGGTGCGGCAGGTGCCGTTGTATCGTTCGGGTCCCCATATACTTCAAGAGTGACAGTATCGGATTGGGTATAATGCTCCCCGTTGTCCGTCGAAACTTTGGCAAAATAGTTGTAAACGCCAGCTTCCGTCGGCTCAAAAGATCCCCAGTACATCTTGCTGCCTGACTGGTCACTGTCATAGCGAAATTTCGTATCCTGAGCGGCAGCCGGGTCGGTACCCTCTTTATAGAAGCCAAGTCTCGCCAACAGATTCGGCGCTTCCTTGCCGGCTAAAGCGGCATCGTCCGTTAGTCCCGGAATATTCACGTTCACCGTGATTCGTCCTGTCGCTTTACCTACACCTGCATAAACGTTATCCGTTACTGTGCTTGGAGTTCCCAGAGATGCAATCTGGAATGCCGGCGTTGCAGCGACCATGTCGCTGAAGAAACTTTCGCCTGAGCCGATGCGTGCCGTAACGGCATAGTAATATTTCGTTCCGTTTACCACATTGACATCAAGATGGTTGAGGTCGGCGGTGGATCCGACAACCTGTACGGCTCCACCTTCAATGGCAGCACGGTAAATCTGATAGGATTCCGCTCCGCTCACACTGTTCCAGGAAAGCATTACTTTCCCCTTGTCACCTTGCGCCTGCACGCCAGTTACCTGCGGTACCGCCTGCAGTTCATCATCCGAAACCATCATAAAACCGGTTAATGCCGGGACAGTCAGAGAGATTTTACCCGAAGCGACAACAGCCTTGGTACTTCCGTAGAGTTGATCGGTCAAAGCGAGCCCATCCGGCAGGAACCCGGCCACATCCACTTCGATCGACTGAGGGTTCGCTCCCCGGTTCACGACGAGCAGGGCTCCGCGGGAATCGTTTTTACGCGCATAAGCGATAACGTTTCCTTGTGAATAGACGGCTTTGAGGTCGCCGGTCCGGAACACGGCATTGTCTCCGCGGACTTTAGCCGCTTTTTGGTAGACACTCAAAAGATTCTGGTAATCGCCTGTACCGCTAAACGTACCGTCCCCATTCGCTACAACCCGTTCCCACGGGAAAAACCGCCGGGAATCTGGATCTTTCGTACCTGTCAAGCCTACTTCATCCCCATAGTAAATCGTAGGAGCACCAGGGTAGCCCATTTGGAAAATGGCCGTCAGTTCCTGGAGCTTTTTCGCATTCGTGCTTGCCTCAGGTGCGATGACGAGATGCTCTTCCTCCCACTCCGGATGGTCGTATTTCGTAATGGAACGTGTCGTATCATGGGAATCCACGAGATTCATCAGTGCTTCCCAAGCTTCTTTCGGGTAATCTTCGCGGATTGATTCCAGCGACTGATTGAACGTATCGGCATTGCCGCCCGAAAGGAAGCTTTGCAGAGCCCCGCGGAACCGGTAGTTCATGACCGAGTCAAACTGGTCTCCTAGCAGAAATTTCGTGGCAACGCCCCACTCTTCGCCGATAATAACAGGCTCATCGATCACCGTGCCGTTCACATTCGTGCGGCCTGCGGCCGATTTAACTGCTTCGCGGAACTTGCCCCATGTGCCTGCAGACACATCCGGCGCCACGTCCAACCGCCATCCGCTTGTTCCCATCCACAACCAGCGTTGGGAGTTCGCAAACTGCATGGCTTTTTGCGCATCCGTCTCGGTTAATCCGGTCAGGCTATGCCCAATAACATTGTCCCGGTAATGGATATTGTTCCACTCGTGCTGCCCGGGAAGGAACAAGGTATCAGTCGGCAAATACACCGTGGGTGCTGTTTGCGGGTCTTTAGCATCCATCACCGGCAGCGAATCATATCCCCACCAGGCATCATATTTGTAATGCAGATTATCGTCGTCGCGGTCTTTCACCTTATCATTCGTCACTGTAAACCAGGAGACATACCTGAAATCGTCTGGCCACTTGTAATTCTGGCCCGTCATCGGGTTGATCTGGCTCGTGAACAAGGCGCGAACATCGGCTTCGGCCTGCTCTTGCGTAATGGAAGCCGCGTTCATCTTATCGTAAACGGCTGCCCAATACTCGTAAGCACCTATCTCCGGATATTTGTCATACCGGTCAAAATAAATCGAATCGTCACCTACGTGGTTAAACACACCATCGTTAATCACTTTGATTCCAGCAGTACGGGCTGCTTTCGTGAAGTTCTCGAATACTTGATCTGAGGCTTCCCGAGTTTTAACGTAATCCAAACCGGAAGCAGGATCCCCCGACGTATTATAAACTGGCTGTCCGAACATCGGATCCAGATGCTTGTAATCCGTTGCATCATATTTGTGATTGGACGCCGCCCATGAAACAGGATTCAAGTAAACCGCCGTAATGCCCAGCGATTTCAAATAGCCAAGCTTCTGTTCAATCCCTTGAACGTCGCCGCCGTAAAATTCATTCGTCCAAGCCCCATCCGTTTTCGCATTCGGGTAATACGGTTTGTTCTCCGGCTTGGTCCGGTCCGGATTCTCCGGCACGATGGAAGTCCCGCCCCAAACCTGAGCCGGCGTCGGATCATTCGGCACGCCACCGTCAAAATACTGGAGCTGCTGGCCATTCTTGCTTGTACCATATTTCGGATCGATGACACCGCGCGCGCCATCTACCGTCTTGGCCCGATTGTTATCCTTCGATCCGTCAAAAAACCTGTCCGGAAATATCTGATACACAACTGCATTTTTCATCCAATCGGGTGTCTTGTAATCCGGCGCATAAACCGTCAAATCATAAGGAACGGCGCCTTCATCCGCTACCGATCCCGAACCGCCCCGGCTGCTATCGTCTCCGTATTCTGCTTTCGACGAACCGTCGACAACAATGAATTTATAGCCCCAAATCCCAACCTTGCCTGCAAAATCAGCTGCCGGCACCGTAACTTCCCAATATTCCTTGTCGGCTACGGCTGTCACTTTCTTCATCAGGTAGGCATTGGACGAGCCATCGGGAGCGGTCAATTCCGCCTTTGCCGTCTGCAGGTCGCCCTTTGCCGCCGCCATACGCAGCGTGACATCCTGTCCGCCCGCCGGAATGGCGCCGAACGGCTTTTTGTACGTTACCGAACGGCTGTCAAAAAAGAGGCTATCCTTCTTGATTTGACCGTCAAAAGCACCGTCTTTTGCAACGTAATCATGGGTAAGCGCTTTCGGTTGGGCTGAATTATCAAAGGTAAAAGTGACATCAGCCTCGTCTACCGTCGCAATCTTCACATTTGCTCCGGTTGCCGTTCCGTAATTCGGCGCATCCCAATTTTGACCGAAAACGATTTTAGCTTCATAGCTGCCGACCGGAATATGGCGCTGCAGCTTATACACCGTGTTATTAAAACGATAATCGACGAACATCTGGTTCGCTCCGTCCGGTGACCATTCGGCTTCTCCGAACAAAGGTTGAATGCTGCCTACAAGTCGTGGCTGCTCGTTCGAACCGAGCGCCGGCATGTACTGCTGGATCCCTGCCACTCCGGGGAGTGAAATCCGCGCTTGGCCTATCTCATCGTTCACATAAAAATTTACCTTCGTCGTTTCTCCCAAGCCGAAGGAAAAGTTATTGCTGTTGTTTGAGTAACCGTCCCAGGAGCCGCTTTTAACGATCTTAAATTCATAAGATCCGGCAGGAAGCTCTTTGGTAAAAGCATAAAATTCACCCACCAAGTGCTTCATCCGAGTATCCGTCGAAGCGTTGTCCCAGCCTTGAAAGCTTCCTACAACGACCCATTTGCTTTTGCCCCCAGGCTGCTCCGTAATTTGATCCGCTGCCGCAAGTACGCGAGTTGAACCTGCGAACAGTCCGGTAAAAAGCTGAACGATCAGTAGAAGTGCGGATAGCGCAGACAAAAGCTGCGTACCTCGTTTTCGATGCCATAAACCCATCGTTATTTATCCTCCTTATGATGTTTAATAATTAAAGCGCTTTCTTCAAAACATCATAGCATGCAGCCTCTACCCGCGTGGGTGTAAAATATTGACGACCTACTCGTATCTATGTGACTTGTTTTATGAAGAAAACGGGTTGTGTTGCAAAGCTCTAAATTAATGGAAGCAATATGAATCGGCGATCATTTTACTAACTGTGAGATAGTATTTGATTCAGTGGAAGTATTTATATAGAGCCGTTGATTCTATGGGGAAACCATGCTGGCATCAGCTCCATTATTGTAAAAGTCCAACGATAAATGGCCCCCACAATTAGAGTGAGAGCCATTGTTTATCAGATCATCCTTGTCATTGGTACTTCGGAACGGTTATCGTCAATATTACTGTTTTCTCGTTGCCTGCATAATCCGTAGCGACGTAAGTAATGGTGTATCCCCGTCCTCCTCCGCTTCCGGATCGCTCAGCCCTCAAATCAAACATATAATCCGGTGTGTCAAAGTCTGCATTTTGAATATCCTGCGAGGTGTCTCCGTCACCAAGACCATCATCCGGTTCGTTGGAGGTGATGGATTTTAAAACAATGGACTGAATGCCGGAAATCGGGTCTATTGTGCCGTAAGTGCCTGCCGTTACGGTCACCATTTTATGATTAGCCGGCCACAGCTCGTTCTTATTCTGATTCATTTGTATTTCCGGTGCTGTTTTATCTACTTTCACGAATACACTTTTTAGCTCTTCCGTGTTTCCTGCATTATCCTTGCTTTGATACTCTATCGTATTCGTTCCTTCAGCGGAAACATCGATGGCGCCATCATAGATTAGCCATTGGCCGCCATTGATCCGATATAGAACTTTATGGATACCGGATAACGGATCCGACGCATTTAAGGTTAAATTCACATCCGAA
Source organism: Paenibacillus allorhizoplanae (assembly GCF_927798215.1). Lineage (NCBI taxonomy): Bacteria > Bacillati > Bacillota > Bacilli > Caryophanales > Paenibacillaceae > Paenibacillus > Paenibacillus allorhizoplanae. The sequence continues at coordinate 46,328 of NZ_CAKMMW010000027.1, forward strand.
TGATACCATCCGTTGGCATTGGCCGGAGGTAATCCAACTGTAGTGACCGGAGCCGTCTTATCTATGTTGATAGACACGCTCTTCGGGGATTCGGGGTTTCCGGCCTTATCGACGCTCATATACTCCAGAACGGTATTACCCTCAGCGGAAACAGTAATTAGATTCGAATACGGTTGCCACTGCCCGTCATTATTCCGGTATTGCGTGTTTTCGACACCGGATTGATCGTCAGTTGCCTCTAGCGATACCATTACATCCATATTCTTCCAGCCAGAAGGCGCATCATCTGTAGTAACCGGTGGAATCTCATCTTGCGCAGCTCCAGGCTGCTCATATACCTCAAATTCCCACAGTGAATAACCGTAACCGGTACCTCTTTTTATACCCAGCATCCTTACATACCTTGCGCTAGTTGCCGAAAAAGAGATATCGTCTATGCCTCCATTGCCTATATTGGTATTGTATACATCGGTCCAGTCTACAGCATTGTCCGACACCTGAATCTTATATTCTTTACCGTATGCTGTCTCCCAGTTAAGTCTAACCCTGCTTACAGTCTTCATTGAGCCGAGATCCGTATAGATCCACTCATTGTCGGTATAGTTCGATCCCCATCTCGTAGTTGTCCTCCCATCGACTGCATTCCCGGCAACTAAAGCAGCCGTTTTGGATGAGCTAGCCGTAACCGGTCTGTCCAAGGCGAGGTTAATCCCGTAAGCATGAACATTTTCCAACCCAGCATTGACGGTCTTCATGATATTTACCATATCTGTATAGGGCTGATCCTGTTGGTTTACTAAGCCTATATTGAAATTCTCACCGTCTTTACGCCATGTAACCGCTTGATCGAAGTACGAAAACCAGCCTGAGCCAATAAATAACGGATGTGAAGTTTCGCTTTCCACGAAAGACTTGTAGGCCATACCTCTATCCGCAATACTAGCCACACTTGTAGCCCCATTTACGGGTGACAACCCACGCTGGGTAGTACTAAATGTATATTCCAGATTCAATAATGGTTTTCCGAAAGCTTCATATCTGGAAATCCAACTTGGATCGTTCGTGTAATTGTCCACTGAAAATGCATCTACAAACTCCATTGCCGCTGAATCCCATTCCAGACTGGTCCGCCAGGTGGGAACTACAGACGAACCTAGGAACAGATGGTTTGTATCATGTCTTTTGATAATATTTTTGACCGTTGAGAAATAGGTTCTGGACGCTAGCTTGATATATTCCGATACATCCGCAGCAGGCACCTTGGTTATATTGATCGAAATATTCTTTAACTCGTCAAACGATACCGCGCTCGTACCTAAAAGCTGGTTGACGGCAGTAATATCATTGTTGTACCTTGGTGCAAGAAAATTCACGAAAGCGCTTTTAGCCGCAGACGACGAATTATATGTCAGTACATCTTTTACAATATCGGTTGTCCATCCGGCCTCATTATCGTAAGTATAACCGATTAGCCACGGGTCATTCTTCGCTTTATCAAGCTGAGGGGTCAATGCGGTTTCTATAATGGCTTCACTCTGCGGGTCAAAAACATCGTAAGTCCATTGAATCCTTTTTAAGCTGCCGGGGTCTTGCAGGACATTAATGTACGGAAAAGTTATATTTTGGGGTCTGGTCCACTTACTAAAGGCATTAAAGCCCCAATCTATCAAACGTTTCTTTGTGATATCTTCCCATTTCGACTCATAGTTGCTGCCGTATTTTTTCATAATATTGGCGACAACGAAGCTTATTCTTTCGCCATTAGAATCGTTTACATAGGCAGGAGCATAAGCGACTGGATCGGGAAGTTCCTCAAACACCCCTCTTGGGGTACCGTCAGCCTTTTTAAGCGACGTCCCGTATCCCCACTCCCATATACTTGTGGCATCCACGCCTTTTAGAATAAATTTATTCCCGTCCGGAGAAATAAACCACCATTTGTTATCGATTTGCTGAAGTCTGAAATAACCGCTGCTTGTATAACTTCCTCCACTTTTAATCCCGCCGTACTGATCGAATTTTGCAAGATCAAGTGAAACATTTGACAGTGCATTCGCCTCATTCGTATATTCCAGCTGCAGTTGCTCATCGGATGTTACCTTTCCAGGCCAGGTTTCATAAACCCACTGCCCATACTTGTCTGCCATTAAGCCGTCTTTTTTCAGTTCGAGAGCCATTTGCCCCGCAGTAAGCGCAGGTCCGGGATTCACGCCTTCCTGTCCGGTCCCTTTATAAATTTGAACTTCGGTGAGGGGGATATGCTGAAAGGCATGAGGACGCTTAATATCGATGACAATAAATCTGGCCGTCTTGTTCGACATCGGTATGTTGACCGAATAATTCCAGGTTGAGCTTGGGCTCGTTGAGACTATTCCAGGTGTTCTGATGTGTTTGTCAGCAATATAATAATAATCCGTTACAGCCTCAGGACGGTATTTTACCGTAAACTCTTTAAATCCCCAAGCCGAATTGGGTGAATTCAGAATGACGTTTATACGGTCAAGCGGGTAGTCCTTCAGCAGGTCAAATACCACTTGTATAGTTCCTGGGGCAGTCGCGCTCCCCGTCCATCCTGCATACGTTGTCGTTAATCCGTCAAGCAGCACGCCATTGGTTGAGGATATGAGCCCGGTAGCTCCTTTGTCTGGACTATTGCCTCCATTCGGGGCAACGCTAAAGTAATAATTTCCGGTTTTCAGCAAATTTTCTTCCAATAAGCTGTCTTTGTTCAGTTCGAGGGCCATTTGCTCCGCAGTCAGCGCAGGTGCGGGATTCACGCCTTCCTGTCCGGTCCCTTTATAAATTTGAACTTCGGTGATAGGGATATGCTGAAAGTCATGAGGTCTCTTTATATCGATGATAATAAATCTGGCCGTCTTGTTCGACATCGGTATGTTGACCGCATAGTTCCAGGTTGAGCTTGGGCTCGTTGAGGTTATTCCTGGTGTTCTGGTGTGTTTGTCAGCGATATAGTAATACTCCGAAGCCTCCGGACGGTATTTTACCGTAAACTCTTTGAATCCCCAAAACGAATTGGGTGAGTTCAGCACGACGTTAATACTGTCCAACGGGTAATCCTTCAACAGGTCAAATACGACCTGTACGCTCCCTGGGGTACCCGTGCCGGTCCCCATGAATCCGGTATACGTTGCGGTTGATCCGTCAAGCAGCACGCCACCCGCTGAGGATATCAATCCGGTTACCCCCTTGTCTGGTGAACTGCCCCCATTCGGGGCTACGCTGTAGGAATAATTGCCGGTTTTAAGCAGCGTGCCTGCCCCATGAACATCTCCGGCAGGGATAAACGTTGCTGCCATGATGAGTGCCAGAAATACTGTCAAAACACGGGTTGGATACCATTTACGCCATTTCCCCATCATTTTTAACCTCCTCTTTCTTCCTTCAAGTTTTTAGGAATTCGCTTACAAACGAAAAAACTTACTTCGAAAGCATCTGTTTAGTCTTCTTTATGAAAAATTGATTTTGATGTTGCATATCGACCACCTCCTCTCGTTCTAACCAGAAATATAAGCGCTTACATAATATTGGGATCAATCGGCACATCATCGATATCCTCGATTTCTTGCGCCGATTCAATACTTTACTCGTCTGTATTACTCTTCCATCTTCCGGCCTTCAGCGTCAAATTGCTTAACATACGCAACCAGCTCAGAGAAATTCACCCAAGAAATACCCACCTTTTGATCTGCAGCGCCATAAGACATAATCAGATCATCTCCTGCAATAATTCCACCTGTTGTAAACAAGCAGGGCGTAGGATAATCGCTCGGTATTTCCCAAGCCTGTTGAGCGTACATTAAACGCTCAGAGCATCGATGCGTCACAACCGGGAAGTCGTTATCCTGCTCGCGTACAATCAGGAAGGATTGTGTATACCCAAAGTGGATATCTTTCTTACCATGATAAGAAACGAGCCATTCGTTAGCTGAAATCTTGAGCGGCGCCCAGCTTGCTCCGATCCGGTTGTCCTCCCAGTGGAATTGGCTGGTTGCCAGAAGTCGGTGGGTTACCCGGTCCGTTGCGAAGTCCTCCAAATTCTCCGCTGCAGCAAGGTAGATCGATGGTTTCTTTACTTGAGATCCTTGCGGGAATAATGCAGGTTTCATCGGACGGTGGAGCATCACATATTGCATTTTCCCATCAATTCGCATCTTATCGGGGAACAGGAATACATCGCGGTTATCGCTTACATGGCCTTCCGTCAATGGGCATACATAGATAAAAGCTTCTTCATAACGGCTTGCTTTCAGCTTATCCAAATCCAGCTTATACAGGACGGTTACGGTATTGTTGGTACGCGCTGCAACGCTGAATGCATCATCACCTTCTTGCACCCACTCCGGCACATAGTCGTTGCGTGTATCCACCGAAGGCTCCTGATCAATGAGCCAATACGGACCCGGCGGAAACATACGGCATGCCACGGAAAGATACAGCTCCCCTTCCACTGGAAATATGCGCGGATCCTCGATGCAGCCGTTGGAATAATCGCGCACCTGATTACCGTGTATATCTGTAATGTAGATGTCTTCGAACCCCTCATTCAGAGCAGGAGCAAGTGCTGGCCTGGAAAAGTCGGCATCCCACGTCTTGCCTAGGTCGCTGCTTGCTGCGTACCCCAGAAAGATCGGATATGGGTCGTGCTTACCTTCCTTGTGCTTTTGAGACCATGGACCCGTAGCCCGAAAGAGCATATGCAGCTTATCAGAAGCCGGTTCTTTTACAATAGCTGGGTTTAGCACCATTTTGCTTGCCCACTCACAACCAGGAACCGGTTCGAGTACCGGATGCGGGGAATATCGGAAATGCGGCTTCATGAAAATGTTCCTCCTATTTTTGAGATAATGAAATCCACAGACTACAATGTAAGTGATCAAAACTATCCCTTGACCGCGCCAATCGTTAAGCCTTTGATGAAATAGCGCTGTAGGAATGGATACAAGAAGATGATCGGCCCGATCGTAATACATACCGTCGAAAGCTGAACTCCTGACGCGGAAACCGCAATGTTAACATTCGCATTTAAATAATCCAGATTCTGCGCATTGGACACGATTCTTCTTAACATCATCTGCAGCGGATGATTCTCCGGATTATCAATAAACAACAGCGCATTAAACCAGTCATTCCAGTACGAAAGCGAATAGAACAGGGTGATGGTTGCAATGACAGGCATCGAGACCGGCCAAATAATTCGGAAGAAGATATACATCTCATGCGCCCCATCCATCGTCGCCGCCTCATTCAATTCAAACGGAAGCGTCCGGAAATAGGAGGTCATCAAGAATGCGTTGAAAACGGAGAACATATGCGGCAAGATCAACGCCAATAACGAGTCCCGCAAATTCAGCCAGTTGGAGATGAGCAAATAATAGCCGACCAAACCGGGTGCAAACAGCAGCGTTAAATAAATATAAAAGGAAAGGAAATTCCGGTATTTCACCTTCAGATGTGAGGCGACATAGGAAAACATGGAAGTCATGAGCACAGCCCCGACGGTACCAACCACAGTAACGAATATGGAAACAAAGCCGCTTCGGTACACTTGACTGCCTTTAAATAAGAAAAGATAGGAATCAAGTGTAAATTCCGTAGGGAACATTTGGAAGCCTTTAACAATCTGATGCTCCGCTGTGAACGACCCGATATACACAAGCCAGAAGGGAATAAGGCAAATCAGGGCAAAAAAACCTATGAATACATATGCCACGGCGGACACGGTCCATTGAGATGCATCTCGTTGTTTCACTATCATACTTAAGCTCAAGCTCCTCTCTAGAATAACTTTGAGTCATTATCAACTCGGCGGACAATCCAATTGAAGAAAAGAATGGTGATAAAGCCCATGGCCGACTGGAATAATGCTATTGCCGCAGCATTGCTGTAGCTGTTCATATTCGAGAAATCCCTCAAGGATCGGTACGTATAAGTATCAATGACATCCGTAGCCTTGTAGAGCAGAGAATTGTCTCCTATAATGCCATAAATCAAGCCAAAATCACCGTAGAAGATCCGCCCCAAAGCGAGAAGCGTAAGTACGATAATGGTCGGCCGCAACAACGGCAAGGTAATGTGCCAGATCTGCTGCCAGCGCTTGGCGCCGTCAATTCGCGCGCTTTCATAGTATTCTTCGGAGAAGCCGGTTATGGTCGCAAGGTAAATGATCGAACCCCACCCGGCGCCTTTCCACACGAATATGATCGTCAGCAACATAGGCCAGACCGAAGGGGTCTGAAACCAATCAACCGGCTGAAAGCCAACGTCCTTCAGCAGCTGATTGATCATGCCGTCCTGCCCGTTAAAGAAATTAAGGACCATTAGGTTAACGACGATAATGGAAATAAAATGCGGCAAGATCACGAGTGACTGGGTCACCTTCTTGAAGAATACATGTCTGATTTCATTCATCAGCAGCGCAATTAATAAAGAGCTCACTGTACCTGCCGTAATGAACAGAAGGTTCAATAATACTGTGTTTAAAGTAACCGCCAACCAATCCGGACCCGTGAAAAAAAACATGAGATTGTCGAGTCCCACCCATCTGCTCCCCCAGATACCTTTAACAGGTATAAACTGCTTGAAGGCCAATACATGAGCTGACATCGGTAAATAAGAAAAAATAAAAACGTACACAATTACGGGAAGCGCCATAGCATACAGCCACTTGTTCTTCCTGAGTTCCAGTATCATAATGCTCACCTTTCCTTTCGTATGTGACTGTATCTTACTCATTCGTGGAGCTGGCGTATAGTCTTGCTTTTATCAATGAGTTTGAACTGTAACATCCCATGGAGGTTTGAATTCTATCACACACGGAAGTCCGGAGTTTACTAAAATGAAAAGCCGGCGGACCTTGGTCAAGGTCGCCGGCTTTTAGGGCAGTTTACTTCTTTTTACTGGCTAAGTACACATCCAGTTGTTTTTGATACTCGACTTGGACTTTCTTGACATTAGCATAAGCCTTATCCTTAAACTTCGCTAAACCCTCTTTCGGTTCAATTAGACCCAATACAATCGGATCATACAACTCTTTACCCACATTGCTCAATTGTGCAATTTCATTGGATACCGGGCTTGGATCGAAAGTAAATCCGGCAAGAATATCTGTTGTAAAATTGTTAGGATCCCGCTGCCACTTGTTCAACTTGATAACATCTTCAGGCAAGCTGGCATCGATCCGATCTAACTTGGAGTTCCAGCCCCACGCGAAAGGAATACCGGCATAAGGGCTTTCTTTGATGGGTTTGAAAAGGCCCTCGCCCGAATCTTCCCAGTTCTTACCCTTTATTCCGTAGGCAAGCAAGTCGTAATTATCCTTCTGGTTTAACCAATTGACGAATTGAATGGCGCGTTCTTTGTTTTTGCTGACTACCGGGACGGCAATGAAGTTTCCTGCTTTGAAAGTTGAGGACATCTTCATACTGGGATCATACAAACTGAATGCTTCTGCGGAAGCTCCCGGAACTGACTTTTCCAGAGAAGTTCGGGTGCTAAGAGCTACACCGAAATCATTGAAGGTTGATACAGCTGCTTTTCCTTTAGCAAATTCCGCATTTTTGAGAATGAGGGCATCTTTGGCAAGAATCATATCCTGGTAGAATTTATGATTTTGTTCGAAATTTTTCATGATCATCGGGTCCATATTATCAAAGATATTATAGGCCTTTCCATCATTGCCTTTGGTATACAACCCAGGATAATTCGAGATGGCGGCAAGATTGGCTTTCGGATCCAGCATACTTGCCATCTTCAAACCCGTATGTTCGGTGCCGTTCGGAATATACGGGGTGATATCCGGAGCCTTCTCTTTCACAGCGTACATAAATTTGACCAGATCATCGTAGCTCTTGATCGGAGCAATGCCCAGCTTCTCCCGGATGTCCTTGCGTATAACAAACGTCCACGGACGAATGAAATTCACTTCAAGCGGTACCGCGTACAATTTACCGTTCACTTTGTTGGCTTCTAGCAGTTGCGCAGAGCGGTTGCTCTTAATCTCAGGTCCATACTTATCAATGAATGAGTCTAATGGTTCGTAGAGCCCAGCTGCAATATTCTGATACGGATTATTGTCCCAAATCAGATCGTAATCTTCCGCGGAGGACAATGCGACTTGGCGTTTCTGAAGGACATCTGCCCATGGAATAAACACCACGTTCAGCTTCACATTAAGTGAACCGGTAAGACGATTCTCCATCTCGCCCTTCACTTCACTCCAATTGGCCGGCGGATCTCCCGGGAACATGATTTTCAATGTAACCGGATCTAATTTGGCCACCGTGGAAGCTGCTGGTTTGCCGGTTGGGGAAGTTGCCGCCTCCTTCGAACCGCAAGCGGCCAATGTTCCTGCCAGTATTAGCGATGTCACCAATAATAAGGTACTTTTACTTCTTAACTTCACTGTTTAACCCCTCCTGTTTTATGATCAACCGAGCAACGACATAACCATCGTACGCATTTTGGTTTCGTATATCCGGTGTGCTCGGTTCGTACTAGATCATACCCGGATTGCTCAGCTTCCGTACAGTCCGGTATCTATCAATCAGTATGAAATGTGATAAAGAGGGGAGTATCAATTGCCCAACAATCCGAGTACGAATTTCAATGCTCTACATCATGTTTTTCCCATGCGGTATTGGTTTGGCGTCATCCCGGTCGCTCGCTTGAATGCCGCAAAGAAGGTGCTCTTGGTTTGAAATCCGGACTGTTCCGTTATATCTGCAACGGTCCAATCGGTCGTTGTAAGCAGCTTGATGACATGCTCGATCCGTTGGTCTGTAATATAATCGGATAATGAGCAATTAAACTGATCCTTGAATATTTGTCTGGCATAGTTCACAGACATGGATACATGCGCGGCAATGTCATCCACGGAAAGCATCGGATTGTGAAGATGATTGCGTACATATTCGATCATCTCCGCAGCGACCTCATCCTTTCGGCTCGAGGCATTCTTCTTGCGGTTCTGTTCTATGGTCTGCAGCATCACCTGGTACAGCCACGCTTTCACTTCACCTAAGGTGGCGAATTGTTCCAGAAAAGAATGGATACTCTTCATCCCTTGAAATGTTTTATAGTTTTTGAAGCTTTTCATGATGGAATAAATGATGTGAGTCAACTGCAGTTTGCATTCCTGATAGCTAAGTTCCTGCATATGCAAGGTGAGGTGATCCAAATAACCTTCAAGTGCTTTATCATTCTTAAGCTGAACAGATTGAATAACCTGTTTCAGCAATGCTTCATCGAGATCACTGTCTTTGCCTCGTTCATATCGCTCCAAATCATCAGAAGTGAACACCCTATCCTCATGATTAATGAATCCCATTAACGTCAGTTCGTAAAGCTGGTTATAGATAATCTGCAGATTCTCCTCAACATCAAGCACGGAACTGATAGCTGCATGCACTTCCAGCTTAAGCCATCGACTGATCTGAACCTTAACGTCATCCATCGCTCCTATTGCTAGTGCCATTTCTTCCTCTGAAGTAGACAAAGAAATGAGTGCCACAATGTGATCAGAGCCGAAATCGACTGTTTCCGCAACAAACCCGTGATTCGAAAGAACTTCGACCATAATATTCCCTAATGCAAAACGCAATAATTTGCGCGAAGCAAAGTCAAACTGTTCTTCGAAGCGTCCGTACGATTCCAGACGAATGACCGCCATACGGAATGATCCCGTTTCGAGAATTTGCGTTTGGTTCCTAATAAACTCTTCAATTGGTTTGGATGACTTCGAATTAAGAATCCATTGACGCAAGAAATCATCCTTCACCAGAGCTTTGCTGCTCTTGATCGATGAATCCAATTGTTCGATCTTCTCAACAAGCGAATGGAAACCGGAATGAATCCATGCCATTTCATTGCCGGCATTTGATGCTTGTAGGATAGCATGTTCCTTGCCTAGCTTGCTTCTTATTTGAGAGACCAAGTCGCTAAGAGGCTTTAAGCTGCGGTATGATTGCCAAAACAAATATAACAGCAATGCTAACAGCAGAAAGATCGAAGAACCAATAATTTGGATACGAATCTTAGCAACCTTTGCTTGCCATAAAGAGATCGGCGCCATGTGATATATATTCCATCCTTCTACAGGAAACCGTTCTGACTGAATGGACCATGTTTCATTGCCAAAATTCCATTTCCAGCCCTGGTCTGCTGCCGATTTATCTATTTCCATTAGCGCTTGGGTTAACGCAGGGTCCGTATTCCCCAGGATGAACTCTTTATTTTTGCCTTCAATATAAATTTTATTGGGATCATCTGCTGAAATCTGCAGCATGTTCTCATTCAACAATGGTTTACTGAACAGAATTGCAACAAATCCCTGAAAGTTCTGATTAGGTCCGGATGCTGGTACGACAAGTGCAAGAAACGATTCTCCTCCCACTTCATGGTTAACATACTGCAAATACGGCGTTTTTTGATTCTTAATGTAGTCCAACATCGTTTGGTCATAAAAATCCTTTGTCGTATAGATGCTCGATTCAGAAGTGTAGATTTGATCAATATTAAAGTTAATTAAATAAATGCCTCGAATGAAAGGCTCACTGCTCATAAATCCCCTTACACTTGTCGCTGCTTTATCCAATGTCAAAGGGGAATACTCGTCCTTCCCCATGTTTATCCAGAGCGCAATGCTTTGATCCGAATAGATTCTTAGCGCAAACTGGCGTAATTTTTGCAGGGTAAATTCCGAGGTTTTAACGATTTGATTAATTTTCACCTGATTGGACTTGTCCGTTTCATCCATCGCGCTTTTAGCGAACTGTTGGCTGAGGAACACGGTAAATACTAGGGTAAGCAAGCTCACTGCAATGCAGGAATACATAAATATGTTTAAATACATCTTCTTCGGCTTTATCCGGCTCCACATGGCATACCCTACCCTTCTTTCTCAATATATCACACGAAAACAATATGACAGGATTCCTGCTTTGTCCAGTATGAATCTTAACAAAGAAGTGTGAATTTTATTACATGAGCAGAGTCATCTTTGTTTAAATCATTCTACCAAATCCCCTCATTTTCTGCTGTTGGGAGACAAATACAAGTTTTGAAGTAATTATTAATGGTCTCTTCCATGCGTTTCCTAAGGACGAAGAAAGAATAGAATAACTTCTTCAACTTATTTGCTAATATGCCAACATTCCTTACAGCTCGTTCTTTATCTAAATTATGAGGTCCCGATTTTTCAATTGCATTATCAATAGCATTTAAAAAATCAAACCAGTCTTGATCAGAAAAAACGTGTCTTAAAAAATCGGTTTGATCTACAAACTGATCACCACATGTACATTGGATCTTCATTAGAATTCCTCATTTCTAATATTAAGGAAATTGCGTTTATTGACCATTATTTGAACATAGTGATAATGTATTCGCAGGGCGTTTAAACAATCCTGCCCTTAGCTTAATGAAAATAGAGCAGCCGCTGATCGCAAACTGCTCCATGGTGCGTTCAACTAACGTTATCCGTTAGTTTAGCCAGTTATCGGAATATATTTTTTAAATCCTTTGCTAACTGTTCCGCTATATCCGTTTTTCATGAAGAATTCATGTGCTTCTATCCTATTTGCACTACTTAATAACATTATCTTTGTGCAGCCTCTTGAAATACATAATTGTTCCACGTGTTCTAACAGTCTTTTACCGATTCCATTCCCTCTAAAGTCTTTATTTACAATAACATTTTCTACAACTGCGTATGGTCTAAATTGATACATTGGGTCAAGACAAACAGTCATAAATATTGTTCCAGTTACGATTCCATGGTCTTCATACACAAATAAAAAATTGTTCGGGTCTGCCATGATTTGCTCTATTCTTTCAGGTAATACTTTAATGTTTTTGCTATTTGGAGCCAATGCTTTATAAAGGCTTTCTAGGATATTGGTATCCTTTGATTCAGCTTCTCGAATCACGACACAACCTCCTTATACTAAGGTTTATCCATATGTTATATTCTACATTACTGTCCGTAGAACAGGCTACCGATGTTGCTGGCAGCCTATTGTCATGGTGCTATCGTTACCCGTTAGTTCAATCCCCTATAAAAATCGAGTTCTCTTCACGAATCCAGCTATTCATTGAATAGAATTACTTCATTCCCATTTTTATTCATATGAAACCCGTCAATCACAGGAAGTTGAAATCTTTCTTTAGTTGTTGGGTTAAATTGTAATACACATATCGCTTTATGCCCTTTTCCAATCTTATCCACGGGTAAATATACAAGAGGGTTTATAATTGTACAAATTCTGCATTCAATTTTTTTAATTGCTTTTGGATCATTCCTGTAACAATAATGGTTAAATTCTTGGCCAATATCAATATCTTGTTCCACAAATGAGACAAAAGCATAAATTAAGTTTTCAGTTTCATAATCCAATTTTAAAAAATCATGGATAACCTCATCCCATTCTTGATTTATTTTATCCTTATATCTTTTGATTTGTTTGAAAACTAAATCTGTTTTATAGGAACTTATAAACTCTGAAGGGAGCATACCCTGAACTGTAATGGTACTCATTTTGACTCCTTTCTATTTATGAATTCTGTCCATTAGGTAAGCGAAAGGCTACCTTTCGTGCCGGTAGCCTCCCATTGCTGTTTATTGAACAAACGTTTTACTTTTAGTTTTATGATCATACGTGTCGCTCCTTTTTTGACAAAGACTATTTCTTAGCCCTAACAGAAATGTTTAGTTTAAAAACAAAAGAGGAGCTACCGCGAAGCAAGCCTTCTCAATCATCCAGTCCGTGGTTATCGTCAATCATCCATGAAAACTCTTTAGCAATTGAGATTGCAATTTCAGATATTGAATGTTCTAGATTTCCATCGATATATCTCGGTAGATCGATCTCAATTAAATTTACTTCTTCAATACCATCAAGTGTGTTGAACGCATATCCTCCATTGGGATTTGCAGGAATCCCCATTATTTCTACAGTCTCTCCATTAATCTCTTTAATAAATTTTAGATGTCCAACTTTTGTAAACCCAAATTTACTCAGCAAGTAATGCTCCAGAACTTCCGATTTTATTTTTTGTGTGTAATCATCAGAGTGAATACTAATATAGTAATACATAATTCCACCTCACTTAGACCTCACTCTATAGCTCTAATTTCTCGATAAGATAAGTCTATTCCTTTAAATATCCATTTATTAAATCTGCCCGGTACCGAAGTTAGGGCTACCACGCGGCAGCCCCCTGGTATTTAACTATCGTTTCGTTATCCGTTAGCGTATCATTCAATTTTTCGAGAAAGCACACTATCTTTCGTAGTTTCTTCCAGAATGGTTTTCCTATATGCTTTGTTATTTGGAAGAACTAGATAGTTTTAAGTATTCATGCTTCAAAATACTCATCATTATACGATCAACATATTGACCATTTTTATAGACTTCGTCTCTTAGTATGCCATCCTTATTGAAACCAGCTTTTTCATAACTCCGAATAGCACCAGGATTATCAGCATCTACCGTCAAATACACTTTATGAAGGTTTAAACGCTCGAATGCAAAATCCAGGACAACACCTGTCACTTCTGTAGCATAACCTTGCCCCCATACCATTTTGTCCCCAATCCAAATACCAAATTCAGCATGCTTGGACCAAGGATGGATATTAAACAATTGGGTATTGCCAATCGGGATGCCGTCTTCTTTTATTATGGTAAAATAGACAGATGATAGATCTGTTTGCGCATACTTCCGTGTACGTTCTCTGACCACTTCCGGTGTTAGGGGCATACCACTTCCTGATGGTAACGTTCGGTTAACTACAGGATCGGACAGCCATTCATATCGCTTTTCCCAATCTTCTTCAACAACACGCCTTAATGTTACTCGTTGTCCGTATAGCATATTTCCCCTCCACCCGTTAGCTTAGCATCTCCGCGTTCGTGTTCAGGCCAAGAATTTCAATTACTTCAATTTCCCCCAACTTTCTTAAGCCCGCCATAAAATAGCCAATGACACCTATTTTAATTCGATGAATATGTACTTCTCTCCTCATCTCGGGAAATAATATCCACATTCTTGCAGTACCTTGTTTGGATACTGGAAGATCTTTGTAAAGAAAAATGTTTCCAAAATCATCTTCAAATTCAGGATGAATAGCAAATATTCCCGTCTCTTTAATGTTATCTCCATCGTAAGTAAAATCACAACGCAGCCCCTGAAACACCGGATTTTTTCTTCCGCCTTCTTCTTCGGAATAAAACTGATACCTTATTCTAAAATCAGGAGGATGATTTCTGACTTTCTCATATGGAATCCAGACTTCCATAAAACCATTAGCCTCCTCATGCATATTAATACTTACAAATGTAAAATGAATAATGTGATGATTATACCTGCCTTTATTTCCAATATAAATAGAGATTTACTGATCGCGAAACATTCGGCGATCATATTGAAGTAAAGTTCCCTCGTTAGTTGAACAAGAGATAGAGTTTATAATTCTTTTGCCATTACGATGCTCGTTTCTTCATATCCTAACTTTTCATATAAACCACGAGCAATTTGGTTATGGGCAAAGACATGAAGTCCTATACTCTTGATGCCAATTTCTCTTCCCAACTTTTCTATATCTTCCATCGCTTGCTTGCCAAATCATTCCAACCTCTTGGCCATTTGAACGAATTGTAAATAGTTTGTTATCAGTGGTTTTCTCTCCATCAGGCAAAAGGTGTGCATATTGTTCTGTTGCCTTACTAATAGATTCCTTTTCGTTCCAATTACCAGATTGCACGTTGCTTTTTGCATAGCTCTTAATTGCAGAATTAAGGTAGTCCTGAAATTCAGTCGAATTCATTAAATCTAATGTAATCATTATTCTCCCTCTCTGAAAATAAAATGAAATAAGTTATTTCATTTTTCCTTTTGAAAATATCCAATATGAGCTCTTAACTCTACATTCCATATTAGCATATATTAGAAGTATTCTGCCCAATAGCTTAATGAGGCTCCCACCTGTTTTTGCGGTGGTAGCCTCATTTTGTAGTTTATTGAAGTAACGTTCAACGTAATGACTTTTTCACTCGTATGCCTTACCAGCCAATAAAGAGGTTGCAAGCAGACTCCAAGTAGGCGTTTTAGAATTTGCATCATTAGAATCATTTAACCAAGCAGCCATAGCCTCCAAAAAGTTTTCCAGTGTTTGGTTCTCCCAGCTCGTAGCATTATTAGTTAGATCATGTCTCAATGTATGAAGAAATGCAACCAATTCATCTTTACTGGATACATCATTAGGGTTCAAGGTTTCAGCTCCTCCTCGTATAATTCAACAAAACTTATTTATCTGGATAATTTTCGAGAGCTTCTTTGATATCTCTCAGTTCTGAAGATAATTTCTCAAAAAGAACCTTGTTTTTTGGGTCGCTTTTATCTTTAAAATTTGTGCCTCCCAAATAATAGTATTCAACATCAATAATACGTGTTTTTATACGCTCTCCGTCTTCATTAAACTTGCTGTCATAGAATGCATTTATAAACTCCCTCTTCGAATAAGGAAATCCAACATGTTCTATGCTTAATTCGAAAAGTTCAGCAATTTCGAGTGCAACGCTTTTAAAATTCTTTTTTTTCACCTTCATTCTTGAATCATCCTCCGTGCATCCAGATAAATATATTAATAGGATAATTGATTACGAAAACCTTCTCATTAATGACAAGTAAGAGACTTCTTAATTATACCATCGCTTTTCCATTGCGTTAATCTGCCCGTTAGTTTAGCGGCGGATCGCTCGTTTTGCTGTAATGTTTACATTAGTAAACACCCACTAACGAAATCTATATACCACTAACACACTTTATTTTCCACTAACGATCTTTATTTCCCTTGATTAATGATGAAGATCATCATCACACGATTTTTACCTGACTTTTTCGTATGATACATTTATACATCAAGAATAAACCCGCGCAATTTGAACGGGTTTACAGTGTAATCAATTCTGATGTTTAAATTTCACTAATACATTCCGTACTCAATGCACCAGTCGCCCATCCCTAAACCTTACAACCCGCTTCGCCTGCTCCGCAACCTGCCGATCATGCGTAATCACAATAATCGTCCGTCCCTGCTCGTTCAACATCCTGAAAATATCCATGATTTCCACACCCGTCTTAGAGTCCAAGGCACCTGTCGGCTCATCCGCCAAAATGATCGGGGGATCTCCCGCTAACGTGCGTGCAATCGCAACGCGTTGCTGCTGTCCACCTGATAGTTCCGAAGGGAAATGCTTCCGACGATCCAGCAAATCAACGGCTTCCAACGCCTGCAAAACCAGCGGCTCTCGCTGTTTCCTCGATAATCCGCGATAAATTAACGGCAGTTCCACATTCTCATAAGCGCTTAATCTGGGCAACAAGTTGAAGCTCTGAAAAACAAATCCGATCTTCCGATTGCGAATCTCGGCCAGCTGTGAGTCCTTCAGTGAGTGAATCTGCTTCCCATCGAGAACATACAGACCTTCGTCCGAAACGTCCAAGCAGCCGATGATGTTCATCAGCGTGGACTTTCCAGAGCCCGAAGGCCCCATAATTGCGACAAACTCGCCTTGCACAATGTCTAACGTAATGTCATCCAACGCTCGAATCGTTTCACCGCCCATATAGTAAAATTTACTAACATGCTCAATTTGGATTAAGGCTGTCATTGTCTTCGCCTCCATTATTTGAAACCAAATAAATGAAGAATACGATGTTCTGCTCCAACCTGATACAACATGCCGATCTTTCCTTACCGCTTCGCCTTATAAAATTCATGATATAGCTTCATTAACGCCCGCTTCTCAATCCTTGAAACATACGAACGCGAAATGCCTAATTCCTTTGCAATCTCCCGCTGCGTCCTCTCTTCTCCACCAAGCTCCAATCCAAACCGACCGACAACAACTTCCTTCTCGCGGTCGTCCAAAATCTCCAAATTCCTGTAAATTTTCGACTTTTCGATCTTCAACTGCACCGCATCCACCACATCGTCAGCCTCGCTGCCGAGGATGTCAATCAAAGTAATCTCGTTCCCCTCTTTGTCCGTTCCAATTGGATCATGCAGAGACACATCTTTACGTGTTTTCTTCAATGAGCGCAGATGCATCAGGATCTCATTCTCAATGCAACGCGCAGCAAAAGTCGCCAGCTTTGTCCCTTTGTTTGGGGAGAAGGATTCGATGGCTTTGATCAGACCTATCGTCCCAATGGAGATCAAATCTTCCAAATCTTCCTTAATATCGTTATTGGAGTCCTCCACTACCAAAACTTAGTCGTCAAAACTGTAGTCCTAATCTTTCAGCGCGCAAATGGAATGGCCATAATATTCTCTCAAAGTAAACTAACCCTATTCGTCTGCATCTGATTTAAGAGCATGTTGTAAGACATGGAAAGAATCCCTTATACTTGTGTTCAATAGGTAAAAAAAGGATGTAGGAGGTTCTGCATGATTAACAACCGTTCTGTACCAACAAAACACTTGCTCCCTCATCTCTTCTATGAGAATGTCGAAGCTGCAAGCACTTGGTTACACGCTTTTTTTAGCTTCACCGAATATTTCCGTTTCTTACAACCAGACGGACAACTCCACGGCGTCGTGATGTATTTTGGCGATGCATGGATTATGCTCAAAAATAGTCGCCCCTCCTCAACCTTAACGAGCCCGGCCAAGCTCGGTTCTTCCACTCAGTCACTCATGGTTTTCGTTGAGGATATCCAATCACATTACCAACATTCCAAATCGTCTGGCGCAGATATCCTCGAAGAACTTGTAGAAACCGAATATGGCGAGCGACATTACGTAGTCCTAGATTTGGAAGGGCACCAATGGATATTTTCGAAGCATATTAAAGATATTAGTCCCGATGAATGGGGAGCGGTTGTCGCACTTAGTTCAATGAACGGAATACGAATTGATTAAACTTCTATTTCGTATATATTCTGCCTTTTTACGTCACATGGTGACAATTATTAGCATCGTCAAAAAAAATCCCATTCCGAATGCCTGAAATCTCCCGAGCAATCCACTGACCTGGTGTAATTCCTTCTACTTCCTTAAATACGCGTGTGAAATGATGCACCGTTTTGAAGCCTACCGTTTCCGCAATATGCTTGATACTGCAGTCTGAATAAGTCATCCATTCCTTGGCACGCATAATCCGGACTTCCTTCAGAAAAGCTGCGATTGTGAGACCTTTGTAATCTTTGAAAAGCTGGCACATATAGCTTGGGCTATATCCAAGCTTCTTGGACATTTCCGCAATTGTCCAATCCTGATCTGCATGCTCCAAAATCCATTGCTCTGCTTTTTCCGCTGCTGTGGCATTGGTGTTGGAAACTCGAGGTGCCAAAGAACGAAGCTCCAAAACGTTTGATTGTGCTTCATTTTCCAAGTGCTCGGCAGCCCGTGCCAATACATAGAGCAGCTCAGCCATATGAAGAGCTGCCAACTCTCGGAAATAACTTTGCCGTTGCAGCCCCTCGCTGCGTACAAGTTCAAGAAGCCGCGCTGCCTCTTTATTGCGAATGCGCATCCGCGCAGGAATTTGAGCTGTAGCGCTTTCAAGTTCTTCCGATACAATTTGAAATTTGATGTCCAAGGTTTTCACATGATCAACTGCTGTCAATCCATGCAATTGATTCGGTCTTATAAAGAATATGGTGTCAGGCTCCAGCTCGAATATGTCGTCTTCACATTGAAATACCCCACTGCCGCTTGCAATCCAAAAAATTTGATGAAAGGCATGCTGATGCAGATTCCTATTTTCGCCTTTTTCGTAATCATAACGCGCAGTCCACAATAGTTGAATCCCAAAGTTACTCATGCTTCCTCCTTCTTATGTCTCTGTAATCGGTATTATATCGTAATTCGAGATAAAGATGTCACAATCTCAGACAAAGAAGAATATAGCCGTATTTTATATACTTTAGGAAGGAAAGTTGACTTCGTATTTACGAAAAGGAGAATAAGCAAAATGCGGATTAGCGAGAAATTCCCACGGTACACCGAGTACAATCCAAGCGTGCCAGTCTGGTGCGTAACACCTGGGGAAGGAGGCGGCGGATTACATCGTTTTTTTGACACTTCCCCGGTCAGTCCATCTGGCCAGTATTTAGCCGTACTGCGTATGCCGGATAATGATCGTGTCAATATGCCCGGCGAAGCTGCCGATGTTGTTCTTATTGATTTGCATACCGCTGAAGAGAAGGTTATTGCACAGACTTTCGGTTGGGAGTATCAATTGGGGGCCAATATTAATTGGGGTGCAGATGATCATTCCCTCTATTTTAGCAACGTAGACACATTGAACTGGGAACCCTATATTGTTTGTATTGACCCACTTACTGGTGTGACGCGTAAATTGGAAGGCTCTATTTACCGCATATCTCCTGACGGTAATCAAATCATTTGTGCCAACACAGTGACCATGCGACGGACTCAGAACGGATACGGGGTCGTCATTCCTGAAGAACGAGTCGCGCGAAATTTCGGATTTCGTGCTGACGACGGTTTGTTTATGACCGATACAAAGACAGGTAAACGAAAGCTAGTCATCTCAATCCGGGAGATTTTTGAACGTGCTGTTCCCCACATAGACAAAGCGATGTACGAGCATGGCGAATGTTATGGGTTCCATTGTAAGTTTAATCCTCAGGGGGACCGGCTGATCTTTACAATGCGCTGGTTCCATTCCCAAGAAACTCAGCCCTGGAATCAGATCAAGCAGCATCTTGACTTTTGGGTGCTGACCATGAAGCCGGATGGAACTGATGTATGTGTTGCGGTAGGCCCTGAGCAATGGGAAAAAGGCGGCCATCATATTAACTGGTTTCCAGATGGCGAGCATCTCTCCATGAACTTGGCCATTCATGGAGACAAACAGATGAAGCTTGTCCGTGTCCGATACGATGGAACAAATTTGTGTACGATTACCGATCAAATACCTGGTTCCGGTCATCCGACCGTTCATCCGAACGGCCGTCACATACTAACAGATACGTATGCCTTTGAGCAAACTGCATTTGGAGACGGTACCATACCGCTGCGCTGGATTGATCTTCAGACACAATCCGAGCAGACACTTGTTCGGATAAATGTCGATCATCCACCTGCGAGGCTCAACGGCTCTCTTCGCGTAGATGCTCATCCCGCTTGGGCTCCTGATCATCGCCATGTTGTGTTTAATGGATATGTTAACAGAGCACGGCGAGTATTTATTGCTGATCTAGGCGGTGTGATGTAACTAAAGTACTCGCTAACACTAGTCAGAACATAGGAAATAGCTTGCCAATTCATCGGCAAGCTATTTCGGCATTTTATTATGCTTTATGTTGTAAGTCGTAATCTTTATTTTTCTAATATAGGGCGAAGCAACCTACTTAAATTTTCTCCCATAAGTTCATGCCCATAATCCGAGGGATGAATGAGATCACAAGTGAGTCCCGCAAAGTCAGTCAGAATTTCATTGCCTTCCAGCAGGTAAAGTTTGGGGTACTTGCTACTAGCGACAATTTCCCGAAGAATGGCGTTGAATGCTGCTTGATTCTGGCCAACTGTAGTTTCACTACTGTCATAAGTAGACGCGTTCAGAAATATAGTTATGACCACAACCGGCTTATTCGGATGCTTCGAACACATGGATTGAATCAAATATTCCGCACGTTCCCGAAATTGCTCTGGCGAATAAGAGGTCCTCATATTCACACCAATCTCCAGCGTGGCCAGATCCCAGTCGGTTCGCGAAGACAAGTAGTTGGCTACTTGCGGCTCGCACATGCAGGCACCACTTAGCCCCATGTTCATAACATCAATGCCTAATCGTTGTGCTGCCTTATGCACATAAGCATTGTAATTATGCACGGCGGAACTTCCGTGAGTGATAGAAGAACCATAAGCGAGCCAGCGAACAGCGGGCACCTCATCTGGCAACGGCGGACGAACGGAATCGTTGAATACCTCAATTCCGTGAAACCTCACTGCATAGCGTCCCGTGATGACGCGCCATACTTGTGGTGCAAAGCGCTTCTTTTTGATGGAATCGAGATTTACTTTACTAGTGTCTAGCCGTTGTACGAGATGCAAGGTGTGTTGTACACCACTTCTCAGCGTATATTGAGAATGGTAAAAGTCCCCTTGGTAGACCATAACCTCCCCATCACCTTCAACAGCTGTTAAAGATATACGAACATTCTGGGAATTCGTAACAAACCTAATTTCACATCCGCTGGCCTGTTGTGAAACGAATCCTCCTCGTTCGCTCATCGCTTCACGAACTGCCTTCGGATAACGTTGTAAGGTTAAGCCATGTGTAAGCTTGTTTTCCTCCGCCTCTGCAACATTATGAAGTTCAATAGATTCAAACTGCATCGTGATTCGCCTCCTATTCAGCTACATCGTCATCGAACTCTAGCTTTACCACAAGCACCTCATCCGTGATCTCATTAACTGGCAGATTGCGAATCCTTAAGTAAGGCCTCTCCCGCCAATACCAAGGCAGTTGCTCTACGGCTGTCTCCAACTCCCGACCATCATTTAGCAAGATAGCACGCTTGGGCAGCATATTCAGTGGCTTCAAGATGATGGTTGAGCTTTGCAAATCACGATAGGCGTGAGCATAGATGGTGTTACCTCTGCGAGTCAGCAGCACCTCGTCACGGAACACACGGTTTGCTACTTCATTCGCGTCGATGATCTCGTCTTTCCCGCCTAAGTAAGAAGCAGGAGTTACATCAACTAACGCTTCCTTCACCTTCTTATACCAACGACCAATACGTCTCAGCGTATCCATGTTTTCCTGCACGATCTTACCTTTCTCGGTAGGACCCACGTTCAGTAAATAATTGCCGCCCATAGCCATGATCTTATCCATACTCTGCATAAGGAATTTGGAGGCATAGTAATCTTCGTCCTTGCGATACCCCCAGCTCTCTCGTCCTACAGACTGACAAGCTTCAGTCGGCGTCCGGAAATATCCTCCATCAGGTACATGCCTCTCTGGAGTGCTGTAATCACCTTTATCGGGTCCACGGTTATTGATGAGAATGTCCGGCTGTAACGACCGTACCAACTCATTGATCGCTGGATTGTGGTACTCAGCTACATTGACATCCCAGAAAAACTGATAGATTGGACCATATTGTGTGAGAAGTTCCTGCACCTGTTTCTTCACATACTCGTAATATTGTTCAATATCCGGTTCATCTCCAGGACGCGGCCCGAACATTTCATGATGTCGACCCTGGTTAGGATAATTAGGGTGATGCCAGTCTGGACAAGAGTAATAAAGGCTTAGCGGGAAGTTCCGCTTCTGGCATGCCTCCGCTAGCATCGCTAAAACATCTTTTCCGTATGGTGAATTCGTCACCTTATATTCCGAATGTGCAGTGTCCCACATGCAGAAACCGTCGTGATGCTTCGTTGTAAAACATAAATACTGCATGCCAGCCTCTTCAGCTAGATCAATCCACGCGTTCGGATCAAAATCCTGCGGATTGAATTCATGAATGAATTGTTCATATTGGCGTCTGGTGATATTGCCTCTCCATGGAAGTTGTTCGTGCCATGCAGGGATAGCATACAAGCCCCAATGGACAAACATACCGAATCTTAGTTCGAAAAAACGGTCTCGCGCATCATGGAATCTTGGTAACATGTTTAACCCCCTGTTAGTTGTTATAACGGCTGACTTCACTTCTATCATACCTTTTCTATTTACAGCAATCTTCCGATTTGTTAACCTGAATGTAGTGAATTCTAACTTCATTATCAAGAAATGAGTGCTGAACTTGTCAGATCTGCCAACCTACCATTCACTTCGTAATGTGTTAACCAACATCCAAGTAGACGTCATCATCGCCAATCTGCAAACTGTCGGCCCTGACTGGCAGCGCCGTAATTTTGTTCACAGCTTTAACCGCTTATATTATATTCGGAGTGGCGAAGGACGCATTGAAGTAGATGGCGCTGTCTATTATCCTAAGCCAGGTCAACTTGTACTGATGCCTTGTCATACTGTACAGTCCTATTCCACAGTTAACGACAATACCTATAATAAATATTGGTGCCACTTCACTGCTCGTGTAGGAAATCGTGATCTATTCGAGATGTATCGATTCCCGGTTTGTATTGACGTCCCCTCATCATCTGAGGTCGAAGTTTGGTTCGAGCGAATCGTTCGTGGCATAAGCAGTTCGGGACTAGGTACGATTCTAGATATAAAAGCCTCTTTACTGCATCTTTTGGGAATTGTTGTCGACCAACACTTCGAGGAGACAGCCTCCCCTTCAGCTTCTACCCAGAAAATGGGACGTGTTCTTCAATATATTGAAGAGCACCTGCAAGATAGGATTACTGTTGAACAGCTTGCCGACCTGGTTCATTACCATCCCAATTACTTTATTCGCTGCTTTCATTCCGTGCTTGGCTGCTCACCCATTCAATACATTAATCGCTTGCGAATGGAAAAGGCACGTACGATGCTGGCGTCTGATCAATCCATCGGCAGCATCGCCCAAGCCGTCGGCATTGAACATCATAATTTTTCAACAATGTTCAAGAACGCTACCGGCTTTTCGCCTAGGGAGTTTCGCCGAATGCTCGTTCACGACCACACCAAGAAGTAAAGAGAAACCAAAAAGGAATAACGTAAACCGTTATCCCTTTTTATTTTGATTTGAGCTAGCTGATGCATTTTCCAGCTATCGCATGCTGCCAATATATTTATGTTTATATTCAGAGGGGGAGATGCCTATATGTTTTTTAAATAGCTTGCAAAAATAACGGTAGTCCGAAACGCCAACCTCTGCTGCAACCTCATATACCTTCATGCCGGTTTGCCGTAGCAACTGCTGGGCTTTCAGCATCCTGGTTCGGTGCACGTAGTCATTAAAGTATTCACCGGTAACCTGTTTGAACAATTGTCCCAAATAAATGGTGTTGAGGCCAACCCGCTCGGATAAATCAGGCAGCCTGATCTCCTTCATATAATTTTCATGGATGTACTGGCAAACCTGCTGGACCTCCCAACGCGTCACATTCATTTCGGGATGAAGCTTCGGGTCCGTCAACAAATCAAACACACGGTTCCACCAACGGATAAAGTCGTCCCAGCGCTCGATAAACAGCAACATGTTGTGAAATTGAATGAGGCTCGAATCCTGCTCCAGCCATGGACATTTCAGCATAATTTCCCCAGATAGTCGAATAAGCTGGGCAGGTGAATACGGCGATGCCCCCAGCGGAAGCGTAGTCAGCTGTTGGACAACCTCCTGTAACATAACCGCACCACCACCATAAAAAGCCTTTGTCGCCTTCGACAGTAACTCCACTTGGTCCATCACACTGATTTCCTGATAATTCACATGAAGCAGCGTTGAATGCAATGAGATATAATCTTGCCTTTCATAAAAGTAACGGCTTAGCTTCTCAAGCCCCTCCGATATTAGTGCATCCATCTCGGCTGTCTCACCTACCAAGCTGCCGCTATTCCATATAAATAGCTTAACGTCGCCTTCCCTGGACAACAGTACCTGTGCTGTTTGGTAGAGGGCAGCTTCAAAGTTCTTGGAGCTTGCATCAGCATCGCTGGTTATTACACAAAGAAGCCTCGTCTTCCCGAGTGGAAATGAAATAATTTGCTGCTCATCTTTAGCTAGAGCTTCGATCCTCGCAGCCAGCTCTTGCTGTCTATCGGCGGTCTCGCCAATAGGGCAAGTTGATTGATTCCAAAGCTCTTCGAATACATCTATACCTACCCATAGCACAGCCACATGGCGCTTTAGCTCCGTGGATAGCTCTTTACTGATCTCACTCCAAATACCTTTTCTCTGATGCGCATTGCTCTCCGACCAACGAACAACTAGCGATTCACGTTTCTTCCACGAATGATATTTGGACTTTTGTTCCGAATCCTCCGCCCTATCCATGGTCACCGTTTTGCTTGCCTTGTCCTTCAATATTAACCTTACATCTTCCACAGCTGCCTGACAGGCCGCAATAATTTGTTCTTTCGATAAGGCAATTTTCAGCAAATAGTTTTTGGCTCCCAGAAGAAGTGCCTGGCGTGCGTAGTCAAACTCGGAATGAGCCGTCAAAAAAACAATCGATATTTCCGGCCAACGTTTTCGTACCAGCTCCGCAAGTTCCAATCCGTCCATTACAGGCATAGTGATATCGACCAATAACAGATGCGGAAGCTCCTTCTCCATCATCGTTAACGCTTCTTGTCCATGCCCGGCTGCACCGATGCATGCAAAGCCGTGCTCCCCCCAAGGAATATGCTGGGTAAACCGTTCACGAACTGGCAGTTCGTCATCGACAATGAGTACTTTAATTGGCATCAAGTTTCTGCCCCATTTCTATTAACATGCTGTTCCGCTCTGCGGATCTGAAGGGTAGACGCACCATCACCCGGGTCCCTTCACCCAGACTGCTTTCAATATCCAAGCCAAACTGCTTGCCAAAATGCAGCTGAATCCGCTCATGGATGTTGCGTATGCCTAAATTATTTAAACCCTTTCGTTCCTTGTCCGGACGATTCGGCAGTGATGGATCCTTTAAGAATTCATTTGAAGCTTCATTCGAAGCTTCCTTAACAATCAATCTGCGTATCATTTCTTGATCAATGCCAGGGCCCGTATCCGACACCTCAAAGCAAATGATTCCAGGCTGCTCCTGGTAGGCCATTATAATAATATGATTGCGTTCACCCGGCTTGTTCAAGCCATAGAATATCGAATTTTCAATTAAAGTAAGCAGCGTAAGCTTCGGAATATACGCCTGCTCGAACGGCTCTGGAATGATGATGTCCACATCAAAAATATCTCCGAAGCGCAGCTTCATCAGGTCCACGTATTTCCATACACATTCCACTTCAAATTTCAGAAGTACAACCTCATCGATCTTATCGATGGAGAAACGCAAAATGCCGACCAATGATTGAATAACAGAACCGATTTCCTTGACTCTTTCGGTTTCCACCAAGCAATAAATCGTATTCAATGCATTATATAAAAAGTGAGGATTAATCTGCGATTGCAACACTTTTAACTCATGGTACCTTTTTTGATCCTCCATGAGCTGCAGATCTTTAAATAAGGTACCGATCCGATCCATCAACTTATTGTAGCCGCTGACAACATAACTGAATTCATCCATCCGTTTCATATCGATGCGGTGCTCCAAATTTCCTAAAGCTCCATAGTTCATTTGCCTGGAAATCTCTTTGATCGGCGCACGGAAGTACCGGCCAAGCCAATAGGAAATAGCCAAGGAAAGTAAAATCCAGAGCGACAGCATCAACACATACTGCTTCTTGACTACTTGTAGGATTTCATACACATCCATCTCATTAATGGCGGCAAATACAACCCAATCCCAGCGGTTACGGTTGCTTTTTAATATCTTATACCGCCCGTCAGGGAGGTCCACATGGTCGAATTCCAAATCATTGCTTTTGACCTTATCCTTGATCATATGAACCATCGGATGGTCTCCGTTTGTTTTCTCCTCAAAGGTCATCGGTGTATTGGTGGAGATCAGTTCACCGTTTCGTGACAGCAGATACAAATCCATTCTTTTCTTGAGCGTGGGGACGGTTACAGAGCTAGCCAGATTGTCTACATTTAGGTCAATGGCAATCACTCCCTTAACTGTCGGGGACTCAATTGTTTTTGCGGCAGTAATCGTTTTTTTAGAAAAAGACGAGATATAAGGCTGGCTCCACCAGAAGCCCCATAACCTCGCTTGATTATAGACCTCTGACATTTGCTCCTTGTTCACGAAATATTTCATAGACTGTGGGGCACTTATCGTATATTGACCGTCAACAATTAAATAAATGCTTTTGATCGTATCCGGGTGCAGCCTGACCATATTTTCCATCAGTACCTGGTAATCGGTTAGTGTGAGCGATTCGAAAATTTCTTTGTCTGTCAAAAATAATAAATTATCCTGGATCGCCGTCATATGTATTTGCAGATACCCCTCGACCTGCCCCATTAATAGCTGTAACGACTCTTCTTGATTTTGCTTAATAATAGCCGAATTATTGTAAAATGCGATGCCTCCTACCAATAAAAGCCCCAGCAGAAAAGAAAAAAAGGTTATTAAAAAGAGCTTCGTTCCGATGCTCGTAAATAAAAAATGAAGCCGATTTGCTCTTATGGGCATCCTTGTACCTCCTGTAGCCTGCCATCCGTAGCCTACTCTGAAAACCCTTACATTATATCATGAAAATTGGATATGACCTATGCATTTCTAATTGCTTTGTGGCATCCTCCTATTCGAAAAAGGAGAGGCATGAATAGCCCTCTCCCCCTATTGTTATGGCAAACTTATTCTAAAACGCCTGCCTCACGCATTTGCTTCTCGTAGTTAGCGAAAATTTCTTTGCCACGATATTTGTTCATCAGCTCATCGCTCAATTGCGGCCATTTCTCGATCGGGATTTCGCCAAACACAATTTTGGTGTGAAACACATTCTGCTGCTTACGGAAATCCGCAATATTGATGCCGTCTGGAGGCGTCACTTGAATACCATTGGAATACGGAGCCCTTTTATAAGTAGCCAGCTGCTTGTAAAGTTCTCGGTCACGATCGGTCAAATTGGGATTAACAATGTCAAGCCCGATTTGTCTGGCTTCGCTCTCTGTAGGGGAAAATGCTCCGTAAATTTTCAAGAAATCGCCTTGCTCTTTTGCTATTTTATCAAGCTCCACCATATTAGGTAAAATTTTATTGCCATCACGCTTGTAATGTACATCCTGCTTACCATAATGCGTTAGCAGATAGCCTTCTTCGCTGCACAAATAATCAACTAGCTGAAGAATACGCAGTACCTTGTCCGGATCCTTGTCAGCAACCGCCTTGGGAATCGCCCATCCTGTGTTGCCAGTCGCTTCTACCCATGTCGCTTGGTCGGGGTATGGATTAAACGCTACGATATCAAATTTGGGATTAATTTTTTTACCTTTGTTTAAGAAGCTGTTCGGATTGCCCTCCAGAAAATTGTTAATGCCCCGCGAGTTGACGATTCCTACCTTGCCTTGCGCAAATTTCTCAAAAACAGCTTCGCCTTTGTTCAAGAACCAATCAGGATCGACGATTTTCTCATCGATAACAGCCTTAATCTCGGCTAAAACTTTTCCGGTTTCAGGTGAAACCAGATTATCCTTAACATGTTTGCCATCGTTCGTAAACGTACCCATCATTCCGTATTTGGCCCACATCGGCCATTCCTGCCCGACCTGTTCACCATTGCCAGTAGCAGTGAATCCGTACGTATCCTGTTTACCGTTTCCATCCGGATCCTTAAACGTAAAGGCCCGCATGACATTTAGCAGCTCATCGTTGTTGGTGGGAACCTTCAATCCAAGCTTATCTAGCCAATCCTTGCGGATATACCAAGTTGAATATTCTGTCTTCGCATACGGCCTCATTGCCCAAAAGCCCATTGGGTTGTTCTTGTCCCGCTCCGCCTTCAGTAAAGGGGCATCCGCCCATTTCAAATAATTCGGTAAATATTTGTCATTTAAATAATCCGCTAAGTGAGTCAAAGACCCATTGTTGGCATAAGTCTGTATTTCCCGACCACCGATGGTAAATAGATCCGGTACGTCACCTGAAGCGAACCGCACATTCAGTTTGTTCGTATAGTCGGGGCCAGCGGGCATAAATGTTATTTTCAAATCAATGTTCAGCTTCTCGTCGATCGCCTTTTTGACAAAATCCTGATCGGCCGGGGGAAGGGTTACCGAGCCGGCATTCTGCTGAAACAGCTCAATCTTATATTTTTTGGAGGCTTTTGCTGTTGCTCCGGCCCCAGTTGCTGTGGGTTCTGTTGTCCCCTCTTTTGTTGAGCAGCCTGCAATCACAACTAGCGGCATCAGTAATGAAACCATACCTGTTTTCCACTTTCGATTCATCTTAAAACCCCCATCATTATATGTTGTCACCCTTTAATCGCACCCAGCATCATACCTTTGGTAAAATGCTTTTGAATAAAGGGGTAGATCACCAGCATAGGCAATGTCGAGACGACTACCAAAGCCATTCTTAGCGTCTCCGGTGGCAATTCTACCCGCGCCTCCGGATTTAAGGCAAGCAATTCCTGACTGATTTGCGGTTGTTGCAGCATATTGCGCAGCACTACCTGAAGCGGATAGTTCTTCGGGTCACTCATGTACATGATGCCATTAAAAAATTCATTCCAGTGCGTTACGCCATAGAACAACATCAAGGTCGCCAGAATCGGCTTACACAGTGGCAGCACGATGTGATAGAGCGCTTGCATATCGTTACAGCCGTCGATTTTGGCTGCATCCTGAATTTCTTCTGATAAACTTTCGAAGAAAGACTTCATGATCAACAAGTTGAAGGTAGAAACGACCGAGGGGATGATTAAGGCCCATATGCTGTTGAGCAAGCCCGTCTGCTTGACGACCAGATAAGTAGGAATCATGCCACCGGTGAATATCAGGGTAAACACAATCATCATAAGTACGATATTTCTTCCCGGCAGCCACTTCTTTGACAAGGGATACGCAAGCAGCGTGGTCACCAGCAAATTGCAGGCCGTACCGACTATGGTGATGATAGCCGTGATTTGTAATGCTCGCGGAACCAATGCACTTTGAAATATGGCCTTATAAGCGACTAGCGTAAACTTTGAAGGCATTAGCACGAAACCACCATTTTTTAACACTTCAATAATCGGGGTCACGGACATAATGATGACATAATAAAAGGGAAACAGCGTTACCAGACCAGCCATAGTAAGGACAGTATACAGCAGGATGTCCAGAGCACGATCCGTTTTTGTTTTAATGACAACTAATGACATACGTACTCCTCCTACCAGATTCCCGAATCGCCATATTTTTTGGCTAGCTTATTAGCCCCAAGTACAAGCACCAAACCAACGAAGGATTTGAAAAAACCGACTGCAGAGGCAAAGCTGAATTCCATACTTTCCAGTCCCCGGCGGAATACCCAGGTGTCGATAATATCTCCTGTCTCGTAGACCCTCGTGTTTAAGAAAATATAAATTTGGCCGAAGCCGGCATCGAGGATATGCCCGATTTTCAACAGCAGCAGCAAGACAATCACATTGCGAATGCCCGGCAGCGTAATATGCCAGATTTGTTTCCAGCGCCCAGCTCCATCTACAATCGCTGCTTCATACAATTGCGGGTCGATGCCCGTCAAGGCAGCCAGATAGATGATAGCCCCAAAGCCAGTATCCTTCCATATTTCCGTTAAAACCAGCAAGGGTCGGAACCAGCTGTTGGAGGTCAAGAAATTGATGGACTCGCCACCAGAACCGCGAACCCATTGATTGACCAAACCAGAATCTGTAGCTAGGAATGCCATCACCAAGCCGTATATAATTACCCAGGACAAGAAATGCGGCGCATACGTAATGGTCTGAATCGTTCTTTTGAACCAAGCCGAGCGAATCTCGTTCAAGGCAAGTGCCATCGCAATATCTGGCAGCATGCCAAACACAATTTTATAAAGACTGATCACCATGGTGTTACGAAGCAATACATAGAAATCCGGGCTGCTAAAAATCGTTTCAAAATGCTTAAAGCCTACCCAAGGGCTGCCCATAATGCCCTTCATAATGTTGTAATCCTGGAAGGCAATCAATAATCCCATCATGGGGATGTACTTGTAAATAATGTAAAATGCAATGCCCGGAACCATCATCAGGTATAGCCATTTATTCTGTATAAAGTTTCGAAAGAAAGTTCTTTGTATTTTGGTGACACTTGATATTTTCATTGTACTTGTGGTTTCACTATGCATGTCGTCCCTCCTGTTTGTCATCTTCTATCTCAATTATAAGATGGGACTACAGGAGGAACTAGTCATGCATTCTTCAAAAATGTGTAATAATCTTAGATCACAGCTTACCCTGCCCTTAAGGCAACGTTGAAACGGTCATTGTAGAGCTAGCAGCGGACACATTCCCGGCAAAATCTCTGGCGACTACCTTGAAGGTGTAACTGGTGTTCGGTGTCAGTCCAGAGAACGTAGAGCTGTAGACCAATGGTGTTGAGGTCGTGCTCACCTTAACTCCGTTACGGTATATGTCGTATTCTTTGACTCCCGTATCATCGATGGATGACGTCCAATGAATGTGTACGCTCGTAGAGGTTTGGGAATCCGACACCAAATTGGTTGGAACGGTTGGTGCTGCTGTATCTGCAGCCGTAGTAAACGTCAAGGTATTACTATTGGGAGAGATGAAGCCTGCGGCATCAT
Source organism: Paenibacillus allorhizoplanae (assembly GCF_927798215.1). Lineage (NCBI taxonomy): Bacteria > Bacillati > Bacillota > Bacilli > Caryophanales > Paenibacillaceae > Paenibacillus > Paenibacillus allorhizoplanae. The sequence goes on from NZ_CAKMMW010000027.1 coordinate 77,618, forward strand.
TCGCCAATACAGTCAGACTGTATGTGGTATTGGCAGTCAGACCGGTCAGAGCCAAGGAATTCACTGTCGTAGAGGCTATGAGTTCGGTTCCATTGTTAGAGACAAGATAACGTTTTACGGCTACATTGTCTGTAGAGCTGGTCCAATTCAATTGGGCCGAGTTGCTTGTAATCGAGGTAGCAGCCAAACTGGCAGGTGCCGTTGGTGCGACTCCATCGTTAACGACAGCAAGTGGCGTATCTGCTATTCCACTAGGTACGGTTAAACTGCTTTTGGTCAGCATCAGCTTATCAATCTGGGTGCCGTCCAATTTATTGATGATTTTCACTGAGTGCCAACCATTAGGTAATGTAATTGGTGAGGCTGACTTTGTCCAGCCCCATGCTGCGGTCGTTAGTGTATGTTCAATCCTCGTATCTCCATCCACTTGGACATAAACCTTATTGCTGCTAGCATCGACACCTTTGCCCAACAGCCATAAATAGAACGTGCCCCCATTGCTGACATTGAGGCTATATTCCATGCGAACGTTTGTATTCTCATCCCCGTTGCCATTATTGATCTTCATGTAGCTCCCGCTGGAAGTAGCGGAATCGCTAACTAAAGAAATATTACCTGTCTTAAAGCTATTCCATTCCGACTCCATATAGCGATCGGCGCTTCCATCTAGCGCGATGGTACGCCCGGATGAGGTTACCCACACTACGTTGCTTTCTGCAGACAAATTGCCTGCTGCGTCCTTGGCTTTAATCGAATAGTAGTGTGTATCGGGATCCACATTTCTTAATTGCATTGAACTCGCGGAGGAGCCACTTGAAGAGACGAACACCCCGTTATCGTACATTTCATAGCTGCTCACCCCTACATTGTCGGTCGAGGATGACCAAGTAAAGCTGATATAAGCAGGCTCTCTCATAAAAGCTTTAAAATTGGTTGGCGCACTTGGTGCAGTCGTATCCACTATGGAGGATGCGGCAGTGACAACTGTAGCAACATTGGATGCAGGGGAACGGTTGCCCGCAGCATCCTTAGCTTTCACAGTGATTTGGTAGGTTTTGTTGGCAACAAGGCCAGTCATCGTGTATGTGGGGCTTGTTGATGTTGCCTTGAGTACAGAGCTCACGTAGATATCATAGCCCGTTACACTCGTATTATCTGTTGAAGCTGTCCATGATAAGACTGCACTGGTGTCAGTCACACTAGACGCAGTAACATTTACAGGTGCCGTAGGTGCCTGTAAATCCGTCCCGTTAGCCCATAATGCCCCCGTATTTGCTGCAGTTCTTGGCCCATATATAACCGAGCTACCCGAAATTTCATCTGCTCCTGTATCCGGATTACCGCTGCGTGTTTGTCCGTCCATGTCCGTGCTTAATCCGGTAACTGTATTCCCATAGTTGCTGATAACACTATAGGATTGCGGCCGGCGCACTTCACCCGTGCCAGTAAGGCTCGGATTTGCAGAGTTAATGCCTGTTCTTCCAACACCTTGGAGCGCGCTCCCGCTTAAGAAAAAAAGATTTTTGGCATACGTCGGAATAGCAAGATTATTTAACTTAGAACCATATTCATTAAAAGCTTTGCCTCTATCCGTTTGAATCAGATTATTCTGGATGGTAATCCCCGTTGGCGTGATCGGATACATGCTATTGTTAATATTGATGCCAATGCCTGCATTAACGATCGTATTGTTACTCACCGTCACCTGGTCGGCTGCGTAATGCCCGTTCGCTATATTATCGCCGCCATCTAGATTGATTGCGTTATTGGTAATATCTTTAAAATAATTATTGAATATGGTATGCGAGCTGCCATAAACACGTATGCCTTCTTTGGTACGGATAAAAAAGTTGCCATTCACTGTATTGCTGTTGCCAAACCGAAGGGTAACCCCAGATGGTGAATCGCGAAATGTGTTGTATCGGACGGTATTTCCGCTCGACTTGACACTGATGATCTCGCCTCCATCAGCAGTCACGTTTTCCATCAGGTTATGCTCAACGATCGTTCCTGTTATATCATTATTCGTGGCTTGCCCGATTTGGATAGGCTCCATACCATTGGTTTGGCCAGGAAACAAATCCCCTACATAACGAATATTCCTGAAGTAATTCGTGCTGATTATATTATCGTGATTAGTTTGCGTGGACGTTCCAATTTGGATACCGACACCACTTGAGCGGTTGCCATCGAATGTGTTGGACTCAATCACATTGTCGTGGGAGCTGTTTAACAATTTAATAATATGGGTGGCTGGAGCGGTTGTATCACCACTGTTAAGAAAATAATTGTTTTTCACCTTCATATTTTTCGCACCAATCAGCGAAATCACATTCCGATTGCTATTGCCGGCTACATACTGTACCTCAAATTTAAAATCTCTAAATTCCATCCAGGCACCCGACAATCTAATGGCAGTCGTCCCTGTAAAAACAACTTGTCCCGGTGTCGCAGCGCGAATAATAACAGGTTGGGTGGACGTCCCATTGTTATTACTTAGTATAATCATGGCGTTGCTTCCATCATTATCATAGATGCCGTTAGCTAGAACGATCTCTTCGCCAGCCACGGCATTCGTCACCGCCGTCTGTAATGCGCTAATTGACGAAACATTGGTAACGGCTGCTTCAGCTTTACCCTGTCCGGCTAAACAAACGATAAATAAGAATAATAAACCTACAAACCCAACTTTCTTCAAAATCATCAATCCTCCTTAGATGGGGTGGAGACTCTTCTAACAAGCATGCATGTCAAATTGTACTAAGAATCAAACAATCGTTAAAGCGCTTTCAATAAATGAATTATGGATCATTACTATTCCTCCTTTTTCCTATTTATTTAAATTGTAATTGACAAGGATTGATGAAACTAGCTCGATAATCTTCAAAATTGTGTAAAATTCTTTGCTTTTAGGTATGAGTTGCCTGATATCAAAACAAATAGAACCCAGCCGACGGCTAGGTTCTATTACATGAATTACCCTATTAATGCTTACCAGTATACTTTGGTCTTGCCAAGTAACCTGGCTACAGCTTCCACAAAATAATAATCTCCGTAAATGAGTGAGCAATCAATGTTTTTGCCTGCGGGATGATGCCCACAGCCATGAATAAGCAACCCCTCATGTGTTTCATCATGATTTGTCGAATACATCTCAAAGAGATTCTGGACAACCTGATTGGCATAAGTTTCGTAGGCAGATCGTTCCGAACCCTCCACAAACTTAGTGAGTTCCAATAAGCTTGCGGCAGCAATGGCAGCTGCAGAGCTATCGCGCTTAGCTGTCTTTGGGTCAGGAACAGAGAAATCCCATAATGGAATCAGATCGGGTTCAACTTTATCAAGAAATACTTTCGCGCAATTACGAGCAACATTAAGATATGCATCATTACCAGTGTAGCGATAAGCGTGCGTATAGCCACCGATTGCCCACGTTTGTCCACGAGACCAGACGGATTCATCTGCATATCCCTGGTGCGTTTGACCGAACTTCGGCTCACCTGTTACAGGATCAAACACAAAGGTATGATAAGCAGTAAAATCGGATCTAATTATCGTACTCATGCACGTATTCGCATGCGACTCTGCAATTTGGCGATAGGTTTGATTTCCTGTTATCTCCGAAGCCCAGAATAGGAGCGGTAAGTTATACATGCAATCAATAATAATACGGCCTCTGTTTTCTTCACTAAAGGGATCTCCTTGTTTCCACACATTCCACGCTTGGATGAATTGACCTTTTTCGTTAAATCGTTCTGCCAAACGATCAGCTGCATCCAAGGCCACCTTGAGCGCTTCAGGGTTTCCAGTTATTTTGTAATCTGCCACGAAAGACAGCGAATACAGAAAACCAATATCGTGATCCAATGTTTCCGGGGTGTCATATAAGCGTTTCAAGAGACGCGGATACGAGTCGCGAGCAGTGCGAATAAAACTTTCATCCCCAGTCAATTCATAAGACAACCAATTCAACCCTGTCCAAAAGCCACCTGTCCAAAACCCATTTTCAGAAAACTCATAAACCCCATCTTTCGTATGCGCAGGTAGACGATCTCCGTATTTCGCAGCGTTGCGTTTCGTTTTGTCAGTAATAAATGAAACGATAGTTGATAAATTATTCATGGTGTACTCCCTTTAATCATGTTTATTTGCGCGTTAATCTGCGGTATTGATCAATCGTTACTTTTCCTTGCAGAGCTTCTCCTTCAGTGAAACGCTTTAATTCATCGACAATAAAATCGCAAAGCTCTCTCTTAAGAATTCCGTGGAATCCGCCAATATGCGGCAAGCAGACGACGTTTGGCAGCTTCAGTAGTTCATGGTCAACAGGAAGAGGCTCACGATCGTATACATCCAGCATTGCTTTAATACGGTTGGTACGTAACTCTTCAAGCAACGCATGCTCCTGTACAATAGGTCCTCGTGCTGTATTCACGAATAATGCGCCATTGCGCAATCGCTTCAGCTGTTCGCTGCCAATCATTCCACGCGTCTGGTCTGTCAGTGTATTGTGAAGCGATACAATATCGCTCTGTTCGAAAAGGTCGTTCAATTCACACAGGTCGATCCCTTGAGCGTTCGCTTCATCTTGTGAGCAATAACTGGAACACAACAAGATTTTTACATGAAATGGTTTTAACATCCGTATCACTTGCTTGGATATTTCTCCATATCCCACCAAACCAATGACTCTTCTAGTTACACCGAGAACTGTATCGCGGTTGTTATTGCTCCATTTACCTTGTTTTAGACTGGCACTAAGTGAGGAGAAATTCCAGGCACCAGCAAAAATCATGGAGAATGCACATTCGGCAGTCGAGCGCGCCAGCACTTTATTTGCAGTAATAACGGCAATATCCGTTTCAAACACATCTTCATTCACAATAGCTGCTACACTTCCCGCGCCGTGACCGATAAACTTCAATTTAGTCGCTCTAGCCAGTACCTCTGGAGTAAACACAGGCGATCCCCATGATGTGATACATGCATCATACTCGCCGATTCTTTCAGCTAAATCCTCACTTGTGAATTTCTCATTTAACGCAATAAAATCAACATCGCTAAAGCTCTTTAGCTTGTGAAGTGTCGCTTCCTGCCAAAGTAGCTCTCGAAGTTCAGGATTCTTCATCGTAACTAATGTTTTCACTAGATTGTCCTCATTTCATTAATGGTTTGAGTCAAATGATTCATATAGCTTACATAAGCGGGAAAAATCAGTTCCGGTTCCATACCAGGTTCCTGCAGCTCCTTGCGCCATTTCGTTTCCCATTCTAAGGAATAGTAACCCTGATAACCTGCTTGATCCAGTAAGTTGACAATCTCGGTGATAGGAATGACGCCTTCACCAACCTTCGTATATTTCCAATTCACTTCCATTTTATCTTCAAAGGGCCTACCATCTTTCATATGAACATGAGCGCATTGTGCTCCCAAAAGTGCAATCGTATCAGCTGGAGATTCACCTTCTTCAAGCGGATGAATAATATCATAGATTACCGCACAATTCGTCCGATCGACATCATCCAGCAACTTACGAAGCACTTTCCCCGTCGCAAATTCATTATGCGTTTCTAGCCATACCTGCACTTGCAAAGATGCGGCATAATCACAGGCTCGCCTTACGCGAGAGACAACATATTCATATGGGATAGCAGGCACTTCTTTATCTCTGCGACCGTTGAAGTAACCTAAGAAAACTCGAATACCTTGGGCTTTCAAGTCATGTGCCAGGTTTGCAACCTTTTCAAAATGTTCCGACATCTCCTGATCACGATCCGTTCCATTGAAACAAACATTCGAACCAATATTCGTGACCTTTATGTCAGCTTCTTTAAATAAATGAATTGCCTCTAAGCGCTCATCTGAGGTCATCTCGGTGGATACCATCCATGCTTTACCCTCTCGTAATTCCATCGCTGAAAATCCGCATTCCTTTGAAAACGTTATCATTTTTTCCAAAGTCCACCCCTCACAAGGTAGCGTACTAAAGGCTAAACGTCTCAAGCTTCATTCCTCCTGTTCGTTTCCTTCAACAATATTACTTCCATTGTAGCCCCACGATAGGGAAGAAACTTTCCCTTTTCCACGGATTTATTGCACATTTCCACGACCCCATGTAACATGACAAGTAGGATGAAATATGAATGTGTGGTGCATACAATGTCAGACTTCCCCGTCTATGCGTACAAAGAAATGCTGGATGAAGAGTTTCCATTTAAAGTTGAAGTACGAACACCTGCTTATATGAATAAAACCAAGCATGCTCATGAACATTTACAGCTTTGCTATATGATGTCGGGCAGCTGTTTACACGTCACGAATGGTCGGTCCTACGTCTTAACTAAAGGCGATATTTTTTCCATACCTCCTTATCAGGAGCACCGTCTGGAACTACGCGAGTCGATGGATTTTATCTTAATTCAGATTGACTTTATGCCTCATGCTATTAATGAAAGTCTGCGAGACCTCTCCCGTATGCAAACCTTCGTAGATTTTGCCTATATCAGACCGCTAATCTCACAGGAAGATCTTATTCCTAAAATGGCTCTTCCCCCGAACATTCAATCATCGGTTGAGAATGTTCTCCAAGTAATAAGGACCGAATGGGATGAAATGAAAGACGGGTACCAACTGGCAATCAAAGCAGAGCTCTTAAAGCTACTTGTGATTACTGGACGACAATATGCTCGTTATTCTGAAACTCAGGGTCAACAAGAACAGAGAGAGGTTTTGTTTCATCGTAAGGCTTTTCATAAGGCGATTGCCTATATGGAATCGCACTATCATGAGGACCTTAATCTTGATGATGTTGCAAATATAGCCTATATGTCTCCCTCCTATTTCAGCAGCATGCTGCGACTTGTAAAAGGGAAGTCCTATATTGAGCTCTTATCTGCTATCCGTATGCAAGTGGCTATGGAACTCTTAAGAAACTCTGATCTGAATGTAACCGAGATTGCTTTACGAGTGGGCTACAATCATATTAGCCATTTCAATCGCATGTTCAAAAAGCTAACGGGTATAACACCACGTGATTTCCGAAAGCATCCTTTTTAAACAAAAATTAAAGCTGTTCACCTGATTATTTCGCTTGATACATGTATACATTAAAAATAAACCCATGCAATTTGCATAGGTTTATTACACTGTAAAATCAATTATGATGTTTTAATTTTAATGAGTCTCTTCAACCTAATATTGATCAAGATCTAATTTCATTAATGTATTTTGCATCAATGTACCAACCGCCCATCCGAAACCTCACAACCCGCTTCGCCTGCTCCGCAACCTGCCGGTCATGGGTAATCACAATAATCGTCCGCCCCTGTGCATTCAACAGCCGGAAAATTGCTCCACATTCTCATAAGCACTCAATCTCGGCAGCAGGTTAAAATTCTGGAATACAAACCCGATCTTTCGGTTCCGAATCTCGGCTAGTTGTGAATCCTTCATGGCGTGAATCTGCTTGCCGTCCAGGGTGTAAACACCTTCATCCGAAATGTCCAAGCACCCGATAATGTTCATCAACGTGGACTTCCCGGATCCCGACGACCCCATAATAGCAACATACTCGCCCTGCACAATATCTAACGAAATGTCATCCAACGCCCGTATGGTTTCGCCGCCCATAAAGTAAAATTTACTCACATGTTCAATCTGAATTAAGGCTGTCATTGTCTGCGCCTCCATTATTTGAAGCCAAATTAATGAAGATTGCGATTCAATTTTATTTCCCTTAACGCTTCGCCTTATAAAATTCATGATACAACTTCATGAGCGCCCTTTTCTCAATCCGCGACACATACGAACGCGAAATGCCCAGCTCCTTCGCAATCTCCCGCTGCGTCCGCTCTTCGCCACCTAGCTCCAACCCGAACCTTCCGACTACGACTTCTTTCTCACGGTCGTCCAAAATTTCCAGATTTCTGTAAATTTTGGACTTTTCAATCTTTAACTGCACCGCATCCACCACATCGTCTGCCTCGCTGCCGAGAATATCGATGAGTGTAATTTCATTCCCCTCATTATCCGTGCCAATGGGATCATGCAAGGACACATCTTTCCGCGTTTTCTTCAAGGAACGAAGATGCATCAAGATCTCATTCTCAATACAACGTGCTGCAAAAGTCGCCAACTTTGTGCCCTTATTCGGCGAAAACGACTCGATCGCTTTGATTAGTCCAATGGTTCCTATACTAATCAAATCCTCCAAATCTTCTCCTGTATTGTCGAATTTTTTGAGGTTGTGAACACGAAGCAAGGTAATGTTCATTCTGTGTTACTCATTACATCCAGTCGAAGAGCAAAAAGGCATGATGTCACTTATATATAGCTATCTATACTGGAAATGATCATATTGGATCGAATGATGCTAAGCGGAAGAAGTGCTCCTGAAAATTTGCGATCTTCTGTCAACAATCTGACGTGTTTGATCAATTTGTTGGAAAAACAACCAACCACCGAGCTTTAAACAATTAACTCGGTGGTTGGCTGAATATTATGTCTAGGCTATAGTCCCTTTTCAGTACCAGTTCATAGCGCTATTGAGCTTTTACAATCTCTCTACCATTTTTTAGAAAAGAAATCGCGTTTATGATAGATGCTGCGAATTGCATATCGATCGTTTTACCTGATTGCGCACGAACGTAATTCTCAAGCATATTGAAATTATTCTTAGCCTGAGGCTTACTCAAATGTGCTTGCACGGTCTCGATCTTATCTAACAAATTAGTGAAAGTGGCCGGGGCGTAGATCCAATTCTGTTGGTTCGCATAGCGCACAGCCTCATCCAAGTGATTCGCATCCATCTGGACTTTCAGCGAAAACGTTCCAATAGTTTCATTTCCTGCTGAATCAGCAGCCGTCACCTTCACGTTATGATCGCCAATCTCAAGAGAGAATGGATTGAATGAATAAGGAAGACTAACTTGCGTGCCGTCAACCTCGAAAGACTTGCTAACAACTCCACTTAATGGATCGGAGACATCAAACGTCAGACTGCCGCCATCCGTCCAGAATACTTGCATGGAGCTGGTCGGCACGATCACTGGTCCTGTCGTATCGATATTCACTTTGGTTGGTTTTACGTCTTCTTGATTGCCTAAAGAATCGACACTCCAATACGTAATCACATGTGAACCCTCATCTGACAAAGAAATCGTGGTACCTTGCTGAGTCGGCTTCCCATCCAACGTGTAGAAAGTGCCGCCAACACCAGAACCACTGTCACTCACCGTAAGTGTGACTTTTACAGGGTGATTCACCCATCCTGTCGGTGCATCATCCGTCGTTACAGGCGGAATTGCAGGTGCTGGCTGGTTCACTATGGCAAGGTGAGGCTGAGCTGGCTCCGTCATACCAACGCCAAGATAGAAGCTTGTGTGCGGCGGTTGGTTATAACCTGTATTTTGCCATGCTACCCCTAAACGGTAAATCGGATCATGCATCAGTGTACGCAACCGAGTTTCGGTCAATGCACTCGTTGTATAAATCCGCAGCTCAGAGCTGTCTGTGTTGCGCCATACGACTTCTTCACGCCAATCTCCAAACAGGTCGGCTTGCAGGTTCGGCGTTGATTTCGTGCTATTGTTGGACAGCGCGTCATCCACGGTAAATAAATTGTTGGTCACATGGTTCACATAATCCCATTTATCAATACGAGTGGCATCTAACAGCTCACGATTCAAGTCGCCATCCCACCAAATGCCGAAGTTCGTGGAGCTCGGAATCGTCGTGGAGATCAACTCGCCTTTGGCACTGTATAGACCTGTTAGCGGAATATGTTCAGCATTCGTGATGGTAGCAGCCCATACTTCTTCACCTAAATAGGTCGGATCGATGTCTGCCGACATGCCGCGCCCCGTATCAATGCCTGTATGAATGCCCCATAGAATTTCACCTGTTTTCGCATCCCGGAAGTCCATACCGTAAGGGGAATCCGTATGCTCATGCACATTGAAGAACTCAAGCCCTGGTCTAGACGGATCCAGATCGCCTAGATGCTGAGCATCCCCGTGACCGAGCCCCGTATTGTAAAGCGGTGTGCCATCATCATCAATGGCCATAGCCCCGAATGTGATCTCATCCTTGCCATCGCCATCTACATCGCCTATGGACAAGTTATGATCGCCCTGAGCGGTATACGCTGCTCCAAGTCCATCGTCATTGGAATCAAAACGCCATTTTTTGGTCAAAGCGCCATTCTTATAGTCGTAGGCTACAATGACAGTTCTTGTATAATACCCACGACTAAAGATCAAGCTTGGGTGCTCGCCGTCGAGATAAGCTGTACCAGCAAGGAATCGGTCCACACGGTTACCGTAAGCATCGCCCCAATCGGCCACGACTCCGCGAGGAGGATCATAATTGGTCGTCGCGATGGCTCTTCCTGTTAAACCCTCGAAGACGGTCAAAAATTCAGGACCTTGCAATACATAACCCGAGCTATTTCGGTGATCGGCGGCTGCTTCGCCAATCGCAACGCCTGTTCCATCAATCGTACCATCAGCTGTTTTGAGCGCGACTTCTGCTTTCCCGTCGCCATCCAGGTCAAACACTTGGAACTGTGTATAGTGTGCGCCTGCTCGAATGTTTGGCCCAAGGTCGATACGCCACAGGCGAGTGCCATCCAGCTTGTAAGCATCGATATATACGTTGCCTGTGTAACCAGCTTGTGAGTTATCGTGGGCGTTCGATGGATCCCATTTCACGATCAACTCGTAAGTGCCATCGCCATCTACATCGCCGACACTCGTATCGTTTGCGCTGTAAGTATAGGCTTCGCCTGCCTTCGTGATTCCGCCATCTGGCTTCTGCATTGGAATAGACAAGTAGTTATGCTGCCACACGGATGCTTCTTTCGAAGCTACGCGTTCAATGCCTGCGTTCACGGTTTTCAACTGATACACCGATGTATCTGTGCCAGCTTCATCAAGCAAATTGGTTGCACCTGTGATCGGTGCTGCATTTACTTTGACACCGCTACGGTACAAATTAAATGATATGTCAGATGCATCCGTGCCTAGCATTTTCCAGCCTAAGTAGACGCCATTGTCTTGTTTGACCGCCACAAGCGCGCGATCGAGATATTCGGCTTGGCGATTCAGTACAGTAACAGCTGATGTTGCCAGCGTGTCAGATTGTCCTGATACACCGCCTGCGCTTACAGCTGCGACCTTATAATAGTACGGAATCGTCGTTAGCACGGTGGTATCGGAATAACTCGCTTGGTTGGACTTTCCAATCAAATCAAAGCTGCCGCCAATCGACTCTGAGCGGTAAATGTTATAGGTCTTGGCTTCTGTGACCGCATCCCATTGAATGGTTAGATCGTTCTTATTCACGGTGCTCGCTTGTAGATGTACAGGTACTTCTGGGATCGGCACAGTCGGATCAATCATGGAAACGGTAATGGACCCCGATGGCCCTGTCTCCGTTAAAGCCAAATCCACGGTTGTCACTTGGTATTCGTAGGCCATCCCTACATCGACAGTGCGATCTTCATAGGTGTTCGTTGTTATGCTGCCAAGAAGCTGGAATTTCGATGCACCGGCTACTTTGCGATAGACATTATAGGTCGCAGCATCTTCGACGCCAATCCACGACAGGGTGACGGAAGGATTCGCTGGATCTACTTGCTTGGCCTCGACCTTCAGCGCTGAAGGAGCCATAAGAATAGGAGTAATTTCCAATCCGTTTACGATGCCAGTTGAACCACCAAACTTGAAGTTCATTTGTCCATCACTCACGGAAGTTTGCGGAATTATTTTTTCAACCACAGACTTATTGCCTGCCGTTACGGTTCCATAATCGGTCCCCTCGATGGCAACGGTCGTTCTTGCACTTCCCAGATAGTCACCAACGTATAGCTTCACGGAGTAAAGACCATTCGGCAGATCCAACATGAACTCCCAGCCGACATTAAAATAGCCGAGCCAATCGCGAAGCACATCCGTGCCCGTAGCCCGATCACGGCCTATCATGCCCGTTGTATCCTTGATTCCATAGCCTTTCTGTGCCGTATACACAGATGAAAGATTAATCCCCGTATAGCCTTCTTGAACGGGAGAGGTGGCCAAACCGAAGTCGTATTTCATCGTTGCATGCTTCGTTGTGATCACAACGACATCGGACTGCTCCGATTCGCCTTTACCGTTGATCGCTGTTACCACGACATTATAAGTCTGCCCTTCCGTCATCCCTTGAATCGTATTGGTTGGCACTGTCGAAGTTCCCACTAAGACGTACGCCGTTTCGGAGGCTAATTTTCTATATATTTTATAAATATCCGCACCTTCCACAGCATTCCATGTCAGGACTGCACCTGCATTGCTGACACTGCCTGCCACAACGCCCATTGGCTTGGATGGAACTGCTGCCGGTGGCGCCACACCCGTGACATAGTTAGAAAGCGGGATACTCAGATCTTTAAGTCCACCTGATAACAGACGCGCGATCTGGATGGCGCCATACTCTTGGAAATGCGTGTCGTCCGCACTGCCGCTCGGGAAGGCAGTATATGTACCTGCTGGTACATGGAGGAAGACTGCAAGTGTCCCGATTGGTCCGATCGTGTTATAGTACGTACGACTTAATGAACTTAAGTCCACCAATTTGACATCCATCTCTTGTGCTACTGCTTTCATCCCATCGACATACTCAGGGAAACTGATATTGAATAGACCCGTTGTTGCGTTAAAGTCTCTTCGACCAACAGGTGTTACCAGAATCGGGATCGCTCCACGCTGTCTAGCCCCGTTGATATAAGTCTTCAGATAGTTTTTGAAATCCGCAGGGGAAGCATATCGTTCTGGAACCGAGATCGTCGCATCATTGTGACCGAACTGAATCAGGAAATAGTCATTCGGTTTAATCGCACGCAAAATGGTATCTAATCTACCTTCGGTGAGGAAGGTTTTGCTGCTTCGCCCGCCAATTGACTGGTTGCTGAACGTAATGTCAGATGTAAAATAGCGGGAAATCATCTGTCCCCAACCGGCTTGAGGCTTCCAGTACGGATCATAAGTTTGCACGGTAGAATCGCCCGCAATATATACCGTAGGCGTTTCTCCAGCTGCGCGATCCGCCAGCTTTGAAATGACAAGTCCATTAATTTTGGGCGCAGACCCGGAGAAGAAAATGTTCAATTGACCATCCACGAGAGCAACTTCGAACGATTGCTCCAAATAGTCGCCAGCTGCTTTAGACGTGAGCGCAATTTTATTCGCTGTCATTCCTTCTACGGATACAGCAACTTCCGTTGCTGCACTAGTATCACCTGAGGTAACGGAAACCGCATAATCCCCATTGGGCAGATCCACGTTGAAGGACGTACCTGCTGGTGACAAATAATCGGATTTCAGCGGATCTGCAGTACCGCTGTTACCAGAGCCGACAAGCGATGGATCGGCGAAGCCGTATCTGAGCTGATCGGAATACACAACTGGAGCCGTGATCCCAAAGTAGCCGTCCGCTACGGGGCCAGGACCGAAGTCGATTTTCAATGGTAAGTCAGATGGAAGCGCATTAGGAACAACAAATACTGTACTTGCTGCCACATTAGAGGCCGCAGAAATACCTGCTGTGTTGGAAGCTTTCACCTGATAGTAATGCACAACTGATGTATCAGCTGTTGTGTCGGTGAAAGAAGTCGATGCAACCGTACCTATTTCAGTATAGGTTCCAGCAGCAGAATCCGAACGAAGTACGGTATACCCTGTTGCACCCGCTGAAGCTGTCCATTGCAGGGATACTTGACCTTCAGTGACACCGCTTACCATTACATTCGATGGAGGAGCTGGAAGAATGACGGTTTGTACCACATCCGCTGTTACAGATGTACTAGCAGTGGATTCAAGGCCTCCTGCGTTTATAGCTGTAACTTGGTAGGTATATGTATTTCCTACCGATACGGCTGTATCAATGAAAGAATTCGTTGGTACTTGTGAGATTAAATAATAGCTTGTCGCGCTATTCGTCGCACGGTACATATTGTAATAGACGGCATCCGTGACACTATTCCAAGCTAGTGATACGGATGCTGCACCAGCAGTCGGATTGATATTAGTCACTGCGAGAGCTGTAGGAGTCGAGGGAGCTGTAGCTATCACCTGTTCAATGATTAGACCATTCAAATACCCCGCCCCTGTACCGCTGTAACCGGTTGTGATACCTACGGTTAACTGACCATCCGTGACGGTTGTGCTATACGTTGCTTGCGCAATTGCAGTCTTCGTTGAAATCGTCCCTTTCACCACACCTTCCAGGGAAACCGATGTCTTCGTTGTCGACGTTCCCGCAAGGAGATCACCAGAATAAATCGTCACATTATAGTTCCCGTTCGGTACGTCCGCTAAGAACGTGAACGGCGTTCCCAGAATGAAATCGTTCGTCAGATCCGTTCCGCCTGAACGGTTCCTTGAAGCGCCTGTTGGCAATGCCGTTTCAAGCCCGTAGCCTCTCGTCTGCGTATAAGTCAATTGATCATGAACTTGATTATACCCCGCCAAGACTGGACTGCTTACTGGACCAAAATCAAATTTACCTACATATGCATCTGCAGCATGTACCGTTGGTTGAGCGTTTGGCAGAACTTGGATTGCAGTGCTTGAAATCATAAGACCACATAATAGCATAGCTGCTATTCGACTTGCTTGCTTTTTCATTAGACAAAGTCCTCGCTCTCTACGTGGTTTTCATTCTACCCAGATGCTCGTTCTCGTTGCGTCAACTCACACCTCCCCTTTATTGGGAATGTTATCCTTCTCACATCATAGTGGGTTTTCCTTGTCATTCACATGTAAAAAATCGATCTGTTTGTTAAAAAAACAGTTTTTTTGACTGCGCTTACAATTCATCTGTTTTCGAGTATTCAAATGAATTCACGAGATATATAGATATATAGTCCTATTCATATTCGTATTTTACATTTTTTTGTCGAAAATCAGTGAATTTCGCCAAATATAAGAAATACAACCCAATCTAATAGAGCTTTACTCTCTACTATCATGGCTTTGTTTCCAATCGTAGCTTTCTAGGGGATCTCTTACATTCAATCCCGAACTGATCCGGCTTCTTCCTCCGTTTCGGCCCTCTCGATGACCGCTGCGAGGAATGCGAGCGTGAGCCCTTGTCCCCAGCCTTGCGCCCATTTACGGTCAATGCGGAGATATCCTTCGATATCGTTCATGACGGCCGTCCCGCCGGATACGTTCGCGACCCGCCCTTTTTCGGTGATATTAGCCAGTATGCCGTCTAATGCCTTCCGAACGTATTTCGCATGCAGCGGATTGCCTTGCATCACCATCGCTGCAGCGATGCCCGCCGTCGCCGACACTTCGCTGTAAGCATCCGGGTAATCGAGCACTGTGCCCCAAAGGCCATCTTCCTTCTGCAGCTTTTTGATTGCTGCCAGCTGGTCGCGCAATGAACTCCAGATATGCATCATCGGGGGATACAGATAGCCTTCCGGCACCGACCTTGCCGCACGGGACATCGTATAGGCCGCCCAAGCATTGGCGCGCGCCCAGTGGATCCCGGACATGTAATCCTTGTTGATATGGTTATAGCCGTGCTACCATAGCCCGTTTTTCTCATCCTGCAAATAGTTGATATGCCAGAAGAACTGATGCAGTGCATCGTCGATCAATCGCTTCTCCTTCAACTTGACACCGACGCGCAACAGAAAATAGGCCGCCATAAATAGCGTGTCCGCCCAGCATTGCTCCGGAAAATCGTTGTTAGAAGACACCGTATGCTGCAGCACCCGGTCCCCGAAACGCAGCGCCTTGTTCTCCAGATAGCCCACCTTGCTGAGGATGAGATCGAGGTATTTCTGATCGTTTGTTTGATCATAGAGAGTTAGCAGTATGTGCCCCATTGCGCACGTGTTTACCGTCCAACCTGGAATTCCAGCATCGATATACTCGTCGCACCACGCCGCGCCAGATAGGCGCGTTCGCCCGTCATTCGAACAGACGGCTGACGCCATAGAACGCAACGCCTCCCGGCCAATCCCACGTCAGATCCATCCCGAAAGTATAGTCCGCCACACGACCGGCAATCTGTCGCAAATCGTTCGCTGTTGTATCAAATTTCAGTTTCATGTTGCCCTCCATAAATTAGAGCCCCCGCTTACGGCAAGGGCTCTGGAAATGTAGAAGCGGTTATCGCGATTACCGGAATTGACCCGCATCGATTGCTTTTTTCTTCTCATCCAGAATCTCTTGGTAGCCTGCCTGGAGGAACTTATTCTTAGCATCTACATACAGCTTGTCAAACTGATCCTGAGGAGACATAACAACCTTCAGGTAGAGCTCCTGGAAGATGGCGTTCAGGTCCGCTTTATGCTCGGTTACATTGTTGAGTACAGCGGAGAACAAAGCATCCGGCGTACGGTATTCTGCGGTAGCGTTCCAATTTTTCATCAGCTGTTCGGTCAATTGCTCCTGTCCGGGAACCGTCCAATTGCGCAGGTTCGCCTTGGTTGTCAATTCCGGAGTGGAGAATTCCGCGATTTCGGTCACAAGCGCCCAGTAATCCTTATTGTTGTTGTTGGAAAGCTTCGATTCGCCTTTGAAATCCGCAACTTTCTTCGGCAAGCCATCGGCATCGAGGGTATAGTTCTGACCTTCGACCCCATTCTGCAGGAAGAACAAGTTCTTCGGCTGGCTCATCCACTCGAGATACAACCAAACGGCGACTCGTTCTTGTTCGGTTGATTTGTGGTTAATTCCCATGATGAACCCAAACGGCCAGTCAGCACGTCCCTGCGGCTTGCGACCTTGAGGTACTCCGGCCTCTGGAGGGATGACGGCAAATTGGGCTTTTGGATTGTTCTTCAACGTAGCGGCGAATAGGTCAGTATTACTGGCAAGATAAAGTCCATATGTTCCGGTCCTGCCCGCCACAAACTCGGCTTTGATCTTGTTGTCGTCGTCGCGTAAATAAAACTCCTTGTCAATCAAACCGTTGTTATATTGATAGTTTAAGTTCTTCAGCCAGCGTTCCGTATCAGCGGTCGTGAAATCCGCAACGGCAAGATCGGAATAAAGCGCACGGTACTTCGGATCAATCGGCCAATCGCGGAAGGCATAGCTGTAATTGAATACGTTCCGGGTTAAGGATCCGCCTGATACGCCGAGTCCCGCTGCCTTCCATTTTATGAGCATCTCGTTATATTTCTCTAGGGACGTCAGATCCTCCACCTTCATGCCGACCTTTTCGACCCAGTCTTTCCGGATGAGACTCACAAAGTTGTTATAGTTAGGGCGCTTAGCGAAGATGAACATATTCTTCTTGTCCACTACACCGTATTGTTCAATCGTTTTGCTCGTGTTCTTCCAGTAAGTCGGAGCATACTTGGCAACCTCGTCCAGTTTGAGCGGCTGCAAGACCTCTTCGGAGTAGTAGGTAAGCGCCTGTGGCATGTCATAATGGAAGATCATATCCGGCGCCTTACCGGCTGACAGCAGCTGCTCGAAATCCCTCACTTCGTTACTGCGGGAGATCGGCACGAAATTGATTTTGACATTGTGTTTCTCGCCGAATTCCTTCTGGATCCATCGTGTATAGTAGTTGTCGGCAACGTTCCAACCCTCGAACGCTCGATCATACACCGGAATATCGAGGTTGACCGTCTGTGCGAAGCGATTCGAAGAATCAAGCAAGCTGGTGCTTGCGCTCGCGCTTGGATTAGCCGAGGTGGTCGCGGATGGAGATGCTTTGTTCCCACTTCCGTTATCATTGCAGCCCGCCAAAATACTGGTACTCAACACGGAGGCCAAAATCACAGGGACCCATTTCTTAATACTCATCGTATTTCCCCCAGTATAAAATTAGTTACTATGCAAATGCCGCTTTAAGATTATTCCTTAACGGCCCCAAGCATCGTACCCCGAACAAAATACTTCTGAATAAACGGATAGACGCAGACGATCGGCAATGTTGCGAATACAACGACCGAAGCCTTGAGCACCTCGGGATTGCTAAGCTCCACTTGGGTGCTCTCCAGCTGAAAGCTTTCGGTCGCCTGGATAACCAGATAATAGAGTTTCAACTGTAACGGCCGCAGGTCGGTATTCTGTTTAATGTAGAACAGAGCATCTTGATAAGCATTCCAGCGGCCTACCGCATAAAAGAGTGATAACGTTGCCAAAATCGGTTTGCAGAGCGGGAGGACGATATTCAGTAAAATTCGGAAGTGTCCGGCTCCGTCAATCCTTGCCGATTCCTCCAAGCTAACCGGAATATTACTCGAGATGGAGCTCCTCAAAATCAGCAGATTGAATGCGCTGAACGAAAGCGGCAGTATGAGTGACCATATGCTGTCCAACATTCCCAGGCTATTCATTAACATGTAGTCGGGAATTATCCCGCCATGGAAGTACATGGTGAACACAAAGATAAAAGTCAGTAGCGTACGGCCTTTCAGCTGCTTGCGCGATAACGGATAGGCCGCGCAAATCGTAACGATCATCCCCAGAATCGTGAACAGCACAGTAACGAGGACGGAAACGTAAAGGGATCTTAGGATACTGTCGTCAGCAAAGATTTTCTCGTAGGCCTGGGCAGTGAAGCCTTCAGGCCAGAGATACACCTTGTTAGCGATTACAAACGCGTCATCGCTAAAGGATTTGGCGACGACATGAATGAACGGCAGAGTGCACGCAAGGGAGGCAACAATCAATACCAGTTGGATCATCACATCCCAAATGTCAAAGCGAAATCTACGTTTTACGGCATTCGTGCCAGCAGATGATTTCATGGGTTCGCATCCTCTCTAAATCAATCCATCTTCGCCCAGTTTCTTCGCAATCCGGTCGGCGACCAAGACGAGGACGAGCCCGATGATCGATTGAAATAAACCTAATGCGGTCGCACGGCTGAAGTTGCCGCTTTCAATCCCCCAGCGGTACACCAGAACCGGTATGGTCGTGGTGAACTCAGTAGTCGCCTTATTCTGTAGGGCCATAATCCGCTCGAAGGAGCCACCCATTACACCGCCCAAGCTCAAGATCAGCAAAGTCACGATCGTCATCCGGATCGAGGGTAAGGTAACGTTCCACATTTTACGCCATCGGCCCGCACCGTCGACGATAGCCGCTTCATACATCTCTGGATTTATGCCGCTGATAGCCGCAAGGTAGATGATCGACCCCCAACCCATACTCTGCCACACACCGATGGCCAAATAACTGATTACCCAATTGGTATCCTCCTGTAGAAACGGGATCCTGATGCCTGCCAGCTTCTCGATGAGATTATTCACCATGCCGTTGCCTTCGCTTAAGAGCTGATAGGCGATGGCACCGATAATCACCCAGGATAGGAAATGGGGCAGATAGAGCAGCGTTTGATTCATGCGTTTGAACATAAGGTTTTTGACCTCATTAAGAATAAGAGCGAGCACAATCGGCATCGTAAAGCTGAACAAAAGGTCCAGGATATTCAACATCAGCGTATTCCGAATCGCTCGGCCAAAGTCGGGTTTGGCGAAAATCTCTTTAAATACTTCAAATCCTACCCATTCACTGCCCCAGAAGCCCCTCGCGATTTTATAGTTTTTGAAAGCGATCGTGAGTCCGAACATGGAGGCATACTTAAAGGTCAGTACCATTGCTAAAGGAAGAAGCAGCAGCACGTAGAGCTGCCAATCCCTGCGCAGATAGTGATATATACCCCATTTGTACTTCTTGGATAACGATAAAGCGGTTACATTTTTGGCATCAGAAGTTGCCATTGATTTCACAGTCTCACCTCCTCAGTACTTGGGGTCTCCGGTTGATTTACCTCATCGGCTCGTTCCTGATCGGACTCATCATATCGTTTAGTTTGCAGATAGGTAAATCATGAGTATTGATTCAACCCGTCATTTTTGATTAATGTGCAGCAAAATCGCTATCCTGGGACTTTCTAATGATCAATTCTGATAGGTAGGAGCAAAAGTTAAGCTGCCTTTGTCGGCCATAAGGACCGAAAAGACAGCTTGATGACCCCATGATTTACGTATGGAGTGCCGTTCATATCTCTTCAGGATGTCCTTATCTTCTCCGCCTTGTAACTGCTCGGAGGCATCCCTTCGAATTTACGGAAAAACCGGTTGAAGCTTTGTACATTATAATAGCCAACCTCGAGTGCAATCTGCGTGATGGTCAACCTGGAATCGACGAGCAGCTGCTTCGCCTTCTCGATTCTCAACTGGTTGAGATAATCGATCGTACTCATGCCTGTCATCTCGTACACGATCTTGCGCATGTAAGAGTAGCTGATCCCGATTTCCTTCGCCATGTCCTCAAAGACGATTTCTTCGTGATAGTGTTCGTTTATATAGCTGATGATGCGCTCACCGTAGTTGTTGGTCTCGCCTGGTGAACGCGCCAGGTGCTGCACGATCTCCCCGTAGAAATCGCGAAAATAATCTTCCAGCTCGTCAAGCGTATCGATGGATGCGAGGGTCGCGTAAATATTGCCTCTTCCCGCGAAAATCCGCGCCGTGTTTACATAGTTCTCTCTTAGGTGCTTGATAGTCACGCCTACTAATTGATGGTAAATAAATAAGATATTATCGTAGGAGATGTATTCTGCGGAACGGATTTCACCGCTTATGATTTCCAGTTCCTTGATGATGCTGTCGAGTTGACCATGGTTCAAGTAGTTTAGAATTCGTCTTTCGCTGTTGGCAGGATAAATATATCTCTTATCTCGCCCCTCTTGCTCCTTCCAATAGATGATTCCACCACTGCCTGCGATCATGCGGTGCTTTACTCCCTCCATCGCTTCGATCACGCGTTCCCCAACGCTGTCACTCGACTCTGTCGGACTGCTTACACCTATCGTGACAGAGTGTTCCAAGAGCTCCTCCGCTTTATCACGAATATCGCTGATTGCGACGTCAATGCCAGCACCTTCCCTTTCAAATTCCAGCAGCCCGTAGTTAATCACAATAGCGAAGCAGCCATCTCCTTTATATACACATCGTGTATTCACCTCATTCGGAAACATACTGTCGCATTGGGAGATCAGCATTTGACGATGGGTGCTGCTCGTCTCGGGATTGTTCTTGGTCACATATTTCCTGTATCGATCAATCGAGACGACGGCAACCATAAAATAACGGGCCGGAAACATGAGGGCGGCCGGCGGGGTCAGTTCGCCCCGCAGTAGATTATGAACCGCCAGACTGCGGGCATCCTGTTCACGGACATAAAGCAGCCCATTGAGTGCATCCTCTTCCTCCTGCATTCGCCGGAACGCCGCATCCAGATAAGCGAGCTCGTTCCTGCCTTTTACACTCAAATGACCGCGCTTGCGTAATGTCCGGACCAATTCCCTGGCCGGCTTAGATAACCATGTTGCGAAAATGACGGTCAGAATGGTCCCTGCGAAAATAATGCCCGCAGTAAGGAAAATGATATTTTTCTGTAAGGTATGTGTCTTGGTCATCAGTTCATTGACCGAGTAAATCTTCACGTAAATCCATCCGAACTGCTTCGACTGAGACCACGTGTAGAGCAACCGTTCTTCATCAAGCTTGCGTAATACATATCCCTCCGCTTTGTCCTGCGCCAGGATCTCACGAATAACGGTCTCCTCGCTGCCGTTCTTAAACAGCAAGCTCTTGTCATAGTGAGAGATAATGGTTCCCTTTGAATTCATGAGCATGTATCTTTGCTCACCGCTACTAGATGAGCGAATATCATTCTCCATTTGGGTTTCACGCAAATTCACGACGATCGTACCGCGCATTGTGGTCGAGAGCCGGTTGAGAGGCAGCACATAGGATATAACTTCAACACCCGAATCAAGCTTACGCGGATACCAGACCCCACTGATTCCTTCCCGCTCGGCAAGGGCTTCCTTCATCCAATCGAAGTCCTCGTAACGCTCCAACTTTGTGATGCCTTTATCTGTCGACACGACATAGTCCGAATCGCTCACGTAAAAGAAGGAGGAATAAACTCCGTCGCCGATCCGGTTAAGACTCATCAGGTCTTGCTGTACGGATAATGCGTTAAAGACATTTTCGTAATTCGAATTGATTTGCTCAAAGGTTTTGTAAGGACGGATCTTGTCAAAGAAGTGGGTCCCGGCAAGACGTATCGTGTTCTGGGCCAAGATGTCGAGCGTATTCTCGTTCAGATTGCGGTTGGCATTCAATCCGGCGAGAGCAGATTCTGCAATGGCATGCTCCGAATTCCCTAAAATCTGTGCACCGCTGTACCATGTTAACGTCGCTGTTGGAATGGCCATAACGCAGAACAGAATTAATGCTAATTGAAGCATCATCGGAAACCGCTTCATAGCGCCCCTCCTCATTTAGTGTCTAGTAGAATGAGTATCGATATGCCTATTGACTCTACGTTTTCTTTCATCGTTCCGATTGCCAACAGCAATCCACTAAATCCGCCGCTTCCAAAGCCTGCACGACAAGCGGCTCCCGTTCACGCTTATTGAAATTTCTCATACGCATTAAGCCGTGGAAGGAAATTAGAGTTCTGGAAGACGAATCCGATCATCCAATTCTCCTTCACAACAGCAGAACTAATTTTGCATACTCTAACTAACGAATCACCCAAATTAATCTCCGAGCTTTCCTCTTAATTAAGCACGTAAAATAATACATATTCTACCACAAATAACTACCAGTTACTTCAACATTAAAAAGGAACAGTTACCCGCCGCGGCGATCTGCTCCCTGTTTATTTCACTATCATTTCCCGTTATACAAGGTTTGTGCTCCTTTTCTCACTATAAAACATGAGAAATATTTATATATGTAAAAAACTTCAAATCACCTAAATAGAGTCCTTAATACATTGTCCCATTCTTCATTATTAAAAGAGCTAAAGCCCTACGATTTTTATCGTAAGGCCGATTATATTACTAACCCGATCTTCCGATTTCGAATCTCTGCCAATTGTGAGACTTTCAGCGAATGAATCTGCTTCCCTTCCAGCACATACAAACCTTCATCCGAAACGTCCAAGTAGCCGATGATGTTCATAGCGTGGACTTTCCGGAACCTGACTGTCCCATGATAGCGACAAATTCCCCCTGCGCGATGTCTAATGAAATGTCGTCAAGGGCGCGGATTGTCTCCCCGCCCATGTGATAGAATTTGCTGACATGTTCAATTTGAATTAAGGCTGTCATTGTCTTCGCCCCCCATTATCTGATGCCAAATAAATGAAGAGTGCGATTCAACTCTTTTACCTTCTTCTACCGCTTTGCCTTGTAGAACGCATGATACAGCTTCATCAGCGCCCGCTTCTCAATCCGCGACACGTAGGAGCGACTGATCCCCAGCTCCTTCGCGATCTCCCGCTGCGTCTGCTCTTCGCCGCCAAGCTCGTCTTAATTTCTCCATATTTCACCTATTCTGTTTTAATCATAAAACTGATTTTGACACGGATCATCTCCCCTTATCCCTATTTTTGTCTAGCTTCTCAGACAAACGATTTAGCAATGTAACGGCTTGTGCGCGTGTCGCGAGTCCCGAAGACTGGAATTGATTGCTGCTTACGCCTTGGATCAGTCCTTCCTTCACGGAAGAAGCGACGCTCGCTTTTGCCCAATCTGAGATCGCGCCGTTGTCATCGAAAGTTTGCATCAGAATTGCTTGCTCTTCACTGCTTACGGTACGGCCGTTACCTGACAATTTTTCGTATGCTCTCCACACGATGACCGCCATTTGCTCTCTGGTGATTAGCGCATTCGGCGCAAAGTTCCCTTCACCGCTTCCTGTAACTAATCCTGCCTGATCTGCGGCTTTTACTGCTTCGTAATACCAATCGCTTGACTGCACATCGCTAAATTTACTCGAGGTTTCTTCTTTCTTCACCTCTAATCCTAGCATTCTAACGATAAATGCGGTGAATTCTGCTCGCGTCACCGACTGATTCGGGCGGAACGTTTGATCTTCATAACCGCCAGCAAGCATACGTGCTGCCATCCAATCGATCGAATTCTTCGCCCAATGATTCGTAATATCAGTAAAGCTATTCGTATATGACATGGCAGCTACATACATAGACGCCTCTGCCTCAAAGGTTAACTTACCTGATGATGGCAGACTCTCACTGATAAATACCCATTGTTGCTTAGCCGGATCAAAGCCATAAATGCCTAAGCCTGGTTCGGAACTAGCGTTATCGATAGTTATCATTAGCTGATGCTTGTGTGGTAGTGAAGTAGCTCCTTGTTGATCTGCCTTTGCCAGCAACTGAACATGCAACAGCTCTGATACTGGCTTAACTCCTTTACTGCGTTGGTTCAAGTTGCTTAACCATGCTTTTTCCTCAGTAGCAGATGGCTTCACGATCTTCACTGTGACTGAGGTTGTCTTATCATTCACATCTTCTGCCCAAGCACTCGCAGGTAATTGGACAACTGAAGTGCCCAGTTGAATGTTTATCTTCGCCTTCGCTTGACTTAATTGACGGAACACTTCAATCGGTAACTTCACCATGTATTGCTCTGCATGTTCCTTTACATTCACTGTAAGTTTATCTAACGATTTACCTGCATCGATTGCCTCTTTCACCGTTTTCGGATTGAGTTCTACGATGAACTGCTCTTTACCATCTGCCCCCGTCATACGCTCAATTCGAGCATCTCGACCTAAATCTGAAGGGTCTGCAGGATGATCTGGCGTTTTTGTCGGTGGTGTACCGCCGCTACCGCCGCCTCCATTTGTAGGACCTCCACCCGTACTGTCTGTGCGCTCAATGACTAACGTATAAGTTCTTGCAATTTCTGGATGATTGGCTGCTCTGACCGTCAATTTAATGGAGGCAGCGTCTCGGATATCAACTTTCTCTGATTTTCCGTCCATCGCCTCTCTCTCACCGATATACAGCTTCGCTGATCCATCAGCGAGTTTAGCAGTCAATTGCAGCTCTTGCGCGGTTTTTACAACTTTTAATGTATATTCCGTTGTCGAGCCGTTAAAGTCTGTAGTCAATTGGCCCCCAGTAATCGTCAACGTATTTAGCAGCGTATTTGGTCCCGAAATTGTATTCGTTTTTTCTACTGAAGGATTGCCTTGCAAATCTGTCACTGCACCTGCAGCAGTTGTTAATGATACGCTAACTCCTTCTGGTAAAGCACGTGACAGTGTCAGAAGAATGCTTTTCACTGGCTCATTGTTGTCCGTACGCTCGGCAACTACGGATTGAACCTCACCGTTCCAACCGGTCGCCACAATGACAAATCGTTCTGGGTTCGTTGCTGTTCCTGCCGCAAACTCCTCATTAAATGTAATTCGAACGATCCGATTGCCGCCTTGCAATTCAGCACTTCGCATATTTGGGCCAACCGCATCCTGCACGACTGCTGTAACCTTAGGTTGGGCGCCGCTGCTCATCACTTTCCATGCATAATTGACGATGGCTTCCGGGGTAACAATGATTTGATATTCTTGCCCTGCTTGCAAGCTCCCGCTCGGCGTAAATCGAAGTGTTCTTGACAGCGACTCTCCATTTGGACTGTTCTCTGCATTCACATAGGCAGCCGCACCCTCAAGCACATTACCGCTCGCATCCTTCACCACAATGGTGTCAGCCTGAAGTGGAATGGACGTTTGGACATACTGAGTAAATTTCACATCCACGTAATGGCCACCCGAACTTACGACTGCAGTAACCGCCGCTACTTCTGGCGCTGCTTTTGAAATTAGTCCCATATTCACGTCAAAATGCGGTGGAGGTACTTCCAGCTCGCTACTACTGGCTGTTTCATAGCCATCTTTTGTCCAGACTACCTTCCACTTGCCCTCTGGTACATCCCAGCCATATTTCCCTTCAGCATCTGTCTGCTGTGGATTAATTTGATCGTAATCTTCCGCATCATGCCATACTTCCCAGGTTCCTGTCGCCGGGTTTAAGTAAAGTACTCTGGCTTCTACACCCTGCAAACGATTACTCTCTACCGCTTCATACACGTACCCGCTTGGATCATAAATCCACTTCGGATTCACGATGCGCGGCGTTCTTTTTACTCTTTTCTTATAAATATTTTCTTCATCATCCGGGAATTCGTCATCATTGTTATCACATTTACTACTTGAGCCTGCTGCTCCTACAGCATCAATTTGCTCGTCGACATAGCTATCTACTTTATTACTTACAATTTTCGAGACGACACCAGCGGCAATACCTGCAGGACCTTCCAGTGCCATTGCACCTGTCCAAGCGCCAAGAGCTGTCTTCACCACTTCACCGCCAACCGTAACTAGAACAGCTTTCCCAGCTTGCTCGCCAACTTGTTCGGCATTCTCTACACAGCCTGAGCTGGATTCAACCCCTTGCATAATTTTGTTGATTTTCCCAGCATAATCTCTGTAGCCTGTATAAGCTTCCGAAACTTCATTTACCTTATTAAAAGGTTCTGCGACTTCGCCAACCTCCGCCTGCACCTCAGTCACAAACTCAGCTCCATCTTCGATTTCAATTGCGTTTTCGAGTACATTTTGCAGTATATCACTCGGAGAAGCAACCAAGTTAAATGTACGGGCATTTGATACTAAATCAGAGGTTTGGAACAACAACTTACGCGGGGCATAGCCTTTCACAACACTGGTAATCCCTGTTTCAGTTTCGGTTGTTGTAAAGCTAGTATTGAACAAGGCTATCCCTGTTTCTTTGGCCAGTTGGATTTCTTCTTCCGTTGGCTTGTATTTGACTGCCGGCTTCAAGTTAATTGTAAATTTCACGGTCATTTTAAGTCCGGGCACTTTCGGAAATTGGATCACGGCCTTGCCGGTATACGTATCTCCAACCTGGGTAAACGGCTCTTTCGATACCACTTCAAAGTCCTGCATATTTGCTGGCAGTGACTTGCGAATTTGCTCATCGCTCGGCAAATCCTCCGCATTATAAGAAGGTCTTGGCTTCACGGTATCGTACAACACGTAAATTCCGCCTAGCGCACCTTTATTCGTTGGCACAATAGCTTCAAAAATCCCATTTGATTTCCGCTGTGCTTGCACCGGTGCGCCGTATTGGCCGCCCATAAAGATTTGAACATTCGTTACCTTCTCTGGTTTGTCAAACTTTAATTGGTACACGAACGGATTTCCAGGTACGACTGTATACGGGAATGGCGTTGCGCCCTTTTTAACATCCAAACGAATCCACTTGCCGTTCGGCTGCTGGGCCATCGCCATTTCCTCCAAGATCGGCTGATCTGGATCCAAATTGGCAAATACCTTTTTAGAATGCAGCTGTACACCGCCTGACTCTGCAACTGCACGCAGTACGTGAACGCTAGGCGAGCCTAGATCGATCAGCGAAATCTTTCCTTTCCATGTTCCTGCGCCTGTTGCTTCAAACGTCCCCACCAACGTATCGCTATCATAAACGCTGATCTTGCTGCCGACTTGTGCAAGTCCTGAGACGAGAACATCAGAGCTCGTTAAACGTTCAGGCGCATCAAGCGTTACATTCGGAACGTCCAGCAAAACTTCGCCAAGCGATTCATTCACATCCACTTCAGTGGCCGAGGTCTTGCCTTCGATATGCGCGGCGAGACGTACCGATTGGGAGCTGAAGTTGTCAGCGAGCTTCACTTGGAATTGAACGGCCCCATCTTTCTTCGCCTCCACGTAAGGTAGAGGAATTTCCAAGTAACTTCCATTCCAAACAGCGGCTCCATTCGCACCTTTCACGACCACTCGGCCCAGTGTATCCGTTACCGGCTGCATGCCTTCTGGCATATCTATGCGCATATGAGCATCGATGAGCGTCTCACTTCCGGTCTGGCTGCGGTAATTCGCACGAAGCTGTACCGTTCCACCAGGAGAAGCTTGATTCGGAACTGCTATAAAGAAATTGACAGAAGGATGTGTAAAATATTTTTTTTCTGTAAATGTGACACTGCCTATATCTTTAATTTGCTTATCACCAACGGATACTTCTACATGGGCCATTTCCCATTTCGGATTGTTACTACTGCTACTGATTTCTCTTCTGCTGATTTCTACTCGATAGGTTCCCTGCTTCGGAACATGCACTTCAAACGGTCCTTGTGCATTCACATTTTCCCAACCAACATGTTGCAGCTCGCCGCTTGACAACACTTCATATACGTTTACATCCGCCTCCCTGGCGTTAAATGTAGGTGCAGGGAGCCTCCCTTTTACCCTAGAGCCTTTTTCCTCTAAACGAATTTCAGCTGTAGCATTCGAATGCTCATCCAACGTTACGCTCGTGCAACCAGTACCGATCCGGTGAATTGTACCCGACACGCAAACCTTCATTTCTTGACCTGGGTAACCTTGATAATGGACTGCATTTAGATAATAGCTTGAAATCCCGCCGCCAAGTGCAGAGGTAACCTCGGAACGCATCCCGAACTGTTCCATGTTAATCGGACCTTGCCATTCCGTATCCAAAAATTTCATGAAAACCTTCAATTGGATCGTACCCGTATCAGGTGCTTTTAACGGAATATCTAGCACCGTATCTTGACCGTCTTGAATCACTCTCTTTATATTTTTGTCCGAAAAATAATTAAGCTTATATTCGGAAGCTTCGACTGCGACCTCACCGGCCAGCAGCTCCACTTGGTACTCTCCCTTCAAATCCGTGTACAATGTTTGTACAAGCGGTCTGCCTTGAAAAGTCTGCGTCGTTGTGACCATTGCGTTGAATACAGGCTTACCTTCCGGGTCTGTTACCTTACCCGTTAACATCCCTTGCGGTGGTGTATGAAGCGTAATCATCTGCTCATTTTCACCTGGCTTCAATACCACGTCTTGATCAGGTATATCTTCATATAATTTACCTTCAACATCCACTTTCACCTTAAACGTCATACGTGCATCACTGATCGAGGTCCACTCCGTTAAACCGGAAGGATCACTGAGCATAGTGCCCATATAATTGTTACCCGTACCGTCCATGAGTTCGAGCCTAATTTGATCTACTGGCTGCCGATTTTGGTTTTGCACTTTAAAACGAAACATGGCTGAAACCGGGATCGCAAGTGTAACCTCATTGATGAGTCCGGACTGAACGGCAACGTGTTCTTTATGATCCCAACTGTTAGATTTCGGTGAGATGAACTGAATCCCGTATTCCGAATCAGGTAGAAGGCCTTCCACCACAACAGGTTCATCGCTTGCCAGCACCGTATTTTTACCGCCAAAGCGTTTGCTTACAAGGGCAACCTGTGCACCATTCGGATCAATATGACCTGGATTTTCAAAGCTTAGCTTCAAGCTGCCCGTTACTTTAATCGGATAACCTTTGGCTTCTTCCTCAATGTCCTCACCAGATCCATTCTTGGTGGAACCTTTAATCGAAACAATCTCAGCAATACCTTTATTCGCATTCACGATAAACTCGCCCGCATAATGACTTGGCTCTGAAGAATCTACTAGCAACTCAATGGTTTCGCTTGTTGTTCGAGGCGTTGTTAAACGCGCACCGTTATCGTCAAACCATGTCTTATACGTAATCGTTGCATGGACTTGACGACCTGGAGATGTAACGGCCCCAATCGCCAGCCTACTATTGATCAGCAGTAATCCCTGCGACATACGATCGGCTCTCGCAGTTACGCTTACACGGTTTAGATCCGGTTCCGTTTTCATGGAGTAAACTGGTCCGCCACTGCTCATGACAAGATCCAGATTGACCGCCTCTACGCGAAACGTATAATCGGTATCCGGCTTCAATCCCGTAACCGTATAGGAGAAAGCTGGAGATGGAATCGTTGCAATAGCCGCGTCGTTTTGAAACAGCTTATATTCTTTAATACCTTTTGTATCCGTCGCAGCTGGCCAAGATAACGTTATTTTATCTCCTTGCGCATCCGCGGCTGTCAGTTTACTTCCTGCTGGCCAAGTTGGACGGCTCGCTGAACTTTCTGACGAAGCAAGGAACATCCCCGCAATCGGTTCAACGCCTTCCTGTGCTGGCTTAACTTTATAAAATGCAGAGAAAGTCACAGCATTTGCCTCATTGCTAACGGCTACCGAAAAGCTCGGTTTATGCAATTCATAGTGAGCATCATTCACGCTTACTTCTTTAGAGGAAAGGGTTTCGACATTCCCTACAAATGACTGTTCTGTACTTTCAGTTGGCGAAAAAATCTCGAGTGTTGTGTAGCCGACATATTTGCCATCATTGCTGGTCTGTGCGGACCGGCTCTCCGAAGTATTTTGCTCACCGCTAGGCTTAAGAGATATACGTTTGACTGTATCGCTGCCTGCTAGATACACAAAAACATCACCAGCCTGGTTTGTATCTCCGGAAACCAGATTATCAGCATCTGATTTAAAGGCTACAACACGCCCGTCTCCACTAATCGATGGCTCAAAACTATGATTGTTCGCTTCTTCTCCTGTAGAAGATAGGTTAATCCTTTTAATTGCTTGCGTAGTACGGTCATATAGAAACACATCGCCCATTTCATTCGTATCGTGCTCAACCAAGAGACTGGAAAACGATGTAAATGCCACATGACGGCCATCGGCACTAATCGACGGCCACTCGCTGTCACCGCTGCCAACCAGCGGATCTTCAGAATCTATGACTAGGCGCGGTTGACTGATGCGCTCTTTTGTTTTCGTGGTGCGATCATAGATAAAAATGTCCGCTTGCCCATCCGAATCTCCAGGAACTAATGTATCTGAAGATGAGCTAAATGCTACGTAACGGCCATCCGCGCTTATGGAAGGTTCATCTGCCCAAGCGCTAACATCGCTGCTAATCAACTCCATCTCTCCACTATTGCAGTCAAGCAAATAGACTTGTGGATATTTATATGGATTCAAACTATAACCTGAAAATGCGATATACTGCGCGTTCGCCGACATCGAAAAATGTTTAACGTCGTCCTGAAACGTCTCAGGCAATACACTCGTTTTGCTGCCAGTATCTCGATCATATAAAGAAAGTTTAAAATTCGGATATAATTGTCCTGGATCCTTATAATACATTTCCTGAAAGCCAACATACCGTCCGTCAGGTGTAATCTTATTCTCAAAACCTATAATCGGTCGGTCATCAGCGCCAATTTTGGTAAGGACATTCCAAAGTGTCGGCGTACCTGATCCTAACAAACCATAGACAGCATCGGGGACCGATGAATCAGATCCAACTGCAGCCGTATTTCCTTTCCCTTCTGCTTCGGACTGTGCTTGTGCACTTATCGGCAGCACACTGCTTAACAATAAAACAATAGCGAGCACGAGAGACAGCCTTCTTATAACATGTTTCGTCCAGAATGCTTGAATGCTCATTGGATTAGTACCTCCGAAATCATCTTTTTATGGATACATATTGTATCATGCAATTCATTACTGTAAGGTTTTTCTACCCTTGTTTACCAACAAATTCAATCACTAACCACATCCTCCGCCCACTATACTAAAGTTCAAACTTCAAACGATCATTCTGACTCATTTAGCATAACTGGATAGGTCGCCTAGTGATATGACACTAAAGTATACAAATAGGTATACTTCTGCATTGATTGCAGCCTGCAATGAAAAAAAAAGCCCAGAGGCAATCTAAACTGTACCCTATCAAGTAGACACTTTAAAAAAGTCTCTCGATAGGGTACTTTTGTTTATATCAGAAAAGATGGGAATGTGAAAATGAAATGAGCAAGAAAATATTCACAGATAACGAAATCAAGTCGCTATCTATCAATCCTTATGTTAAGACTGTTTCATCAAAGGCAATTACGTATACAGATGCGTTTAAACAATTGTTCATAACAGAAAACAGCAAAGGCAAGTTGCCTAGAGAAATTTTTGAAGAATGTGGTTTTGATGTGACTGTCATTGGGATACAAAGAGTCAGATCCTCGGGAAAGAGATGGCGTACGAGTTACCAGGAGAACGGTGTTCTAGGTTTGCAGGATACGAGAAGCCAAGGGTCAGGTAGACCTCTTACAAGGGAACTGACGATGGAAGAGAAGTATGCCAGGTTGGAGGCTCAGAACAACTTATTAAAAGCGGAGAACGAACTGTTAAAAAAGATCCGTTTTGCGGAAAAGAGGCAGAACAAAGAATAGCATTGTCTCCTGAACAAAGATACGTGCTCATCCATACCATTATCAAGAAATATGAGCTCCACTGGATGGTTAACTATTTATGTAAAGTGGCCGAGGTTTCCAAGAGTGGATACTACAGGTACTGGACTTCCGAGGCACAGCAAAAGAGAAGCCAGCGGGAGCAACAAGATGAACAGGTAAAAGAGATCATCTTGAAGGCTTATCATTTCAAACGACGCAAAAAAGGGGCTCGTTCCGTCAAGATGACACTGGAGGGGCAATTTAAGGTTTTCTACAATCTGAAACGCCATCAGGAGGGTTATGAAGAAATACAACATCGTGTGCCCTTACAGAAAGGCCAATCCCTATAAAAGGATGATGAAGGCCACCCAAGAGCATAGGATCGTTCCTAACCTGCTGAACCGAGAGTTTAAGCAGAATATCCCCGGTAAAGTATTACTAACGGACATTACCTATTTATTTTACGGTTCAAGTAAAAAAGCCTATTTATCAACCATCAAGGACAGCTCAACCAATGAAATCTTAGCATATCATGTATCTAGCCAGATCATGATGGATATAGCGACAGATACACTTCTTAAACTTAAGAAAAATAGAAGGTTTAAGAAAGCAGAGGGTGCCTTCATTCATTCTGATCAGGGAACCCATTATACACATCCAGACTTTCAAAAAATGCTTAAGAGGATGAAATTAAAACAATCCATGTCCAGGAGGGGAAACTGTTGGGACAATGCCCCTCAGGAATCCTTTTTCGGTCATTTTAAAGATCAAGCTTCCATTAAGTCTTGTTTGACTTTGGATGAGCTAAAACGGGAGATTAAGGATTACATGACTTACTATAACCATTACAGATACCAATGGAATTTAAAAAAGATGACCCCTGTTCTTCAATACAGAGATCATCTACTTCAATCTGCCTAGACTTTTTTAAAATGTCCTTTACATGGGGTACAGTTTAATCCTCTAGGGCTTTCTTCTTAACTTCCTTATTTAGCTCATTAATTTTTTAATTAGCTCCGTTTTCCCTTTCACTTCCAGCTTCTCGTAAATTCGGCTTAGATTCTTCTTCACCGTAATTTCCGATAGATAAAGCTTCTGGGCAATTTCATCGTTAGTGGAGCAGATTTTGACCAAAAGAGCAATTTCCCGTTCACGGGGCGTCAGTCCTGATAGAATGGCATCATGATCCTTGGCCTTAGTGTCCACCTTCGTAGACCGATACAGATTGTCCACAAATTTCTGCATGTCTTTATCTTCCCTGAAGTCAAGTACCAATACCGGTGCTGGAAAATCAGGACCAAAGCCATTATGTGTAGCTCTTGGTATCTCTAAATAGCCTATTCCTTTTACCGCTTCCTGAAGATATTTCATTGGAGTCGTGTAGATCATCACTCCTCCTTTCAAATAGTAGGATAGGTACGTTTGAAAGAACATGAACCGAGCTGCTGCACTGCCGTCCTTTGAAAAATCGATCTTATATTGAAACCATCCTGCAGGCGATTCAGGGGATACGTTTAGCTTATCTCGCTCTTGTTTGGATAATATACGGAAATAGGATTGGGTAATGGGATTTTGTTCTAATAACTGTAGAGAATCACGATGAATCGGAATATAAATGAAAATGCCCACCGCTTCATGTTTTTCATTCTTAAGAAGTCTGATCGCATCGCTTCCAAACGTTATAATTTCGGAAAGAATAATCGAGGTAAACCATTTCTCATTGACAGCCTTCGGAATTTTATAGATATACTTTTCATTTGTAACCGGATCAAACATCTCTCGAACGAAGTCCTCAAGATTGGCAAGGACATCTCGTACATATTGCTCAGCTTCATGCAAGTTCTCTTGGTGTATCGATTCGATATAATACAACTGATCAATCGTATCCTCGAAAAACATGGCCCGGAAACCAGGATCCCCCACTACATATATATAATCCAATAGGAGCAGGTTCCTTTCCTCCATCGTTACATGATTTGAGCTAATAAGACCATAGTGGTATTCTACGCTTCGCTGCCATAGCTGATGATAGACTTGAGGCTTCCTTAATCTGAAATCCTGATAAAGCGTTTTGCGGAGAACCTGATGCAAGTACCATCCCCGCACTGTTTTTCTAACAAAGGAAAGATGAATCAGTTTTTCAAACGCATCGTTGCTGATCTCTCTACCAAGCATAGATTCAAGAATCTCGTGGTTAAACACCCGGAGCATTGTTGCCGCTTCCAGCAGCTCAGTCAAGATGGGATCTGGATTCTCACGCAGCCACCGACCTGCAATTTCTTTAAAGGTCTCGGTCCAAAGAATTAATTCCGGCTCTTGCTCCTGGTCATGTAAGCCCATAAAAAGGGATAACGCTAAAGGGTGTCCCTTTGTAATCGTATATGATTTTCGTACGAAGCTCTCGTCATTCACACCATAAATGGAGCTGTACTCTTTACAGGTTTCATAGTCAAAAGGCGACAATGGCATAAATGTGATTAATCTTCTCCACGCGGGGGATGAAACCCAGCCCCCTTTTAACGGAAATCGGCCAGCTAACAGGATGACTATTCGGTTTGATAATCTGACCAAGAATGAATTACGGAGCCAATCATCAAGCTCATCCATCTCTTCATAGGTATCGATTGCCAAAACCAAACGACCCATATCACCCAGATGATTCAGCTGTTCTTCTGCCTGCTGCAATAACGCGTCTTCCCGGCCTTCTGCAGCTACTTCAGACTTTAGAATAGCGAGTAACCGCGAGGTAAACCCCGTCGGTGTCTTCGTGAAGTCCACGCAGTCCATCTGAAAGAAAGGTACTCCTTCATGGATGCATATTCTCTGGAACTGATCCAGCAAGGAGCTTTTTCCAATTCCTCCTGTGCCGCTGATATTTAATATGTGTGACGTACTTTCCGACCTGACGAGATTTCTGAATAAATCCAGCTCCATTTTACGCCCAACAAAAAAGTCCTCTTCTAATTGCCGAATCTCCTCACCAAAGTTGCCCATGGAAACCCCCAACAACGAAAATTTAGGATTATATACTTAGAATTATACGCAAGGGTCTATCCATTCTAAAAAATCAATCCTTGGAGTATTCGCCAAATCATTGAACTATCCTGCCTCTATGGAGAATCGCTAAGCTCTAAATTGCTCTCGTTTTCTTAGATTTTGACCAAGTTTTCTTTTTATCAGGTAACATTTCAATGGTATGACGTTGTAGAGGAAGAAATTTACGGCTAATCTGAGTGACAAAAAACTCTCTACCTAAACCACCTGATGTAAAAAGTGGTTTGTATCGTAAAGTGATCTGCTCCTAGCTTTGTTTGAGCTATAGTTTCTCGGTAGCTCAATCCGTAGTAACTCCAATAAATATAAAGAAACATCCCCATCAAATGATATTTTGTTCTATTTAATCACTTTTGTAGTATCCCGTTTCCATAACAAAATTCATAATGTGTATCTCTGTAGGTTTATAAAAGAAAAAGGAGCAGGGCTGTAAGTCTCCTGATCCAAGTTGGATATGCATTGATGGTGATTTTTCTATATGCTCTTTCAAGCTCATTAATGTCTTATAAACTATTTGATTCATTAAGATGTTAGCATCCTCTCGTTGGTATGCCCTTATTTCACGTTATCGTTCACCTTTAGTTGAATGCATGCTTGTTTAATCAATGATTTTTCAAATTCCACCCATTATAGTCAAAAAAATTAAATCCGTTATATTTTGCACCATTTTGGATCTCAATTAAATGCCATAAGTGATCACTGTAATCATCCATTGCAAAGCCATTAAATTTAGATAATAGCTCTTTAACAACAAACAAAACCTCTTTGTCCCCCGAATGTCTTCCAGAGATGTCTATTTGAATTACTTGATATGACTTAATTATCTCAACTAACAAATTATTTTCAGGACTCTCTATTTCATTTAAGAGATACTTCTGAAGGTCAAACTGAATATATAAAATCGGGTCATTTTTATCATCTATATAAACCCATTGTATATTCTCATAATTGCTAGAGAAAGAGTCTAAGATTTTGAATATAGATTCACTCTCATCTGAATCAATTAATACAAATGCCGACCTCATAGAAATCTCACCTCGATTCCCAATTCGCGTTTACTGCAATTAATTTAACTTTGCACTTATATATTCAAGATGGGTACCACGCAAACCTGCCCGTTAACGTAATGGAGGCTGCCGATCATGCCGGCAGCCTCCCATTGATGTGTCTATTGAACAAACGTTCTTACGTTAGTGCAATGCCAGATGCGGTTAGTAGGTGCATGGTTGCCTGCTGATTCTTCTACCTTGAAAACTCCTAGGATAGACTTAGAGCGCTAGCTCGAAGCGTGAATACGGTGTTATGTGATGTCGCCTGCTTCGGTTAAATTTTTATTGATTTAGCTGCATTCTGATATATCCCACAAATTTTGTGGAAATATTTCCATGTAATTAACAAATACTACATACAAAATAAGTTAAACGGGTGATAAACGTGAGGGTCAAACAACGAAATGTACGAACAAGATCCAATAAAAATGGCGGAAACGAGTACAATAATTCATTGTCCGTGGGAGGACTCACCCTTATTGGTATTGGCGGTATTATTGGGGCAGGGTTCTTCCTAGGTTCGGGTCTGCCTATTCGAACGGCTGGACCTGCAGTCTTATTAGCATTTTTGCTCGGAGGACTTATCACGGCTCAAGTTACAGGGGCCTTGACATCGATGGCAGTGGAACAACCTGTTAAAGGTGGAATTCAGGTGTTTCCCCAAATGTACTTAGGGTCTTTTGCCGGTTATCTCCAAGGGTGGACGTATTACCTTTCAAGCATTTTGACGATTTCTAGCGAAGCAGTGGCAATGGCTATTTTCACACAGATGTGGTGGCCGCGTGTACCGACACTTCTGCTCGCATGGATATTCTCGGCACTAATTATAGCTATCAATGCTTTCGGAGTGAAGGGCTTCCAGCGGATTGAGTCCATCATGAGTGTTGTCAAAATCGGCGCTCTCGTCGGATTTATTGTGTACGGCGGAATTTTGCTGTTCGCCGCGGTTGGTCATCATTCGATAGATCTTGGCTCTGAAATGATTCTTAATCACGCAGGCGCAAAAGGAGGTTTCTTGCCAAATGGATGGATTAGCATCCCGCAAAGTATGCTGATTGTCATTTTCTCGTTTGCAGGAATTGGGGTATTCGCTGCGGCAGCGGCTGAAATTAGGCATCCCAACGGCATCGAAACGGCAGCTATTTGGACCTTATCCATGCTAACTTGTCTGTATCTGGCATCTATTGCATTAGTTCTGTGGCTTGTCCCATGGAGCAGCATCAGTACGTCAGCGAGCCCTTTTGTGACGGCCATTCAAGCGAGCGGATTACGAATTCTTTCAGTGGTGCTGAATGGAGTAATTCTCATTGCCGCTTTTAGTGTAATGGCTGGCGCACTTTACTCGGCAAACCAGATCATATTTGTACTCGCACAGAATGGAAATGCACCCAAACAGGTTACTATACAGTCTCGAACTGGAACTCCATGGGTAGGCCTCATTGTGAGCACCATTTTGATCACAGTCTTCCTTGTGTGCTCAATAGTCCTGCCGGCAAATATATACGATTTTTTAATTAGTGCATCAAGTTACTTTATTTTCCTCAATTACTTCATAATACTATGGGCGTTTTTGTATTGGCGACGGAAACCAAGTGAGGATAATAAGTTTATTTCAAAGCTCGCAATTGGGCAGCCGGTGTCCACGCTTGTGACCATGATCGTGCTGATAGGTCTTGTTATATTTTCATTGTTTCAACATGACCAGCGCATGGGGTTCTATGCCTCGGTATTGTTAAGTCTATTCCTGTCAATCGTGTATTTCATATTTGTACACCATCGGGTTCGGCGGTAGACCTGCAAACGATGCGTAGGGCAAATCTTCCAGCAATTTGTTCTAGAACATTCTCATAATTTCTTTACCGTGTTTTTCAAGATATGCTTCAAATCTCGATAAGAATAGGAGCTGCCGCTTCAGCTCCTATTTCAATTTATCCCAACTATTGTACTCCCTCGGTTCGATTAAGTTTTCTCACGTATACTCGCTTATTCGCAGGATTTCATCCTTGTTAAAAAACAGGAGGTTTGGAATAAAGTCACCGTAATAGACCTTGGCAACATGAAGGCGCACTGAAACAGAGGGGGAGGTTTTCACCCCATATATTTCCATATGCTGCACGCATTCTCCACGCCGCCCCTGGAGGTTTTCACTCCCATGTCTCAACGGGTCATCGCCCTCTCAT
>NZ_CAKMMW010000028.1:0-101632 GCF_927798215.1 Paenibacillus allorhizoplanae
GCTGGTAGTCGTAGCTATGCGGTAAATGGGCACGTTTGCACTGG
This sequence comes from Paenibacillus allorhizoplanae, assembly GCF_927798215.1. Taxonomy (NCBI): domain Bacteria; kingdom Bacillati; phylum Bacillota; class Bacilli; order Caryophanales; family Paenibacillaceae; genus Paenibacillus; species Paenibacillus allorhizoplanae. The sequence continues at coordinate 45 of NZ_CAKMMW010000028.1, forward strand.
CGGAGTGCAGGTAGGCGGGGCACTTCGAGGGCGGTTGGGGCAGCGCGGAGTGATGGATTGACACTTCTCTCTCTACTACCTCTCCCATCTCTCAAAAATGCAAAAATACAACCTTTTTACAAATTTTTGGTTAGGATTGGTAAATGCGTGCAAATAGGCAACCTTTTTAATGTATTTCATGATAATCTCCTGAAATCACTCCAAATTGATGCCTATCTGCATCAATTTACAATAACGAAGGGGGAAACCCATTCGAAAAGTGCTTTTATGCATTTTTGACCGGGGTAGAGGACATGAGCTTGAGAGTTCTTAGAAAATCAAAACAACCATACTCCATCGGGCAATACATAGGTTACCTCCACTACCTACCTTGCTATATTACTCCACATTCTCCTCCTACTTCACATTACTCCACCTCGCCACATTCTTCTCTTTACCCTCACCACTCTCCAAATTACACTCATAACTCCATATTATGTCCTTATTACTCACTACTCATATGGGGGGGGGAGCCGTCGATGCGCTGCATGCATGAAAAGCATCATTACAGTCGGCGGAATCCGAGACAGTGTCGCAATAGTGATGAAAAGCATCGTTACAGCTGAGTTTCAGGTTGAATGTGTCGGGTACACATGCTGTAAGCATGAAAAACATCACTATACGTGGTTACGCCTATAAAGTATTTTTCTCCAGCAAGTGACATAAAATATGCCCTCAAGAGGAATCTTATGGAGAACAGAATGCCTGTGAAACTGGCAATGACAGAGGTTTCCCTTCTTTTAATGGCAGCAACGAAATAGTTTGCGTAATTTCCGAACAATTATACAGACACCCCTATAATCGTTCGTTTTTCATTGACTTTGGCATGGGGGACTGCTAAACTAAAGACGGTGAAAAAACCTTGATCGACAAGCCGGCCCCAGGCAGGTAACTCGAAATAAGGTCGTTTTTTCATGCCGAAGGGTGGGTTTCCTTCCTGCAGATCACTGCCGAAAGAGACCAGATGTTCCTTTGCGGTGAGTAAGTGAGAGTTAGCTCTCTTGTCTGTTGCCGCGTGTAGCAGTGAATAGAGGTAGTTGCATCACCAGAATCGCCAGAGGGAAAGTGCAATGGACGCTGAACGCTTTAGCGCTTTAATGAAGTCCAACTTTCCTCTGTGGTCTTACAGCCATAACGGCTCATTATGGGTGACTAGTCACCGTACGGAGGTAAGTGCATATGTCAACGGTTGTTGTTGTCGGTACGCAATGGGGAGATGAAGGGAAAGGTAAAATCACGGATTTCTTAGCGGAATCTGCTGAGGTTGTTGCGCGTTACCAAGGTGGTAACAATGCAGGCCATACGATCATTATCAGCGGGAAAAAGTACAAGCTGACGATGATTCCTTCCGGTATTTTTTACAGAGATAAAGCTTGTGTGATCGGGAATGGGATGGTTATTAATCCGGCTGCACTCATTGAAGAAATTAATTACATTCATGATAATGGTTTTACAACAACGAACCTGAATATCAGTGATCGCGCGCATGTTATTATGCCGTATCATTTGGTGCTTGACGGTCTGGAAGAAGATCGTAAAGGTGATAGCAAAATCGGTACGACCCGCAAAGGGATCGGCCCTTGTTATATGGATAAAGCAGCTCGTAACGGTATTCGTATCGCGGATTTGATGGATGCGGAAGAGTTCGAATTGAAGCTTCGCCGTATCGTTGCTGAGAAAAACGTATTGATCGAGCAAGTCTACGGTTCGACAGGTCTTGATGTGGAGCCAATCCTCAAAGAATACCTGGCGTACGCAGAAATCATTCGTCCATACGTGAAAGACACATCCGTTATCCTTAACGAATATATCGACCAAGGTCGCAGAGTGTTGTTCGAAGGTGCGCAAGGCGTTATGTTGGATATCGATCAAGGGACATACCCGTATGTTACTTCTTCCAACCCAACAGCTGGCGGTGTGTGTATCGGTTCAGGCGTAGGCCCGACGAAGATTCACAACATCATCGGTGTGGCTAAAGCCTATACGACACGTGTCGGCGACGGTCCTTTCCCAACGGAATTGGATAATGAAATCGGCGCTTGGATTCGTGAAAAAGGCTTCGAATACGGAACGGTAACAGGTCGTCCGCGTCGTGTTGGCTGGTTCGACAGTGTTGTTGTGCGTCACGCAAGACGCGTTAGCGGCATCACGGGCTTGTCCTTGAACTCCATTGACGTTCTGACAGGTCTAGAAACGGTCAAAATTTGCACAGGCTACATGTACCGCGGTGAGTTGATTGAGCACTACCCAGCGAGTTTGAAAGCTATCTCCGAGTGCGAAGCCGTATACGAAGAGCTTCCAGGTTGGACAGAAGATGTTTCTGAAGCTCGTACGCTGAGTGATTTGCCAGAGAACGCAAGACACTATGTAGAGCGTGTATCTCAGCTTACAGGCATCCCGATCGCAATCTTCTCCGTAGGCCGTAACCGTGAACAAACGAATTTGGTTCGTCCTATCTACGCTTAAATCATAGATAACCTAAACAATCCTCTAGGCTGCTTTCGCAGCTTAGGGGATTTTTCTTTTTGCCTACAGGGATATAATGGCAGGGTTTTCGTCCATACTGGGAGGAGAAGCATATCTAGCCGTAAGCAATGTTAGGAGTGATATAAGTCGTATGAAACTATTAACTTGGTTAAGTAAAATCGTCATAAGTACCGTCCTTATTACATCAATTACGATGTTTACAACATGGTACGTGGTGAACATGTACGTGGAGGATATATTTCGACAATATCAGCTACCCGCGATGGGTAAAAAGATTCAATTTGGTGAATTTGCGTCAAGATTGGCGGGCGAGCTGAATATAGTTAAGGGGAAAGACGGGGGGAAGACGGCTGCAGCAGGAGAAAGCCCAACGACGAAGCCTTCGCCAACTCCTAGTCCCAACCCGTCAGGGGCGTTTCCAAGCCCGAGTTCAAGTCCAAATCCGAATGATCAACAACCTGTAGGCGGAATTAGTTCGTCAAGCGGCGGTGTAGACACACCGACTGTGAATCAAGATGATGCGATAGCCGTGATGGGAAGCGCTCGAACGGAGGAGAGCGAGAAGAAGGAGCTTGTCATGTCCACAGAGGATTTTGCGAAAAAGAAAGAAGCCCTCTCGAGCGATGATAAAATGAAAATATTTTCACTTGTTGTCGCTAAGCTGCCGCAGACTGAGGTGCAGACACTATCCGCGATCCTGGAAGATGGGATTACTACGCAAGAACTTGATGAAGTCAATGCGACACTTAAGAAATATTTGAGCGACAAAGAGCTATCACAATTAACAGATATATTAAATAAGTACTAGGCTCAGGGGAAGTTGCTGACCAATGGATCTCAATCCGTAGCTTCCCTTCTAAGTTTCATGCCTTTTCGTCAATTCTCTTAACTAGCAGGCAAATCAGTTGGGATTTCGTACAAAAAAATAGACTTTTAGCGGCTTCTTTTGGTGGTGGACACGAATCTATCACATGGTGATCGAGTATTTTGTTGAAATAGGCACGGAAAGTGTGTTAAATTTAACAAAAGAAAGACAACATAATGGATATTATGTCTAATCAAGGTTTATTTATGCATCTACGAGTATTACTAGGGATGCAAAACCGTTCAAAGGGAGAAGATCATGACAGGTTTCAGGGGAATGCGTTTTGTCATGGATCTCGTTAAGAGATTCACGCCTAAGCGAGAAAGCTTGACCGGAAATGAATCATTATCAGACAAGCAGCTAGAGGAAGTTCAGCCAGTCGATGTTCAGACATCCACGACACTAACGGTAATCAAACGACATAAATGGTCTCTTGCAGTAGGCGTAGGTGTTATTGCACTTACGGGAGTGATTACGTTTGCCGGACATGAGTATGTAGAAGCGGGCATGGACGAAGTTTATCATGTGATGCTTAACAATCAAGAAGTGGGTATCGTAAGCGATACTAAGATAATTGATGAATATAAGAAGAACAAACCGTTAGATGTTCAGAAGAATTTTCCAGATGTTCATGTCGTGCTCAAAACAGACGGAATCACCTACACGTCTGAAAGGGCTTACAATATGAAAACGGACGATTCTGCTGTTATTTCCTCCTTGGATCAATTGCTCATACCGCAACCTGTGGGTGTGGCACTGAAAGTGGATGGCAAGACGGTAGCGATTGTGAAGGACCAGGCAACAGCCGATCAGATTCTGAATCAAGTCAGCGAACCATTTACACCCAAAGGGAAGAATAGCGAAAAAGTAGCTGCCTTATCTACCGGTCTAGGTGAGGATATCTCAACAGCACCATCCGAGCTTGAAAAGGTGGAATTCGTTCAAAAAATCGATAAAGAGGAAGTTCCTATCGATCCAACGGAGTTAGCCAAGCCAGAAGATGTCGTGAAGACCTTACAAACTGGCAATGTTGCACCAGCGAAGTACACCGTTGTTGAAGGTGACTGTGTTTCTTGTATTGCGAAGAAATTAGGCATCACCAAGCAATTTATTTATGATAATAACCCAGGCATTCAAGATGATAAGCTTAAAATCGGGAATCAATTGGACGTTACCGTGCTGAAGCCAACGCTTTCTGTGAAAACGACGGAGAAAATCGTAAAGAATCAAGAGATTCAATACGATACCGAGTATGTGAAAGACGATTCGATGCGCTTAGGCGTCGTCCAACCGATTTCACCAGGAAAGAATGGGCTTAAGAAAGTAACGATTCAAGTGACGAAGGTCGATGGTTTAATGACCGAAGAGCAAGTCGTGAATGAAGAAATCATTGATCAACCCGTCACTGCCAAGGTGAAAAAAGGGACGAAAGTCATCAAAGGTGAAGGTACAGGGAAGTTCGCTTGGCCTGTTATTTCTCCTAGTATCTCAAGTACATTCGGTTATCGTTGGGGCAAGTTACATAAGGGCATCGACATCACAGGTAACAGAAATATTATGGCAGCAGATAATGGCAAAGTCATCGAAACGGGCTACAAGTCAGATTACGGCAATTATATTATTATTAACCATCTCAACGGATATGAAACACTTTATGGACATTTAAGTCAAATTACTACGAAGTCAGGCACCATCGTCGAAAAGGGCGAGAAAATTGGAATTATGGGGAGCACGGGCGACTCTACTGGTGTGCATTTGCATTTTGAAATCCACAGCAGCGGTAGCTTGGAAAATCCTTTAAAATATTTGAACCGTTAATTAGAGATAAGAGGCAAGGTCGAACCGGACAACTCGGGGGCCTTGTCTCTTTTTCATTCAATGTATGTTAAAATAAAGAAGAGTATGTAGGAAATAACTGGGCTGAAAAAATGGATCTAACTCTGGCAGTGGCACGCGATCAGGCGTGTCAGCGTCAGTTACTTTATAGTAGGCGGTGGTCACATGTTTGGGAAAATTCTCGTGGTGGATGACGAACAACCAATTGCAGATATTTTGAAGTTTAACCTGGAGAAAGAGGGCTACCAGGTCATCTGTGCATACGATGGTGGAAGCGCTGTAGAGCTTGCGTTCTCGGAGCAGCCGGACCTGATCCTGCTTGATCTCATGCTGCCTGTGAAGGATGGCATGGATGTATGCCGTGAGGTGCGTTCTAAGCTCAATACGCCGATTATTATGCTGACAGCGAAGGATACCGAGCTGGACAAGGTGCTGGGCTTAGAGATGGGCGCAGACGACTATGTGACGAAGCCATTCGGCACCAGAGAACTGCTGGCCCGAGTAAAGGCGCACCTACGCAGACAAACAAAGGTGCAAACGGCACCGAACGAGCCGGAGGCGCAGCGCAATGGGATGCGCATTCATGCGCTTTTTATCGATAACGACATGTACATGGTTTACAAGGATGGAACACCCCTTGATCTGACACATCGGGAGTTCGAGCTCATTCAATATTTGGCCAAAAACTCAGGCAAAGTGATGACCCGTGAACACCTGCTGCAAGCGGTGTGGGGATTTGAGTACTTCGGCGACGTACGGACCGTCGATGTGACGATTCGCCGCCTGCGCGAGAAGCTGGAGACAGATCCAAGTCGTCCCGAATATATCATGACGCGCAGGGGTCTCGGCTATTTGATGCGCAGTCCTAAAGCCGGAGGCTTCTGAACATGAAGGGCATCCGCTTCTTTCAATCGATTCAAGCGAAGCTAATTATTATTTATGTTCTGCTGATTCTGATCGCGATGCAGCTCATTGGGGTGTATTTCTATAAGACAGTAGAAACATATTTTAAGAATGATTTCCTAGCATCCCGCAATAGTCAGGTCACGCTGCTTGCTGGCTTCGTTGAATCGTATTTGACGGGGGACCAGGAGAGCAAGAATGCGACCGAGGGTAAGAAAACCTACGCGGATTTAAATGAATTCGTGAGCAATCTTTTTTCCATTAATAATGCGGAAATTCAAATCATTGATGCGAATGGTAACGTGATCTCCACGTCGGTTGCGAGTCATTTGAAGCAAAAAAATACACAGCCGGAAGTCATTCGGGCCCTACAAGGGATTAAGGATAATCAGCGGATCTTCACGGACGAGGATGGGTATCGGAAGGTCATTATCGCAAAGCCAGTCGGCAGCGGAGCTCGTGTCTTAGGGGCGGTGTACATTATTGCCTCCATGGAAGATGTGTACAAAACGATTCGTTCCATTAACCGGATTCTCATTTCGGCGACGTTGATTGCGCTGGGCTTGACTGCCTTATTAGGTGTTCTCCTAACGAGTACGATTACGAACCCTATTAAAGAGATTACGAAGCAGGCAACTGCAGTAGCTGAGGGGAATTTTGATCAACAGGTCATCATTCAAGGGACTGATGAGATCGGGCAGCTGGGGCAGACCTTTAATTTTATGATGAATCGACTGAAAGAGGCGCTCTCGCTCAATGAAGAAGAGAAGGAGAAGCTTGCTTCCATTCTAACGAATATGAATGATGGCGTTATCGCTACGGATGATAGAGGACAAGTCATCGTATTGAATCGCCGGGCGAAGCAAATTTTGCAAGTGGAAGAAGAAACAACGCTAGGATTGGATATATCCGAAGTCATCGGGATTCCGATAGATACGATCCGCGGCTTGGTCACCGGGCAAGTAAATACGACATTGCTGGATATTCAACTGCCTGACGACGAGGATGAACAATTGTCGGTTCGTATTACTTTTACGCCGATTCATAAGCGAGGCGAGGGCCAGCATGGGATCATTGCGGTGCTGCAGGACGTAACGGATCAGGAGAAGCTGGAGCAGGCCAGACGAGAGTTCGTAGCGAACGTGTCGCATGAGCTGCGCACGCCGTTGACGACGATCAAGAGCTACCTCGAGGCGCTCGATGACGGAGCGATCGAGGAGCCTCAGCTCGCCTCACGCTTCATCAGCGTGACACGCAGCGAAACCGAGCGGATGATCCGCTTGGTGACGGATCTCTTGCATCTGTCGCGACTGGATTCGAAGCAGTCGATGATGAGCAAGTCCTCGACGCTCGTCAGCGAAATGCTGGAGGAGGTCGCGGACCGGTTTTCTTTTCAGCTGCAGCAACGGAAAATTCGAATTATGTTACACGTGGAACATGGTGTAACCAGTTTACTGCTTGATCGGGATAAGATTGATCAGGTGCTCGATAATTTGGTATCCAATGCGATTAAATATACCGGTGATGAAGGTACCATTCGCTTGGAAGCTCGCAAGATAGATAAAGAGATGCTGGAAATATCCGTGCAAGATAACGGAATGGGGATTCCGAAGAAGGATCTTTCTCGGATTTTCGACCGGTTCTATCGCGTTGATAAAGCACGCTCTCGCAACATGGGGGGGACTGGTTTAGGTCTGTCCATTGCCCGGGAAATAGTGAAAGCACATGGTGGAACGATTGCCTTAGAGTCAGAGTTGGGTCAAGGAACGCGCGTCGTATTTACGTTGCCTATTAGGCAGGAAGAGGAGGGGGAAGTATGATAGAGAGCCTGAAATCGGTCCTGCTCGTTCTATTGATTGGAACAAGCTTGTATCAGAGCTTTATCCTAGCTTCTTACAGCCCTCCGAAGATCGAGCCGATAAGGCAAAGCAACTATGTACAAACAGAGACGCTCGGTAAGCAAGCGGAGCTATCTGACATGCTATTCCCGGATCAACTGATCATTCACTTAGGAAATCAGCAGCATTCCGTGTTGTACCCAAGTAATTACTACTACACCAGATTGCTGGATAATATTAAGCAACGTAGCTTCAAAGGCTTTCGCAAGACGTCCATGTATCTCGTCAATGTGAACTGGGAAGAAGTTCGGACCAAGCAGCTTGGTGTGGAGATTCGATTCCGGGAAGGGATTCCCTTCTCCATTCTGCAGCAGCTATTCCGAATTGAAGGTGAAATGCCCGTTGAAAATGATAAAATAACGAAGATTTGGATCTACTCCAAAGGGACGAATGATGAGGTTCGCGCATTCTTTTTCACGGATTCGCCAGGTGTTGGTTATGAAGTCATTGGGGCGGATTTCACGAGTAAAGACGTTGAGAATTTCGTGGCCTATGGGGAGCCAAGCAATTTATACAAGACGATGAATGGCGGCGATTATTATCTACCGTTGAAATCGCTCCATCTACCTAGCTTTACATTCACGTATACCCAGCTAACGGCGGATCAATTGAAGCAAAGTTTATTCGTAGACCCTGGCATTACGCGCTATCTGAAGGAACGGGATGGGTCGGAGATCTACACGGATAGCAAGCGTGGCTTTCAACTGAATCGAGACCAACGGTGGGTGACGTATTTCGATCCGGTAGCACCAGCGGCTAGTAAAACCGAGGTGTTGGAAGATTTGATGGCTGGCATCAAATTTATCAATCAGCATATTGGTTGGGACGGCAAATATATGGTAGCCCGCACCCCAGAGAAACAACTGGACAACCAGACGTTCATATTCCGCCAGTACTATGAATCACTTCCGATTGTAACCGCACAGCCAGAAGGTTTTGGAACGATGAACATGCAAGTGCAGAAAGGTGTTATCTCAGGATTCGAACGGTCCATGGTGATTCCTGATCTGAAATCGGGGCAACGCAAAGAGAATGAATTGATGTCAGGCGAAGCCATAGAGCAACGCTTACAGTACTATCAACGTCGCTCTAGCATCGTTTCTATATTCCCAGCGTATCGTCCGGTTATTTCGGATAAGACAGTAACATTAACAAGTACGTGGGCTATAGAGCTGCGTGATGGTACCTATGATTTTATTGAATAAACAGAATGACAGGGATTGGTTGGTGAGATTATGAATTGGAGTAGGGCCAAGACGATTTTGATCGCTTCATTTTTACTGTTGAATATGATTCTCGGCTTCCAGCTGTGGTCCACCAATCGTTCCAATCAGACTGGCGTATCTTTGGATCCATCTAGTACTGTGGAGGATTTGAACCGTGCGCTCCGCAATAAAAATATTCGGCTTACGGACGAGCTTCCATCAGATCCGCCTAAGTTGAAAGTCATCACGGTGAAATATGATGATAGTATCAAGCCGGGCGAGGAGAAAACGCTCAAAACACCAATATACATGAGTGCGCTGCTCGGTAAAGGCGCAAGTAAGGAAGTTCAGACGCTTTCGGAGATTCCTAACTTCACGATGTATCAGCTAGACTCAGCGATTAGTCGAGACGGAATCTATGTATTCTCGCAATTGTATGGCAAGATTCCACTTTTTGATGTGATGGTCGAGTTGAATGAGAAAAATGGAGAAATTACCAGTTACCGTCAAGCTTTCGTTGAAGTAGAATCAGAGGTAGAACAGACGGAGCAGAAGATGATTTCGGCCCAATTAGCGGTCCGCAGCTTGGTGGACAATTATTTAAGCGATGGTTCCATCATTACCGAGGTTCGGTTGGGGTATCACGGACAACCTTATAACTCGCAAACACAGCCTATGTATCCGCACTGGCGGGTAACGATTGATAACGGAGATATTTATTATTTACAAGCCTTCAATGGTGCGGTGGAGAAGGGGGCTGCGCTTACACCCTTTGGTCTGAAAGGTGATGGAGAGGCATCCACTGCTTCTCCAGCCACAGGTGCAAAGAACACGCCGAAGAAGTAACAATAACAAGGAATAACCAACTGGCACACAGGTAGGCATAGAGGAGTAGGGAAGATGGGAATTCGATTTACGGTGTTATCAAGTGGTTCAACGGGGAATGCAACGGTTGTCGACAACGGTGAGGTTAAGCTGCTAGTTGACGTAGGCTTCAGTGCGAAGAAGATGGAGCTGTTAATGAAGGAGCGGGAACTCGCCGCGAGTAGTATTGACGGCATTCTCGTCACGCACGAGCATTCTGACCATATTAAGGGACTCGGTGCGTTCGCTCGGAAATATGATGTGCCGATATACGCCAATGAGAAGACGTGGGTGGAGTTAGATCGTCAAATTGGTGTGATCGCCGAAGGCAACAAGCGTGTGATGGAGACAGGCGGCTTAGAGGAGTTCGGTTCTATGAAAGTGGAATCCTTCGGGATTTCGCATGATGCGGCGGAGCCGGTGGGTTACGTCTTTTATGAAGGCGAACAGAAGTTAAGTGTTGTAACGGATCTCGGATATATGAGCGAAAAGGTGAAGGAAAAGATCTCGGATTCGGATGCCTTGGTTCTGGAAACGAACCATGATGTGGACATGCTGCGCGTGGGGCATTACCCATGGAGCATTAAGCGACGCATTCTCGGAGACAAGGGACATTTATCCAACGAAGCCGCAGGGGAAGCGCTCTGTGATATCATGACGAATAAGACGAAATCTGTCTATATGGCGCACCTTAGCCGTGATCATAACTTAATGGATTTGGCCAGGCTAACCGTGAATAGCATAGTACAAGAGCGAGCGCCCGAGGCGAAACAGCTGCGGCTGATGGATACGTATTTTGACCGTTCTACGAAATGGGATGTATTGGATTCGGAGTAAGTGCAGCGTCGAGTTCCTGGGACTTGAGCTGGATTTCTTGTGCGGTGATAAGACCTTTATCAATCAACACCTGAATGAGAGATGAGAGGACGAGCGACTGGTGATAGTGGCTTTCCTTAAGGTCTGCAAGCTTACCAATCATATTAATTTCTTCAAAATGAGATGGAATACGGTTCATAGTGGCATTCTCCTTTAAAATAAGGTCTACTAAAGTTTCCTAATACTCTAGTAATTCGGTGAGAGATTTGGTTTACTATTATTGTAGGCAAGAAGCGAGTGAAACATTCCTATTATTTGAAATAAACGATTACACCATCCAACTTGGATAGGAGCGTTTATCGAAAAATATAAGAATCGTATAAAGTGAAACAGATACATCTTATATTTTGCAAAAAACCAATCACAGGGCGACGATGTGTTCGAGACCCATCCATGGTTTGAAATAAAGCAAGGCGAGTGAGCTTCAAACCCCGTCAGCGAGGAGGGACCTGAAATGAGTTTGTTTGATGATGATTTTTATTCGACCAAAAGGTCCAGAAGGCGCGAGCCGGTTTGGCGTCCCAAAGGGACAGGGAATTTCACGAGTTTCACAAACATCGCTGGTCGAAGACGGTATGTAGCCCTCATCGCAGGATTCATTGGGGCAATAGGCATGCTCATCGTGGTAGGAATCGTTCACGCTATTGGCGGAAGTACCTCATCAGAAAACGCACTTGCGATTCCTGTAGTGGCCAAAGCGGACGTACATCCGATGAATAGCAATGATTCGGTTGTTGCGGCAACGGACAAAATAAAACCAGCCGTGGTCAGTGTTATCTCTTCAAAGAAGGACGATGCGGGGCAAGAAACGGGCATTGGCATCGGATCAGGCGTCATGTTCGCACGCAGCGGGGATAAAGTTCGCATTGTGACGAATAGCCATGTTGTGGAGAACGGAAACCAATTCGAAATCGTGAACTTCGAAGGCGAGCACCGCAAAGCGACGTTGGTTGGCCGCGATCGGATTACCGATCTGGCTGTATTAGAGGCGGATGGCAAAGATGTGAAAATACTTGCTGAGTTCGGCGATTCCGACAAACTAAGAGCGGGCGAAATGGCGATTGCCGTGGGCAATCCGTTAGGTCTTGGCTTCTCGCCAACCGTGACGCAAGGCATCGTTTCTTCCCCGAAGCGGACGATACCTGTCTCGCTTTCGCGGGAAGGCACCGATTATGACTGGGAAATGGATGTCATCCAAACGGATGCCGCGATTAACCAAGGCAACAGCGGGGGACCTCTGGTCAATATCGAGGGCAAAGTGATCGGCATCAATTCGATGAAGATTTCGGACACAGGCGTTGAAGGATTAGGATTTGCAATCCCGATTAATAGTGTGACACCGATTATTGATAGTCTCATCAAGGACCACAAGGTGAAACGACCGTTGATTGGTGTGTCGACGCAGGAGCTGCAAGCATTTAAAGGGACGGATGTATTAAAGCTACCTGCAGATGTCAAAACTGGAGTTATCGTCTTTGATGTGTCAGGACCTGCGAAGGAAGCGGGATTGAAGGCGCAAGATGTGATCGTGCAGTTGGATGATCGAAAGATTGAGAGCACGATAGGGCTTAGGAAGTATCTTTACAACGAGAAGAAGATCGGCGATAAGATCAACGTGGTGTACTATCGCGGCGGGAAGAAGCTGACGACGGTGTTGACGTTGGTTGAGGCGACGGATAAGTAGTGGAAGCGTAAGTGTAAGAACAGGGTCAAGTGAAAGAATAGAAATCTACAGAGCCGCCAGCGGATGAGAGGTACTAAACATGCATGTCGTTTGTAAAGATCATGTGGAAATAGCCATAGATGAATTTGTTGATGAGTATGAGGAAGCGCCAGATGTGGTGGATTTGCAGAAAACCCACTTTGCCCACTGGGCACCGCCTGAGCACTGCGAGCATTGCCAGTCATTATCACGTTTTCTAATCGTATGAGGGAGGCCTAAGGGCCTCTTTTTTCTTTGTCCTATGCCAGGGGATAGCCCCAAACAAACACGCTAATGTTATTGAGCTTCTTGCATAAGCTCGATAAAATGCTGGGCTGCATTGGATACATGGCGATCCTTCAGCCATATTAATCCGGTTGCTAATTTGAGCTGACTGTCTGCGATTTCATAAGCTTGGAACGCATATTCGCGATGCAATTTAACAATGGATTCCGGTACAATCGTAGTTGCATCCCCAGAGGATACCCAGTCCAATAGCGTGACCATATCGGAACATTCCCCGATTACGTTAGGCTGCAAGCCGCGTTCGGTGAATTGATCGATGATACTATGATACAGCCCAAGCCCCTCTGTACTAGGCAAAATGAGCGGATAACGATGAATATCAGCGTAAGTGAATGCCTGTGATTCCGACGCGAAGGACTTAGCTGTAACGAAATAAAACGGTTCAGATTGCAGCTGGATGACTTCAAAATCACTTAATTCCATCGGGAGCCGGATGATAGCAAGCTCGATGGTATGTTCTCGAATAAGCCGAAGCAGCTGCGCAGATTCATTCTGTTGTATTTTATACGTAACCTCTGGATAGCGGGTTTTAAAAATACGCAGCAATTGCGGCAGTTGGGCCGAGGACAGTGTGTTAACGCCTATTCTTAACTTGCCGCGCGTACCTTTGCCGATCTCTTTTACATCATTCTCCGCTTCCTCGATAAGCTTCGTTAAATGTAGGGCGTGCTTATATAAGGCCTGTCCGGCTTCGGTCAGTTCGATGACTTTACCTGTTCGTAGAATAAGCTCGACGCCGAGCTCTTGCTCCATGAGCTTCAATTGTTGTCCTAGCGGGGGTTGTGTCATGTGCAATCTTTGGGCGGCAGCTGTAATTTGCTTCTCTTCAGCGATTGCGATGAAATAGCGAAGTTGGCGAATATCCATCGTAGTGACGATTCCTTTCCAAACGATAAAAGTATGAAAACCAAAGGATATAGATATTTTTCGTATGCTTATCGATATGATACCATAGAACCCGATAGAAAAGGGGGAGCGTTTATGCTTCGAAAGTATCATTCCAATCCGTATTTACATGTTCTACAATGGTTTATTTTTATGACCGCTAGTTCCGTGGCACTTCCTATCGTAATTGGTGGTCTTTTTCATTTGTCTCAAGACGAAATTGCCTCGTTGATGCAGCGTACATTTTTCGTAGTCGGGCTCAGTTCAATGCTGCAAGCAGCACTCGGGCATCGGTTTCCGATCGTGGATGGTCCAGCAGGCTCATGGGTAAGCGTGTTTGTCATGATGGCCGGTATCTCCGTGAACCAGGGTCACACTGCCAAAGAAGCGCTGCAGGTTCTAGAAGGCGGGCTGCTAATGGCCGGTGTGTTGTTGTTTTTACTGGGCATAACAGGCCTCTTTTATAAACTCCTTAATCTATTTACACCACTGGTGACGAATTTATTCTTGTTCATCTTGTCTTTGCAGCTGAGTGGTGTGTTTCTAAAAGGCATGTTCGGCTTGAAAGCAGGGCAAGGGGCCGTAGATTATGGAACGATTCTGATCTCGTTAGCGGTATTCGGTGGCGTAGTGTTCCTGAATGTAAAAGGGAAAGGATGGACGCGTAACTATGCCGTACTGCTAGGGATTACCGGCGGTTGGGTGCTTCAAGCATTGGCCGTCGGAGGGGGGACTAGTGCTGGATCGGCTTCTGTTGCTTGGATTAAACTTCCCGATATATGGGCGTGGGGATCCCCCCAGTTGAATCCAGGCATGGCTTTAACGGCCGCGCTATTTACACTAATCCTTGTTTCAAATCTTGTTGCAGCTATTACAGCGGCTCAGCAGGCCGTACCGAGGAAGGAACTCCCTGGCAAGGATGTCTACAATCGGGCTAGCCTAATTGCAGGCGTTTCTCACGGACTTTCAGCTTTATTTTCCGCTGTCGGCGTCGTCTCACTCCCGGTTACGGCGAGTTTTATCAAAATGACGGGGCAAACGAGAAGAATGCCGTTCATCATCGCATGTTTGGCACTCTCAGCAATTGCACTTGTCCCTTCGATCGTTCATTTTCTTGCCCAGTTGCCTACGTCAGTAGCCAGTGCAGTCTCATTGGCGACCTTCGTGCAAATGACCAGTAACTCGTTCTCCTCCTTGTCGCGCGTCGTTCAAACACAGCGTCAGTTGACGATTCTGGGAATCGGAATTCTTGTCGGTGCCGGATTCACCCTCATCGCGGCTTCACCTTTGCCTGAGCTTCCTGTAGTCATGCAATATGCGTTTGGTAACGGGCTGTTAGTTGCCACTGTAGTGGTCATGGCCCTTGAGCGTTTCTGGCAGACGGACCACAGATTGATCGTTTCGAACTAAAAGAAAGAGCCAAGTTCCTCTATGGGAGGAAACTGGCTCTTTGTTCTGTTTATCGGGCTTTCAGGTAATCAATCAGAATGTTCTTGAGAATAGTCAACTGCTGCTCGTTGTCCAAATCGGACTCCAGTAGGAGAATGTTTTTCTGCAGTGACAGTTTTTTGGAAAGAGACCGAAGGTGTTAATGATAGTAGTCAAGGTCTCCTTAACCGGAAGATCGGATCGACGATCTGCCTATGGCGCTTCCAAAGCAGCTGTTGTGAACCTCACTCGATATATCGCCGCGCAATATGGCAAAGATAAGATTCGCTGCAGGGCAGGCCATCCAAGTTGAGTCTGGAGTTGGTATAACTCTAGGCTTTTTTGGCGTGAAAGGGTGCTATTGGTACGCATATGCATCGAGTGGTATGATGGGAGGAATGAATGATTACATGAGAGAAAAGAATGAATATTGAATGATTTTGAAAGAGATAAAAATAAATGGGATAAGTGAAGGGGTACGTTATGCATATACAGATACTGACCGTTGGGAAATTAAAAGAGCGCTATCTCGTGGATGGGATCGCGGAGTACGTTAAACGTCTTGGCCCGTATGCCAAGATGCAGATGATTGAGGTGCCGGATGAGAAGGCACCCGAGAACATGAGCCCTGCTGAGGAGCAGCAGGTGCGGGATCGTGAGGGCGCGCGGCTGCTGGCTGCGCTGCGTCCGGATGTGTACGTCGTGGCGCTGGCCATCGACGGCGAGATGTGGTCGAGCGAGCAGCTGGCGAGCTCGCTCGATAAGTTGGCCACCTATGGGCGGAGCCAGGTGGCCTTCGTTATAGGCGGCTCGCTGGGGCTGTCGAGCGAGCTGCTGCGCCGTGCGGATATGCGGCTGAGCTTCGGCCGCATGACGTTGCCGCACCAGCTGATGCGGCTGGTGCTGGTGGAGCAGATTTATCGCGCGATGCGGATAAATCGGGGAGAACCTTATCACAAATGACGCCAATCATAAATAAACAAAGGAATTACAAAAACCGACATGCCGTTACAGACAACGAAGAGAACGGTTTTATAAGTGATTAAACTAACATAAATTCCCAGTTGACATCAATAGAAATAGGTTGTAATTTATAATTACGTTCTTTATAAAGAACATATTTAAAAGTAATAACGAACAGTGTAACATTGTCCATTTTTGCAATCAAAAATATAAGGTGGGAAAATGCTTGAGCGCAATCAGTGGCATTTATTATATGGACAATGAGACTATGAAAATAGAAGATGGCGCAATTTTAATGAAAGGCTTAACGCAATATCCATCCGATGATATTCAAATTTGGCACAGTGACAACATTTTTTTTGGCTGTCATGCACAATGGATTACTCCTGAGTCGGTTGGTGAGAGGCTACCTCGATTTAGTGAAGAAAAGCATTTGGCGATTACCGCAGACGCGATTATTGATAATCGACAAGAATTGTTTGAAAGACTTCAAGTAGATCATACATCAAGAAAGAATATGACAGATAGTGAATTGATTTTACTAGCCTATTTAAAGTGGGAAGAGGAAGCTCCGAAGTATTTAATCGGTGATTTTGCCTTCATGATATGGGATTTGAGGAAAAAGCTGCTTTTTGGGGCTAGAGACTTTTCAGGGACTCGGTCACTTTTCTTTTATCGGGATCCCAATCGCTTCGCCTTTTGTACAACGATTGAACCTCTGCTCAATCTTTCATATGTTTCAAAAAGTATAAATGAGCATTGGTTTGCCGAATTCCTGGTTATACCAAGCATGGTTGATGCCGTAGATACTTCATCTACCGCTTACAAAAATATTGAACAAATTCCTCCTTCGCACAGTATCACCATATGTGATGGGAAAGTCAGACTTTCAAGATATTGCAAAATATCATTTCAAGAGCTGCTGAAGTTCAAGAAAAATGAAGAATACGAAGAAGCATTTCAGGCGGTATTCCAAGAGGCTGTTACAGCTAGAACTCGTACCCATGGCGAGGTTGGAGCACAATTGAGCGGAGGACTAGATTCTGGCGCAGTAGTAAGCTTTGCAGCAAAAGCATTAAGTGGGGGAAATAAACAATTACAAACCTTCAGTTACATACCAGAAGATCATTTTAGAGATTGGACACCCCATAGTTATGCAGCCGATGAAAGACCTTTTATAAAAGCAACGGTAGATTATGTAGGCAATATTTCAGATCATTATCACAATTTTGCAGGGGACAATCCCCTAACTGATCTTGATGATTCCCTGGAGCTTATGGGAGCGCCGTATAAGTTTTTCGAAAATTTTTTTTGGTTAAAAGGAATTCACGAGAAGGCCCATCAAAAAGGGGTAAAAGTACTGTTAACCGGAGCAAGAGGCAATTACTCCATTTCGTGGGGGTCTTGGAACATGACAGTTAACTACTACGCGTCTCTTTTTAAAAGGTTAAGATGGGCGCGACTTTATCAAGAACTTGATCAGTATTGTACGAACTTTAAAACAGGAAAATCAGTCATGCTTCCCGTCGTCTTGAAAAAAGCATTTCCGTCTATTTATCGAAGTTCTTCCCTACATGAGCCTTCTGACAATCAAAATCAAACACTCATTAGTGCATCATTTGCACAAAGAACAAATGTTTTTGCAAAACTTTTGGAAAATGGTATTGATATAACCGGGACGTCAAAAGAAGATCCGTATGAAATCAGGAAAAAGCATTTTGAACAGCTGTATTATTGGAATAAAAACGGGATGGCCACTACGAAACTATCTTTACGTTACTCCTTATGGGATCGTGATCCTACAAATGATTTACGAGTCATACGTTTTTGTCTGGCTGTGCCAGAAGAACAATACGTTCAGGGTGGCTTACAACGATCGCTAATTCGAAGATCAACTAAAAACATGCTTCCTGATAAGGTTAGATTAAACCAACAAGTTCGCGGCATCCAAGGGGCTGATGTCATACATCGTATAGCTTCAAATTGGCATGCTTTTATTGAGGAGCTAAACCAGCTTGTACGTGATCCCAGAGTTTCAGAGATGCTTAATATGGATGTAATAAAAAGGGCAATTACAAATATCGGGCATAATCCCCGCCCAGAACTCGCGTTTGATAACGAATTTAAATTGTTAACACGTAGTTTAATGGTTTATCGGTTTATTAAAAAGTTTACATGAGAGGGGGTGAGTACATGAAAAATAGTTGGGTAGCACCAGTATTGGAAGTTCTTGATGTTAGCTTTACAATGGGTGGACCAGGGAATGCGATCGCTGACAGTTATTGCACGAATAACCAGGATTTCGAAAATCATGACGATATGTCAAATAACAGCTGTCAAATGGGCAGCTAACTTATGCATAGTATCTGTAGCCCTTATACCTTACAAAGTATAGGGGTTTTTTACTAAGTATGACCCAATTAATCACTTAGGGAGAATTGCCTATATGATACATACAAATGAAAAAGCCATGTATAGAGCGTTTGGATTGAACGTAAGCAGCGAAATTAGCTTGCCTGAATTGACGGCTGCAAATCATAAGGACCAAAGTGATATTACGATCGAAATCGATGAGTTATCGCGTTTATGGTCAATATTAGCTGTTCCTAACGAGTCTTTTATCATTAGAGAGAACTTCGTTATGTTTGAAGTCCCTGATACGGCTATCTACGCGATAAAAAATGGAAGCAAGATTACGGTGGAACCTAAGGCGGGTTGTGACGAGGATGAGCTCCGCCTCTATTTGCTGGGGACTTGTATGGGCGCGATCATGATGCAGCGTAAAATTTTGCCGCTGCATGGGAGTGCCGTTGTTATAAATGGCAAGGCTTATGCTTTCGTAGGTGAATCAGGTGCTGGTAAATCTACTTTAGCCTCTGCTTTTCTTAGTGAAGACTATCAACTTTTGAGTGATGATGTAATTCCTGTGACGATATCGCCAGACCATATTCCTTATATTACACCAGCATATCCACAGCAGAAATTATGGTTAGAAAGTTTAAATGAGCTTGGTCTGGAATCAAGTAGGTATCGCCCCGTCATTCATAGAGCTACTAAATATGCCGTACCCGTACCAGCCCAATTTGCTTCGGAGCCAATACCGCTCGCGGGTGTATTCGAACTAGTCAAAACAGAGAATGAACAGATTGAATTAGTTCCAACCCCAAAACTTGAACGATTGCTTACCTTGTTCCGTCATACGTATCGAAATTTTATAATTTCTCCTTCAGGTTTAATGCAATGGCATTTTACTACTACTGCAAGCATTCTCAGAAAAATTGATGTATACCGGTTAAGCCGTCCAGGTACTGGCTTCACAGCTTATGAGCTTGCTTCCTTAGTCATAGAGACAATAGAAAACGAAAAACTGGCCCATTTATCTAGAGGCTTTATATAATAAGCAGGAAGGGAACAAAAATATGAAGCAAACGTTCTACTTTGTAAAAAAACTACATGCCTTTTCAGGGAAAATTTTATATATCAATCTCCTTGCCATGATTTTCATTAGTCTGCTTGAGGGAATCGGAATTTTATTTCTAATTCCAATGATAACGGCAAGCGGTATTGTAAAGTTAGACGCAACAGGGATCCCCCTTTCGCATTGGTTTGAGATATTTCATAAAGTTCCTGCTTTGCTTGAATTACCCCTAATCTTAGGGATTTATGTCTTACTAGTGATTGGACAAACCGTATTTCAAAATCATATATCGATTCGCAACGCAAAAATACAGCATGGCTTTACCAGACATCTACGATTAGAGACCTATGGTTCCATACTTCAAGCCAATTGGGATTTTTTCATGAAAAGTAGAAAATCGGATTTAATCAACTTGTTAACTTCAGAACTTGCTCGTGTTAGTGCTGGGACACATACCTTTTTGCAATTTATTGCATCCATTATTTTTACGTTAGCACAAGTAAGTCTTGCTTTCTGGCTCTCACCTAGGATCACTGTTTTTGTTCTAGTTAGTGGATTGCTGCTGATCCTCATCTCTCGTAAGTTTCTTGGAAGATCGCTAAAGTTTGGTAATTCGACATTCGAATTAGGCCAAAGTTATCTTGCGGGTGTCACAGACCAAATCAATGGAATTAAAGATATTAAGAGTAATCGATTAGAAAGAGCGAGAATGGATTGGTATGTTGCCCTGACCGAACGGATGCGGAATGAACAAGTGGCATATACCAAGTTACAGGCAGGATCCAGTAAAATGTATAAAGTGTCATCGGCAGTATTAATCGCAGTTTTTATCTATATATCTGTCAACTTATTTCGTGCACAGCCTGAACAGTTGTTGTTGGTTATTATCATTTTCTCTAGGCTATGGCCTAGATTTATTGGGATTCAGTCCAGTATGGCGCAAATTGCAGTGGTACTGCCATCCTTTAAGGCATTGGTAGAGCTGCATGAACAATGCGCGGTTGTAAGAGAATTTAAAGAGGGCATGGATCATGAACCAAAAGAGCAGAGGATTCATATGAAACAAGGGATTAACCTTGAGAATGTCTGCTTCCGCTATAATTTGGGGGAACCTGCATATGCTCTTCAAAAAGTTGATTTGCATATTCCCGCTAACCGCATGACAGCTATTGTAGGGCATTCTGGTGCCGGAAAAAGTACCTTAGTAGATGTAGTAATGGGATTGCTGAAACCAGAGAGTGGAAGCGTCATGATTGATGGCATCCCGCTAACAGATGATATCCTATTATCGCTAAGAGAGTCTTTAGGTTATGTTTCTCAGGATCCTTTTTTGTTTAATACGAGTATAAGAGACAATCTGCTCATGGTTAAACCGCATGCACAAGAGGAACAATTGTGGGAAGCTTTACAATTCTCATCCGCTGCTGACTTTGTAAGGAAATTACCACAGGGACTTGATACGCTCATTGGTGACCGGGGAGTCAGGCTCTCAGGTGGAGAAAGACAGAGGTTGATCCTCGCTCGAGCGATGCTAAAGAAACCTTCTATTTTGATTTTGGATGAAGCGACTAGCGCATTAGATAATGAGAATGAAGCAAAGATTCAGGAGGTCCTAGAACAGGTAAAGGGGAAAATGACGATTATTGTGATTGCCCATCGCTTATCGACAATAAGGGATGCTGATGAGGTTATTGTCATGGATGAAGGTAAAATTATTCAAGTCGGAAAATATGAAAAATTGGCAAAAGAGAAAAAGGGTGTATTCAGTTTTTTGGATAAATATGAGTTGATGACTGTCCAAAAAGCAGAAAATTTCAGTTGAGGAGGAATACTGCTAGTTGTTACGCACAACCGATATCTATTGAATCATTGTTTCAACAAAATTATACACCTTGAAAACTTGGAGATCCAAGAGTTTGATGGGCGATATATTGAATATAATTTCTCATTACTTCAAACAAAAATTGAGTTGCAAGAAATCGCAGTCGCTGAACAAGAAGAAATTGAGAGATACGATAACATTATTGATAATCTTAGAGCTATCGCAACGTATAATTCAGAAGCATCTAGAGGCAGAGCGTTAAAGGCTAGAGTTAGATTTCAGGAGAGATTGGAAGCGCGTAGAATTAA
This sequence comes from Paenibacillus allorhizoplanae, assembly GCF_927798215.1. Lineage (NCBI taxonomy): Bacteria > Bacillati > Bacillota > Bacilli > Caryophanales > Paenibacillaceae > Paenibacillus > Paenibacillus allorhizoplanae. Next base: position 21,850 of record NZ_CAKMMW010000028.1, read on the forward strand.
AGCGCCATTTGTTGATATTAAGCAACCTACAATTCGTTTTGGTATTGAAAATGAGATTGAGGACACGTTTGTAGTAAATGTTACTAATTATCGTGTTATGTTTGATGAGTTGCTTCTAGACAATGTTAACTTTGAGATAAAATCTACAGATAAAGTTGCCATTATTGGTCCAAACGGTACTGGGAAAACGACTTTACTCCGAGATATCTTTAAAAATAATCATGCTTCAATCAAAATACATGCTGATGTGAAAGTGGCTTATTTATCTCAGAATCAAGGCGAAGTACTAAAGGATTCTAATACAATACTAGAAGAATTCATCGAAGCTGGGTTTAAAACGTATGATGAGGTTAGATCGTATCTTTCAAACTATGGCTTTGAAGGAGAGATCGTTAATCAAAAGATAGCCTCTTTATCCGGTGGAGAAAAGAACATGCTTCAATTGGCTAAAGTTGCTGCCAGTAAAGCAAACGTATTGCTTTTTGATGAACCGACAAGCATTTGGACACCTATACACAAATAGCACTGGAGAAAGCCATTGAAGACTATACAGGTGCGATTCTCATGATTTCTATTCTGTTGTAAATGGTATGGATTATGTGTTAATCATTGACGATAAGACGATTAGAAAAATGAGTATGCGAAAATTTAGACAGATGATTTATGCGAGCCATTTTGATAGAGACTATCTAGAAAATGAACAAAATAAAAAATCACTCGAAATGAAAATAGAATTGGCTTTAAAAGATACTAATTTTGAACTTGCTAAAGTATTGGTTGAAGAGCTAGAAGAGCTGATTAAGTTGCTTTAAATGACAACCTTTGATTGAAATGAAGACCCCACTGGAATTAGTGCGACCTTGTTGGGTGATTCAAAAAAGCCCTTTACTCGATGAGCTAGGGCTTTTTGGGTTCGATTAATAACGAATACCTTCAAATGCGTTTTTTACTAAATTCTCGACATAGCTTTTGTCCAAGATTTCTCCTGTCACAAGCAAACGATAGAAAATCGGCCCGTAAATGAGATCGATGCATATGCCAATGTCGAGATTATTTTTTAATTCCCCGCGTTGAACCCCTTTTTCCAAAAGACCCCTGGCCTCCAGTCGGCGGGGACGGAAAAACCGAGCACGATAGGCCTCCGCCAATCCTGAATCAAACTGCCCTTCGCCTAATAACTCTGTAATGATGGTCCCCTCCCGGCTTGTCAAAAACCCGGTTAAATTCGTGGCGTGAATTAGAATGTCATTAAATGTTGTACCTGTATCAGGGATGGGTAATCTTTCCGTGGCAGCATCCATGAAACCATCCATGACCACGGCGGCCTTGTTAGGCCACCATTTATATATCGTGGCTTTGCTAACTTGGGCACGATCAGCGATTTTATCCACGGTGACGGCCTGAAAGCCATTTTCCAGCAATAACTCGTAAGATGCGGAAAGGATAGACTTTTGAGATTCAATATTCCGCGGCCGGCCTCTTTTTCCATTCATCATCTTCATCCTCTTTCATCCATACATATCTAATCCGATACAAATAAACTATACGTTCAGTATACCAATTATTAAAAAGAAATAAAGTTGCAATTACCCATTTACAAAACTATACGTTCAGTATATTATTTTGTTATATATTTAGCAAACTGTACGTTCAGTATTTAAAAATGAATAAGGAAGGATAGAATTGAAGTTGGCATGAAAACATGAATGTATTGTCTGTAGAACATTATATTTCTATATAAGGAGTTGTCTAAAATGACTACTTTAAAAAACCAAACGAACGAGAAGATTATCCCCTCATGGCTGATCCTGTTTTTGGCTGTCGCATGCGGCGTTATTGCAGCTAATCTTTACTACGCACAGCCATTGGTAGGGATCATCAGTTCTTCCATTGGGCTGTCTGCAAACAGTTCCGGCTTGATCGTGACGTTAACGCAGATGGGTTATGTAGCCGGCTTGTTATTTATCGTACCTATGGGAGATATCGTTGAAAATCGAAAGTTAGTTGTCTCATCTTTACTTCTTACAGGTGTAGCCCTTGCAATAACAGCAGTATCGAAACAAGCTGTGCTATTCTTGATGGCTTCTTTTGCCATCGGAATAGGGTCGGTCGCTGCGCAGATACTCGTTCCTTTTGCATCGTATCTTGCATCCGATTCTTCTCGCGGCCGAGTTGTCGGTAATGTCATGAGTGGTTTGTTGCTTGGCATTATGCTCTCGCGCCCGTTGTCGAGTCTGGTGGCCGAATTCCTAGGTTGGCATGCCGTATTCGCTTTGTCTGCCGCAGCTATTATTATTTTGGCGATCGTACTTTCAAAAGTGTTACCCCAAAGAATGCCCACGGCGGACACACGCTATGCCGCTCTGCTTGGTTCGATGTGGTACTTGCTGCGCACAACCCCGATCTTACGCCGCCGGGCAGCTTATCATGCATTTGTGTTTGCATCTTTTAGCTTATTTTGGACAACAGTTCCGTTACTGTTATCTGGCCCGGTCTTTCATTTTTCACAGATAGATATTGCGTTGTTCGCGCTTGTAGGAGTTACGGGGGCTATAGCTGCGCCTGTGGCTGGACGGTTGGCGGACCGTGGTTGGACTAAACCCGCAACAGGGATTGCACTCGGCACTGTCATCATCTCGATGTTGATACCGCTTATGATCCGCACGGGTTCAATTACCGGAATCGTTATTCTCGTCGTTTCAGCTATTTTATTGGACGCCGGCGTATCCGCAAATCTTGTGCTTGGACAACGTGCGCTCTTCTCACTGAGTCCGGAAATTCGCAGTCGGCTGAATGGCCTTTTTATGGCTATCTTCTTTTTTGGCGGTGCCATCGGATCCGCAATTGGTGGGTGGGCATATGCGACAGGAGGTTGGAGTGCCGTGTTATGGATTGGCATAGCTTTCCCGATTACAGCCGTCCTTTATTTTGCGACAGAGAAAGAGTGAAATGGCAAACCGCAAGGTTTACGCCTAGATGGATCAGAAGTATAATTATGGAAAACATGCGACCTGGCCTAGATAAACGATTCTCACAATAAGAAAGGAACTGATCCCCAGCCATGAACCGATTAATAGATCCATATAGCGATGAGATTGCCCGGATCTTCGGGGATACCTCGGCTCAATTGCAGACGCTTCCGGAGGAACTGAGGGAGCATGCTTTGGCGCTTCTGGGCGGGTGCTATCCTTTGGACAGGAAGGACAGCGAAGGACCTAATATGATCAGCTATCTGCTCCCGTATTGGGTTGGCGAGACCCTGGGGAGTCCGATCGAGCTGTGTCGCGAATTAGCGCTAGGGAATGTATACGGGATGTTGTCCTTTTTTCTCTTGGACGATGTAATGGATGAGAGGAGGGAGGTTCGGCGTTCGCTGGCCCTAAGCACGCTTTTGAATCAACGGTTCTTGGAGGCTTATCAGCGGTGTTTCTCAGGAAACGCTCAACTGTGGGTTTGTTATCATCGTTATTTAGCGGAGTGGGCAGATGCGATGTACCGCGAGGTGGACGAGCCAATGAACCCGCGGGATCCTGGCCGATTGGCCCGCAAGGCTGCCCCGGTGAAGCTGTGCGCCGCGGCATTGTTGCTCCAAGCCGGACGGGCCCAAGAGATTCGGGGTATGGAGACAGCCATCGATTTGGCTCTTGCGGTACTCCAACTCTCTGATGACTGGACAGATTGGCGGGAGGATTTGCCGATGGCATCCTGTAACGCTTTCCTAGTGTTGTTGCGGGAGAACCTTGCATTACATGCAGATGAGGTTTTGGATGAGAGTATGGTGAAACGCAGCATTTATCGTGAGCAGGCTTTAGGAGGGCTTGCGACCCTTGCAAACGATTATGCGGATCGGTTGAATGCCATGAAGGATGCTCCTGCATCTCTCCAGATTTTCGCATCCGCCATCGCTCAAAGCTTGCAGAGCAAGGCAAACGAGATCAGAGATCGTTACGATGCTTTGTTAAATAATGGGGGATTTTCAATTTATTTGACGATTAATGGTTAATACTGGTACAAAATGTCTAGTTCTATGGTAATAGGAAAATGGAAACTATCCTAATATTTGGAAGGTTGTGTTGTCATGTCCATGGATACGTTAAAAGTGAATATCATCAAGAAAGCTTGGGAGGACCCGGATTTCAAAGCACGTTTGCTGGCAGATCCCCGTAGTGCGTTGGAGCAGGACTTCGGACACAGTATTCCTGAAGGTATTGAGTTGCATGTGATGGCAGTAACACCCACTAAGTATGCGATGATTATTCCCCCGAAACCAGAGGAATTGGATGAGTTGACAGCTACTGGGGTACAACCGCAAATGGCTGCTTGGAGCTAGGTTGGAAACGAGAGGGAATCGGGCGAAGGCTTCGGTTCCTTTTTCTTTTTCACGATGGGATGCCAGAGTGGCAATTGTTCGCATCCGCGATCGTTCAAAGCGTGCAGTGCAAGGCGAACAAAATTAGAGAGCATTACGATAGTTTGTTGAATAGTGGCGAATTTAAAATTTATTTGTCGATAAATGGTTAATACTGGTACAAAAGATCTAGTTCCATGGTATGATGAAAATGCAGATATCCTATATTTTGAAGGGTTGTGTTGTCATGTCCATGGATACGTTGAAAGTAAAGATTATTAAGAAGGCTTGGGAAGATGCGGATTTCAAGGCACGCTTGTTGGCAGATCCCCGTAGTGCGCTGAAGCAGGACTTCGGAATTGAAGTTCCTGAAGGTATTGAGTTGAGTGTGCTGGCAGAAACACCAGCTCATTATGCACTAGTCATTCCCCCGCAACCGGAGGAATTGGAGCAATTGAAATCTACTGGGGTACAACCGCAGATTTCTTGGAACTAGGGTTTGAAACGAGAGGGAACCGGACGATTGCTTCGGTTCCTTTTCCTTTTTCACTATGGAATTCCAAGGTGCCCTCCATCACTTCGATGATACGAAAGGTAACCATCAGGCCGAGGCCAGTTCCTTTGGATTTCGTTGAGAAGTAAGGCTCTCCTAGTTTCGCGATCTGCTCCGGTTCCATGCCTTCGCCGTTATCTGCAATGCGGATGACAGCGGTTCCTCCTTCGGTCCAGGCGTTGATGGTAATGTGGCCGTCTTCGTGAAGGGACTCGATGCTATTCTTAATGATGTTGATCAATGCCTGCTTGAACTTGGATGCGTTGCCTAGAATGATTTGAGGTTCGGGCACGTGGACCTCCAGCTCCCCATTGTTTAGCAAGACCAGCGGTGTCATCATGGTTTCGATCTGTGCGAGCTCATGCTGCAAATTCAGCTCTACTAGGGTATCCAGCTCCGGTTTCGCAAAGGTCAGGAAGTCCGTTATAATGCCTGCCGCCCGATCCAGCTCCTGTATGGCCAAGGTAAAGTAGGACTTGTCGTGCTCCACTGATTTTCCCGAGAGCAGCTGCAAAAAGCCTCTTGTGACCTGAAGCGGGTTGCGCACTTCATGGGCAATGGATGCAGCTAGTTCGCTGATGATCTCCATTTTCTCCGTCCGCTGCAGTTGGTGATTATAAAGCTCCAATTCTTTGGAGTAGGATAGGAGCCGGGCATAGTCAGATGCAATGCGGCGGTTCAGGATCATCACCAGGGAGGCGATGAGAATAATGATGCCAAGTTTCCATAAATTTAACATACGGAGCGTATCTATTGCGTACATCAGCAAGAGATCCGTCACACCTGATAGGGCAAGGATCAGAATGCCCAGGGAGAGGATCAGGGAATTGGGATTCTGCATGGCATTCCGAAACGCGAGGATGCTGATGAGAATCAGTTGTCCGATAATGAGCGGTGCACCTAACCAGAGGGTCAGGAACGCGTAGAGAAAATACAAGGGACTTCCGATGATCTTATAACATACCATAACGCAGAAGCTAATCAAATAATAGACAACAAGCCAACGGAACACTCGCTTGATCCATGGATACCGGCCTTCGAATAGGTGGATGACGAAGTACAGCAGGGCAGGAAACATAATATAAATAGACGTATCAAATATAAATACGAAAAAGTGTCCAAGCTCAGGAAAATAGTAGTAAGGCATAGCCGAATAGGTCATGATGAGTATGCCGCTGCACATGACGAATAGGCTAAGCGCCAGGGCGGTACTGCGTTGGGCTCGGTTCAGGTACCAGGAACAGAGAAGCATCAGGAGCGATAGGAAAACGAAGCCTCCCCCTAGCAACAGGTTAGGCAGTTCCTTACGGACGGCTTGCCGGGAGTTTTCGGGAAGCTCGCCAAGCTGGACATCACTGGTGATGCCTGCCCGTTCTTTCGCCGTGAGCCGCAGATATAGATCGCTGGCTATCTCAGTATGGTCGAGCGGCAGTTGGAGAAGGGTGCGCTCAAAGTCAAAGCTGCGATCTACCTGATAGACGGGCTTTCCGTTCTCATAAATCTTTATGTTCATGGCGTACAGGCGTTCAATATACAGTCCCGGTTTGGATAGGTTAGAAGTAGGGGGGACAGTTAGGTGAATCCATGCGCCGACCTTCCCTTTAGGAATAGCATCAAAAGGGTGCTCAACTGTGGCAGACAGCCACTCTCCGTCTAAGTCAGGCGAGGCGTCTTCTGGAGCTCCAGCAGGAATCCATTGCACTCCCCATGTGGTTATTGGAAGATTGGTGGAATCCTTCGCTGAGCTTATGAAGGGATACAGGAGCAATACCAAGAAGGCAGCCCCGCCTAAAGTGAGTAGTAACAAGATCAAGTGGAAACGCTTCATTTGTGCACCTCGTGGGAACAACCCAATATGTCATGTATGCCTATAAATTCGACAAAATAGTGTATTAATCCTTTCGTTGCCGACAAATTTTTACAAATCACACGACATGCCAAAAGACCCACTTCACAACCGTAAACGAACGGATAGAAGAGGGTCTGTATTCAGATTAGGGTATTAAATTCTATCGGCCAGCCAGAATGGCATCAGCCAAGATATCGATCTGATTCTCGACGGCGAAGCTGATCGGTAGATGATGGAAAGTTCTCTATCAGATCCTCACTTTGTATATGAATGGACGTATGAGGCGGTAGGTTTACACAACCGATACCCTCAAGCCTATGTGTATGGTTGTTAATCGTAAGTATAACGGAACGTGCATGTATAAATAATAAACTATAGGTATCCCGATAATAGTGAAAGCCCTCGGTGTGCCCAGCTTCTGTGTACATTGACATAAGTTTGAGAACAGGAAGTCCTGAATGCTCCATAACGAGTGCCAGCTCCTCCTATGATGCTTCTTCTTCATTAATCCTTATTCGAGAAAAGAACCATTCTCTCCTGTAAACCTTCCATAACTTCTTTGGGTACTTCCCTAATCTTGATATCTCCACCTAAGAAAAGCAGCCAATTTGTGATTTCGGTCAATTCATCCGAGTGATGAATGTTGATGAAAGCCTTTAGAATAGCCGTAGACTGGTAAGGGTTCGTGTATGAAATTGACATTTTTAACGGATGGTATTTTTTGAACTGGGCAATCGCTTTTGGACCAAGTTCAAGGATAAGATTGAAGACTTTTTCCTGCTTGCTTAGTTGTTCTATAATCTTCTTCTTGCTTATTCTTTTTTTCTCAGAGTAAGGTGTAACATCAGTGAGATTGTCGACAGGAATAATCCGCCTCTTCTCTTCCTCTAGGTCAAAGCCTTCAATTTGCCAGGAGCTTTTTTCACGATATAAGTGCAACAGATAAATGGGATAAGTCTCTATTTCCCTCCCTACTTCGACGGAAACCACTAAGTAGCTATCCATAATAATGATTTGGATAAGTTGTTCTAACATAGGATGGGGCAGATCTGATAGATCAAGCAGGTCGGGATTGTGGGGGTTGGTGCCCTCAAATAGCAAGATTTGATTTAAGATAACAAGATCATCTTGCTGGTTTTCCGAGATGAGTCCGAGTAATTTTTCCGCTAAAGAGTGACGACTCTTGAGATAGGGGAGTTGTTGATTTCTAGTGGCCATGAAGGCAATAAAAAGGGCTTTGATCTCATTATCGGTAAAGCGAACAGTCGGTAGGACGGAATTTTTCATGACAAAATAACCCCCATCCCTGCCGACTTCAGCGACAAGAGGCATTCCCATCGTTTCTATTTCTCTGATATCTCTAATAGCTGTCGAACGAGAAATATTAAATTCCTGCATAATCTCAGAAATGGTGAAGTGAGCGCGGTTATTGATATACCGCATGATGATGTTAATTCGTTCCACTTTTTTCATTGGGTGTCCTCTAAACAGTATCATTTTTTGACATGGTTTATGGTTATTATAAACGTATCAAGTGAAAAAACAAATCACTTCATCCATGTGAATGCCGGTTGTTAAACAAAATTAGAGGAGGAATGAAAATGAGTACAATTATGAGGAATGAAAAAATGGCGAAAGTAGAGTCCCGCCCATTTGGCCGGGTGGCCGCTTATTGGGCCGTCACAATCCTACTTGCATTCTCAATTGCATTAAGCGGTATCGGGCAACTCATGCGATATGGGGGGAATGTAGATCTAGTGACCGATATTGGTTTTCCGTTATATATCACGAACATTCTCGGAACTTGGAAGTTGCTTGGCGTCATTGCAATCGTAATGCCAGGTTTCCCCCGGCTTAAGGAATGGGCTTATAGCGGTATCTTTTTTCTAATGACTGGTGCGGCCTTATCTCATGTGTTCGCTAACGATTACGGTAATTACGGATTCCATATTATTCTTCCGCTTTTCTATGCCGCGCTTAGTATCGCTTCTTGGGCGCTGCGTCCCCAAAGCCGCAAACTTTAATAAGGTAGTAGAGATGTCATCGGGTCTTCTAAACAGTATCACATTTTGACATGATTTAAGGTTAATATAAACGTATCAAGTAAAAAATATTTCATTAATTTGAAAAAAGGAGATTTAAACATGACAATGTATACACTTGAGGAAAAAGACAGCTTTATCGTTCTAGGTATTGGCACGGAGTTGAAGAGCAATTATACGGATTATGCCGGTATCAACAAGGAGAAGGAAAACTTTTGGAGGGCTGTAGAGCAAGATGGAAGGCTTGACGCATTAAAAGCGATTGCCACGAACGACTACATTTTTGCCGTGAACGAAGCCGTCAATCACAAGATGATGTACTATGCTGGTGTCATGACAGGAGCATCGGTACCGGAAGAACACCGAGTTATTCAATTCCCTAAGGGACAATACCTCGTGGTTAAAGGCGAAGGGAAGACGGCGGATGAGTTGAGTAACAGACTCACTGGTATTGCCTTTGGTCAAGTTCTACCAGAAGCCCAAAATTTCGCCTATGTAGGCGGGCCAAATACAACGGTTGAGATGGGGCAGCGTGACGGCCTCGTCTATGGTGAAGTATGGATTCCCGTTGTTGGGAAATAAGCGAGGTCATGGGAGGGATGAGCGTGTCTCAAATCGTTGATTTTAAAAATGTGTCTACGGTGGGTTTAGAGTCTTCACCAGTAGCAGAAGCGCTTGCTGGTTTACGTGCGAATGAAGCCCGTTACTTTATGAATAAATACCAACATGAATTTTCGGTTATACCCGCTAGCGAAAGTCAGGAGAACCTTGATTATGTGAACCGCGTTTTGAAAGAACGTGATATTGCGTTTGCGGCCAAACCGCTAGAAACGTCGCGTTTTCAAGTGGAGAATATCCAATTTACCTACGTCTTTTATGAAGATGGTCTGGGGATCAATGTCATGTATACAGTTGATGACCCTAAGAAGCGGGCTGTGGGTTTTAAGCTTTCTGAGGGGATGGAAGTACCTAAGGAATTGGAAGAGAAGAAATTTAAATTTGCTAGACAGAAGTCCAAGTTGGCTGGGACAATTCGAGGTTCGTTCTTTGTAATTAAAGGGCAATATTAAAGTAAGCAAAAGCGCAAATAGAAAAAGTCTGAATGAACTCCCACAGCTACGTTGCGGGGGATTCATTCAGACTTTTTTCTATCATATCAATAGACGTTGGACTAGCGTGTCCATGCTTCGCATTTTTATTGATTATGACGAATTGTTTGGCTGGATTAAGATTTCATCATCATCCCAAAACGAAGCCATTTTGAAGTAGGCCCCTTCCCGATAAGATGAAAATAACGACGGAGAAGGGAGGGAAGTGGAACGGCTGACGACCGAGTTAAGCGAACTGGTATAACTAGCGCAGGTGCAACCAAGCAAGTGATTTGCCAATAGGAGAGGAGACGATTGACAATGAGTAACGCTATTTCAATTCGTATGTCCAAGCTTGCGGTATCTTTGATGACAGCTACCCTACTTTCTGCCTGTTTCAATGTATCTTCATTCGTACATGCAACCTCCACCTACGACACGGCTGTACTGGCTGATAACCCCGTTGGATATTGGCCCTTATCCTCCGCGGTAACAGCGGATCAATCCGGTAACGGTATGAACGGTACGTTTACTGGAAGCCCGACCGACACGACGATGCCGAATGGGGATGCAGCTCCGGTATTCAACGGAACAAATCAATATTTTACAATCCCTGACAACGATTATCTGGAGGTTACGCGTACAGGTATCTTGACCGTTGAAGCCTGGATGCGGCCAGATACGCTACAATTTACGAACTATGAGAGCAGCGGCTATGTCCATTGGATGGGCAAAGGGACGTCTGGACAGCATTCTTGGGTGGCTAGAATGTACAATCAGACAAACACTGAAAACCGTCCAAATCGTATCAGCGGATATTCGTTTAATTTAAGCGGTGGCTTAGGCGCAGGCTCCTACTTTCAGGATACGGTGACCGCAGGTCAATGGATTCACTACACATTGGTTATTAACACCGTGAATACGAACACGACGTACCCGACAGGCTACACGAAGGTGTTTAAAAATGGCGTCCTGCGTGATCAAGACAAGCTATCTGACTACAGCATCGTACCCGGAAACGGCACGGCTCCAATGCGGATTGCTACGCGAGATCTGGCATCCTATTTCCAAGGCGCAATCGGCAAAGTTGCTGTGTACGATTATGAGCTGACGCCTACCAAACTGGCTGCGCATTACAGCACGATGACCAATTAAACGATAGCTGCGCACAAGGCAACTAGACAGTAAAAAGGACGATCCCCGAAAACATTTCGGTCAGGATCGTCCTTTTTTAGTTCATACGAGCTCGCCTGAACTCGCTCGGCGTAATGCCCGTATGCTTTTTAAACATGCGGTTGAAGGAGGCAATCGTGTAATAGCCGACAAGCGTAGAGACGTCCTGAATTTTGAGATCCGTCTTCTCCAGCAGCTCCATCGCTTTATTCATGCGCACCGTATTGACATAATCGCTAAAATTAATGTCGGTCTTTTCTTTAAAATACGTCGACAGATAAGCGCCTGTAATGTTGAGCTTATCCGCTAACAAGTCCAGCGATAGATCGCTGCCGAAATGCTCATTGACGTAGTTCGTTACGAAACTGGTAATGTGGTCGGTCGCTTCTTTCTTCTGACGAATATCGAAGGCGGACTGTGTCAGGATTTCCTTGAAAAACTGCTGAAATTGTTCAAGTGTGCGGCAATTCTTGAGAATATCCGCGGGGCTCCTTTTATCATCCAGCAAGGAAATCGGATTATGGCTGGAATAGAGCGTTTTAATAATTAAGTTGACGATTTCCTTGGCAAGGTCATGGATTTGCGCGTAGGAAGCGCCTCGTTTGACGGCGAGCTCTAACGTTTTTGAAACGATAGGAATTGTGATCGCGGGGTTACCGGAAGTCAAGTTCGCCGTAAATTCTTTCATATTAGCCGGTGTGAACCAGAGATCTGGAGGCAGCGTTTCCTTGTCCCGAATGATTTGGACACCTTCCCCAAGCTTCCGTTGTTTGGCTAACAGCAGCGTGTTCTCAAAAGCTTCGTTGAAAATAAACGCATTGTCATGGACAGGACTCACGGCAATGGTGACGGAACAATAGGAAGCATCCAGCTCAAATATTTTTTTGATATCGAGCAGTAGATTGTCTAATATGGAAAGTTCGGAATCGTTTGTAAAAATAATTGTTAGAATTTGATCCTTCTCAATTTGGAAGGTCAAGGCGTCTTTATAGGCCTGAATAAACTGCGATTGAACGAATTCCTTAATGTAATACGAGGCGCGATTAGGATCCATGTCCATGGCGGCTAACTGGTTGTCGATATACATGAGCTGGTAGAGAACGATGACATAGGGTTTTTCGGAATCAATGGATATTTTCGCGTCCTCAATATCGGTGTGAATCATTTTCACCTTATTTAAGTAGGCGTAGTGCTTGAGCAGGGAGTTTTTGCTTAGTAGGTCTCGGTTAATCGTTTCATTGGTCAGAAATAAATCATGCAGCTTCTGGCTTATGACGTTGAACTCGCGAATTGGACTGACAAAGGGAGCGGTTTGGTGACGATCCATCTGTTGAATGGAACTGATGATGGTGGTGAGCGGATTGTTAAACCGTTTGGCAAAGAGAATTGACATGCCGACTCCGATGATAATGGAAAGGAATATTAGCCCAACCATAAACACATTCAGCTTGAAGAACTGTTCGGAAATCGTAGCGAAAGGCACAATCAGCACATAGGTGTTGCCGGTCACTGCACCTTGCTTGTAGAAATAATAATTGGTGCCTTCCAAATAATAGCCGGAGCTGCCAGTATGCGGCTTTAATTGCAGTGGATCCTTCCGACTGGATACGGCGTACGTTGTACCTCCAGCGTCATCAAGGATGTAGAAGCCGGAATCTGCTTGAAAATGGCTGAAGGCCTCAAACATTTGATCACTATCTAGCAAGGCTATGATAGATAAGCCGTCCGTAGCGGCGCTTTTGAAAAGAACGGGATTAAAGTTCCCAAAGCTTCTAGTAGAGAAGCTTGTACTTTCTTGGAATTCCGCAGAAGGGTACACCCGGAAGGAGAGCGAAGATTTTCCGGTTTCCGTTGACCAGAACTGCTCTGGATAAGTGGGGGACGTATAAAATTTGCTGAACATCATTTGCGCATCTCGGGAGCCATCTTTATCGATAACAAAGTCACGGTTCGGAAAGTAATAGATGATGTTATATAAAGAAAGCTGATTGTTCGCTAACACATTTTGCAGCTCGCGTTGAACCTGACTTGAAATAATAAAGTCGAGCTTTTGTGGATTATTTTTGAGCGCTTCGGTATGAGTGTTGAAGTATAGGCTGACCAGCAGGCTTTTGATTAACGAAATATTTTTTTCATAGCTGGCTACGGTCGTCTCGAGATTCAGAGAGCTGTTCTTAATAATTTCTTCGCGAATGCTGCTTCGAAAGAAGGTAAAGGAGGCTACATTAAAGGATACGAGCAGCAAAATGATGATAATGAAACTGATCAATAGTCGGTAGAACAAGGAACTGCTGTATCTTTTTCTAGGGACATAGGTGGTTTGCATGGTCGTCTCCTTTCGCTCCAAGTAGTATGTGGAAATTATAGCATGGTGAAATTCATGGTGTAAGAAAAAATTAACAATTCCTTATATGAATTTTTACGATTCTTATTATTATTCTCGATTTTCAGAAATTTGCGAATGAGTCGATGAGGAAGTGGATAGTCGGCATGGTGTTTTTCCGATACGATGAGCTTGTCGATACAGAGCCTAATAACCAAGGGGCAACCCACATTGAGAAAAGGAGAGATGACTATTGCGTACGAGCCCATCGGCCGCCACGACACAGACGTCTGTTTCGCAAACGAATCTCCGGTCGAAAAGAAGTACCTATCTGAAGCAGTGGAAACGAGGAAAATACTTATTTCTCCTCTTCCTGCCTACCTTGTTATTTTATTTACTTTTTAAGTACGTTCCTATGTTCGGATTAGTTATCTCTTTAAAAAACTACAATTTGTTTAAGGGTGTCTGGGCAAGTGAATGGGTCGGATTCAAGTATTATAAGCTGTTTTGGGAAAATCCCGACTTCTTTAAGCTCATCTACAACACGTTTATGCTCGGGATCTACAGGCTAATCTTTGGCTTTCTTGCACCGATTCTACTGGCGCTGCTCCTGAATGAAGCGAGGCACGCATTCTTCAAACGATTTGTACAAACGGTCAGTTATTTGCCCCATTTTATATCCAATGTGGTGGCGGCGAGCATGGTACTCATGTTCCTTTCGCCTTCCAGTGGTATCGTCAACCACCTGATTCAAGTCTTCGGCTTTGAGCCGATTAACTTCATGGTGATGCCCGGGATGTTCCGTTCGGTCTATGTGATTTCGGAAATTTGGCAGCATGTCGGCTGGGAGACCATCATTTATCTGGCAGCTTTGACTTCGATTGATCCTCAGCTGTATGAAGCGGCAGAAATGGATGGTGCGAGCAGGTGGAGGAAAATAGCGAATGTCACGCTTCCGGGCATTACGCCGGCCATCGTGATCGTCTTTATTCTGAATGTTGGGCATGTCCTCGATATCGGTTTCGAAAAAGTGTTTCTCCTTTATAATCCCGCCATCTATGAAACGGCTGATATTATAAGCACTTATGTGTACCGCACGGGGATCGGTCAGGGCAATTACAGCTATGCGACGGCGATTGACTTTTTTACAGGGATCGTCAGTTTAGTCTTCATATACTCGGCCAACTGGATCAGCCGAAGAGTCGGCGAGACCAGCTTGTGGTAGAAAGGAGGTACGCTTTATGAAAACGAAATTTGGTGTGGCTGACCTACTGATCATCCTTGTGCTGTTTGGGGTGGTTGCTGCAACGCTGTACCCCTTTGTTTATATGTTGGCGGTCTCGTTCAGCGATAGTACGCACATTTTAAAAGGCGAGATTACGCTTTGGCCAAAAGGATTCAACGTGGACATGTACAAAATCGTCTTACACGATCCGCGTATTTCCTCCGCCTATATCAATACCATTCGATATGTACTAGTCGGGACCTTGGTCTCGCTAATTATGACATCCATGGGTGCGTTCGCGATCTCCAAGAAGGAGCTGCCGCATCACAAGCTGTTTACACTGCTCATTGTGTTTACGATGTTTTTCAGCGGTGGTATGATTCCGACCTTCTTGGTCGTCAAAAGCTACGGTTTGGTAGATAGCCTGTGGTCCATGGTATTACCAACGGCCGTCAGTACGTGGAATCTCATCGTGATGCGAACTTTTTTCTCCGCAATGCCCAAAGAGTTAGAGGAATCGGGTAAAATGGACGGATTGACCGATATCGGTATTTTCTTTCGGCTCGTGCTGCCGCTTTCCAAAGCGGTGCTTGCCACCATCGGACTTTTCTATGCCGTTGGCATCTGGAATAACTTTTATTCCGCCTTACTCTACCTGCGCAACCAAGATATGTTCCCACTGCAAGTTGTTCTACGCAATATCGTCTTGCAGGGGCAGATCAACTCAGCTAACGTATCCAGCGTAGGCGGCGATAATTTGGTTGTTGATGATGCCTTGAAGTTTACAACGATCCTTGTTTCCACCGTACCGATCCTCCTTGTGTATCCGTTTCTGCAAAAATACTTCGTCAAGGGGGTGATGATCGGTTCGGTGAAAGGTTAGTTCATATTCAGTAATAAAAAGGCTGTGGGTCTAAACAAAAGAAAAGGGAGATGGGTTCTATGAATAAAACAGTAAAAGGGTTGTCAATTTGTTTAGCTTTGGGACTATCTATGACGGCAATCGCCGGTTGTTCAACAAGTACGAACGAGACATCGACGGCAGCGCCTTCTGCCAGTACGGGGACAACAGCTTCAGCTCCTGCGCAAGTGGTCAAACAAACCTTTAACGTACTCAATTATTCGAATCCAAGCTGGCCTTACAATAAAGATAATATTTCCTGGAAATTAATCGAAGAGAAAACAGGTGTCTCCCTGAATGTGCAGCTGCCGTCCGGGAAGCTGGATGACGCACTAAGCGTTACAATTGCCTCGGGAAACTTGCCGGATATGATGATGACGCAGGACAAAAAGCTGGCAGATAAGTACGGACAGCAAGGTGCGCTGGTTAATATTCTGGATTATGTAAACGAGATGCCGAACTTGAAAAAATGGATGGAAAAGTATCCCGTTGATACGCAAAACACGATATCGTCGGATGGCAAAATGTATATGTTCCCGAATGCGGGAATCGGGGAAACGAATCGCATGATTTGGATGTATCGCGATGATGTATTTAAGAAGCTTGGGCTTTCCGAGCCAAAAACGTGGGATGAATTGTATGCAGCGCTTAAGAAAATAAAAGAAGCTTATCCGAAGAGCTATCCGCTTTCATTCCGGAACGGTTTGCAGCGTCTCTTGAATTTTGCTCCAGCCTTTGGCACCGGTTCTGATGTGTACTATGATTTTGATAAAAAAGAATGGCGCTATGGTCCGCTAGAAGACAATTACAAGCAAATGATTGTGTATTTAAATAAATTTTATAAAGAGGGCCTCATTCCTCCTGATTTCTTGTCTGCAGATACGAAGCTATGGCAGGACCTGATGTCTACGGAGCGAGCCTTCGTTACAGTCGATTACATCGGACGAATTGACTTCTTCAACTCGGCATTACGCAAGGATAAACCGGACTTTAATCTGGCTTTCATGGGAGCGCCAACCGGATTTGCAGGCGCACCTGCCAAAAATGCGTTCACGCAATATTTGGACGAAGGCTTCATGATCGCGACATCTTCGAAAAAAATCAAAGAGATTATGAAGTTCATGGATTTCTTCTATAGTGAGGAAGGTAAGACGCTAGCCAGCTGGGGGAAAGAAGGCGTTACTTACAAAACGGAAAATGGCAAAAAGCAGTTTATTGAGAAATATGCGGATGTTGCGGACATGAGAAAGAAAACCGGTATTTCTACGGACGGCACCTATGCATGGTTCGATTATGATGCTCATCTTTCCCTCTCATCGCCTGAGCTGCAGAAGGCTTATCAAGAAGCGCCGAAATATGATAGTCTGCAGCAGCCTCGTCCAGCTTTCACAAGCGCAGAGATGGAAACCCTCTCTCTTTCCGGGGATACAATTATGAAGAAACGCGATGAGAATATTTCCAAGTTCATTGTTGGTGAACGCAGTCTGGAAGATTGGCCGAAATATGTGAGCGACATGAAAGCGCTAGGTGTTGATAAAATGGTGGACATTTACAAAAAAGCGTATGATCGAGCTTTGAAAAAATAAAGTTGGAGGCTCCCAACTTACTAGAACAAACGACAAGAAACGCCGTTCTTTCAAAAAGAACGGCGTTTTCTTTTTGAGCTTAAAAAGTGACCATCAGTGGAACGCTATGACCGCAATATCGTGTTTGCGACCTTTTTCGGAGATTGATACAGAGCGTTGATGATTGATTATGTCATGTACAAATAATTTTTTCTAGCATATTGCTTCTTATTTTTATATAATACCACCAAATAATAGATGGGGGTGACAGGTGCGTGCAGAAACACTGGATCGAAATAATTGAAGCACAATTGCTTCCGAATTTGCAGATTGCCAGTGAGCGGCCTTATGACCCGATCGTCGTTTATAGTGTCCCTGAGCCTTGGCAGCTAGTTGGAGCGGGTAATTATGCGGCTGTGCTGATGCATCCAAGCTATCCGGATATGGTTGTAAAGGTGTACGCGCCTGGGCGGCCGGGCATAGAGGATGAGAAAGAAATATATCGACGTCTGGGCAAGCACCCAGCTTTTTCCGAATGCCTGCATGCGGGTGATACTTATCTTGCGCTGCGTCGATTGACCGGCGTAACGCTGTATCAAAGTTTGTTGCGCGGCATCCCGATTAAGCGTCAAGTGCTGAACGATATCGATGAAGCGCTGAAGTATGCGGTTAGCCAAGGATTGAAACCACATGATGTACATGGCAAAAATGTGATGCAGCATAACGGTCGAGGCTTGGTTGTCGATGTATCGGACTTCTTGAAAGAGGATGATTGCTCGATGTGGGACGATTTGAAGCGCGCCTACGATCGCTTTTATTTCCCATGGCTGCGCAGGATACCGCTTCCAGAGTTCTTGCTGCACTTAGTTCGGCGAGGCTACCGGAAATACCGCAGATGGGCGCGACCTTCAGGGGAGTTACACAAGAAGGGTATGTAAAATGGTATAATTGAAGGAGCTTGCCGCGGCCAGCTCCTTTTGTATTTTTACCGTTAGGATAGTAAAGTTCCGCTTAAAGCGGGTTGGATAGGAGAGACCATAATGGGAAATACGGATAAGTTTGAAATGATAGCTAATGTATATGACACGCCTGAAAGAATTCAAATTGCCAAGGTTTCATCAGATGCCATTCGTAAATTTGTAAATGACGCAAAGAGTAAGAATGCGATTGATTTCGGGTGTGGAACCGGTCTCGTCGGAATGAGTCTAATAAATGAGTTTAATTCGATGCTGTTTCTAGACACTTCACCAAACATGATTCATCAAATAAATCAGAAAATAGCTGATTTACATATTCAGAATGCAGATACATTATGTTTTGATTTTGAAAAGGAAGGTTTATCGGATTTGCATGCGGACTATATTTTTATGGCGCAGGTTCTACTCCATATTCCGGATGTTGAATTCGTTTTATCCAGATTATTTGCAGTTCTCAATGAAGGCGGACATTTACTAATCGTGGATTTTGATAAAAACGAAAAAGTGGTTTCCGATATAGTTCATAACGGATTTAATCAAGGGAAGCTAACGGACATCATGACTAAGATAGGTTACAAGAATATTCAATCGAAAACGTTCTATCAGGGAAGCAACATATTCATGGGACAAGATGCATCCATGTTTATTCTTGCTTCTCAAAAGTAATCGTTGAATCATTTCCCAAACGCAAACGTTTATATTGAATTCATTTTTGGTATAATAATAGGAAATAGTGATAGAAAACGAGGGATGTAAATGTCGTATGTCGTTGATTTTAAAAATGTGTCCACGGTAGGTTTAGAGTCTTCACCTGTCGTAGAAGCGCTTGCTGGTTTACGTGCGAATGAAGCCCGTTACTTTATGAACAAATACAAACATGAATTTACGGTTGTACCCGCAAGCGAAAGTCAGGAGAACCTTGATTATGTGAACCGAATTTTGAAAGAACGTGATATTGCGTTCGCGGCTAAACCGCTAGAAACCTCGCGTTTTCAAGTGGAAAACATCCAGTTTACCTACGTTTTTTATGAGGATGGTCTTAGCGTTAATGTCATGTATACGGTGGATGACCCTAAGAAGCGGGCCGTTGGGTTTAAGCTTTCTGAGGGGATGGAGATTCCCAAGGAGTTAGAACCGAAATTTAAGTTTGCTAGACAGAAGTCCAAACTAGCTGGAACGATTCGAGGATCATTTTTTGTAATTAAAGGCCAATATGATTTTTAAGAGATATGTGTAAATTAAAGTAGGTATTTCACAGCGCATGTGAGATATCTACTTTTTCACTGCAAAAAAGAAGGAATCCGGTTGAAAAACATAGAATGTTAATATTTGTAAGGTCTATTATGCAGGGGGAACACATCTATGGGATATCGAAATAAGCTTTTAAAAGTGTTGCTTGGCCTCTTTATTGCAGCTTCGGGATTGTGTATGGCTCAGCCACACGTGGAGGCGGCATCTTATTCTTCCTATTGGTATCCACAAGGAAAAGTTGGATTGATGAAGCCAACGATCGTGTTTGAATTTGTAAAAAGCGATATCACACCCGAGTTCAAAAGCTATACGATGAAAATCGATCAAGTCAAAGTAGATGCGCAATGGGACATTGGTAGAATGATCCTGTCTTATACGCCAACGGCGGATTTAAAAGCGGGAGAGCATACCGTTAATATCGTATTGGAACTTAAGGATGATGGCTATTTGCCGCTCGAGAAGAGTTGGACATTTCGTGTTGACGAGAAAGCCATTTCTGAGCTGCCTGGGGCTCCTACAGCCCAGCAATTAGAAGGCATTAAGGCGATTAACGATTACAGGGTTATGCATGGCTTGAATCCCCTTACCTTCAATAAGAACCTAACGTATGCGGCTAAACTGCATGCTCAATATTTAGAAACGAACAAGGTCAGCGAATCTGGGGTATCCATGCATGAAGAAAATAGTAAGCTACCCGGCTATATCGGAAGTAAGCTATATGAGCGTGGGATGTACGCGTCGTATGCTGGTAATTTCTCAGAAGACGTCTCTTACAATGGAAGCTCGCAAGCAACGATTACACAAGCGATTGATGGTCTTTTCGATGCTCCTTATCACCGTACGCCGTTCTTAACGCTGGATGCCATAGAAATTGGTCTTGATAAACAAGGTAATTATACGGTGATTGAATTCGGACTAACGAATGAATGGAACTCGCGATTAGTCGTTTCTCCGGCTCCAGGCGATCCCTATGTTCCGATTGGTTTTGATGGTCATGAATCACCAGACCCGATACGAAACCATGCTGGTACTAAGTACCCTGTCGGATATCCCATCATGGCGCAGCTATCAGGTAGATTTGTTAGAGATGTCAAATTAGTAGAATCCAAGCTGACGGACAGTACGGGCAAGGAGCTGGATCTATTGTTGAATACGCCGCTAGACGATGATCATCTGCAGAGTGAGGTTATGTTAATTCCGAGCAAGCCACTCTCCCCAGATACAGTCTATACGGCATACGTTAAATTGTCCGTCATTGAAGATAATCAACCCAAAATCTATGAAAAGAAATGGGATTTCCGTACGGAACCTATTGCGTATGTAGGGAAAAGTAAATTGCATAACGATTCTACCGCGTATTTGAAGAATATGAACCAACCTGGCAAGTTGCAGCATGTGGTTTCTTTTGGATTAGCAGATAATAAATTCATCTTGGATGATGTTAAGGTGCCAATGAAGCAAAAGCCGATTATTAAAGAAGGAAGCTCCTACCTTTGGATAAGAGATTTAGCAGGGGCACTCGGGGCATCCGTAGAATGGGACGATAAACTGAAGGCAGCTATATATACGAAACAAGGCAGAACCATCACCCTCTTTACGAGCAAAAGTGCTTATGCGCTAAATGGTGTAGAAGTTGCGACGGATTCGCCAGCTATTCTGGACAACGATTCTACGATTATCCCAGTGAGACTGCTATCTGAAGTGCTTGGCGCTAAGGTAGACTATGAGGACAAAACACGAACAGTTAGAATTAGTTATTAGCTTAACTGTCGTTACGAATTTTAGAGAATCCATATGATAGAGATCGTTGATCGTTGACGGTCTCTTTTCTTTTGCCTTGTTATCAGCAGAAAAAGTAGAGAAAAAGATCCCTTTACCGAAAGGCAGAAGGGACCATTGGCATAGATAAAGCCTGAACCGTGAAAGCACATGGTTGGAAATAATAGGATAACGGGCGCAGCACGCCTCACAGGTACAGATCAATCCGGCCTATGTTACAGTAGTCCACCAACTTAAAAACAACGATAAGTACAGTTGTCACTACTAAAAAGTAGATATATATGGGTCAAGTGTCACGCTTTCGTTCTATGTCTTGTTCAAGACGATCTCAGCTAGTAGAGAATATTACCCTAGGTCTTTCGAAACTGGCTAAACACTTAACAACTGGCTAAGATTGGAAGCTATAATCCGATTACAAAATGTGAGGAGAATCGACATGGTCATAACACAACAGTCCGTATGGGAAAAACTAACGGTAGATTCCCGCTTATTAAAACTGGTAGCTGTACTTGGATTCATGATAGTAGGGTTGGTTTGTACATTATCCTTTACAGGTAAAGCTTCTGCTCATGGCTACATGGAATCGCCTGCTAGCCGGTCGCTGCTGTGCCAACAGGGGACAAACGAAGCCTGCGGCGCTATTCAGTACGAACCACAAAGTGTGGAAGGCAAGGGGGGATTCCCAGCGTCAGGACCGGCAGATGGTCAGATTGCGGGAGCGAGCAAATATTTCGAATTGGATGCCCAGACAACCGACCGCTGGAAGAAAGTTGAGATGAAGGGTGGCGACAATTCGTTCACTTGGAAGTTCACAGCGAATCATTTGACGAAGGAATGGAAGTATTACATAACGAAAATCGGCTGGGATCCTAATAAGCCACTTACCCGCGATCAACTGGAATCGAAGCCTTTCTGTACAGTTGACGGCGGCAATCAGAAACCAGATATGACAGTAACCCATAAGTGTAATGTGCCGACAGATCGGACTGGTTATTATATCATTCTAGGCGTGTGGGAGATCGGCGACACGGGTAATGCCTTTTACCAGGCGATTGACGTGAATGTAACACAAGGCGGCACAACGACACCAGATCCAGAGCCACCATTTGTACTGCCTAACTTCCCAGCAAGTGCTTGGTGCTCTACGCATACGGAAAGCACCATAACGATGCAATGGACGGCATCCGCTGGTTCAGCAGGTATTAAGCAATATGAAGTTAGTCGAAACGGCAATGTCATCGGTACAACGACCCAAACCGAATATACCGACACAGGCTTGCCGGCTAACACCACATTTACGTATACGTTGGTAGCGGTGGATAACAAGGGTAATCGTTCGGGTTCAAGTGCCCCTGTATCGGCAAACACGTTGCCTGCAGTTGTAATACCAGTGCCAGATACGCAGGCGCCAACACGACCGACCGGAGTAACCTCCAGTAACTTGACAGAAACGGCTGCTACGCTAAATTGGGCGGCTGCAAGTGACAATGTCGGAGTGACGAAATATGAAGTGTATCGCGACGGTAAACTAATCAGCACAACGGCTTCAAGGACGTATTCAGATAGTGGCTTGAACGCTTCTACCGCGTACTCCTACACGGTTATTGCCTTGGATGCGGCGAATAACCGCTCCACAGCAAGCGCTGCGCTGACAGTTACAACGAAGTCTGCTGTGGTTCCGCCTGCACCGGGAACAGCTGCGGCTTGGGATACCGCCAAGATCTACTTGGCTGGAGACAAAGTCACGTTTAACGGCGTTGAATATACAGCGGGCTGGTGGACAAAAGGTGAACAGCCTGAAGTATCCGATGTTTGGAAGGCTTCTACCAAAGACGCTATGCCAACTTGGAACAATGTGAAAGCGTACAATGGCGGCGATAAAGTCGTGTATGCAGGGCATACCTACCAAGCAAAATGGTGGACCAAAGGCGAGATCCCTGGCAGTGCTGGGGTGTGGGCACTTATCAACAACTAATAGAAGCAAGAGAACCTCTATCCACATGTGGATAGAGGTTTTTTCTATGGATAGGCGTCGGCTTAAAACCGACAAATCGCAATAAGTGCAGCTAACGCGAAGAACACAATGTTCACGCCGATTTCTCGATATTCCTTTCGAGAAACATGGAATAGAGCGCCAAGAAGAACGATTGTGGCAAGCAGCGTGGAGCGTTACGGACTAATCTATATAAATTAAGCAATACGATCTCAGATAGGCAGATAATTACGTTTAAATCAGTAGATGTTATAGTGGATGATCAGATTAATATCGAAGATATAGCTGCAATCGCTAGTCGTTCAGAATGGCATATCGATGTAAATCGAGATGTGTTTTAGGAGATAAAGGAAAAGTCACTTCCATGAAGGAAGTGGCTTTCTTTGCATGTCAATATACGATCTTTCGCTGTGCCCAATAGCTGAATGAAAATAAGAGGGCTTCTGTTATAAGCTTTGAAGCTATGAGCGGTATGCCGATGTTTTCGTGAAACAGGTACATGAACCCGTAGTTCAATAACATGATAATGATAACGAGGGAGAAATACCGGAACAACGATTTGCGGATAGCCGTTCCGTTTCTTTTGGCAAAAACAAATTTGCGATTCATGGTGTAATTGAATATGGAACTGAACAGTCGGGATCCAATGATGGATACGAGCAAATTGGAGGTCATCCCTTGCAGTAAGAACAGCAGTACGAAATCCAAGATCGCGGCGAATCCCGAAGACGCACAAAATTTCAGGAAAGGATAGTAAACTCTAGCAGAATCGGCGAGTGGACGAAAATGCGAAGATTTATTGTCGTCCAGATAGATGGTGTCGATCGGTACCTCGACCAAGTCGTATCCTACATGAGGTGCCTCGAGAAGCATATTCATTTCATACTCGAAGCGATTGCCTGGAATTTGGCATAGCCAATCCAACATCTCGGAGGAATAGCCCCGCAGGCCAGTTTGCGTATCTTGTATGGGTTTACCCGTCGCCAGGGCGTAAACCATCCGCGTCGCCGAATTCCCGATGCGGCTGCGCAGGGGGACTTTGCCGGTGAATTGTCTGC
The DNA here is from genome assembly GCF_927798215.1 of Paenibacillus allorhizoplanae. Taxonomy (NCBI): domain Bacteria; kingdom Bacillati; phylum Bacillota; class Bacilli; order Caryophanales; family Paenibacillaceae; genus Paenibacillus; species Paenibacillus allorhizoplanae. The sequence continues at coordinate 45,975 of NZ_CAKMMW010000028.1, forward strand.
TGCCCAGTACGATATGATTTCGGTGCTCGCGAACGACTTTCGTGAGTCTTAGAATATCTTCGGGCAGATGCTGTCCATCACTGTCGGCGCAAACAACGCCATCACTTCCACCTTGCTGTCGCACATAGTCAAAGCCCGTCTTCAATGCGCTGCCTTTGCCTTGGTTCATCTTGTGCGTGAGCACGGTACAACCTGCTTGCTTCGCTGAATCAAAAATACCGCGGTATTCTTCACTGCTGCCATCGTCAACGACAAGGATCGAATCGTCGCTAACTTCTTTTAGATGATGGATAAGAGAAATTAACCTTTCGTCCGGCTCGTAGGAGGGGATGAGAATGGTCATGGTATCAGTCCTCCTTGCTTAAGATTTAGGAATAAAGATAATGTCGCTTACGCCTCGTTCGTTGCCTTTACCAAGCGGATTATTAACGACTCTGCCCATAAAATACATCGTGGAAGAACCGCCGCCATCGAGATTATAAGCTTCGGTAGCGCCGAGTTCATGGAAAAGATTCGCAAATTCAGTTAACGTCATGCCACGGCTATAGTTGGTTTTTCGTCCGTCGACCACGACAAACACGAAGTGATTCGACGAGATCATCCCAATGCCGGTACGCGGATTGGCATCTTGAATCGATCGGTTTCCGAAGTTTTTATCAATTTGTACAGCGGAGAAATCTCCGGCTATCTCGCCATCCGTGACAAGGGTAGGGCCGAAGGAAAAGGTGTTTGTTGTTCCCTTAGCGAGTAAATCATCTGAAGAGATCTCCTCTTCGTTATAAGCTTGCAAAGTACCGTTGCTGAGTAAGGCGAGGCCATCACGTGCAGGTTCATCGCGGTAAACGGTACCGCCTCTAATGATGACGCCGTCGTTACGAAAGCCGTAATAGTCGCCGTTGATCGCGAATACTGCGTTGTTGCTTGCAGCAATCGTCGAAGTGTTTTCGATGATGTTTGTGCCGAAGGCATTTTTAGCGAATGCTGTGAGCAGGTTCGTGCTATTGTTGAACTTCACATCAGCAACGAAATAGGTGATCGCATCAGCTCCGGAGCCCGTTTGCACTTGTTTGATGCTAATCGTTTGGTTGTCGTCCTTATAATTCCAGTCATCGTATTGCGGTTGTGACGACGCTACTTGTTTCACGGGCAAATCTTGTGTTACAACGTTATTCGGGGCGACGACAACCTCAACGTGCTCGAATAAATAACGATTAGCAAGCCAATAAAGAATCGCAGCGATGATAAGTAGACATATAGCTATGATGGTGATAATTTTGATTTTTTTTCGCTGACGGAATATGATAATCACTCCTCTTCGGGTCATAAAACTATTTTAGTGCGGCAACCTTTAGCGAATCTTAAATGTCAGCAGGTAACGCAAGCGAGTGATTGTTATCACACTTACATAAAGTTCAAAGTGTACAATTTAACCACTAAAGTTTAAAGTTTAAACGTTAAATTTTAAACTTTAAACGCCAAACTTTACATGCTAAACTTCATTTCCTCCCCCAAATCAAAATTGTTAAAAATTCCTAGTAACCGTCTTAAATCGCTTCTATCAACCGAATCTATTTATAGTATCTATTAAGGTTGGGAGAGGAAATAGACATGGCTAAACATGATATTCTTACCACAACTATTCACTTATCCATTGATAACGGCAGCAGTCATATTAAAGGCATATATGACGATTTGAACAACAGCTTTATTTTCCCGAATGTTGTCGCACAACCTTTTGGGGAGCGCTTTTTGCTGATGGAACAAGGAGATCCCTTGGATTTCTTAGATGTGCAAATTACATCGCCAGCGATTGATACAGAGCAATATCGTCATGTCTACGTTGGAAACTTGGCTATTGGTGACGAAGGAATTGTGCATGAAATTGTAGGAGATAAAGCGGTCCAAAAGAAGGCTCAGCGGCCTGAAACCATGGTTACACTTCTAACGGCTGCGGCATATGCCATTGCCACGAAGCATGAGGATGCGATTAAACGCGGTAAGAATCGTATTAAGGCTACGGTGCACCTAGGAACAGGTCTGCCCATAAGAGAAATTACGAAGTTTAGCGAAGAATTCGCACAGAAGATAACAGGTGGTGTTCATTCTATTACGTTTGTTACGACACCAATGTTTAAAGGCGTAACGGTAGAAATGGAGTTTACGCTGCCATCGGATATCAGCATTGACGATGTGTCAGGTGTTTATGATATGGAGGCTACAACCAAGTCACAGCTATCACATAAAGGCTTCGGGATTGCGGATGTTGGCGGTGTCGATATGGATATTGCCTTCTTCAGACCGGGGCTTGATCTGGATCAACGGCATTCAACGGGAGCTAAAATCTACTTAAACGATGCGTTGGAAAGCATTCGTAATGAAATCAACGCCCAAGGAGAAGAGCTAATCTCAAGCACGGCAGAACTGACGATCATGCTAGTCAACAAGGAGTATGAAATTTACGCTGAGGGTAAAGTGGCTTTTGACATGACGAATCTCGTAAACCGTCACATGCGTATCCTAGCCGAAAAGGTGTTAAAATACGCTCGCAACTCGTGGAAACATGTTCGCTATGCCAATGAGTTTTGGTTTATCGGTGGCGGGGCTATCGTTCTGCAACCGTGGATCGAGAAATTAAATGCCGAATTAGGCTTGCCGATTCGATTTGATAAATCAGAGTACAGTCAATTCCGTAATGTGCGCGGTACTTTCTTTTTGCTGGAGCATGCCTTGAAACATACGAATAATGAAGCAGCGGCAAGCATGGAAACCCAGAAGGAAACTGAGGCTGGGAGCGGAGCGGATTGAAGAAACGGAGATCGACTGTTTTGGTGAGTCCGGGTAAGGATGTGACACTATACATTCCGACAGAAACACCGCCAGAGGTCATTGCGTATATGAACCAGTTAAAAGCTGAAGGCATGTTTAGTCATGGCATTATGGAGATTTTGACAAAGCATATCCTTCACGAACAATCGCTAGCTACGTTGGTAGGCGAAGAGGATCCAAATCACACTATCGAATCATTCGTAGAGGATGATCATTTCTATACCGCACCCATGGAACACCAGGAATCTGTGGATATCCCGGTTTCCAACAGACAGAAGAACTTCAGTTTAGAAGATATATTTCGGCAAGCTGGTCGCAATGCTGGCAAGCTTATGTAGGATTTAATGGGTGGGGTGAACTCCGATCATAATGAAAAGGAGGACATCGACATGTCTAACGGACAAGTAAGTGAGGGTACACGTAATTTTACACTGTCGGATGATATTTTCCGTCAACCAGGTCTAGATTTGTGTTCTCAAATGGTCTACATTATTCTGAAAAGCTTTGGCTCTGAGTCCAATTTCCCTGTGATATCGGAGATTGCCATTCTTGGGAGAATGACGGATAAGCAGGCGATGAAGGCGCTGCAAGACCTTGTTGATCTTAAAATCCTTCCGCACAAACTGTTTCGCCGGATGGTTGGCGATTTCCAAGATGACCGACTCTCATGGGCGGCTAAGGGTTTACTTATCTTTTGCAAAGAGAACCCGCATATTCAATTGCATGACCTGCTGGAGTTAACGAGCCAATCGGGAGAGGACGAACACAGCATTCGAAATTCGTTAAAAGAGTTGAGTCAATACGGCTACTTGGATGAATACCCCGAATGGCTACAAATCGTGAACTGAGATGAGTGAGGATGGTTTGGAGCCAAATGAGACACACTAAAGCGTATGCCAAGGCCAACGTGTCTGGTAATCGAACCATCAACGCAAAGAGGTGATCATGTGAGCGGAAGAAATAATAAGCCGGATAATGACGGCCCAGCAGGGCAGCCAGGCAGGCTTGACCAGTATGGTGACAAGCTGGGATCAAGCAATGAGGCAGAGTTTGAAGCGGCAGCCAATCAAGCATGCGACGTTCCCTCGACAGAGGATTTGAGCGATGAAAGGCAGCACGAATAAGGGGTTTCGTTCAAGGTTACAAAGCAAGGCCATCCTACTTAGGATGGTCTGTTTGATGTCTATCATTTATGGTAATTGAAGAAGATTCTTCATGAGCAGAACAAAAGGAGATCCATGGGTTTTGTCGAATCATGTACAAAAAGAGTCGAATGGGAGGCGGAATGATTCCAACGCAAACGTCAAAAATCACTGTACATAACTTACTAACTACGCCGGCGAATCGTTCCCAACGAAGATTAGCCTTTCTCATTGGCGCTATCGTTTGTTTTATTTCTCTGCTCTCCGTTCCCTTAGCTCGAATAAAACTATCGGAATTGCAAGCGTATCAACCTGCGATTCTGTCAACGGTCATTTGTTTCGAGTTCATAACGGCCTACGTACTATATAGTCAATTTCGGATTAACCGGACACCTTCCGTCATCGTGCTTGCTGCGGGGTATTTGTTCTCGGGTGGTATGAACTTGATGTATGTGCTTACCTTTCCAGGGACAGTGACTTCGTCAGGTTTGTTCCATGCTGGCATGCAGACGGCACCATGGATTTATTTGTTCTGGCATGCAGGTTTTCCTGTGGCCATTTTCTTATATATGCTGCTTGAATACAAATGGAAAGATGTACAGCTAAGCCCACAAATGGCCCGGTATGTCTCATCATTGGCCTTGTTGGCTGTTGTTCGTATCATTGGCGCATCTACCCTGCTTGCAACTTATTTTCATGATAGGCTGCCAATCATTTTACGAAATGGGAACCTTCCCCCGCTATTCACCTATGGAATTGGCTTGCCGATTGTTGCGATTAGCTTGATTGCCCTGGTGGTATTCTATCGGATGTCGAGAGGCAGCACGGTAACTGCTGCTTGGCTTTGTGTTGCCTTGTTGGCCTCACTACTCGACGTTACGATTGTTCTATGCGGTGGGAGCAGGTTCAGTGTCGGTTGGTATGTGGCCAAATGGAACACGTTTGTATGTGCGAATGCGGTCCTGTTAGGAATGATTTATGAATTTACTAGGATGTATATAAGCATGACAGAGTTGTATCGCAAAGTGACCGAGAGTGAGAATCAATATAAGGTTTTATTTTGTGAAAGTCAGCAGGCAGAACATCAAATTGCGAAGCAGAACGAAATTATAAGACAAATGCTGGAGTCAAGTCAAGAAGCCATTGTCATGTGTGATGTGGATGGTACGGTTGTTTTTTCGAATCGTCGATTGGAGCAGCTGTTTGAACAACCGTTGGCGAATGGACAGAAGTTAGCTGAGTATTGTGTCAATATGCACGCGGCGCATGGGACGCTGGCCGAAATCATCGAAAGCTATTTCAATGGCCAGTTGGAACCTTTCCGAGAGCGAATTTCAACGGTGACAAGTGATGGGAAAACGAGCTATTACGAATGTTATGTCAGTCCATTATCGGTTGAAATAGATGGGACCCTTCATGGGCATTTATTCGGTTTCTATAACCGCACGGATGAGGTACGGATGGCCTATTATGATGAGCTGACAGGACTTCCTAACCGAAGATTTCTAGGTGAGCGACTAAAGCAAGTATTGGAGCGTGCAAAAGAAACTCATACACTATTTTCGGTGTTCTTTATGGATTTGGATGGATTTAAACAGGTGAATGACACGCTGGGGCATGAGATGGGTGACAGGCTTCTTCAGGAAATTGCTGGCGTTCTTCAAGGGTGTGTAGGAAGCGATGGGATCTGCGCACGGTGGGCAGGCGATGAGTTTATCGTACTCGTAGAGAATATGGAGAGTAAGGAGAAACTAATCGAAATTGCAGATACAATCATTCAGGGAATCCAAACGTTACGTGAGATTGATGGCATGGAGGTCCAGGTGACGACGAGTATCGGGGTGGCCATCTATCCGAAGGACGGAGTCGAGGGTAAAACCTTGCTGCAGCATGCGGACCAAGCGATGTACGAGGCTAAATTGCGAGGTAAAAACAATTGGTGTATTTCCGGAAGTATATAGGGTTTTATTTCTTACTTTGATGCTGTTAGTGACCGTATGGCAGAGAGCGCTATCCTTTCGGGTGGCGCTTTGGTTTAATTCTTATTACACTGATTAATCACTCATTACTTATGAGAGGAGATTTTCACATGGCAAAAAAACGAAACCATTTCGGTCAATCGCCGAACTGATATTATATCGGCCGCAATTGAGGTTTTTGCGGAAACAGGCTATTATCACACGACGACAGCGCAGGTGGCGCAGCGAGGAGGCATTTCACAGTACCAAAGAGGCGTTGATGCTAGGGCACTGGAGGCCTCTTGGGCAAGAATTGCAGAGTCCTTCTGCCAAGTCATTGCCACCGCTTCACCGGATGGATTGGAGAGGGGCTGATCGCAGCCTATGAGGAGATCCTGACTACTCACAAGCCGGAAATGCTGCTTGAGATGCATGCTCAAACGATGCAGGAGGAATCGATCCGCGAGGCGATCCAGGGTGGTTTTAGAGAGATTCGCGGTATTGTGCTCGAAGCTTTCCAGAAGAACGCGATTTCGAATTCAGAGGAGCGGGCGCTGCTCTTTCTTGCGCGGAGCATGCTTTGCAATATTTCTATGGCACTCAGCTTGCCAGAACTGATGAAAAGTTAAAAGGCTGCAGGGCCGAATTATTTTGTTATTGATCAATCACATACTATCTGATATAGTGACATCATAAAGTTAGTGATTGATCAATTACACTTCAAATTGAGGAGATGTTGGATATGGAAAAAGCAATTGTTATTGGAGCTACTGGAGGAACCGGTGCTGCTGTCACGGAGGAATTAGTGAATAGAGGGATTCCTGTCATTGCCTTCGGGCGTTCGCTCGCCAAGCTAGAGCAGTTCGGTGCTCGGTTGGGCCATCCAGCACACCTGACACTTGCCGTAGGAGACGCTTTCTTAGCAGATGATGTGGCAGCCGCGGCCGTAGATGCCGATGTATTGTTCGATCCCAGCCGTCAGCTTTGAGGAGGGTATTGCGGCTACGATTCATCAGTTGAAGAGGTAGGCTTACTTTTCGTTCTATGTGCGGTCTTTCTTATGGCTTAAATGGATATTGTACATCTAATTTCGTGGAAATTTTATTTTCGGAGGTTTAGATGGATTTAATATTTAATACAGCTAATTTGACCCTAGTCGTACAATTTGGAGAAATAAGCTGAAACTAACATGAGGAAATCCATTTATTGGGTAAAATGAAGCAAAAGCTAAATTTAGATGCAAAAAATCTAATTATTTCGCGACCATTACCAGTTCTCCTGAAATGCAAGTGGATGTGAATCAGGATGGTGTTTTTGACCGCGAGGATGTGAGCAGGTTATTGAGCCAGATTTCAAAGGTAATCGAATAAGCGTTGCACTGCTAATTAGCCTACAAACGATTCAAATCGTTTGCCAGGCTTTTATTTTTTGGATCGTATCAAATTCAATCAATTGCTTATAATAAACTCGCATTGTCTCAAACCTACATCATAAGGAGTGTGAGCAACATGTCAGGTCACAAACAGCAAGGACAATCCAGAAAAAATACAACCACACGTACAGAGGACCAGAGCAGTAACAAGGGTGGAAAATGACGCTGATTGTACATGAGGAGGCTGGAATATGCTCGAAAATGTAGAAAGCAATTATGATTGCGCGAATGCAGGAGATGATTTGCACAATTTAATACAGGAACTTGAACAGTTCCAAGGCTCGGAAGAGCAGTGCAATCGTCTAAAAAATCAGATCCAATTTATACAGAATAAATGCTCCATCACGCATGAGCATAACCCTAAGTAAATAAAAGGTCTATGCCTCATATCAGAGGCATAGACCTTTTTAAATTTAACCCTTCGTCATCCGGTTGAGATCGGAAGTGAGCTTATCAAGCTGAAGGAAGCTCTCTAGGATGTCGCTAATGCGACTGTCTTGTGTCGTCATACTTGCGGACATTTCTTGGATGGAAGCCATGTTTTCTTCGGTAATACCAGCAATCGTGACGATCTGGTCCGTAATTCGCGTGTACTGTTGGTGAAGATTCTCCGCGGATTGTTCCACGTGAGCGGACTGACTTTCCAGGAGGCCCGCATCGGTCGCCAGTGCATGCATAACTTGTACAACTTTCTGCGCGGCATCACTGCCATTCGCTACGGATTGCTGCCCCTGTAAGACCTGCGCCGCGGCTTGCGTTGTTTTCGAGCGAATATCCTCGAGAATCTGCTCGATCTGCTCGGTAGATTGCTGCGAGGTTTCGGCCAATTTACGAATTTCGTGAGAAACAACGCCGAATCCTCTACCGTGCTCACCCGCCCGGGCTGCTTCAATGGCGGCATTGAGCGCGAGCAAATTCGTCTGCGTCGAAATATGCTTAATCGTTGCGACGATGTCGCTAATCCTCGAGTTCTGTCTGTCTAGATCGTTCATTAACTGAACGGAAGAATCCATGGTCTCGTGGGCACTTTTCATTTGAATCTCTAAGGACTCTGCTTCTTCACTCCCCACCTGGGTCAGTTGGGCAGAGCTTACGGATAGATCTCTCATTTCCGTTGAGCGGTCTGCCAAGGATGTGACGGATTGCTCGATCTGTTGAATGGATTCGCTGATATCACTAATACTGGATGTTTGCGTTTCTGTGCTTGCGGTAATTTCCCCGAAGGCTAAGGTGACTTCTCTAGAAATGGAGCCCGTAGCTGTCGCATTCTGCCTCAGATTCGAGCTGAACTGTGTAAGTGAGACTAGAGAGGAGGAGACGAGATTAACCAAATCGACAGATTTGTTTTTCTCCAGGACGGCCTGCTCCCGCTCAGAGAAGATATCTTTTTGTAATTTCTCGCTGAATTTCGTAGATACAAATAAAGGCACAGCGATTAACGCAAGGTACATATACATGTTTACCATATCGTTGTCGCCGAAAATCTCGGTTTTATAAGGGCTTAGGAAGAAGTAGGCCGTTAGAACAACACCCATGAAGCTGGAGAAGGCAATCGCGCGTGAGCTGCCATACAACGTCATAATAGCTAAATTCACGTAGACAAGGAGATAGGTTGTGAAGATGGGTCCCGTCAGTATGAGCAACCAGGTCAGTAGGGTGATAATGGCGGATATGATATACATGATGTAGGTGGTAAGCCAACGTTTGTAGGTAAGAATGGTTGCCAATCCGCTAGTCAATGTGCCAACAACGAGAAGGACAATAATCGAATCCATACCTGCAGCAGTCAGGAAATCGACAGCTATGCCAAGGGCCAGCATTCCCCAAATAATATTCACAAGCAGTTTGTTGCGGCGGTGCAATGTCTCTATGTAATTCATCATCCGTCCACCTTTTCCATATAAAGTTACGTTATGATGATAACATGAAACGACAAATTTTTACATGAGTTTAACGAGTACTAAACGGGTACTAATCCAACGCTTCCCGCCATTGGTTTAGCAGTTTTTCATGCAACTGAGCAGCTAGATCAAAGCGGTAAGTGGCAAGGAGATTCTCAAGCTTCACTGGCGCAAGAAGCGGATTCACAGGAATATTGGGCGCTACCGGGAAGGAAAAAGCTGTGTTCATATAATCGGTTTGAACCTCTTTGGAGAGCATGAAATCAACAAGCTGTTTCGCCGCTGCAGGATTGTTGCCTCCCTTCAGGATGGAGACAGCACCAATCTCCCAGCCTGCTTGTGGGGGAATAAACGAGCTTATGTTATAGCCCGAGTTTTTGAAACGCAGCTGGTCGCTTAGGAAGGAGACGGCTGCTGCCACTTCGCCTTCAGCTAAATGCTGTGCACTTGTGTTGCCGGCGAACGTCATGGAGGCGCTTTGCTTCTTCAACGCTTGCATGAGATCAATGGCTGCGCTATCCCCGCGCTGCTGGGCAACCGATGCGAGCAACGTGTAGCCTGTCCCCGACGTCTCGGGGTCGGGAATCTCAATCTTGCCCTTGAGCTCAGGGCGCAGCAGATCCTCGTACCGCTGTGGCAGCGGAAGATTCGCCAGCTGAGGATCTTGTTGCCAGACGGTTTGGTTGACGCCAATGGCAAGTGCACCCATGTAAATGCCGGTCCAATAACCGTCCGTATCTTTGTACTTGGAGGGGATGCTGCCAGCGGAGGCAGATGAATAACGAAGCGATTTACTCTTGTTTTTGAGCTGCTCGTGTAAATCCGCAGGGCCACCGAGCACGACGTCAATACCTGTTTTGCCCAGCGTCAGCAGGTGGTAGCTCGCTTCACCACTGGACATCCGGATGATATCATAGGGTTGATCCGTTTTTTCCTTGAACGTCTCGAGCAGAATTTTCCCTGCATCCTCCTGGAAGATGACGTATACCTTAAGAGGCTGGTTACTTTTCTTCTCCCCGAAGACTAGATATCCAAGGTACACTCCGATACCGACTATGAGCACGAGCAATCCTTTTTTCCACATGGCGAAACTCCCTCCTGAACAGCCGAAAAAGGAAACCAAAGTTTCCCTTTTCAACCTGCAGCTATTTCTTATGTTAAACTAACTTATTTTAATCAAATGAATTTTATCATCAGCTGCACTAATCGTGACATTCCCCTGATATCTTGTCAAACCGATATCATACGCATCGACAATCCATTCTTTCATATCATCATCTAGAATAAAGTATCGTTCCTTCTCGCCGAGGAACATGGAAGATTTCACGAAGCCGCTCACTATAAATTCGCCGGCATTCGTTGCATTAATACGCATGGACTCAGGTCGAATACTGAGCAGCACTTTCTCACCTGACGTCACAGCTTCATCAATCGTCACGCTTGCAGTACGTTTGCTCGTACCATATTCCACAGTGGCTTTGCCATTGGCAAAGTCACGTACAACGGCATCAACGAAATTCGTTGTCCCGATAAAGTCGGCGACATAAGGCGTGCGAGGCTTGTAATAAATATCATGTGGCGTGCCGTACTGATCAATCGCGCCTTTGTTGAAGACAACGATGTGATCGGACATCGATAAGGCTTCCAGTTGGTCATGAGTGACGTAAATGACGGTTAAACCAAGCTCTTGTTGGATGCTGCGCAGCTCCACACGTACTTCTTCACGCAGCTTCGCGTCCAAATTACTTAGCGGCTCGTCAAGCAGGATGATCGGCGAGTTCATGACGAGTGCCCGCGCCATAGCTACCCGCTGCTGTTGCCCCCCGGACATCTCATGCGGATACCGCTCCTCAAGTCCGGTCAGTTTCACTTTAGCCATCGCAGACTTAACGCGATCCTGTATTTCCGCCTCAGGGCGCTTTTGAATATCTAGCCCATAAGCCACATTATCGAATACCGTCATGTGCGGGAACAGGGCGTATTCCTGAAATACCATCGGTGTTCCGCGTTTGTACGGGGGCAAATCGTTGACGAGCTGGCCATCAATCTTGATTTCACCCTCATCAATGGTATAAAAGCCGGCAATCGAGCGCAACAAAGTCGTTTTCCCACATCCACTTGGACCGAGAAATGTAATGAACTTCCCGCGTTCAATCTGCAGATCGATCTGTTTGAGAACGTGGTTGCTGCCAAACACCTTACTTACATTTTTTAAATCTAACAATATATGTGAACTCATGATTCTCACTCCTTAGGACGTAAGTGTTACGTATAGTTAGAAATCGAAAATTTTGACCTTCGAACGGAAAATGAGCTTCATCACACCAAGCGTAGCCAGCGTTGTCCCCATCAAACCGACGGCAACAGCTGCTGCCCAGTAGTAAGTACCGGTCTCTGCATAATTAAAGATGGATACAGCGGCGACGACCCATTTGGGCGTAATAAGAAAGACGATGGTGCTTAGCGTGTTCATATTTTTCATAAATGCATAGACGAAGTTCGCAACGATGGTCTTTTGCAGCATAGGAAATACGATGGTTGTTAATGTGCGGCGGCTGTCTGCGCCAAGATTCGTTGCGGCTTCCTCAATCGATTTATCAACCTGCTTAAAGGAAGCGGTGAGCCCGCGATAGCCGACTGGCATCTGCTTAAGCAGCATGGCGACGATAATGAGAATGGCTGATCCTTGCAGCATAATCGGTCCATTGCTGAAAGCGACGATCAAGGCTAGACCAACGAATGTTCCTGGAAGAGCAATTGGCAATACGGCTGTGAAATCCAGCAATTTTTTGCCGGGGAACGGCTTGCGTACAACAACATAGGCCAACACAAGGGCGAAGCCAACAGCCAGAATAGAACTAATAAGCGACAAGACTAAGCTGTTCATGACAGCAGGGCTGGAGGGGTTAAACACGATTTTGAACATATGATCCAGCGTAAAGGTGTTGTCCCGTCCGAAGTTTTTGGTAAAAGCGAACAGGATGGTGATCGCGAACATGGACAAGATGAAGAGCGCCATCATGCTGTTGAATATGAAAAGGAAGATATCTGTCTTGCGGGAAGTTTTCACCCGGTTGAGTCCTGAAACAGGCTTTCCAGTGATGGTCGAGTAGGAGCCTTTGGACAGCAGCTTGGCTTGAATCATGAATACCAACAGGGCAGGAATAACTAGAATGATACCCATGACGGATGCGAGTCCAGGCTCGTTATTAATAATTTCTCCGTAGATTTCAACAGCCAAGAGAGAGTAATTGCCCCCAATCAGCTTGGGATTCCCAAAGTCAGCAAAGCAATTGATTGCGACGAGTAGAAAGGCATTAATGACGCCAGGAAGTGCTAATTTAAACGTAATAGTACGGAAAAGCTTGAAGCCGTGTGCACCAAGGTTCTGAGCAGCGATTTCCAGGTTTGGCGAAATGGAGCGAAGGACGCCTGTTATGGTCATGTAGGCAAGTGGAAAATACGAAATCGTTTGTACGATCCAGAGGCCCGGCAGTCCGTATAAGTCCAGTTCGACGTTAAACCATGCTTTCATGGTTTGTGATACCATACCTCCTCTGCCGAATAAAAGCAGAAAGGCTAGGCCGGTCATGACAGAAGGCGCGAGGATCGGGAGAAAGGCGATAAAGCGGAAAAACTTTTTCCCCACGATGTTGCTGTAATGAATCGAGTACGCATAAATAAAGCCGCAGATGGTTGCGGTTAGTGCGGATAGGGAGGAGCTGACAACCGTATTGAGCAGAGCCTTAGCATACCGACTTTTGCTGAAAAAAGTTGTCCAATCCGTTGCTCCTGGCAGCGCTATCACATAAATAAGCGGATAAATGACGAAGAGACAGAGAACAGCGAAACTGATGAGGACAAGGATCAGCGATGATGGATCTTTCATCAGTCTGCCGATCGACGAGCCCATACCCTTTTTTTCTATGATCATAAGGGGTTCACGACCACCTTCCAAATTCATTGTGTAGGAGGGCATTGATTAGCATAAGAAGCATGGCTTCAATGCCCTGTACATAGGCTTTTTCCACATAAGAAAGTTTAAGTTTTCGGCTTCCGAAAACGGCTTTCTTATTGGTAATAAAACTTACCTCTTAACGCGGTCGCTCATCTGGAATGGCCTCGTTAGAAGTTTTCTCATTTAAGATCTTTTAGTGCATCTTGCAGCTCTTTACGCTGTTCGGCAGCTTTCCACAAGCTGTAGGTGGTGTTATATTTCGTTGCTTTGATGTCAATGCCGCCTTTAGGGATCGGTACAGTAGGTTTCACGGAACTTGCAAATGCAGACTCGGTGTAAAGAAGTCCAGGTTCATTGGTTAACATGTAATCCATTAGTTTCTTAGCGCCCGCTGTGTTAGCGCCGCCTTTGACGACTGCCAGTCCACCAACTTCATAGCCTGCAGCTTCAGGGACTATACTAACAATCGGGTTGCCTTGATTTTTCATCTTTAACTGGTCGCCAAGGAACGTAATACCGATTGTGTACTCGCCTTTGGCTGCTTTCTGAATCGGCTCGATACCGGATTTCGGTCTTTCTTTAAGATTGGGAAGAAGTTTGGCAACATACTTCAGCATCTCATCTTTCCCCCATACTTGCGCAAGGGAAGCTACAGCTGTATAGGCTGTACCCGAAGTAGCCGGGTCGGACATTCCGATCTCGCCTTTAAATTTCGGATCTAGCAGCTCTTGGAAGGTCTGCGGGTAAGGAGCTGCAGCGTATTTCTCTTTCCAACGCTGTTCGTTGATACCAATAGCGATAGGATTAAGATAGAACCCGGTCCAGAAGCCTTCTTTGTCCTTCATATTGTCAGGAATATCTTTGGCATTCGGCGAAATGTAGGCTTCAAGCGCACCGGCTTTTTTCAGTACCTCATGCGAATCAGCGGGACCGCCCATCAGGAAGTCGGCCTGCGGCTTGCCCATCTCATTTTGTACACGGGTCACGGCCTCACCACTTGGCAGACGAAGGACGTCGTAGTCAATTCCCGTTTCTGCTTTGAATTTATCTAAGATCTTGCGGGCCTCTTCTTCTTGGAAAATGGAGTACACCGTAATTTTACCTTTCGATGTCCCGCCAAAAACACCTGATTTGTACAGGAAGAATCCTGCTATCAGTACAACAACAATGACAGACACGATCATAATGGAACTATTGCTTTTCTTTCTAGCCATTTCATCAACCATCCCCTCGATATGTTAGGAGGCATCACTTAACTTGAAATAGGCTTTATGGTTGGTTTCATCTAACAAATCGAAAACGATGAAGTAAGCGTTATCATACCGGTCAAGATGCAGCCAATGCTTTCCGTTCACCGCTTCGTCGGTCAATTGCACGACATAGTGGCTACTAGGCTGTTCAGCCATGAAGTCGAAATGACTGAAATCGATCAGCCTGACTGCAGATCGCATTTGCAACGTTAGCGCAGACCGATCCGCCTCGGAAAGTGCTGTGAGCAGGCCATCCTGCAAACGGAATACTTGATGGTTCCTGTTTGCAATAACGCCACTTACTGTATCCGCAGTGAGCGTCTTGTCGATGAGCATATTCTGCAGTTTCCGAATTTCAGCGCTAATTTCCAGTGAATTGACCGAGTCTGTTCCGAAGCGAAAGCCGCTGGTACCAATTTGGAATGGGATATCCTCCTGATCCAGATAGGCAATGGAGCCCGTTAACAACAAACGTGAAGCGTTTGCACGCGTTTGCGGCTTTCCCCCGTTTAATATACGGGTAAACGATGCTTTCCACGAAATAAGCTCTTTCGGATCATCAATGGTAATCGTGCCAACGCCAGGATACGTCACGTTCATGCGCATAGGAACACCGTCGAACATATCACGGCTGTTTGCTTCCTTAGGGACGATACGCACTTCATCGACGCCGATACGAAACACATAGGCAAAAATGCCGATCGACGTACAACCAATAACGATTTGTAGTAAGATGAGACGCAACCATGAAAGCCCTTTCTTCTCCTCTTGCATGTAGATTACTCTCCTTTTATCTCAGAAAAATCATCGATTTGTATCAATTTTGTAACAAGCCTTGCGTGAGGGTTGGTTCGTTTTGGAACATCAAAATGACTTCAGTACCTATTTTCTCACGGCTATGTATGGTAATGCTACCGCCTTGCAGCTCCATTAATTGCTTGCAGAGCAGTAAACCAAGCCCGTGGGAATGCGTCGAAATGGGACGCTTCTGATTGTGCTCAGAAGAAGCTAGGAACAGTGCGGCTGTATCTTGCTCGTTTAAGCCTTTGCCGTTATCCGAAATGCGGACATGGCAATGATATTCTAGCTGCTCTAGACGAATATGGAGATGTGTGCATTCACTGTGCTTAATCGCATTTTCAATGACGTTAAACAGGACCTGCTGTGTGCGCTTGGGATCAACGTAGACCTCGCACGGCTCGACCTGCAGCGTTGTCGTAATGGATGATTTATGCAGCGTAGGTTCAAGAATTCGCAGACTATCCGTTAGAATTGCCGCCAGATCTGCGCGCTCAAGCTGTACGCGCCAAGCTTCATCGCCTTTGAGCGATGTTTGCAGCAGCTCTTCAACCATTTGTAACAGACGTGTGCTTTCCTTGCGGATGTAGACATTGCATGTTCGAATATCTTCGACACGCTCCATTTTGTCAATCAGATCGGAGAAGCCAATGATAGAGGTTAGCGGTGTTTTAAGCTCATGTGTCACATTATCATAAAATTTCTTCTGTTTGCTTTGTTCATACTGAAGGAGACCGATATGCTCTTGGAGCGCTTCTGACATTTGATTGAAGTCATCGGCCAGTTCCCGGACTTCATCTTGACTAGTGACAACAATCTTTCGGCTGAAATCACCAACGGTTACTTGCTTTAGCGCCTGTTGGAGGGCGTGCAGGGGTCTCATGATAAAGAAGGAGAAGGAGTAGCTTGCAAGCAACGCGATGAGTAAGCAGCCGAGCGCAACGCCAATAAACCAAGAGCGCATCTCAGATAGCGTTTCTTCGTGCTTATTCAGATCTAGCAGGTAGCGGAATCCGCCTACAATTTTCCCCTCATAGGTGAAAGGAGAGGCATAAATAAGAATTTTGTTGTTCTCACCTTCGGTAATGACAGTTGCCGATTGTCCAGCTAATGCAGCGTCAATATCGCTTCGTTTCATCAAGTCTTCTTTGTTGCCGCTATCGCCGATAATGGTACCCTCCGGATCAAATAGCTGTACTTGGAAGTTGCTGTTAGCCGCAAGGTGGGAGGCAATTAGCGGAGCATAAGTCCCAGAAAAGAGCTGTTCAATACTAATTTTTTTATCGTTAACAATTTTTAAAGCTTCAATGCGGTGCAGACCATAGTACTGGGCCAAGGTTTGGGTATCCCGCTCAATCATGCTTTTACTCAGTGTATAATTCACAACAACATACATCGAGGCAAGCAGCATAATGATCGTTATAGAGTGCTGGATGAACAGTTTGTTGCGAAGCTTCATGGCTTAAACCTCCAGTTTATAGCCCGTCCCATGAACTGTGGCGAGCACGTGGTCGTAGGGTTTGATTTTTTCCCGCAGACGATTGACCATCATATCGACAGACCGCGTCTGTCCGTAATACTCAAATCCCCATACTTGGTCCAAAATGTGCTCGCGGGTAAAAACTTTCTTAGGATTTCTGCATAGCAGCCAGAGGAAATCAAATTCCTTGCTGGTCGTTTTAATAGATTTGCCAGCCAGTTTTAAAGATCGCTCATTTCTATCAATCTCGATCATGCCAACTTGAAGGACGTCAGCAGATTGTGCGGTTGTATCCGATGTTACACGGCGCATGACAGCGCGAATCCGCATAATAAGTTCACGTGTTTCAAATGGTTTAGTTAAATAATCGTCGGCTCCGAGCTGGAAGCCTAGTATTTTATCATTCATTTCATTTTTGGCCGTGAGTACAATGACGGGTATTTCTTTATGAATTTGCTGGAGTGTCTTCAGGAGCTCAAAGCCTGACTGATCAGGCAGCATCAGATCCAGCAAGATGAAATCGATAGGCTCTGAGGCGAGTACCTCAAGACTAGAAGCTACGGTGCCAGCAACAACAGGATGAAACCCCTCTACTTCAAGGCTTAATTTGAGCAGCATTTGAATGCTAGAATCGTCTTCGATAATTAAAATATTCATAGGAAAAGCTCCTTTCCGATTACATTTTGCCTACCTCATTCACTATTAATGAGCATGTTCCTTGTGTATCCATTCTACACAAGGAAAACGACAAGTAAATACGTGAATAAAATGTGGCCCACAAAAACAAGGAGGAATGCACATCAAACATGGGGGGATGGGGGTGGAAGCAGAAGAATGAAAAGGAGCTAAACGCATCTAAGCCGCTTAGCTCCTAAAAATCCACTTATTTAACTGCTGAGAATGAACGATACCAATAATGCTATGAAGGGAGCTGCACATAGAACGACGTTGTCTCCTGCAGCACACTTTTGGCATGAATTTTGCCTTTATGCTGCTCGACAATGGACTTGGCGATGGCTAATCCAAGCCCGTAGCCGCCGTGCTTGCGTGAACGCGATGGATCCGCACGGTAGAAGCGGTCGAAGATCCGCTCCACATGCTCAGGTGAGATACCTTCACCGGTATTGGTCACGGTGAGAAGCGTGTCGCTATGATGTTTCTTGAAGGTGAGCGAAATGGCTCCCTTCGGCAGCGTATATTTGATCGCATTGTCCATAAGAATCATGACAACTTGTTTGATTTGCTCGCTATTGCCGTGCAAGGTTAAGTCGGGCTGAATCTCGTAATCCAGCGTAATATCCTTCTCGAACACGACGGCTTCCATCGTGAGAAGGACACTTTCCACAGACTCACTCACGTTGAATTCGCTGTACAAGATTCCCGCTCTAGTATCATCCATTTCCGTGAGATAGAGGAGGTCGTTGGTGAGCGTCTTCATGCGTTCCGTCTCCGATTTGATGCGATGCAGCCATTTCGATTGGCTATCGATGGTATCCTCGCTATTCGCTAGGAGAACATCCGCATTGGTATTGATGACGGCTAGCGGTGTTTTCAACTCGTGAGATGCATCCGCGATGAATTGTTTTTGTTTCTGGAAGGCCTCGCGGACTGGTGCGATGGAACGATTCGCGAAATAGCGGCTCGTAAAGAAGATAACGATCAGCATCACCAAGCCGACGAGTGTGAAGGTATAGACAAGATTCGTCAGGATGGTCTTCTGAGCCGTAACATCGAGATAAACGACGTTATACCCGGTGTCATTCTTTTGCACCATAAATGCCCATTGGTTGCCATCCAGCGTAAACTGGCCGATATCCGATCTGTTGGTGGAGGCTTCCTTAATAGCTGTTTCGTAGAATGCTGTGTCCATGTCAAAACGGGAGTTTGTTGCTGTGATGTTCCACTGGGCATCTGCTTGCAGCATAAAGGAAACTGATCGCTCGGGTGGTGAATCATTGTAACCCTGAAGTTCTTGCGGGTGATGCCCGCCATCAGGTCCACCCTTCGGACTCCCCTTTTTCCCATCAGGCTTGAGATTGAATTCCGCAACGCGATGCAGCTCCATATCGATGTCGGCCTTTACATTCCCATAGGTGATGAAATAAATCGTAGCGAAAGACAAGAGCATGATACAGGATATGATGACTAGATTCACGATGAGAAATCGGTTGCGCAGCTTGATAAACATCAGGAGGTCACCTCCTCCAGCACATATCCGACGCCTCTAAGGGTCGAGATACGGACAGCCGCGTGTAAGAAAGTCAATTTCTTGCGTAAAAAAGAGATATACACTTCCACGTTGTTATGTTCCACCTCGGAATCGAAGCCCCATAGCTTCTCGATGATCTGTTCTTTCGATGTTACGGCCTGCTTTCTTGTCATTAACAGCTCCAGGAGCTCGCTTTCTTTTAGAATCAGCTTGAGTTCCTTCCCCTTGCATGTCAATTTGAGATTCCCTGTATGCAATTCGATGTCCCCGAACTTCAAAGCATCCTCTGGTACGACCTCGCCCTTGCGTCTTAGTGCCGCTCGTATCCGAGCCAATAGTTCCTCTGTTGAGAACGGTTTGGACACGTAATCGTCGGCCCCGTAATCCAATCCCGCGATTTTATCTGAAATTTCTCCCTTTGCCGTAAGCAGAATAACAGGTGTTGAAATTCCTTTGGTGCGCAATGTCTTGAGAATCGTGATTCCGTCCATTTCAGGCAGCATGATGTCGAGCAACAGAAGATCATATATACCACTTAACGCATTATCCAGCCCGGACTGTCCATCGTGAACAACGTCAACGGAGTAATGGTGTTTTTTTAAAATTTGAGTTAACGCTTCAGCTAAATGTACTTCATCTTCCACGATTAGAATTCTCATGGTCGTTTCCCCCTTAGTGCCCCAAGATGCTTCGAATGGCATGGCTTCATTATAGGCCTGTGAACCTTTAATCAACCTTAATAGTAGCACTACAAGTGCGGATTTACGAAAAGAACAACATTCATTTCGCATTTAAGTTTCACTAAAGGTTCGAGGGCTAAGATACACTCATGGAACAGCGAGCAACACGCAAGGTGAAACAAGAAGGAGGCGCATCACAATGGCGATTGAAGTATTTAATCGGTATGAAAATAAGTATCTGATGGATACGAAAGCCTTTTACACGATCTATAATCGACTGCTCGAATATATGGAAATGGACGCCTACAACAAGAATGAACAATTCTATTCGATCAGTAATATCTACTTCGATACCGAGCATGATTCATTAATTCGAAATTCGCTGGCGAAGCCGAAATACCGAGAGAAGCTGCGAATAAGAGCTTACGGGGTTCCAAACGCAGATGCGAAGGTGTATCTAGAGCTGAAGAAAAAGGTGTTCGGCCTGGTGAATAAAAGAAGAACCGCGCTGAAGCTGAACGAGTCGTATGACTTTGTACGAACCAAGGTAGAGCCAGAATTCAAGGATTATATGAACAGACAAGTCATTCAGGAAATTAAATATTTCCTGCAACGTTATGATCTGGAGCCGAAGGTATATCTGGCGTATGACCGGATTGCGATGTTTTGCAAAAATAACCGAGATTTGCGGATCACCTTTGACACGAATATCCGTTCCAGACGGTATGATCTCAAGCTCGAAAGTGGCGATCATGGCGATCAGCTGATGGGCCGCGGGCAATGGCTTATGGAAGTGAAGGCGGAGAAAACGATCCCGCTTTGGTTGTCGAAGATGCTTTCGGAGCATGACATGTTTCGAACGAGCTTCTCGAAGTACGGCAACGAATATAAGAAAATGCGAAATGAACAGTTAACGGGGGAGAGGATTCAATTATGATCGATTCCATTTTTGCACAAGTCACAGCAGGCACAGAATTAACACTCATGAATGCTTTATTAACCATACTTATTGCAATTGTACTAGGTGCTATGATCAGCTTCATTTATATGAAAACACAAACTAACTACACACAAAGCTTCACGTTAACCATGATTGTTCTGCCAGTTATTGTAGCCATTATTATTCTATTAATCGGCAGTAACATCGCTAGAGCGTTCAGCCTTGCCGGGGCCTTCTCCATCATTCGATTCCGAAGCGCTCCTGGAGATCCAAAGGACATTTCCTTCGTCTTGTTCACAATGGCGGCAGGGCTTGCTTGCGGTGTTGGTTCGTTTGGTTACGCGATACTTTTCACGCTTGTACTGTGTGTCTTGATGTTTGTCCTGAAAGTCACTAATTTTGGTGCGAAGAAGGCTGCACAGAAGTTATTGAAAGTGACGATTCCCGAGAGTCTGGGGTATGAAGAAGCGTTTGCTGAAGTGTTCAAGATGTTCGACATTGCCTATGAATTGAAAAAAGTACGTACAACCGAGTTAGGCAGCTTATATGAGTTAGTTTACGTCGTGACGATTGATCATTTGACGAGTCAGAAAGAGTTCCTAGACGCCATTAGATGCAGAAATGGGAACTTAGATATCACCTTAACGATGAGCCCTACAGCGGCTGAATTTTAAAAACAATGCAACTGAGAGAGGAAGATATTTCTATGAAAAAACCGTTGAATATGAAAGGCGCAGGTGTCCTACTATTATGCGCTGTTGTGTTAGCAGCATGCAATGAAACGACTGATATCGCTTCGACACCAGCTGTAACAACGACTGGAACGACTACGGCTGCTGCAAGTGGAAAAGCAGTGACCACAGATGTCATCCAGAAGGTGGAGTTTGCGGCGGAGGATGCCTATACAGATTGGGCTTCTGCGAATCCGACGAAGATCTCGTTAACGGGTACTAGTGCAACGATTGAGGGTGAAGGGGCAGCGGCGAAGGATGGTAAGATTGCAATTACGAAGGCTGGAACGTATGTCGTTAGTGGAAAATTGACAGATGGTCAAATAACGGTCAACGTGAAGGATAAGGGCGTCGTTCGATTAGTTTTGAACGGCGTGGAGATTTCGAACAGCACGTCTTCCGCGATCTTTGTCGAAGAGGCGGGCAAAGCGATTATCTCCTTACAAGAAGGAACAGAGAACATCGTTTCAGATGGAACTAAGTATGTGTATCCGGATGCAACGACCGACGAGCCGAATTCGGCGATCTTCAGCAAAGACGATCTGACGAGTAATGGAGCAGGGAAGCTTGTCGTGAAAGGGAACTACAACAACGGGATTACCAGCAAGGATAAGCTGAGAATCACGGGAGGCACACTGGATATTAAAGCTGTTGATGATGGCGTGATGGGGCGAGATTTAGTCGCTGTCCAAGCAGGTACATTGACCATCGATGCTGGTGGACATGGCATCAAAACCTCGAACGATAAAGAGGGTGAGGAAGGTTATATCAGCTTTGCTGGTGGAACCTTCACAATCAAATCCGGCGAGGATGCGTTGCACAGCAGCGGAGGTCTTGATGTGAGCGGTGGAGATCTTCACATTAATGCTGGCGACGATGGTATTCACGCCGAGGTATCACTTGCTATCGCAGGTGGTACGATCGATATCACGCAAAGCAATGAAGGGATCGAGGCGCCTGCGGTTCTGATCTCAGGTGGTAAAACCAATGTCGTCTCTACGGACGACGGTGTGAACATTTCCAGCGGCGATGCGGAGTCCGCTGAGAGCGGTGGCGCTCCGGGAGCGGCGACTGGCGCAGCAGGAGCGGGCGCTGGTGCTGGTGCTGGAACTGGCCAGGCTGGGGCAGCACCTGCTGGCGGGCCTGGCGGTGCACCAGGGGCATCTGGCGCGAATTCGAGTAATATGCTGACGATTACCGGTGGCTTCTTATCCGTCGACTCGAAGGGCGACGGGTTGGATTCGAACGGCTCCATCACGATGAGCGGCGGTACGGTGGTAGTCAACGGGCCGATCGAGAACAACAACGGCTCCCTCGACTATGATGGCACGTTCGTCATGACAGGCGGCTTCCTTGTTGCCGCGGGAAGCTCCGGCATGGTACAAGCCACGTCCGACAAGTCGACGCAAGCCGGTGTCCTGATGACATACACCAAGACCCAGCAAGCGGGTGCGCTGGTTCATCTCGAAGATAGCGCAGGTAACGCCATTATCACCTTTGCGCCAGCGAAGAACTATCAATCGGTGTTCGTCAGCTCACCGAACCTGAAGCAGGACGCTTCGTACACGCTTAGCTCGGGTGGATCTTCAACAGGCACCGCTACGAAAGGCTTGTTCGAAGGTGGCACGTACCAAGGCGGGACGAAGGTTGTCGACTTCAAGACGGCGACACTGATCACTTGGTTGTCTGAAACAGGCGTAACTGAAGCTAGAAGCGGGATGATGGGTGGTCCTGGCGGTGGCAGACAAGGCGGAGGTGGAGGCGGCATGCCACCACAAGGTGGTGGACAGCGTCCGCAACGAGCCGCACAGTAAATCGAACGAAGCATCATGTTATGAGGCTGTCCTCACGTAGATCATTACGTGAGGACAGCTTTTTGTTAGTTTAATTGTACCCTCTCCGCCGACGTTCCAATATGAGTAGTGAGAAGTAGTGAGGATAAAGAAAATGGGAAAAGTGTGGAGTAATGTGAAGTAGTAGGAGAAAGTGCGGCAATGAGTAGCAAGGTAGTGGAGGCGACAAATGTAGTGGCCCTGATGACTTTCAAGTCTGAAAAGCCTTAAAGCTTTCAGGTCCTCAAGCTCTCAAGTCCCTCACCCTGTCATAAATGCAAATGAGCATCTTTTGAATGGGTTTCTCCTACGTTATTAGAAATTGATGCGAATAGGCATCAATTTGGAGTAATTTCAGGAGATTATCATGAAATACGTTAAAAAGGTTGCCGATTTGCACGCATTTACTAATTTGCGCCATAAATCAGTAGAAAAGGTTGTATTTTTGCATTTTTTAGAGAAGGGAGAGGAAGTGGAAGTAGAAGGAAGTGGAGAGGGTGATCAATCCTACACTCCACGCCGCCTCGCCGCCCCGAAGTGCCCCGCTTACCAGCAGTCTGCCAGTGCATGCAAGCTGGCCCACAAGCCCACAGGCCCGCATTGCTACGACTACCCTGCCGCTACCCGTGTTGTCTCCACGCCTTCAAACAACCATCTTGCCAGCACGTACATAGCATCCCGCCCACGCCAGCCGCAGCCCGTCCGGAATGCCACCCGCTGACCTTACGTCAACCGCCACTACCACCGTACGAGTGGTTTCAAGCAGACGAAAGGGAACCTAGTTGCGCTAATACGTCAAAATCGGCTATTCTTTGCGTGGAGAGGAACAAGAGTGCGCTAAGTGCGCGATTTTTGGTGTTTTTCGCGTTTTTCGAACAAATAGGACACTCACGTTCCCTTGGACGCCGTTTTTCCCATAGTTCACGGCAAATAGCGTCCCCTCGTTCCCCTTCCCCAGGGTGGGCTTACGCGCCCACTCTTTTGTCATGTCCATAAAAAGCCGTTGACAATTCTAGCGGATACAAATATTCTTATAGTGCACTAGTTCAATAGTGCACTGGTTTGCGGTGTAGAGGAGGGTAGGACGGTGCAACTTAATTTTAATAGCCCGAAACCGATTTATTTGCAGATGGTCGATGAGGTTAAGAAAGCATTGGCTAGGGGCGAGCTATCGCCAGGTGATAAAATCCCGTCCCATAAGGAACGGGCACAAATTTCACAAGTGAATCCCAACACGGTGATGAGAGCTTACCAAGAGATGGAGCGGGTGGGTTTGACGGAAACGTTACGAGGACAAGGTACTTTTATCAAGAATGATCCAGCGATGCTCCTATCGATTCGTTCCGAAATGGCGCAGGCTGCGGTTCATCAATTTATTGAAGAAATGCGCGGCTTAGGCATTGAACCGGACGAAATGGCGCATATGCTTCGGGATACTTTACATATAGAACGCAAGGAGGGATAGACCGTGTCAAGCGAAGAGAATCCGTACATGATTGAGCTCAAGGACATTCATAAGAAGTATTTGTTAAAGCAAGCGATAAGCGGCATCGATCTTCAGATCAAGAAAGGCACAATTGTTGGCTTACTAGGGCCAAACGGGAGTGGGAAATCAACACTGCTCAAGATGATGGCCGGTCTCATCTATCCAACTTCGGGCACGATTCTCGTAGGCGGCAGGAAGCCGGATGTCCACAATAAGCAGCATGTCGCTTACTTGCCTGAGATTGACAATCTCTACGGGTGGATGACAGTGAGGGAGACGCTGAAATTTATCTCGGGATTCTACAAGGATTGGCAGGCGGAAAGAGCAGCGGAGATGCTTGTCAAAATGGAGCTGGATGAGAACCAGAAGGTTCGAAATCTGTCCAAAGGGATGCGGGCGCGATTGAAATTGATTGCAGCGTTGTCTCGGAATGTGCCGCTGATCTTGCTGGACGAGCCGTTCTCTGGTATTGACCCCTCGTCTCGAGCCAAAATTATCCGCTCGATTATTAGTGAGTTTCAATCGGATGAGCAGACGATCTTGCTCTCTACCCATTCCGTGAATGAATCGGAGCCCATGTTCGATGATGTCATTTTTCTGCAGAATGGTCAGGTTAAGATATTCGACTCCACTGAAAATTTGCGCGAGACGTACGGCTGCTCGTTAGAGAACATTTGGGAGAAGGTGTACGGGTAGATGGCACTCTGGAACCTATTCAGGAAAGAAACAAAGAGTATTTTTCCCTTATACGGATTTTTCGCAGTGGGTGTTGTTGCGCTGCACTTAATTGTTTTGTACAAAAGCGCTGAATTCCAAATGGATGCAACGATGGTGCTGACACTCGTATTACCTTACGTATTCTTAGTTGCCTTAGCGATAGGAACCGGCTATTACCAACTCCATGTGGAGTGGAGAACGAACTCGATTTACCTCCTCCTATCCTTGCCGATTCGAGGGTGGAAGGTGCTGGCGGCCAAGTTAGCGGCAGTGGTATCTTTGCTGATTGCAACGTCTATTGTAATTGCAGCAAGCTTTGCGAGCTTGTTACTCCGTGTGGTTTGGGATGAAGTAAGTACAAGTGAGGATTGGTCCGAGATAGGCCCGAGTCTTGTAAATATTGTCCTCAATTTCTACTGGATCGCCATTGTCGTTATGTTGTTTTTGTTAATTGTCGTGCAATTCACGTTCCTATGTGGGCAGCTCGTTGCGAAATTCAAATGGTTTGTGATGGTCAGCGCGTTTTTTGGCATCATTTGGCTAGTCCTTCGAATTAGCCCGTTGTTATCCGACTTACTGTTATGGACACCAGAGATCGTGATTGGACATAAAGAGTCTGATATGGCTTTCTTGCATTCAGGACCCTTTATTGTGCTCGGGTTACTCTGTATAGGGTTAATTGCGCTAAATGGTTTTATTTTCGAGAAAGAAGTGGAGGTGTGAGGATGTCTTTTCGGCAAAAAAGAAGTATTCTTCTCATCTCCGTAGTGATGCTATTCCTGCTCTCGATTCTGGATGTTTCCATCCGTAAGGAAGATACCATTCAAGCTTTCAGTGAGCAATTCGTGAATAACGAGAAGACAGATGCTTATATGGGCGAGAGGCGAGCTGTAACGGCAATCGCGCAGCTTCAATCGGACAATAACAAGCCAGAGATCAAGGAAGTCGTGCTAACAAGTCAAAGAGGTAAAGTATCCGTACAACGTTCGGAGACGTCTACGATTCAGTTACAGGCTACGGTGACAGTAACCGCAGCGAGTACTGAGGCAGCGAATCGCAGGCGTGACGCGGTTAAGGTAGAGCAAGAAATCCAGAATGGACAACTAATGCTCGTTACGACAGCGAATGGAAAGTCCGTTGATCCAGACTATGTATCGATTGATTATGTACTTTCTGTCCCCGATATGATGAGAACGACGATTCAGAATGAAGATGGTGCTGTGCGAATTAGCGGGATTAACGGGGACGTTACGGCTACTTCTACAAATGGTCTCATGGAAATCGTCAATGTAAAAGGAGATCTGAAGGTGAAATCCTCCTATGGCAGTCTATATATGGCCGACATCAAGGGGAATCTTGATCTCGTCAACCGATCTAGTACAGTTAATATTGATCATACGCAAGGTAATTTACTCCTCGATCACCAATCGGGCAAAACGGATTTAACAGACATTACAGGTGAAGTCACAGGAAATGCGAAATACGGGTCCGTGTTCTTTCATGAAATGAAGGGCGCTGTATCCATTGCAGGACAGGGTTCCGATATGAAATTCGACCATATCCAGAGTGACATCCAAGTTGTGTCGGTCGAAGGCGGTAATATGACATTTATTTTGTCCAAAGATGAGGGGTATACGTTGGATGCTGCGGTGAGTAGGGGACGCATTCAATCCTTACTTCCTTTCCCTATCCAAAAGGGTACCGACAACGAAATGGAAACCCGCATGAGCGGTGTCTTGGGAAAAGGGACAAGAAAAATAGTAGCCAAGGTAGCATCAGGCGATATGATTTTTCAAGTTAACTAAGTCGAGAAGGAGGCCTATACATGAGCAGTGAACCTATTGTAAGTCTGCGCGGCGTTACGAAGCGAATCGGGCGAACAACCATTATCGATAATCTAACGTTTGACGTGCCACAAGGGGAGATCTTCGGATTCCTCGGGCCAAATGGAGCAGGGAAGACGACAACAATCCGAATGATGGTCGGATTAATGTCCATCACGCAGGGCGAAATTGTGATTAAAGGGAAGAACATTAAGCATGACTTTGAACAAGCGATCCGCCATGTGGGAGCGATTGTTGAGAATCCGGAAATGTATAAGTATTTAAGCGGCTATCATAACCTCATTCATTATGCGCGCATGGTACCCGGGGTTACGAAGGAACGAATTGACGAAGTAGTCAAGCTCGTGAAGCTGGAGACGCGGATTTATGACAAGGTGAAAAAGTACTCCTTGGGCATGCGCCAGCGGTTAGGTGTCGCGCAGGCGCTGCTGCATAGGCCGTCACTGCTTATTCTGGACGAGCCGACGAATGGCCTTGACCCGGCAGGGATACGTGAGCTGCGTGATTACCTGCGTTATCTGACGCGATCGGAAGGCATCACCGTCATTGTTTCAAGTCATTTGCTCAGCGAGATGGAGTTGATGTGTGATCGTGTTGCCATTCTTCAGCAAGGCAAACTTGTTGATGTGAAAACGATTCAAGATTTCATGGCAGATTCGCAGGATGGAACGCAAACGTACTTAATCGAAGCTACACCTGCGGAGCATGTGCTCGCTGCAATTGCTGGCATGAAGGGCATCAAAGATGTGAAGATTGTTCCGCAAGGCGTAGAGGTTGTGACCGAGAGAGACTGTATTCCTGACATCTTGGCAGATCTGATGCGTAGAGAAATCCGCATCTATGGTGTCCAGGTGCTGCGACAATCCCTAGAAGATCGGTTCTTAGAAATGACAGGAGGTGAACAAGTTGGTTAATTTGTTTCTCAACGAAAATATGAAGCTTTACCGTCGTGTACGTACGTGGATTATGGTCGCTATCATGATTGGCGCCGTTTTCTTAGGCAGTTTCATGGATTGGTACTATGATGACAAATCGGGGGAGACCGATGCTTGGCGAAATAACGTGATCGAACAGAAGCAGGAGCTCGCAGACGCGCTGAAGGAGCCGAAACGAAGTGTAGAGAGCAAGGCAAGCATCGAAAAGCAGATCGCTAGGTATG
This sequence comes from Paenibacillus allorhizoplanae, assembly GCF_927798215.1. Lineage (NCBI taxonomy): Bacteria > Bacillati > Bacillota > Bacilli > Caryophanales > Paenibacillaceae > Paenibacillus > Paenibacillus allorhizoplanae. Next base: position 74,318 of record NZ_CAKMMW010000028.1, read on the forward strand.
ATTACCATCTCGAGCATAATATTCACCCGGAAGGGGGGACCATGTGGAGCGGAATTAACGATTCGGCGCATTTAATTATCTTAATCACCTTGTTCACCGTTATCGTTGCTGGGGACAGCTTGGCTGGCGAATTCACGACAGGGACCATCAAGCTGCTCTTGATTCGACCTGCGAATCGAACGAAAATTTTAGTGTCTAAATATATATCCATGATTGCATTTGGTTTGTTCTTATTAGTCATTCTGTTCATTGTATCGATTATAGTAAACGGAATTCTATATAAGTTCGGGTTAATCGATCTGCCCCTAGTAACCATTGACGCAGCAGGCCAGGTTGTAGAGAAAAGCATGGTTGCTAATCTATGGAAAACCTATCTGCTCAATGGTGTGTCTACGATTATTTTCGTCACCATGGCTTTCATGATTTCTTCTGCCTTCCGCAGCAGTATCATGGCGATTGGCTTCTCCATCTTTGCTCTATTTGCGGGAGCAATCTTCTTGGAGCTCTTGCAGCCTTACGAATGGAGTAAATACCTATTATTCGCTAATATTGATCTGTCCCAGTATTTGAGCGGTCGCCCGTATCAGACCGGAATGACACTTCAATTCTCAATTATCATATTGAGCATCTATTTCCTCATTTTCAATGTAGTGGCTTGGCTGGTATTCACGAAGAGAGATGTGGCGGCATAAGGCTAGTTATTTGTTAGTAAGGTCTATCCCGCGTTCGTTAAATACCTTTCGTGCTACATCAAGAGCACCACATGCCTTAGGGAATCCTGCGTAACCACCGCAATGCAGGATGATTTCCAGGATTTCCTCGGGTTTTAGCCCAACATTAAGCCCTGCATGAAGATGAAAAGGCAACTGCTCAGTAGCTCCTTGTGTAATCAGAGACGTTATCGTAATCATTTCTCGTTGTTTTAAGTCGAGGATATCTCTCGAGTAGAGGTCGCCAAAACCAAAAGCTACTAATGTATGGCCGAAGTCAGGGAAAAACTCTCCGATTTGTTTAATCATACTGACCCCATGGTCGCCAACCATGGTCTGTAGAGTGTCAATACCAGCTGCATAGCGTTCTTGATTCGTTTTATTCGCCTTCATTATATAACCTCTCTATCCCCTCTTCATCGTTGGAGGAATTTCTTTTGGATCCATAATAATATCAATTACGCTCGTTTGATTGCTTCTAATTGCGTCTTGAATGGCGTGTCTTAGCTCCTCAGCCGTTGTACAACGGTAACCTCTTGCACCAAGAGCTTCACCAAACTTGGCTCCATCTAGTGGCGCCTTGTAAGTAGTCCCCACCGCTCTACCTAAATGGCGTTCCATCCCTTTATCTACCATGTCGATACATTGATTGTTCGCGATCAGAAAGAGCACAGGAGCGTCGTGGTTGACCGAAGTGGAGACCTCCGTCCCATTCATAAACATGCAGCCATCGCCTGTCAAACAAGCGACTGTCCGATGCGGAGCTCCGAATTTGGCCCCAACTGCATAACCAATGGCACGCCCCATAGTGGCGTATACTTCCTCGAAATAAAAAGTACCAGGCACCTTAATGTCAAAATACTTGATAGCATAAAAAGAATGGCTACCAGCATCCCCATAAACTAGCGTATCATCAGGCAATTCTTCACGGAGTATCTCCATAACTTGTTTACCACGCAGCAGCTCACCTGCTACATGGCTAATTTCCATTTCTAAAATATCGGGCATACGCCTTGGTGCTACTGTAATATCGGCGAATGAGAGCAACGCTCGTAGATTACTACGAATGTTTCCGAGTACAGGAGTAGTAGCCACGGATAAAGCTTTCCCTATAAAGCGGGGCTCGTGATCAAAGTGGATAATATGCTTAGGATAGATAGAGGGGGTAAACCCAGGAATCTCCAGATCACTTAGTTGACTCCCGACCACAATCAATAGATCGACTCCCTCACGGAGATAGGCTTCTGAAAGGTCATTCCCACCGAGGCCGTATGGTCCTAGATGTAAAGGGTGATTTGAAAGAAAGACCCCTTTACCTCCTGGCGTTGTTGTTACTGGAAGAGCCCACTTCTGTGCAAAGGCTTCAATTTCTTTGTATGCGCCTAAGGCGTGAAGAGCCCCTCCGATGAATAATAAAGGGCGTTTGGCCTCAGCTAAAAGTGTGGCAACATGATCTAAATTAGAAGCTATGGTTGTAGGATAAGCATCTGGGAGCTTTAATTCAAAGTCATCTATTTGTTCTAATAAGACATCGGCGGGGATGTTTAGATGAACCGGGCCTTTGACACCAGTAAATGCATGCTCCATGGCGTGCTCTAAGTAACTCCTAAGCATCTCTCCACGTTCTACTCGTGCACTGAATTTCGTTACAGATTCGAACATTTTCACAAGATCCGTGCCGAACATTGTACTGTCTTGACCAAGTACTTTTCCAATGTCGCGGATTGGCGGAGAACCCGTCAGGAATAATACGGGAACATTGGAAAAAAGCGCTTGACCCGCCGCTGTTAGCATGTTTATTCCACCTGGGCCGGCTGTGCTAAGTGCAACACCTAGGGCATTCCGTGCTAAAGCATAGCCTGCTGCCGCAAGGCCAGCCCCTTCTTCATGCTTGCTCAGTACAAACGAGATACCCACATTGTCCATCTCTAACACAAGTGGTGTTACAGGCTTACCAGGTATTCCGAACACATGGGTGACTCCCCATTTTGACAAGTGCTTAACTAGAACACTGCTTACAGATGGCATAAGGTCTTGATCCCCCTAAATCTTTATCAGTACAACTTTTTCATTCTAGACATAAGATCCAGAAATGATTTATCGAATTCTTCTCCCGGAAGTGGGGGACTAAAGTAGTAGCCTTGAACCTCATCGCATTTTTGAATTTGCAAGAAGCGAAGCTGTTCTTTCTCTTCTACACCTTCAGCAACGACTTCTAGATTCATACTGTGGGCTATGGCAATAATAATGCTCACAATGTTAGTCCCATTAGAACCATTGCCAATATCTCTGACAAAGCTTTGGTCTATTTTTAATCGATCAATTGAAAAGTTTTTCAGATAATTAAGAGAACTATAGCCGGTCCCGAAATCGTCCATACTTATTTGAATGCCTAAAGAATGCAGGTTACGAAGCATAGGTATAGCATGGTTTACGTTCATCGTCATCGTTTCAGTAATTTCAAGGTCCAAGTACTTAGGTTCTAAACCCGTTTCATCCAACACGTTTTTTACCACATCGACAAGAGCATCATCCAGGAATTCCTGTGATGATAAATTTACGGAGACTCGAAATGGAGGGAGGCCCTGATCTTGCCATTTCTTGTTCTGCATGCAGGCGGTTCGTAAAACCCATCTGTCGATCTGAGTGATCAAGCCTGTCTCTTCGGCAATTGGGATGAAATCGTTAGGCGGTATTAACCCCTTAGTAGGATGCTGCCAACGGACTAGCGCCTCTACACCTTTAATTTCACCGCTTCTAATATCCACTTGAGGCTGATAGTACAATCGGAATTCATTATTCTCAATAGCTTTCCGTAGTGAACTTTCCAAAGCCATTTTCTCGCGTGTCGATATGTTCATATCAGGCGAATACAGAGCATACATGTTTAAGCCGCGATTCTTTGCACTATACATGGCCGTATCTGCTGTTATCATTAAATTCTCAAGGTTATCTCCATCTTTCGGATAAATAGAAATACCCGCACTTGCTGTTAAATGAAATTCGTACCCATTTAAATTGTAGGGCATGTTGAAAATATGAAGGATGGCTTTTACCCGATCTAAAACCTGTTCCTCACGCGTTATGTTAGAGAAGACGAACATAAATTCATCTCCGCCCATTCTGGCTACAAACTCACCAGGCTCCAGAATATCTTGAAGCCGTGAAGCAACCATAATGAGAATTAAGTCACCGCTAGAGTGACCTAACGTATCATTAATAATCTTGAAGCGGTCTAAATCTAAACAAACGATGGCAACCTGATGGTCTGCAGCTTGCGTCTGTTGAATTAATTGGGTAACTCTATTCATATAATATCGACGATTGGGGAGCTTGGTTAAATCGTCATGATTAGCTAAATAATTATAGCGCTCTTCAGCTCTTACCCGTTCAGTAATACTTCTAAATTGTCCAAAGGCGCCTAGTAACTGCTTTTTCTCATCATATAGCGGATAAGCATCGAATAAGCAAACTAGCCGATCTTCTGTAGAACTTTGCTCAAAAGTCATTTGAACGTCTTCGAATGTTTTTCCATTTTGAATAACTTCGTATATATATTCGCCCATGGAGGCTAGTTGTTGAACTTTTGTACCTAACATGTCTTCTTTAGATTTCCCCGTAAATAATTCGGCGTACTGGTTAAAGGTAATAATTTCTCCATCCCGATTCGTCAAAATAATGCCATTACGGGTATTGTCCATAATAATTTGGTTTAAAATATTTAGTTTTCTATTCTGCTTGCGTAATAGGAGTTCTCTTTCAATCGAATCTACCGTAGTTGCTAGCATTGTTAGCAGCATGGGATTCTGGAACTCTTTAGCAGTCATGATGACTAAGCTTCCGAGAAGATCATTGACGTCTGTATAATGGAATGCAACAGCATAGCAAGCGCTTTCGTGCAAGTATTCGTGATAATGATCATCACCAATAAGTTGGATGGGGGACTGGTTATATTTTAAAGCCATATTTACAACATTGGTTCCCATGCTAGCTTCAGTAAATTGCACACCTGAACTAATTCCTAGTTGGTTGATGGTTTTTTTTATCGTTTCATCACCCATCATATGAAGGATGAAACCTGTATCATTGGAAACAGAAAGTAGAAGTGGAGTTCCTTTAAGATGATGAAGAATTTTTTCTCCAAAGAAACTTACGACTGATAAAATTTCTTCATATTCTTCCCTCTTATTCCTCAATTCATCGGGTGATAGAATCTTCTGGGGATATGGAATCTCTTTAGGATTCATGCCTATGTGTTCACAAAACAGCTTGGACTCTTGTATAAATTCAGGTTTATTTGCTGTTATCACGATTAAGCCCCCTAGTTACCGCATTACCTCATTATTACATAAGTATTTAGTAAGTTTCATAAATATTGTAAACGATCCCTAATGCTTTGTCGATAAATGTCTAACATAGTATGAAGATAAAATTACATTTATCAATGGATGGTGAATTATAATTTATAAATTGTAAACATTTAGATAAATACTTTACATTTTTCGATAAAATCCAACAATTTTCGCGTTAGATTTGATAACATAGAACATGAGGAATGAAAGAGGGTTCCTGCATGGGGGTTAGAGCAATGAGTTACAATGCGTATTTATCCGTACTCCTAATTGCCGCGACCTGCTGTTCATTGGTTATTGCCTATCTTTGTTGGAAAAGAAGAGAGCTTCCCATTGCAATCAGCTATGGTTTAGGTGTGTTAACGGGAGCGTTCTACACCTTCGGCTACGCTTTTGAAGTCGTTAGTACATCGTTAGAGCAAATCCGTTTTTGGCTGCGCATCGAATATATCGGGATTCCATTTGGCACCATCTTGTGGTTCGTACTCGTTCTACAGTATACAGGTCGACAAAAATTTGTCAGCAAATGGGTTGTTTCACTCCTCATGATTGTACCGATGATCACCTTTATTTCCCATAATACGAATGAGTGGCATCATTTATTTTATTCAAGTATGAGATTAGATTACTCCGAAGGCTTCCCTCTCGTTATCATGGAAAAAGGACCGCTATACAAGCTGCATGTTGCTTACTCGTATTCATTTTTGGTAGTCGGTATGGGCATGTTGATCCAAATGTTCCGTAAAGCAACACCCCGAATGAAGAAACAAATCGCGTTTATGATTATTGGTTCATGGGGTCCGTACGGCTTTACTTTGATTTATTTAAGCGGCTTATTCTACCTGCCAATCGATATTTCTCCATTCGGCTTTATATTCTCAGGCATCTTCTATTTATGGGGGATCTACCAATTCAATATGCTGCGGTTAGCGCCTTTGGCACTGCAAAAGGTATTCGCCTCCATGCAGGATGCAGTAATGGTGTTTGATTTGGATAACATCCTGACGAGCTTCAACCAGTCAGCTAAGCGTGTTATTGCAGGCATTGATCCGAATTGGATCGGGCAGCCAGCTGGTCAGGTTTTCTCTCAATACCCGGTTCTGCTTGAAAGGGTATTACAGGGACCCTCAATGGAAAGTAAAATTCCAATATCGGGTTTAGCAGATAGGCGATTCTATAATGTTCACATGTCCTATATTCATGATCATGCGCAAAAGCCTGCCGGCAAAATGCTCTTGATAAGCGATGTCACGGAAATGGTACGATCGGAGGAGATTTTACGCGATAATGCTAAGCAATTAAGTGAACTGAATACCTTCAAGGATAAAATGTTTAACGTCGTGGCACATGATATTCGTGATCCATTGGCTGTCCTTATCAATTTAGTAGAAATTATGGAAGACGATTTGCATGATGTCGAGGGGGATTATGAAGAGATTGTACTTGAAATGAGCCAACAGATTCAGAATACGTTTACGTTGGTAGAGAGTTTACTCGACTGGTTTCGGAGTCAGAGGGGTGGCATGATTTTCAAACCAGTTGAACGAGACTTGGCTCAAACCGTACAGACAAACTTGCGCATGATGCAGGTCCGCAGTGAGAGTAAGCAGCTTGAGATGATCAATGAAATTCCTGTGGATACTTTCGTGTACGCAGATAAAGAAATGCTGGATCTCATTATCCGTAATTTGTTATCCAATGCGATTAAGTTCACGGCTATCGGAGGCACAATTCGGTTACGAGTCGCCTATGAAGCAGATGTCGTCGTTGTTTCGGTTAGCGATACAGGGGAAGGTATGACCTCTGATCAGGCGAATACGCTATTAAAAGAGTCCTATCCAGCTTCGTCAATGGGAACCGCTGGAGAACGAGGTGTCGGACTGGGGTTAACCCTATGCAAGGAGTTTGTTCACCTAAATGGTGGGGAAATCTGGTTCGAGAGTGTACCCTTGCAAGGAACTACGTTTTATTTCACTATACCAACAAGACCTGGGGCGTCAGCAAAACTAGCAGGTTATGAGGGAGGGCGAGAGAGATGAAAGTCATCCTGATCGACGATGAGAAGGCGATGCATCTCATCATGAAGCGGATGCTCGCCAAAATGACAGACATCGAAGTTGTGGGTTGCTTCTTAGATGCGAAAGAAGCTTACGCATACTTAACCACACATGAGGTGGATATGGTTTTCGTAGACATTAGTATGCCGCGGGAAAATGGCTTAGAGTTTTCGGAGCGTGTGCGGGCGAGTAGGCGAGCGACTAAAATTGTGTTCATAACCTCACACAAGGAATACGCCTTATCTGCCTTTGATGTATATGCCTTCGATTACATCGTGAAGCCTGTTGTACAGGAGAGATTGGTTAAAACGGTGGAGCGGGCTCGTGCCGAGATAGTGCCAGACATAGATAGGATGGTTACTCCATCCGAATCTCTCATCGATCCACTGACGAATCGGGAATTGGACATCGCTTTAGCCATCGTAGATGGGTTGTCCAATATGGAAATTGCCGAACGGTTCGGACTCACGGAAGGTACGGTAAAAGGACACATCAATCGTTTGTATGGGAAGTTAGGCATCAAACGACGCGTACAAACAGTTGCTAGAATGAAAGAGTTGAGAATGCTGCCGTAATAGGTCTAGCTGCATAGGAATCATGAGCCCATACGTGACAAAAGTATGGGTTTTTCGACATTTATTTTCATAACTATAACTTTAGTTACATTTTATTTATGGGTGTAAAGTCTATAATTGCCAGTAGAAATAGAGTTTCGACAAAAATTGATAGGAGTGAGATTGTTCCATGATAAAGAAAAATCAGGGATTAAGGAAGCTAGTGTTGGGAAGATTATTATCTTTTCTGCTAGTTTTAGCGGTGGTTATCTCACCATTTAGTACGAGCTTTGCGGGTACGGCTTATGCCGATAATGACCCAGCACTTACCGTGAGTGCAGCTGCTAGTGATGACAACGAAGATATAGTCCTGACATTCAACAAACCTGTGACTTTGCTGAATGAGAACTTGATTGAGTATAAAGGAACGTATGATGGTTTCTTTTATGACGATTTTTGTAACGCACCTGATGTGAATGGGGTAACTGTAACGTTACACTTAGATTCCAATTTGTCAGGGGATAGCAACCAAATTCGCATCAAGGCAGGTGCTTTTGAAGATCAGACATCTGATATCATTAGCAATGTGTTCGCTGCACATGATTTGGGTACACCAGAGAATGTTAGCACGGCGATTAACAACGAGCGCGATCTCGTAACGATAACTTTTAACGGGGAAGTACAATCCGTATTGGATTATGTATATAAGTCTGTGGATTATAAACTAGCTCGCGGCGGCGAATATATCCCTTTTACAGCTGCGGATCAGGTTGTACTATCTGGCAATACAATGACTATCCACTTCCAAGTACCTATAACTGAAAAGCCGACGATTAGAATCGCAGCAGAGTCATTGCAATTTGTTGGTGGAAACATGAAGACAAATGCAAGCGATCTATGTATCCGTTTGAATGCAAATCCGATCGAGTTTGAACGGAATGATTTAGATGATGGAAATATAATAACGAATTCAGAGTTAAAGTTGTACCTTTCCCAGGATGCTTTCAGTACGGGAAATACGGATGCTTTAAAGGCAGCTGTAACGATTTCAAAATATAATGAGACTACAAGTGAGTTTGGAGTGTACGCAGCATTAGCTCCAAATGATACCGTTTCTATTGACAATGATGGTTGCAGTAATCTTCGTATTCATTTCTTCGAATCGTTGACACCAGGCAAATATCAGGTGAAGATCGCGGCAAATACGCTGAAAAATAGCAACGGTATCGTAACTGCTGACGTAATCAATTCCGATGAGATTACCGTTGACGATCATAATGCACCTGTTTATCAAGGTTTTGAGGTCAATGCAGACGGTCATGTCGTGACGCTGAATTTTAATAAGGCAATTTTTGTGAATCCGAATGAACAAAATTGTAGTTGGAATTGGGGTTGGGTGTGCACACCTAGACCATTAGCTGAGTTCGTTTATTTTAAAACAAGTGAAAATGGTTTTCAACAACTAACGAATTACGGGACTGCGCAAACAGACGGCAATAAATTAATTATCACCTTAAATTCAGCACTTTCAGGAGCTACAAACAAGATATCCATTTCTGAGAGAGCATTAATGGATGAGGCAGGCAATGTTCTAAACACAGGGATCACAACGAATTATATCGATGTCACTGGCATTGGTGCACCTCAGTATGTTAGTTCAACCATTGACAACCTGAATCACGATTGGAACTTATATTTTGACAAAAATGTAAAGATCAATACAGCATTTGTTGGTGACCTTAAAGCAGCGATTACCCTTTCGAAGGATGATGAAGCTCTCACACCGATAAATACCGTTACATCCATTACGTATAGTGAGAATAAAGTTGTGCTGCATTTCGTCAACGCGTTTGTTGATAGCAATATTCAGCTTCATGTATCAGCCGGTGCGTTTACATCTGAAAACAATGTAGATCTGACAGATGCGATTACAACGGAGCCAATTTCGCCAAATAGTTATTACGAGCCTCAAATGTACTATCAATTCTTGGTATCTCAGCATTCAGTGAAAATATATTATACGACTCGGCAAGGACATCTGGTTGACAATACAATCAATGGAACGGGTTCTCATCTCAAGGATTATGTAACCTACTCAACGGATAAAGGCGTGACGTTCTTACCTCTTCAATTGGAGGATGGCGTTATCCTAGACGAAAGTAGTATTACTGTCTATTTTTCACAGGTCATCGAAGGCAATTTGCAAATTAAAGTTGCCGCAAATGCGCTTAAAGATTCAACTGGCGTAGTATTGACTACTGATACAGTAACGGAAGATCTGAATACAACGAATAAGCCTCCATATTTAACGGGATCGTTTTTCAGCAATGCGACTAGTGTTCTAACATTCGATGAAAACGCAACTTGGAGAAGTAAAATTCAACGTGTTGTGTTAGCAGAGGGTACCTATAACTGGTCTGATCGAACTTTATCGCCAAGTGAGTATACGATTAGTGCGGGGAAATTAACCATTCGTCAAGGAGTTCTAGAGAAGGATTCTTATTATCAGATCAGAATTTACTCAGACGGGTTTAACACTAGCTACACAAATGGAATGAATGCTATGAATAGTCAAGATTCCTACTATATAACGCCAGTGAGAGTAGATACGATTAGTGGAATAACGGCTAAGGTGAAGATTGCAGAAAATGAGGACGGTGGACATTTGCATGTCATTTTCCAATTGATGAATGATCAAACACCGGTTAGCATTGTTGCTGCGGAATCAGATTATTTTAGATCAGGAACATTCACAGCCAACTTTAACGTAGCAGATGCAGCAACGAACGCTAAGTATAAGGTGAGAGCTTTCGTAGTAAGTGAGTATAGCAACAGCCCATTAAGTGTTGGTGTCAACTTAGCGAAGCAAATCTCTGACGCAGAATTTGATGCATGGTTCGGATATCCAAATGAGTCATAAAAACACATTGAAACTGCCCATTCGGGCAGTTTCAACAGTTACAGAAAGTGAGGAAATAAACCAGTGAAACCTTTAAAGCTGATTCTGAGCTCATCCATAGCGCTATCCATAGCATTCGCTAGTACAGCCATAGCGCCTCTATCTGCACTAGCAACACCAGCGCCTCAAGTCACCATCGCGCCAATTACAGCGATAACTTTAGGCGGAACAGTAACGATAACCGGGACATCCGCGAACGCGGAAGTGATCTTGAAGGTGATTGGTCCAACGGGAAGTGTGTTCTTCTTCGATGCTCCTAAGGTTACGAATGGCACATTCACAGATACGTTCATTGTGGGCAGCGGCGAACTTGCAGGGACATATAAAGTGGTTGCAGGTTACGGAGATACGGTAGATACGGAAGATTTTATTGTTAATGCATTACCAACTGGCGGAACCGGTGGAACTGGCGGAACTGGCGGAACTGGTGGGACTGGCGGAACTGATGGTGCAGGAAGTTCCACAAAGCCAAGCAACATCATCACAACCAGCAATGTCCAAATCAATCCCGATGCCATCAAATTCAATAAAGTGACTGTTCCTGACGGGAAGTCGACGACTACCGTGACGATTGATAACAAATTTTTAGGCGATGCGTTTGTTCAGCTTAAAAACCAAGGCAAGACTGAAGAGAAGCAAATCATTGCGATCAAAATCAATGCGGTTGAAACGAACGGAAAGACAACGATTGATATTCCAGCTTCAGTGCTTGTAGAAGGTATGAAGAGCGCTCCCGACGCTCAAATCCGCATTTATTCCGGTAAGGAATCCTACTTACTTCCTTTATCGGTGCTGGATATTGCGGGCCTTGCCAAGTCTTTGGGTACAGATAGCTCCAGTGTAACCCTTCACCTTAACATTTCGGTTATGGGGACGGATCTGGAGAAGCTGATTCAAGAGAGCGCGGGAGAAGAAGGCGCAACCTCGTTAGGGCACTCCGTTGATTTCAGCATTACGGCTGAAAGCAACGGCAAGAAATTCGATGTGAACAATTTCGGAAGCGTCTATGTGGAGCGTCAAATCGTATACACAGGAACCGTTAAGCCGGAGAACGCGACAGGTGTGCTTTATGACCCCGTAACAGGTGAGATTACCTTCGTGCCTACGACATTCACGGTGAATGCGGATGGAACAACAGAAGCGAATATCAAAAGAAACGGTAACAGTATTTATTCCGTGGTTACTTCCTTTAAATCTTTTGAAGATATCAAAGGACATTGGGCGAAATCCGACATCGAATTGCTAGCTTCTAAGCTGGTCGTTAGCGGGGCAACCGATGCAAGCTTTGCTCCTGAAGCGAATATCACACGCGCTGAGTTTGCAACGTTGCTTGTACGTGCGTTGGCCCTTACGTCAAACGCAGGCGCAGCCTCCTTCAAAGATGTAGGCGCTAAGGATTGGTTCGCAGGCGCTGTTGGCGCAGCTGTTCAAGCGAAGCTTGTTAGCGGCTTTGAAGATGGTTCTTTCCAACCGAACGCACCAATCACCCGTGAGCAAATGGCCGTGATGGTAGCAAAAGCATTGAGCGCTGCTGGTAAAACAGTTGAAGGACAAGCTGAATTTTTGAACAAATTTAATGATAACTCACAAATTAGTGATTGGGCGAAGACGTCCGTTTCACAATCCGTGAAAGCGGGGATTATCTCCGGTATGACGGATAGCACATTCGTACCATCAGCCAATGCTAGCCGCGCACAAGCGGTTGTTATGCTGAAGAGATTGCTGCAATATGCGGAATTCATCAACTAAAGAACATAGCCAAAAAGGTCATCTTTGCAGATGACCTTTTTTGTCGTTCTATTCGAAAGGAAGATTTTTGCTCCCTTATGCAGCTTTTTCTACATTAGGTTCTTCAGCTGGGGTAGTCTTTCTAATAAAGAAGGCCAGCACCAGCGCGGCGAGCGTCATCCATGTTGCGATTTCAAAGGAGAAATTGATCCCATATACCGTAGCATGATGCGTAACGTCGGCCATAGCTACGGCGTCTTTTGGATCGATTTTGCCTGCGACAACAAGGTCTTTCGCACGGGAAGTTGCTGTGTTCGTCATAATTGTAACGAGAAGTGCTGTGCCGAGCGCCCCCGCGACATTCCGTAGTGTCTGGGACATTGCCGAACCATGCGCGTTCAGACGTCTTGGCAGTTGATTCAAGCCTGCTGTTTGAATGGGCATCATCAGCATGGACATACCGAACATCCGAAGGGTGTAAATCAGCATCAGATGGGAATACGTAGAATCAACAGTAAGGTGACTGAATTCGTAAGTTGTAATCGTTGTAATCGTCAAACCGATGACAGCCAGCCAACGTCCTCCGATTTTGTCGAAAATAATACCCGTCACAGGGGACATAATGCCCATCAGGATAGCACCTGGGAGTAGCAGTAGTCCAGAATCCAACGGTGAGAATCCACGGATATTTTGCAAGAAGATTGGCAGCAAGACCATTGCAGAAAACATCGCCATCGTAATGATGACATTAATGACAGTGGTTAAGGAGAACATGCTGTATTTAAACACGCGAAGCTCGAGGAGTGGTTTCTCTATTCTAAGCTCACGCCATACGAATAGAAGTAAGGCTACCGCACCAATAATTAAGCAACTAACAACCGTGGCGCTGCCCCAACCATCGGAGCCAGCATCACTAAATCCGTATAACAATCCACCGAAGCCGAGAGTAGAGAAAATGACGCCAAGAATATCGAATTTAGGTGTAGACGTTTTGATCACGTTTTTCATGGAAAAAGCGCCGAAAATCAATGCAAATAAGGATAATGGCAAAATGATATAGAACAGCACACGCCAGGAATGATGCTCAACGACCCATCCAGATAAAGTCGGTCCAATTGCAGGTGCACAGATCATGGCAAGACCCATAAGACCCATGGCTTTCCCACGTTCCGCAACAGGGAAAATCGTTAGGAACACGATCGTCATCAGCGGCATGAGAATACCAGCGCCAATCGCCTGAACGAGACGCCCAGTCAATAAAAGGCTAAAGCCTGGGGAGAAGGCACAAATGATGGTGCCAAGTGCGAAAAATCCGGATGCTGCTAAGAATAACTTTCGCGTCGTAAAGCGAGAAATGAGAAAGGCACTGATCGGGACGAGAACACCGTTCGCGAGCATATAACCATTGATCAACCATTGAATGGTGTTTTCATTGACATTCAAATCCTTCATCATGCTCGGCAAGGCAACATTCAATAAGGTTTGAGCTAAAAGGGCGACGAAAGCCGCGATCAGCAGGGAGGCAACAATCGGGCCTCTTCGTAGGGTATTCGTGACTGCATTACTCATACGTAGAATCTTCCTCCAGTTCTTGGTGCAGGATGCGCACAATTTTTTGGTGAATACGAAGCAAACTGTCGATTTCATCATCGGACATTTGCAAGAGCGGAGACATGCGCTCCACTTGGTTTTCTCGCACACGTTGAAGCAACAGCTCGCCCTTGTCTAGCAGTTTAAGGGTGACCGATCGGCGGTCTGTACTGGATTGTTCGCGGGATACCAGTTGATCTCTGACCATGCGATCGATAATGCCGCTCGTCGTGCTTTTGCCCAATTGAATGCATTCGGCTAACTCCGATAGCGTGATGCCAGGTTTCTCGCTCAGCTTTCGAAGGACGAATGATTGAATCGGTGTGATATTTAAATGCTGGTAAGCTTTACTCATCACCTGGTGAAAGGCTTGTTTGACCTCGCGCGCGGACCGAATGATTTCAAGGGTACGCTGTTGCTGCTGATCGTCCATGTTCATTCATTCCTTCAATTAAATTTCGTGGGCGAATAATTCGTATACGAACTATTATAGAAGCACTGATAAAGTACTGTCAAACTGATAAATTTGGTTGTTTGTCCTAGTTTGTACAGATAGATGGACATCATGCAGTTCATAGATAGTGAAAAAAGCCCTCTCAAAGCGAGGAACGCTCAGATACGGGCTCAATAGGGTAATGTTTGAATAGCCGACCTACAACTGACTCCTCCGCACGCCTGCGTAGGCCATAAGAACCCCGATAGTGAAACATACCAAGGCTGCCATCATAAAGATACCATAACCTTCTTCGACAGAGAGGTTATTGACGATCACCATTGAAGAGTTAGCGAGAACGAATGCGCTGACGATCAAAGCTGGCATCGTCTTCCGAAACATGCCGAAGTACAGTGGGATTAAGGACACACTTGCACAGGTGAAGGCGAAGATGAGCATGCGAATCGCCTCTGCGATCAGCCTATCATGGGTCAACGTTTCGGTCATGTAATGAAAGTGTGAATTGGCAATCAGGAGTGAGATCACCACAAAGATATTGTTGAGTAACTCTGTGGCGAAGGTCCAAGCTCCAATAATGATTAATTTGGCTAAGAAAATCATATTTCGAGGCACGGGGTAAGCGAAGAGTAGAGTAATCGTTTTGTTCCGATACTCATCGATGACCATTCGGGACATGAGCACGGAAGCGAAAATGATGAAGCTAATACCGGAATAGTTCATAATACTCTGGAAAACGCGGTCATAGGTTCTGACTTCATTATTCGGCACGTCACTGCCAATAACCCAGAGTGCTACTAGGAGATTGGTGATCATGGCGCCAAGCAATAGCCCGCGCCACTTCGTTTTCTTCAGTTCCAGCTTAATGAGCTTCCAAAGCATCACGGTTTCCTCCTTCGATGACCCCGAGGAAATAGTCTTCGAGCGAGCGGGTCTTCTTGTTCAGCGCCTCAACGCCAATCTCATGCTGCACGAGTAAGCGATTAAGCTCGACAGGTGCAAGGCGGGGATCATAGATGCGTATGGTGCTGTTATCCATAATTTTATAATTAACGATAGCCAGCTTATCTTCCAGGACAAGCACAGCCCGCGGCACATCCGTCACGACAATTTCTGTATACTCGTTATGCCGTCCACGCACCTGTTCCATGGATACCTCTTCGAGCAGCTTCCCATGGTTAATGACGCCGATCGTATCGGCTAATTGCTCAATTTCCTGTAAAATATGACTAGAAATGAGCAGCGTCATGCCAAATTCCTTGCTCAACATGCGAAATAGATCGCGGATTTCACGAATCCCCGATGGATCCATGCCATTGACGGGCTCATCGAGGATGAGCAACTCGGGCTTCGTACAGATGGCCCGGCCAATGCCAAGACGCTGCTTCATACCAAGTGAGAAATCCTTCACGGGCTTATTGCCAATGTCGGACAGTCCAACGAGATCCAATGTTTCGCTTATAGCATTTTTATCGTAATAGCCCATATATTCGCAGTGCAGCTCCAAATTAGCGCGTGCAGTCAGATGGTCATAGAAGATCGGATACTCAATAATGCTGCCCATCCGTTTCATTGTTTCGTAAGAGTGGGGGGTTAGTGGAGCCCCGAACAATTCAATTTCACCGCTAGTCGGCGGGATTAGATTCGTAAGCATACGCATGACCGTTGTTTTGCCCGCACCATTCGGGCCGAGAAAACCGTAGATCTCCCCGCGACGAACGCGCATGTTGACACCGGAGACAACTTCGGTCTTTTTGTACAATTTAGACAATTGTTTGGTTTGAAGAATGATACTCATCGGATCAGGTTCCTTTCAAAAGCGGATTGTGGGAAAACGGACCGTAAATACGGTCTTCACATGGGGAATACTCTGCAGGGAAATACTCCCTTCCATGAGTTCAACTAACCGCTTTGTAATCGTGAGACCTAGGCCGCTGCCCTGATAGGTCTGGTTTCTGGAGTCTTCCAGCGTGTAAAGGCGCTCAAAGACATTCAGGCGATCTCGTTCGTCAATCCCCTTTCCTTGATCCCACACGTCGATATAAACGCTAGTCTCATCTTGTCGCAACGTGATGCCAATAATCCCGCCATCGTTTCCATAACGGATTGCGTTGGAGAGTAGATTTTGCAGCACACGCCCGAGTGCCTCCGTATTCCCATACGCATAGATCGGCTCTTCGGGTATGGCGACATCGACTTCGAGACCTTGTGACTCAATTAATTCGTAATAGAAAAGAATGCCGTTCCGGCAAGCCTCACTCAGATTGATTTTGGATAAAGGGACAGGTCGATCACCGGATTCCAGTCGCGCTAGATCGAAAAACTGATTCGTCAGATTGAGGATGTCGAGCGTTCTTTCGTGAACCTTGAGGGAGAGACGCTTCCGCTCCTCCTCGCTGGCAGCGTGGTCATGCACGAGTGTTTCTGTCAGGCCGAGCACAACCGTAAGCGGTGTTTTCAAGTCATGGGACATGTTGGCGACCATCTTTTTGATCGCATTTTCCTTGCGGGTATAGTCAGCTTCCACTTTGCGATTCGCATCGAGGAGTCGATTTATGACAATGAGTAAGCGTTGGAGCTGGGTGGATTCGGTATGAAGATGAACCTTCTCTGAAGATTCCTGATCGAGAATATCGGTTAGTTTCGTTTGCAAATAGCGGAGATGACGAGATTGGTCGATTCTGATCTTCCTTTGAACGAAGATAACGATCCCAAGAAGGATACACAGGCTGGGCCATACAATGTCCATATCAGAAATCCCCCATTTTGTAACCAATCCCCCATACGGTCTTAATGTAGCGCGGGTGCGCCGGATCGTCCTCAATCTTCTCCCGTAGGCGGGAAATATGGACCTGAATCGCATTCACATCGTCATAATAAGCGTCATTCCATACCGATCGATAGATTTGCTCCTTGGAGAAGGCGCGTTTGGGATGGGACATCAATAGTTTTAAAATAAGAAGCTCCTTCGCCGTGAGGTTGAGGGTCGTATCATTTTTGGTCACGAGATGCTCATCGGGATGAAGCGTCAGCTCATGAATACGCAACAAGGCTTGCTCAACCTGTGCTGAAGGACTGGCATATTGGGAAGCCCGCCGCAAAATCGCTTTTACACGTGCCGACAACTCAATAAGGGAGAATGGCTTCGCCAAATAGTCATCAGCTCCAAAGCCGAGACCCAATGCTTTCTCAACATCACTATCTTTCGCAGACAAAATGAGTACAGGCACAGTACTTCCGCTCCGTACCTTGCGCAGCACTTCCATGCCATCGACTCCAGGCAGCATCAGATCCAGCAGTATCATATCAAAAGCTTCCTCGGCAAAGAGCCGCAGCGCCGCTTCCCCATCAGGGGCATGTCGAACGGTGAGACTCTCTTTGGTTAAATGGCCCAGGACCATTTCAGCAATTGCCGGGTCATCTTCTACAAGCAAAATGTGATTAGCCATGTCATTTCCACCTTTATGTCATATGCTTCCAGTATACCGCTTTGTCCGCTCATAATGAAACGAATGTAGCTTATATAGAAACATCACGCTTCGCGAACACATACCAAGCTAGAGCGAGGAAGAGCAGCTGATAACAGGCCAACATCATCAAGGAAAAAGGTAAAGACATACTGGCTATGAGCGGTTTGCCATCCACATAACTCAGCAAATTCGTGTTGGCAAAAATCAGAAATTTGGACCATTCAAATTGTTTGAGCACGTAGGCTAATTGCCCGCTGGTCAATAAGAAGAACAAGGAAATCCCGATGGCCATGGAACTTGCACGAAAAACAGAAGAGAACATGAACGCTAGTGTGACCATGACAATCATTTCGATGCCGCTGTAGCCGATAGCTTTCCAGGAGTAAGCCACATTCGAGAACGCAGCCCCGGCATGAAGCTCGGAAGCACCGTCAAATCCGAAAAACATGCCACCTGTAAGAAAAGTGGTCAATAAAAGCAATAGCATTAGACCTAACCCGAACAATAGGACGGTCGTGAACTTGGAAAGTAAGATCGTTGAGCGGCTGAAGGGTCGGATCAGTAGTAATTTGATCGTACCGCCGGAGAACTCGGAGGCTACGATGCCCGCGGCAACGATAATCGTAAACAACGTGACAATATCCATGAGATTTGGAATGGCGGAAAGACACAAGTCTAAGAATTCCCACACATTGTTCACGGTAAGCTCGTCTTGATTTGCATACTTACAGAGAAAGGCTACTGCGATAACAAGAATCGGAATGAAGGCGATCATCACCCAAGTTCCGATTTTGGTGAAGATCTTAATGCCTTCATTTTGCACGAGTTTGATGAAATTAAGCATAGTTGGCAACCTCCGTGAGCTCGATATATTTCTCTTCGAGTGTTTGTGTGTTCGTCTGCGTCTGAAAGTCTGCAAGTGCGAAGGTCGTTCGCAAACGCCCTTCGGTTACGACGCCGAAGCGGTCGCACATTTGCTCCATTTCGGCGAGCAGATGAGAGGATACCATCACCGCGATGCCTTCTTCAGCGGCCAGTTTACGGACGAGCTGGCGCATTTCGCGGATGCCTGCGGGGTCAAGACCGTTGGTCGGCTCATCGAGGATGAGCACGGCGGGCTTATGGAGCAGGGCTTGGGCGATGCCCAGCCGTTGGCGCATGCCGAGCGAGTACGTCTTCACTTTATCGTGAATGCGGGCTGACAGCCCGACTAGCTGCACGATCTGGTCGATGCGGCTCTGTGGGATATTTCCGACCATGCGAGCGAATTGCTTCAGATTTTGCATACCGGTGAGATGCTTGTAGAGCTCCGGATTCTCGATAATCGCACCGACGTGTCGAATCGCTTCCCGGAAGCTTGTGCGAATGCTGTGGCCGCTGATTGCGACATCGCCGTCGCTCATACCGATGAGGCCGACCATCATACGGATGGTTGTTGTTTTGCCAGCACCATTGGGCCCGAGGAAGCCGAATACTTCGCCAGGAAAGAGCTCAAAACTAATCTGATCCACGATGTTCTTATGTCGAATCCGCTTCGTCAGATTGCGTACTTCGACAACGGGTTGAATGCTCAAACGGTTCATATGTGTACCTCCAATAAGTTTCATACGCTTATCTTACTAGACACATCATGCAGGACTCTTTCCTAAATCTTACGAAAGTCTTTCGATGTGGAGGGGGGTAAGGGGTGCGGGTTTCTGAGGTCTCACTCAAAACTTACGCTAAACTCTATAAACACTCTTGGGGGTTCTCCCCCAACGCAACTTAATGGAAAATATGCAGCTAATTCTGCTGATTTCAGCCCAATTCTCTGCTTAACTGGAAAACATACAGCTAATTCGAACACATATGCACCATTGAGCTGGATATAGAGGAATTACCTGTATGAAATCCATCTAATCCAGAAATCGAGGCAAAAATATCGAAAATAGATGGAGGTTTTCCAGCTAATCAGCAACTTGCTGCTCTTTACTTGTATCCCATTCCGCGACCACACACTCCTTCACTTTCTCATCCAAATCTACCTAGACGCTCACATTTTCTCATTTAGATCCTCAGCCCCACTCTAGACTTCACAAGCCCCCCTAAAAGTTCCTCCTTATGGCAAACCCTGCATGTGCAACCCTCACCGGGTTCATACTAATCAAAATGCGTCCTCTAGCGGACGAATGCGCTGATTAGGAGGTGACACCATGCGGAATAGAAGCTGGACGCTCGGTTTGCTAGGCTTATTTCTCGTTTTTTGCTATGTGATGCTTCAATTCCTCCTATCCACCGTGCATATTGGCGGGCTCGTCGGGCAGATGGAGCCGCAGAGCGAAGTGGAAAAGTCGTTCAAACACATTGTGCTCATCGCCCAAGAGCTGGACAACCCATTCTGGCGAACGGTCGAGAAGGGCGCGAGTGAAGCCGCAGCAAGCCGTGGTATGAAGATTGATTACTTGGGTCCAATCCGTATCAATCCAACTGAGCAAACGAGCCTCTTGGAGAAGTCGATTGCAGCGAAACCGGATGCCCTTCTTGTGCAAGGGATTAAGGAGCCGCAGTATGACATGTTGATCAGCAAAGCGATCGATCAAGGCATTCCTGTGGTTACGTTAGATGCGGATGAACCGGACAGCCGAAGACTGACCTATGTGGGCACAGATAATCGGGAAGCGGGAAGACGGATGGGGGAGCTCGTAGTAGGGGCAGCAATCGGCAAGGGGCGAATCGGCGTTATTATCGGGAGTGAGCAGGCAGAGAATCAGCAGCAGCGTTTAGAGGGATTCCGCGCTGCTATTGCGAATATGCCCTATTTTGAAATTATAGATATCCGCGCATCGAATATATCCCGCATTCAGGCCGCGAAGCATACAGAGGCGATGCTCAAACAATATCCCGCCATTCAGACGATGGTGGGTTTCAGCTCCTTAGATGCCCCAGGCATTGTGGAAGGGGTGAAAGCAGCGCATCGGAATGACACGCTCGTGTTCGGCTTCGATGATATCGCAGCGACAAGGCAGGGGATCCGCGAAGGAACCATCAAGGCTTCCATTGTGCAGCAACCACATGAAATCGGTTCTGCAGCTGTCCAGCTACTAGCTTCTCATTTCCTAGGTAGCGCATTACCTCAACAACATGTTATAGGCACCTACATCCTCGATGCGAAGACGCTAACACCTGTGAGTTCCCCGTGAACATACGTCGCATGTTGTTTATTGTGCTGCCTGCGTTGTTTATTTTGAATAATGCCGTGGCTTACTTCATCTTTCATAGTGGCAGATCCGTACAGGAAAGCTATAATGTTATGCTCAATCGGGTATTATTGTACAAGCAAATTGCCGGGCAAACGCAGGACAATCTTCGTGCTATGAACGGCTATATCTTGGACCGAAGCGAGGAGAGCCGGTTGGCCTTTTTACGCCAGAAGGAGGCGTTGGAGGTATTGCAGCAGAAATTAGCTTCACAAAACACGATTCCAGCGACCGATCTCACGTTCCGCAGCTATACCCATATGGTCGATACCTTCATGACACAAGAAGCAGGCGTGATCCAAGCAACCAGCAGCCCAGATCCGCTAGCGTATACAGCCTTTTATGAAGAAGCAGAACGGACAGCGACATTCATACAACAGGAAGGCTACCAGTTGATTGATTTGGAGTTGAGCTACTATCAGCCACTCTATCGGCAAATTTTGATCCAAACGGAGGGGATGAATCAGTGGGGTGTCGTTATTTTCATCCTGACTACCTTGATCAGTATTGTGCTTGCTTATCGCATTTCATGGGGTATCTCGAGACCGATTGGTCAGCTGGCTCAGGTAGCGCAGCAAATGTCCAACGGTGATCTGCATGCACCCATTCCTCACTTGCCTGCAGAGCATGAGTTTGGCGTGTTAGCACGAGCTTTTGGACATATGCAAGATAATCTCAAAGCGCTTATTGTGAAGGAAACGGAAGGATTGGAGAAAGACAAACAGTTGAAAGAAATGGAGCTCGAGGTGTTGCAAAATCAAATGAACCCGCACTTTCTCTTCAATTCCTTGAATGTGTTGTCCAAGCTTGCCCTGTTGGAGGGCGCAGAGCAAACGAGCGATTTGACGGTCACCATGTCGAATCTACTCCGCTATAATTTACGAAAGCTAGATCGACCTGTGAGGCTTAGGGATGAGGTGGAGCACGCCAAGCAATATTTCACCATCCAGCAAGCAAGGTTCCGAAATCGCATACAGTTTGTGCTGGAGATTGACGAGGGCGGACTAGACGTTCCCATACCGATGCTTACGCTGCAGCCGATACTTGAGAATGTGTTCGTACACGGCATCGAGGGAATGGAAGAAGGAGCCGTCATTCAGCTTACGATTACACGAGGGAGCGGTGAAACGCTAGTCGCGATCTCAGATAATGGGGTAGGAATGAGCGAGGAGATCCGTGAAGCGCTGCTTGATGTGGATGGGGAACTTCAGGTTCCCCACCCCAGTGGCCAGTCCACAGGTTTAGGAACACGAAATGTGTTCAAACGATTAGCTTTATTTTATGGACAAAAGGATCTCGTCCGCATTCAAAGTGATCCTGGCCGAGGGACGAAGGTCGTCTTGCGGCTGCCCGCCGATGGAAAGGAAGTTGGAGATGTATCGCTTACTGATCGCCGATGATGAAGCATTAGAGAGAGAAGGCATCGAATGGATCGTCGGACGGATGATGCCAAATACATTTGAGGTCATTCATGCGGAGAACGGCCGTATTGCCATTCAAAAAGCGGACGAGCACCGTCCCCACATCATCCTGATGGATATCCGTATGCCAGGTATTCAGGGATTAGAGGCATTAAAAGAAATCAAAGCGGGACATCCCCAGACGAAAATGGTCTTAGTAACCGCCTATGAGCAATTCGAGTATGCCAGAGAGGCGCTATCCTTAGGGGTTAAGGACTATCTAGTCAAGCCGGCCAAAAGGGATCAGATTGTTGAGCTCCTGCAGCGCTTAGTTGCCGAAATCGAGCAAGAAGGGCGGAAGCGGGAGGGGGAGCTCGCGATGCGGGATAACTATTTTCAGTTGCTCCCTTTGGCCGAAACGGAAATGGCGCTGGTCATTATGTCCGATTCTGTGAATGAAACAGATGCCGGGTATTTGGCTGAAATACTGGAAATCTCCACCGAACAGGGATGTGGGCTAGTAATTGCTCTGCCAGAGTTGGGGCATATATCCGACAAGGAAGTAGGTGCTGCTAAAAAGAAAATCTACGAAACCGTCAAAACCTTCACGAAAGGTTTTCTCAAGAATCGCGTCGGAAGTGTAGTCAGCTCGATGGTGCATTGGCATATGGCCATCTTTCTAGTAGACCGCGCTCAGCTGAATACGGAGGTTTTGCGAGAAGAAGCGGCTTCCCTAGGTGTGAAGCTCGTAGAACATCTGCGGCAAGTACGTAGCATTGATGTGAATATTGGCATCGGATCCATTCGATATGAGATGGAGGGGATCCGAACGTCCTACTTGGAAGCGGTATTTGCAGCGACCTATGATAAAAAGTGGGGCAACCTGCGGTCCTTCGAGGAACTGAAAGGGCTCCCTGCGGAAGGGCAACGGGGTTTGGGCGAACAGCGTACCGCCGACAATTCATCGGAGCGCACCTACGTGGAGCTAGCCATTCGGCGAATTCGCGAGGAGCGTGAACACCAGACGTGGACGGTGCTAGATCGCGCGCTGACTTACATTCATGAGAAGCTTCAGGAGGACATTTCACTCGAGGATGTGGCTGAACTTGTCCACTTGAATCCCCACTATTTTAGCAAAGTGTTCAAACAGCAAACCGGAGAAACTTTTATCGACTATGTCACACGACTGCGTATTGAGAGGGCCAAGGAGCTCATTAGCGAGGGTCAGCTTAGTCTGAAGGAAGTTTGCTATTTGGTCGGATATAAAGATCCGAATTATTTCAGCCGCGTATTCAAAAAGGTAACAGGTGTTACCCCTACGGAGTACCGCACGGGGCAATAAGGGAAAATAGTCCATGCTGATGCAAGGACTATTTTGCTATTTAGGGACAAGAATGTGCTAGCCGGAGGCTGAGGAGAGGCATGAGTCTGAATCGGATTATTTTTATGCTGGTATATCACAAATTAGTGCAGGGAATGGTTCACCAGCTGTCATATTACCCATGCTATAATGAGTCTCGCTTCACACAAAATGTAAGATTAAAGACTCGCATGAAGGTGCGGTAGACGTCAGAAGGGACCATCATTATGAGTGTACAAATAGACAATTCAAGTCAACAAGTTAGCATAAAATTCGTCACGCTTGTCTCTATCGTTGCTGCGCTCGGCGGGCTTTTATTCGGCTTCGATACGGCCGTTGTATCAGGAGCGGTGGGTTTCATGAAGGAACGCTTTACGCTTAGTGAAGTGGAGGTAGGTTGGGCGGTTTCCAGCTTAATTATTGGGTGCATTGTAGGTGCAGCAGCATCTGGTGTTCTGAGTGATCGTTTTGGTCGAAAAAAGGTTCTCATTGCAGCGGCGCTGCTTTTCATTATTGGCTCTATTGGATCTGCGATCCCGGATACGTTCACGGGGTATATTATTGCGCGTATCATTGGCGGACTCGGCATTGGGATCACCTCAACGCTTTGCCCACTGTATAATGCGGAGATCGCACCTGCGAAATATCGCGGCCGACTGGTGGCATTGAATCAATTTGCTACGGTGACGGGGATTTTCCTCGTGTATTTCATCAATACCAGCATTGCGAATCATTCCGATGAGGCCTGGAATATTGCGTCGGGCTGGCGTTGGATGTTCGGCTTCGGGGCATTTCCTGGCTTAGTGTTCTTAGTGCTGCTATTCTTTGTACCAGAAAGCCCAAGATGGTTGATCAAGCAAGGAAGAGCTGCCGAGTCACTTCCGATCCTGCTGCGCATTCATGGAGAAGAACTGGCTAAAAAAGAAGTGATGGAGATCAAGGAATCTTTTAAACAAGAAAATGGCTCCATTCGCCAACTGTTCAGCCCAGCGCTGCGGCTTGCGTTAATCGTAGGTGTGGGTTTGGCCATTCTCCAGCAAGTGACGGGCATCAACGCCGTTATGTACTATGCGCCAGAGATTTTCAAACAAACGGGCACAGGCACGAATGCTGCGCTGACGCAGACGATTCTGGTCGGATTAATCAACTTTCTCTTCACGATCCTTGCGATATGGCTCATCGATAAAGTGGGCCGGAAGGTGCTGCTGCTGGTCGGTTCTGCTTCCATGACGATCTGCTTAGCGGTGATTGGCATTGCGTTCCACACGGGTCACACATCAGGGAATCTTGTACTCGTCTTTATCCTACTTTACGTAGCTTCCTTCGCGGTGTCCTTAGGGCCCGTTGTTTGGGTGATCATGTCCGAAATTTTCCCGAATCGTATTCGCGGCAAAGCCACGGCTATCGCATCGATGGCGCTGTGGATCGCAGATTATGTGGTCTCGCAGACGTTCCCTCCACTGCTTAGCTCTGCCGGTCCAGCGATAACCTTCTGGATCTTCGGCATCCTTTCCTTGGTGACGTTCGTCTTCACCATGCGCGTTGTGCCCGAAACGAAGGGTAGATCTCTGGAAGAAATCGAGTCCCTATGGTCCGCGAAAAAAGCATAAAAGCTTGAACAGAAAGGCCGGGGCCCTAACCTCGGCTTTTTTGGTTATTTCTTGATTTAAACCCGCATCTACAGGTAAGATGAAGCTAGGACACTCGGTTGTACTTTTAATAGGACAAAATGGAGGAGGCATCGCATGATAGCTGATCTGCAACCTGCTCAAGGTGGATATTTGGCCCATTATGAGCGTCATTGGCAGCATGGTGTGAAGGAAGTCTGGTCATGGTTGACGGAAAATGACAAGCTTACGCAGTGGTTTCCCGAGTTAGAGGTAGGCGAACTCCGTGAAGGCGGCATGATAAAGTTCAATATGCCGGACGGGACGGTTATTCCCATGGACATTCTTGAGCTTAGCCAAGATCAGGTGTTGGCTTTTGCGTGGGATGAGGATCGCGTTCGTTTCGAACTTCATGCGGAGTCAGACGGTGGATGTCGTCTCGTGTTCAGTGAGTACTTACATAAGATAACGGAGCACACGCCAAGAGATTTGGCTGGGTGGCATGTGTGTTTAGATGTGATTGAAGCGTTGCTAGCGGGTAGAACGATTGCCTCACGTAAGGATATGTGGAATGACTGGTATGTGAAGTACAAGCAGCTGACAGACACAGTTCTGACGAGTCAGGCGTAATACATACATGGATATGGGGATAACGGAGGCGAAATCATGAAGGCACTATTTATTGGCGGCACGGGCACCATCAGCTCGGCGATTACGAAACAACTGCTAGCCGCAGGTTGTGAGCTATATTTGTTGAATCGAGGCACGCGCAATGCGGACTTGCCAGAAGGTGCGCGTATCCTGCAAGCGGACATTAATGACGAGGAGCGCGTAGCGCAGCTAATCGCGGATTTATCGTTCGATGTGGTCGCAGATTTTATCGCGTTCGAGCCGTCCCAGCTGGAGCGGGATTACCGTCTTTTTCAAGGTAAAACGAAGCAGTTCATCTTCATCAGCTCGGCTTCCGCGTATCAGACACCATTATCTGATTACCGGATCACGGAAGGAACGCCATTATCCAACCCCTTATGGGCATACTCTAGAAATAAAATCGCCTGTGAGGAGTATTTAGTGAAGCAGTACAGGGAACAAGGCTTTCCGATAACAATTATTAGACCGAGTCATACGTATGATGAGCGCTCAATTCCTCTTGGCGTCCACGGGACGAAAGGGAGCTGGCAGGTGGCCAAGCGTATGCTGGAAAACAAGCCTGTGATCATTCACGGTGACGGAACATCGTTATGGACGATGACGCATAATAGTGATTTTGCAAAAGGCTTCATTGGTCTCATGGGCAATCTTCACGCCATTGGGGAATCTGTACATATTACATCGGATGAGACATTAACGTGGAATCAGATCTACGAAGCGATCGCTGATGCGCTTGGCGTGAAGCTTCACGCGGTGCATGTGTCGTCTGAGTTCCTTGACGCTTGCAGTGCACAGGACTACCGTGGAGGCTTGCTTGGGGATAAAGCGAACTCCGTTGTTTTCGACAACGCAAAGTTGAAACGGCTTGTGCCCGAATTCGTGGCTACAACGCGATTTGATCAAGGGATGAAACGGACGATCGCTAATATTTTAGCTAATCCTGAGCTGCAGCGGGAAGATCCGGAATTCGATGTGTGGTGCGACAAGGTCATTGGGGCACTAGAGTCTGCGAAGAAAGCGATTCTCGCGTAAAAGAAGAGGCACCCGGAGGGTGCCTTTTCAAATGTTATGGGGTTTGGTAAGGATGCTTACCCAATATGTGCGTCTAGGAAATCACACTTCACGTGATTTCCCGCTTACCGTTCGCAGCCCGTCGCCCCCGTCCGCCGCCTCTGCCCACCGCTCCCACC
>NZ_CAKMMW010000029.1:0-100916 GCF_927798215.1 Paenibacillus allorhizoplanae
GTACTGGAGGTACTGGTAAAGGTACTGGAGGTACTGGTAAAGGTACTGGTAAAGGCACTGGCAAAGGTACTGGTAAAGGCACTGGCAAAGGTACTGGTAAAGGCACTGGCAAAGGTACTGGTAAGGGTACTGGTAAGGGTACTGGTAAAGGTACTGGTGGAACTGGCGGGACTGGGAAAGGCACTGGTGGTACAGGTGGGACTGACAAAGGTTCCGGTAAAAAGTAGATTAAAAATATGTTAAATGCAGGCAATCAAATTGCCTGTTCATAACCATCTCAAGCTTCATCACAGCTGATTGTGGTTAACCGTTACAAGGTTATAATTACTCGTTAACTTGCCGTTACTTATGGTACGGTTCTCCGTACAATCTTTAACGGCAAGTTAAAAAGGCCCAACCGCTTCTATACATAATACTTGGCATCGGAAGTAATAAACAGGCATGATTTCACCAACATATTTTTCCTTTTTCGATGCTGTATTCTCATATTCCCTGCTGTCTATGTAACGAAACCAAGCCAAATAATGTTATAAATAGAACGAGACTAACCAATAAAAAAACCATAGGAGCTCCCTTCCTGGGAATCTTATGGTTTTATTGTTTACTAATTCCAACTTGCTTATAACGATTTTTACCTATATTAACCAAGAATCTGTAGTTTCTCCTACTTTTTACCTTTACCTTCTTTACCTTCTTTACCTTCTTTACCTTTTTCCTCTTTGCCTTTGCCCTCTTTACCCTCTTTACCCTCTTTGCCTTCCTTGCCTTCCTTGCCTTTGCCCTCTTTAGCTTCTTTACCTTTGCCCTTTTCTTCTTTAGACTCTTGGCCTTTTGCTGCATGCTTACCTTTTTCTTCTTTCTGTTCTGTTCCTTTGGTTTCTTTTACTTCTTGTTCTTTTTTGCTGTTCTCATTCTTGTGTTCACCATGCTCATGACCGTGTTTACCAGGACCTTTTCCTCCAGGCATACGCATTACCTCCTAATTTTATACTTACATGGTCGGTGAATGGACGCTTTTAATATGCTGAATATTTGTATAAAAGGTCCTGCCTTCCGCTGTAATCATGTGGACAACATTGTTTTCTATTTCTTTTAGTAATCCTATCTTATTGGGGCTCCTCCCCAAGTCAAAAACAACGAGTTTACCTTCCAACTTTTTCAGTTGCTCCTCGAATGAGCGAGATAATGGCAAATCCGAAGGATTTACAGGAAAAAACTTTTTATCCAGCAGGTAAGGTGTTTGGTAATCACTATATGGAACAAGCCACTTCAAATGGTTTAACGGTATAAACATTGTTTTGTAAACAGGGGAATAAAATTCAAAGTAATTCGTCATGATATGGGTAATGTAACCATGTATAGGCTGATAGCCTGAAACAAAAATTTCTGTAAATACCCCTTTGGAATTCATTAGTATTTTTCTATACGAAATTTTATCGCTATTAATTGGCTTTTCAGTAAGAGCGGAGAAGTCCGTTGAACTTTTTTTGGTATTTAAACTGACGTTTAAAATATGAAAAGAAGGAATATATATATAACGTTCACCGTTATATAAAACTAGGATATCTTGCCCCGCATCAACCAAAATGCCAGTATGCCACTTATCACCAAGCAATTCAACATCAAAAACCGCTCCTAGCTTCTTCTGAAAAAGGTCCATCTATGTTGCCTCCTCTCACTTAAATAACCAGCCCGTCCATACGTATAAACACAGGAGACTTATAAGAAGACCGATAGGTATGATCATAATCGTCACTTTAATATATTGACTCCAAGTAAGTCTTATATGATGTTTTCTCAGTAAATGCATCCATATCAATGAAGCAAGAGTACCCATCGGTAACAATAATGAACCAATATCTGCACCAATGACTGTTGCTAAATAAGCGGTATGCATGGTAAAAGTATCCAACCCCATATTTTGCAAAGATAAGGTTCCAATCATAATAGAAGGAAGGTTATTAAATAAATTAGACATGGCAGTCAGCAGAATGCCCATTACAAAGATGGCATTAAAATGATTGTGGGCAACCGCTCCACCAAGCCAATGTACGAGAAAATCAGTCAGTCCTGAAGTATGAAGTCCGTAAATGATGACGTAAATGCTGAAAGCGAATATTAGAATGTGCCAAGGAGTTTTTACTAGAATATCCTTTGGCCCTATTCCTTTGCGAATCCATCGCACGGCAATTAGAACAATTGCTCCAATAATTGCGGGCCATTCTGTTGCTACCCCAAGTGGAGTCAGCAAGAAAAAGCTGCATCGGATCAAAATAACAACTAGGATGCAAATCCGAAACAGCCCCCAATCCATATATCCTTTGTCTTGCGGATCTACTTGGAGGGGATGAAACGTTGAGTAATTGTTGTGTACAATGGTGCTTATTGAATGAGACTGCAAGGTCATTATTTTTACGGGTATTTCACGCTTGAAATATACAAACAGCAGAATCGTAATCGTAATAATCCCTGTCATAGCGGGTACAAACATCATAGATGTATATGTGTTTAGATCTAAGCCGACTGTTTTTAACGCAATCAGATTTGCTAGATTACTAACGCCGATCGGTGCGCTTGCACCAGTAGCAACTAAAGCGCCCGATATGAGGTAAGGAATTTTTTGCCTAGTTTTTAAGTTCAGTATAGATAAGGTTTGGATGATAATTGGGGTTGTTATTAGAATACTTCCGTCATTATTAAAAAACATCGTCATTAAAAAGCATAATATATTAATGTACCAGAAGAGTGTTCGACCGGACCCCTTTGCCCGAACAGCCAAATTAGTAGCTGCCCACCTAAAAATCCCAATGCTTTCTAATACGATAGACATTACAATTGTTGATATGATGGTTATGCTTGCCCCACTAACAATGGAGGCTATATGGAACACACCTGAAAGTGGCACAATTCCTAATGCCAGGAAGATTAAAGCTCCTAGGGTTGTTGGAATAGATTCATTAATACCGAATGGCCTCCAAATTATCAACAACGTAACGGTAATGAAAACAATGGAGATTACCGCAGTTGTTATATCAAACATGATCTTGCACCTCACACGGCGGGTTGGCTGATGATGGTCCAAGTCTCCGTACAATGAGAGGGAGGGTGAGAATTTTAGATAATGTCGATCCAGCATCGATAACAATCATCTGCATATTCTCCCTCCTCCCACCTACGTTAAGATTCAGAGATGGATTATTTTTTTTCGTTGCTATCTTGCTTTTGTTCTTGCTTTTGTTCTTTCTTTTCCTCTTGATTTTCTTTTTTAACTCCATAAGACATACTTTTAATATGAAAGTTAAAAATAGTGACTAATTCATGGTTCACAACCATTGTAATATAATCATCATTGGCATCGGCTAAAACGCCCTGAACACTCTCATGGCCACCACGGTTAACTTGACACCAAAGATTTTTCATCCCTTTCAATAAACCAATAAAATTGTCAGCTTCCATAATTTTCAACGGAGTTGCATTCGGCTGTGCAGTTAGCAAGTACTCCATTGTGTCTTTCGTATTTACTGTCATACTCTTTAAATGACTTGTGTTGTAGTAAATAAGTCCATCCTTCTCATTGTAGATCCCTACATAATCGAATCCCACTGCTACAATCTCGCCTTGACGAGATTCAGGACCCCCGCGATCCAGTCTTACTTGCTTACCCATTAGCAAAGAATAATCGAATGCCATAATAATCATTTCCCCCTTCAGGTAGTGGTTGGTTGTTGTTACATGATTTATATATACTCACGTGGCAAAGGTTTGTACTAAACGAATGCCCCGTCTCTTAAAAACTCCACATTTATCACTAGAGGGTATTTGTACGTGGATATATACACAAACCCCTCCGATCATCAGAAAAACGTTTATCTGTTTAGATAAACGTTTCTCATGAATGACTGAAGGGGCGTCCAACTGCTCCTGCTATTACATTCGTTTTATATTGGATACATCGGAAATACAACTTAAGGCAACAACATACACAGTATCTCGCGTGGACATTACGACAATACCGTCAGTAAGTCCGATAACTTCGGCATTAGATACATCGTTTAACTGCTCAGCTAACGTGTTGAAATCAACTTTCGCTTTGCCGACTAATGGATTAAACAAGTTCCTCATTGATGAGCCTTCGTTATTATCTTTGTCGTTATTGTCAGAGTTTTCTTTATCAGTAATCAACTTACTGTCGAAATCTTCCCCCCATATCTCTAAGCCGGCAATAAGATGCATAGGTATGAAGCGCTCAACCCCGTTACTCGTAAAATTTAACAGTGAATTTTCGGCGGAAATAATTTTCGCATTCGAATATTTTCCATTTGAATAGTCTAATGTGTGTATTTCTTTCAACTTTTTGTCTTTTAGCTGACTAAGGAGATTTTGCATGGCATCTTCACTATGGCAGCATTTGCATTCCTCGTTATTAGACCTAACTTCCTGTTTAGGTGGCCCTGGGGGTTTAGGTTTCGGTGGCCCTGGGGGTCCCGGTGGCTTAGGCGGTCCTGGAGGTCCTTCTGGCCCTTTGGGTCCTTCTGGCCCTTTTGGTCCTTCTGGACCTTTGGGTCCTTCTGGCCCTTTGGGTCCTTTGGGTCCTTCGGGTCCTTTTGGCCCTTTCGGTCCTTCAGGTCCTACTGGTCCTGCTGGTCCTGCTGGTCCCGCTGGTCCTGCTGGTCCTGCTGGTCCCGCTGGTCCCGCTGGTCCTGCTGGTCCCGCTGGTCCTGCTGGTCCTGCTGGTCCCGCTGGTCCTGCTGGTCCCCTAGGGCATAACTTACAGTGATGCTTTTTACACCTATTACTTTTTTTGCGCTTATGACATATCAATTTTCTCTTTTTTTTCTTTCTTATCGGACATTTGCAGGGCTCTTTTCTTTTACATACTAAGCAAAGATCCTCTATACCACTTGCTAAAGATTGAGAATTGTCAGGTTTGTCCTTTACTTTGTACAAACTAAGTTTAGCAGCAACTTTAACTATGCGAAAAGTTTTCATCTTAAATGCACTAGGATTATAAAATATTTTCGAACGTTTCATAATGACTGAACCCTCCTCTCAGAAATCTAGACATTTGCTACTAGGGAACATTTAACTATGTGGGTATTTGCAATATCAGTGTATGAACCTATAAAATAGCCTGTTCTAGTGAAAGAGCACATTTTGATACGTTTAAAGAATTAAAATGGCAATAAAGAAGAAATACGGGCTATACCCTAGAGCGTTCGCGAACACGTGACATATACATGCAGTATAAATAACGATTCATGACATTTATCGGGTAATACTTGTGAAATAGATTGTCACACTTCAACGAACAGGAGGAATCCTTATGTTTATAGTCTGCCTACTTATTCTTTCTGGAGTAGGATTGTATGTAACATTAAAGCCTCCGACAGAGCTAATTGAAAAGTCGTTAACAATTGATATATTCCCAGAGCTTAACATGGATAGCGTCCAGAACGCTTTTGAAGGCGCGTCTTTCAAGAAAGAAGAATAACAACGTTTAATCTAAAATATCTAGTAAATCCTCCTAGGATTGTTACTGCCTGTAAACGCAAAGAATCTACCGAATATTTCGGTAGATTCTTAAGTGAAAAGCTACTCTAATGAGTGGCAGGAGCGGTCTCAGTTCCCAGAAAAACGAACCTGTTCATCGCTCCGATTTAGATATGTGAGTCAAAGTAAACCCGTCAGAAGGGGCCTTTTTTATCATTGTGTACTCTGCCTAATGATGAGATTAGGCGCTAAGACCGTAAGTTTCGTCACCTTTTCTTTCTGAATCAATTTGGATAAAATCAACATCGCCTGCATGCCCAGCTGTTCACTTTGCTGCGAAACCGACGTAAGTTCTGGATTCATCGCTGAAGACAATTGTGTATCATCAAACCCAGCAATCGCGATATCTTCAGGAATTCGCAACCCGCGTGATATGGCTGTTTTCATAGCACCTATGGCCACATAATCATTAATACATAAAATAGCTGTAGGGCGATTGGACATGGTAAGAAATGCTTCCATCAATTGTCGGCCGCAGGACATGGAGAAACTCCCCATGCGAACCCATTCATTGCGATATGAGAGCTGATTCGCTTCTAACGTACGCCGGTAAGCTTGCAGCTTCTCCACCGTAGTTGTCGTTACTTCGCTTCCGCCTAAGAAACCTATTTGACGATGGCCACGATCAATCAAATGCTGAACAATCAGCTTAGTGCCTAAGTATTCGTCTGTTTTCACACGATGACATGGATGTCCTGGCAGTGTGCCATTTATCAAAACAATCGGGATTTTCCTCTGTATATCTACCACTTCCTGTACGAGAGATGGCGGACAATGTCGTGAATTAATACGGCCTCCCATGAGAATGAGTCCATCCACTTGCCTTTCACATAGTAAGTTTAAATACTCGGATTCTCTGTTGTAATCGCTAAAAGTGTTGCATAAAAAAAGGGTGTAACCAAGCTTTTGTGCAGCCCTCTCTGCCCCTCCAAACACCTCAGGGAAAAACATATTGCTGCTATCCGGAAACAAGACGCCGATCATACCGGTCTTCTTATTGACCAGACTGCGTGCTAAGGCATTGGGCTGAAATTTATGTTTTTCAATAATAGCCATAATCTTCTGCCTAGTGGATGCACGTACAGGTGCTGTATCATTCAGAACTCGGGAGACCGTCGCGACGGAAACATTCGCTTCTCTAGCAATATCGTAGACTGTAATGGTTTCCAGGAGCTCACTCTCCGTTACGTCAAAATGAAAAGCGAATGATCGAAGGCCTGTTCTGAAACAGACCTTCGATGTGTAATGTCACTTATTTCGTGCTTTCTACCATTTTCTTGAATTCATCCAATTGCTTTTGGACTTCCGTCATGACTTTGTCAAAACCAGCAGCTTTCAAACTCGCGCGGAAATCTTCTACTGCTTTCACTGGGTCGCCAGCTTTTCCGTAGAGGATTGCAGGTCCCTTTGATCCAACGACTTGTGTAATTGCGGTTAACTCATTCGTGACACTGGCTTTATCGAAAACAAATCGGCCGTAAGGATAGGCTTTCTTGATCTTATCATAAGATGCATACAAAGCGCCTTTCCCAGCCCAGTCTTCGCCATTAGGGATTTCGTTCTTGTCGATACGCCCACCCCAGAAGTTTGAGTAGAAGTCATCTCTTTGGACATCGTACCCATCCGGACGATAGCGTTTGCCATCTTTCACGACATATTGCACACCTTCAAGACCATAGTTCATCAGACGATAAATTTCAGGGTCTTGACGAATAAGCTCATAGACCATCAGCGCGCGCTCTGGATGCTTACTTTTCGCCCCAATGGATGTACCGCCATGTGTGATCGACATCGATACGAGGTTATTTTTAGTTGCCGAGAATGGGAAGAATTGCAGATCTGATCCTGGCTGCAGCTTATCCATTTTGATGCGCTCGCCAAGGTAGGTTTGCGTATGATGCTGATCGACAGAGGTTTTACCTGCTTCCATTTCTGCACGGTTATCGCCTTTATAGTTCAACACATCCTCGCGCCAGAATCCCTTGTCGCCCCAACTTTTCATCATCTTAGCAAAATCAACGAACGTGTCATCAAGAAATGGGCTGTATGCTTTGTACTTATCATTAAAAGATTTGCCGTAAATTAATGCGAATAATCCTGTATTTATCGGAAGTTCAATCGCATCCGTGTAGGAATTGATATATCCGCCAATGTTGCCTCCTGAAGTACCATTCGTATCCCATGGAACAACGCCCGGCTTCTTATCCTTGACACCTTGTAAGTATTTCTCCAACGTTTTCCAATCCGTGATCGGTGAAGTGATACCGAATTCTTTGGCCCAATCACCACGATATTGAAAGCCGTGATTTACCCATTGCGTATAGTGATCTTCGGGGATTAGCATAATCTGATTCTTGTATTTCGTCTCGGCCCAGTTCTCTGGCGGTACTTCCTTCCACGTGATCGGCGCATAAGTGGGCAGAAGCTTATCTAGTGGCTGGAAGGCGCCTTTTTGCGCATTTTGCCATGTATCCAACCAGTCTGTTGCCACTGTAATTAAATCAACAGGCTCCCCAGATGCGAGTAATAAATTATATTTTGTTTGCCAATCGGCCCACTCCACCCATTTAATTTCCAGTTTGGCATTGACCTTTTGTTTCAAAATGGCATTGAGCTTTTCCATGACTTTCTCAAACTGACCATTCTTCGGCTTGTCACCCAACATGACATAAGAAATCGTTTGAAACTCAGAAGTATCGATTTTACCACCAGCAGCTGTTGCAGGTGCTGTGGAATCTGAAGAAGTACTGTTAGATGACGTACAAGCTGTCAAGCTTACTGCGAGCGTCGCAGCGAGTGCAATACTAAGCGCTTTCTTTTTCTTGAACATGGAATTGCCTCCCCATTCTCATTTTGTTTATGCATAACGTTAGCCTTTAACAGCACCAACGGTGATACCTTTGATGAAATATTTCTGTACCAATGGGTAAAACAGGATGACGGGGCCAGTTGCAACAACCGCTGTGGCCATTTTCATGGACTCGAGCGGCATATCTCTAGGCTGAACATTGGAGGAAACGGATGAATTCTTAATAAAGTCGGCGCTAGTGACCACATTATAGAGAAACAATTGGAGCGGTCGATATTTCAAATCGGGAGATAGGAACAACATGGCATTGTACCATTCATTCCAATACCCCAGAGCTATAAACAATCCGATTGTAGCTAAAGCGGGTGTCGTCATCGGCAAGATTAGCTTCGTAAAGATTCTAAAATCGCCTGCACCATCCATTTTGGCTGACTCTGTAATCGCATGAGGAATAGATGTAACGAAGCTTTTCATCATAATAATCAGAAACGGGCTCATAAGTCCTGGCAGCAGAACAGCTAAGTAATTATCTTTGAGGTGCAGCCATTGTGTCATAATTAAGTAGAAAGGGACGACTCCCCCATGAAACAACGTTGTGAAGTAGATGAAAAAGGATATCCTGTTCCGATAAGGAAAATCTGGACGCTGCAAGGAATATCCCGTCATCGCGACGACGAATAGTCCAATAGTTGTGCCCACGATCGTAATTCCCAGCGTCACACCGTAGGAACCAAGAATTACGCCTGGGTTCTCAAACACGATTTTATAAGCAAAGCTACTGAATTCTTTGGGCCATAAATTATAACCATGCAACGTAATGGATTTCTCTGAGGTGAACGAAGTACCGAATACGACAAGAAATGGAATTAGGCAACATAGTGCAAATATAGCTATAAAGATGTAGCCGAATAGTCGTATAGCCACGGACGAAAAATCCGTCCCCCTCTGGCGAGCGATGACTTGCTCCATAGGATGTCCTCCTCAGCTATTCATCATTTGAATAAGCATTTTTTTAGAATAAGGTGTTATCAGGTGAAGCCTTTTTCACAAGCCAGTTTGCGGTAATGACGATGAAGAATCCAAAAACAGACTGATATAAGCTGACAGCGCTTCCTAAGGAGAAGTTAAAATTGTTCATTAAGGAACGGAACACGAACGTCTCAATAATATCTGTAGCATCGAATAATGCTGTATTATTAGCTCCGACTAAGTTGTAGAATAAGCCGAAATTGCCTCGGAGGATACCCCCCAATGAAAATAGGAATAAAATAATGAAAGTTGGCTTCAGCCATGGGAGCACAATATAACGAATCCGCTGCAAGGCATTGGCGCCGTCGATTTCTGACGCTTCCACGATCTCGGAGTCTAAGCCCATAATGGCGGCGAAATACACAATAGAGCCATATCCTGTAGACTGCCACAAATACGTGATGACAATGATAAATGGCCAAATACTTGGGTTCGAATATGTTTTGACAGGATCCCATCCGATCGATTTTAGAATGCCATTCAGCAAACCGAAATCATAGCTGAGAATGTTATAAGCGATGAGTCCAACAAGCACGAATGAGATAAAATAAGGCAGAAACATCAGCGATTGCGAGACTTTCTTAAACCACTTTTTACGAAGCTCATTCAGTAGAATAGCAATACTGATCTGCAGAATATTGCCAAATACGATAAATGCAAGATTATAGAGAATGGTATTGGAAGTTAGCTTCCATAATGCGCCTGAAGTCACTAGAAATTTGAAGTTATCGAACCCAACGAAGTCACTGCCGAAGATACCAGCCGAGTAGTTATAGTTGATAAATGCAAGATAGAGCCCAGGCATTGGCAGGTATGACATGACTAGGAAAAAGAGAATAGCGGGTACACACATGAGCAATAAGGTGCGATGCGACCAAAATCTTCGTAGCGGTGTCGTTCGCTTTCTGACAACAGGTGAATCGACATCTATGGTCTTGGATGTGATGGCAGTTTTCATACGTTAGCTCCTTTCATATTAACTATCGGAGACGGGTACGAAACGTAACGGTTCCAATATGGCATCGGTTTCTAACCCTACGGCCTCCAACAAAATAGCAAGTTCATTCCCCTCTTCCCGCTCATGGAACCATGCCCCAGGCAAATAAAAGGATTCATCACTCCCGCCACGGAATATCGGTCGATTCGCACCGCCTTGCGTCCATATACGCCCCACCAGATTTCCATTAAAGAACACGGACAGTTTCATATCTCGGCCTTTGGTATATACACGCCAACCTAAGCCAGGATTGCTGTCTTCAAGCTCGCCATAGAGCCATGCGACAGCACCAGGCTTCATCGCTATCGCTTCTGTGACAGGTTTCGCGTTGATGCGTGAGGCTTTAGCATGCTGCAATAAGCCTTGCTCCTGACAGCCCGCTACGGTCCACTCACTCGCCGACGTCCCTTCATATAGTGTGATATGTCCGCTCAAGGCGATGTAGGTTTTATCTAAAAATAGCGTAATGACCGCAGTTTCTCCCGCATGTACGAAAGGTGTAAGATCAAGAAAAGGATCATGCGGATTCACTTGTCCTAGTGCATGTCCATTTACATAGGCATAAGCTTCCGTGAAGTTACCAGGCGTATGAAGAATCCAACGATTAGCTTTGTCTGCCAGCTTAACGTGCTTGCGATAGCAATGATGTGCAGGTAAATCTGCTGATAACCAGCCTCCTATACTCACGACCGGCCATTGCCCGTCATCCACACCCGTAGCTGCATATTCGTCTTTGATTTCATCGGTTTGCATGAGTTTAAATCGCCAATTTTGATTTATGTCTCTTGTCGACGTGACGCCGATAATGCCGGTAAGTCCCTTCAGACTGTTCAATTGAAGACCGGGAAGCGTCGTATCGTGAAAATTGGTATGTCCCCAAATTTCCACACGAGCTGTTAACTCAGGCACGACGTGTATAGCTTCAGGGATCGGCACATAGCGGGATGTTCCGCCTGGTGTTACCGTGCCCATATACCCTACTCCCGTGTAAAGCGAAACCACATCACTAGCTTGTTGTAGAATGAAACCCTGATAGTCGTTATCAGTCTGCGGCAATTGTGCTTGATACCAAGCGAACCCACGATAAATTCCGTGTCTTTCTAAATAATCGACATCGTCACCAAGGTATTTTATCTCCTCCGCAAAGGAGCCTAATTGGTCAACCTTACTTAGCTGCCATGTTATTTCCACTTCCCTGCTTTCCCTTGCTTGCACTGCAACTGTTTCAATTCGCAACTTGCCATCCTCATCGATGCCTTCCAAACGAAGCGCACGAGATCGGCTCATTCCAATGATTTCAAGAAGATGCCCATCTGATAGGAGAATCGTGGCTCTAGCTTCATCGTCCGATGATTGAAAGGATAAAGTTACCCTTCCTTTTGATTGCGAATCATGAACGATCATATCAGTATTCTTTACTTCAGTTTCCGACTCAAAGGTAAATTGCACTTCTCCTTCATTATCTGTATGGAAAATGAAAAGTGTACGCTGCTCCTGCGCTAGATGCTTCACTTGCATCAATTCAGCCGTTGCATAATCGAGCTGGCCGCCCCCAGCAATCCCCCATGTTCGTAAAGGGACACGGAGTGGCAAAATTGGGCACTCGAACGCCGAGACATTCAATTCGAATACGAGCTCACCGCCTTGTTTCAAAGCTAGATGATTCAGCTCAAGAGGCGTTGCCTCAGCTAACGAAGCGCCATATGTTTGAATCACGTGATGCAGCAACCTGCCCTCGTACGCTTCTTCCCGGATATGCCCTTCAGGCGTAATCATGCCATGAAAATCATAATCTGATGTCAGGAAGGAAAGCGGATCTCCCCAATTGTTGGCGGCATTCGTAAAGCCAAAGTTTGTCCCTGATGCTTGCAAATAAGGACCTAGCAATTTAGCTCCCGCCGATAACAGTCTGCGAAGTAGAAAGTGGGAGCGGTTCGTCTCGGTTACTAACAAGGGATAACCTCTGCGTGCTAATTCTTCTCTATAGTAGTGAACTCTCTCTTCAAAGGACGGATCACGATCATTCGGGTAAAAGTTGCAGGTTGGCACAACGCCTTCTGCGAACCCCGTTGCTTGCAACAGACCACCTTGGCCTGCACATGCAATCAAGGGAACCTTGATGCCATGCCCAATAGCTAGATCTCTTAAGGCTGAGATATATCCTTCTGGATCCTCACAAGGATAGAAATCAAGCTCATTCTCCAATTGAACAGCGATAATGGAACCTCCCTGACCTTGTTCATATCGCTGAAGAATAGGTAGGATTCGTGCGTACCATCTTGCCACATGGGTTAAGAAAAGCGGATCATTATCCCGAATTCGCATGTTTTCTTCGACAAATAGATAAGCAGGCAATGCACCTCCGTCCCATTCGGAGCATATGTAGGGACCTGGCCTCGCGATGACCCATAAGCCAGCTTCCGAAGCCTCTTGAAGGAACTGCGCTACATCTTTCTCTCCGGCGAAATCCCATACCCCTTCCTGGGTCTCATGATAATTCCATGGAAAATACACATCAATGGCGTTATAACCACAGGCTTTCACTTTACGTAAGCGTTCTTGCCAAACACCGCGAGGGAGTCGAAAATAAAACAAAGAGGCGCAGAGGATAACTTCTGATTTGCCATCTATGCGGATCGCCTCGGGCGATAATTGAATGATCTGATTGTGGCTGATGGATTGTTGCACTCGTGGTCCTCCCCTCAGTTGGGCTCTCTACGCTTGTATGAAACCCGTTTCATTCACCAAGCAGGTTTCATGTTGTCCCTAATGTCAGTATAGATAAATTATAAAGCGCTTACATTCAAATAAACTTCTAAATACATAAGAAAACAACACTGTTCACCACATCATAAAAAAGCAAAAAGTTGTGAATTATACTGCAATTCACAACTTCATGCCTTCCATATTTCACTGATTTCTTATACTTTTCACATCATTTTAGGACTCACACCTAAATTCTTTGACTGTTTTCCCTTCAAGCTCTTTGAACACTTTACAGAAATAGGAAGCTTCTTGAAAGCCCGTTTTTTCTGCGACTTCATATACCTTCCAGCTAGGATCCTGAAGTAATAACTTAGCCCTTCGAATTCGATAACGATTCAAATATTCTACAAATCTTAACCCTGTCTCACTTTTAAACAAATTGGATACATAATTAGAACTAAGGTGAAGACTTTCAGCCAACTTGCTAACGGTGATATCCTCCGCATAGTGCTCCTCAATATACGCAATGGCGGCTTGAATTTCTTTACGAAACGGCGTATTCCCCATTGCTTCATAATTTAATTCTTTTTGCCATGTCTGGAATAATTGCTTCAGTTGCTGTATGGTAGGGAACGCTTCAATTGCACGGTTGATTTGCCGATAGGTTGACTCCGCACTTGCAGAAAACTTACCTCTTCCGATCGCAGCAGCTTTTGTTAATATCGTGGCTTCATGGATGACGACTTTCAACTCCTCTAACGATAGCCTTCTTGTCAAAAGTAAGTCAAAGAAAAGTTCCGTTTGCTTGTCTACTGCTTCAAATTGACCGCTTTGAATGGCAGAAGCGTAAGCTTTCATCGAAACCTCTACGCCTTGAATTTCGCTAGACTTAGCCCAATAGGAATATACTTGTCCGACACCATCATAGATCGATTGTTCAAGGGCTTTTTCTGCTTGACGATACAACGTACTCCAATCCATTAAATCATGCCCAGTAGAACTAATGCCTATAGTTAAAGTACTAGCTTCACCCGCATTTTCCATCAAAACAGCAGCATGCCGCAACAATTCTTCTCTACATGTTTGTTCGCTAGTCGCATTGGGGAAATGCCTCATAATGACGGTTCGATGATCTGTAATCGGAATATGAATCAGGACTTCCCCTAATTCGGATAGCAAGGCACGCGTGGAATTAGCGTTAAACTCACCCTCGAATAGCATTATGGCAATCGGACCGGTAGGAATCGGGAATCGTATCGCTCTTGCTTGATCCTCCATCTCATCAACCTTCTTTAATTCACCGAATATGAGCTTACGTCCTAGTAAATGCCACATTTCCTGCAAATTCTCATTTCGGATCGCTGCTTGTCTCTTCAGCTGAAGCTCATCTTCAATTTTCGTTTTCATTTGCCTGAGTAATTGCTGCAAGGATTCTGGTTCCAGATCATGCTTAAGCAAATAATCCTCAGCACCCAGCTTTAGAGCCTCCTTCACGTAACGAAAATCATCAAAGGAGCTTAGCGCGACAATTTTAATCGAATCATCTTGCTGTTTCACCTTCTGAATCAAATCAATTCCATTCATTTCGGGCATCGAGATATCGGTCAGAATTAAATCGACATGCTGATGCTGCAGGATGTCTAGAGCATGTACACCATTTAAAGCTTCGTTCACGATATGAAAACCATAATCTTCCCAACGAATGATCGATTTAATCGCATAGCGATAGATTGCATTGTCCTCAACAATCATGGCGTTCAGCATACTAAGCCCCCTCCTTAACGTTTTATTTTATAAGGAATACGCACAATGGCTTTGGTACCTAATCCTAATTCACTCTCATAGCTAAGCCCATATTGCGGCCCATAGTAGAGTTGAATTCGCTCATGCACATTAGGAATGCCGATACCTGTAACACCAGGGACCGATTCTTTCTGAGAGCCAATATGAAGGATATTCGCGACTTGCACGGTATCCATGCCTTTCCCATTGTCTTCTACGGTAAGCAGTAAATCTCGATCAACCACCTTCGCGCTTAATTGGATTTTGCCTATTCCCTTCGACATCTCAATTCCGTGTAGAATGGCATTCTCGACCAAAGGCTGCAGGATAAAATAAGGGACTTCACAGGCTAACAAGGGCTCATCTACCACATATTCCATTTGAAAAGCTTCCCCATAGCCAATTTTCTGGATAAAAACATAGTTCTTTAGCTGCGTTATTTCTTGCTCTAAACTATGAAATTCACCAACACGCCGTACCGAAGACTTCAATAAATCGATAACGGAACTAATCATTCGCTCAATCTCGGGTTGTTCGTTCATACGAGCATACCATTTCACCGTTCCGAGGGTGTTATAGAGAAAATGAGGATTAATTTGACTTCGCAACACCGTGAATTCCGCTTGCTGCTTTGCGATTTGCTCCTTGTAAACGATATTAATAAGCTCGTTGATCCGAGCTAACATGAAATTAAAACGGAGTGATAAACTACCGATTTCATCTTTACCCAGTGGAACAATGCGCACATCAAAATTCCCGTCTTCTACGCGACGCATCGTCTGCTCTAAAATTTTGATATTTCGCGTAGCTGAGTTGGAAAGTATGGCGGCAATGCCTGTCGAGATCAGTACGGCCAACAAAGATACAAGGACAATCACAAAAACGATGATTTGCGTACCCGACAACAAAACAGACATAGGAATAAAACAAAGCACACGCCATCCCAAGGTCGGGGTTCGTTCTTGTACGAATAAATGGCTGTCCGCGCCTGCATATTCCACGGTAGCCATGGCCGCATCGCCTTCACTAAGTGCATTCGATATACTATTTCGAATGAGTTTGTCTGTTTCTGGACTTCCGCCACCTACTAGCAATTCGTTAAAAGGGTTGAGGATGGCAACATTACTCTGTTTAATAATGGAACTTCCGCTGCCCAATGAAAGAAAAAAATTGGCATCAAGACTATAAATAATCGTTCCTAAGCTGCGATCAATCTGATTCACATCCACGAAATCTCTGATGAGAAATACCTCATTTCGCTCACGTAAAGAAGGTGTCCAACCCATACTAAGCTGATGGGATTGTAGATACGTCTGTGCACGCAATGTCATACTCGATACGGCATCATGGTTCAGTGTATGATCCAGTCCCTTTTTATTTTCCCACCAATACAATTGCCCTGTGCTCGTTTGGATCATAATGGCATTCAGATAAGGATTACCATTGCCATATTGCGCAAGTAGAAATTCCATGCGACTTCGGAAGGCTGGATAGCTCTCACTCGTTACTACTTCCCCTTGTTCAGCCACAATTTGCCGAATATTCGTATCACTGAGAAGGTAAACGGAGGAGGTGAACGCCTCTTTCGCTTTATTCTCGATATTGTCCGATACTTGGTGTATCACCTGCATAGACAGATCCTTTGTATTGGCTTCAATAAACTTGGTTGAGGCATAAATCGCAACCCCTCCAACGGTTGTCGAGATGAATAGAATGAGAATCATATTGGAAAGAAAAAGCTTCGTGCGAATTCGAAAATCTTTGATCCGATTAGATAGCGGCTGAAGAGCTCTCATTCATCTATACTCCTTACCCACGCTCATTTGGACGCTCGACGTTGTTGTTTAAAAGCTTGATCAAGCTCTTGAATGCATGTATCCACATTGTGTGAGGGGTCAATAATGAATTTCGTTATGGCATTAATGAATATCTTTTGCAGATCTTGGTTCACAAAATCAATATAAAGGCTGGACCAATCATACGTTTTACCCCTTTGTATATAGGTGGAATCTAATTCGATATAGGTCGGATCAAAATCTTTCGGTAACCCTTTAATAACAGATAGCGCTTTCTTATTCGTCTGGAAAATGTTGCCCAACTGTTGCGTAGCAAACAGGTCCAAGGCTTGTAAGGCCGCATCCTTATGGGGTGATTTAGGATTCACGACGATACCGCCTGTCGATTTCAAACCGAAAATAGCCTTTTGCGGATCTGTCGAATACGGGAATGCGAATAAACCCAAATTGCTCGCTGGATTTTTGGATT
This sequence comes from Paenibacillus allorhizoplanae, assembly GCF_927798215.1. Lineage (NCBI taxonomy): Bacteria > Bacillati > Bacillota > Bacilli > Caryophanales > Paenibacillaceae > Paenibacillus > Paenibacillus allorhizoplanae. The sequence continues at coordinate 17,139 of NZ_CAKMMW010000029.1, forward strand.
TTACCCCATCAATAGTCCAAGTACCGTTGATGATCATCCCTGCTTTCCCTTCTGCAAGGAGCATTTGCGCCTGATTCCAATCTGTTTCAAATGGTTTATGGTTGACATATTTCAGACGCTCACCGAATCGCCCCAAAATTTCTTTGAACTGGATTTGATTGTCCTTAAATGTTGTTTTTCCTGCTTCAATATCCGCAATCCAAGTGGGATTGACCACATATTGATTTACTAATAAATCCGCCGCGAGATCCCAACTAATCGTCCAAGCATCCTTATAACCTGCAGCGATCGGGACAATCCCTACCTTTTGCAGAGCTTCACAGGCTTCGATAAATTGTTGCCATGTTTTTGGCGGCTCTTTAATATCAGCCTTGGCAAATGCATCTTTATTGTAAATCACACCAACACCATTCACATCAATCGGCAGCGCCCATATGCGCCCATCGGCTGACTTCACGCCATTTAGGTATCGTTCATCAATATTAGCTAGACTCGGTTGATTGCTTAAATCCATCGCATAGCCTGAACGAATAAAATCAAAAGCCGTATCCAAATTATCAATCATGTACATATCCGGCATATTACCTGAAATCGCCCAAGTACGCAGCAAACTCAAATAGTTGCCTCCATCAACGCCTGTAAGTGCGAATGTGTACGAAGGATGCTGCTTACTGTATAGCTGCGTCCCTATTTCTAGCCATTTCCGTGCCCCCTCCTCATCAAAATGGTGGACCCATGACAATGTTTGTACTTCTGGCTGGCTCCTGGGAACCTTGGTTACGTTCTGTGACTGGCATGCTGTTAACACCATTAATACCGAAATGCCAAGGGATATGATCCGAGATTTCATCCAACCACTCTTTCTTTTGATAGCGTTTACATAAGTATTCGAATGATACGTTTAATTTCTGATCTATAGTTCCACAAATAAGTAAATAGGATCTATTAATATTTCGCATGAAGGCATGAATTTCCTCTATACCATACTAGTCTCTTTGTAAAGTGTTTCAGAAAAGCACCAACCCTTTGTACAATCTACATTGGCAACTGGCTGGCGCTATCTTTGCAAATTGAAATGTTACTGATATCAGTAAAACGTTCACCCTCTAGAGTCAGTGCCCTTAAGTCGTTGTACCTCCTCTTCAGGAGAAAGGAAGGATTCCAAGGTTTTTCTTCATCAAAATATTTATTACAGCTACGAATGAACGTAAACACGCTCTCCAGCGCTTCTTTTAACTTTCCTTTCTCAACAAGGTCACCACATTGAATATACAGGTCTTCCATTTGTTCTTTGATATTCGTATCGATCACACTTTGAGGGATTTTTTTATTCCCCATTATGGCTATAAATAAATTCTCTCCAAGAGAAATCCGTATCTCGATTTTCTGGACCATTGGCAATAAGGAAATAACGGATTGAATCCGCCTCATACCTCTCTAATAGATAGGGAACCCAAACAGCCCAGTTTCGACTTGTTGAAAATTTTCTTCCTTCTAGGGTGAGAAATTCGATGGATACAATATGATCTGGCAGGTGTAAATTCTTCAAACCAAGCAGAATTGCTGGCCATACTAATGTATGAAACGGGATATTATCTTTCCCATGAATATAGTAGGCTTTTACACCGTCCTTGGACCAATACTTTTCCCACGATTCTCCGCGCTGATTGGCCCACTGCTTACTGGCAGACAGATACCCACTTACCGCCTCTACCCACACATAAATTTTTTTCCCATCAAAACCTTCTAGGGGAACATCTACCCCCAATCCAAATCCCGAGTAGCAGCTCGATCCTGCAGCCCTTCTCTTAAATAACGTCTGGAAAGTCCAATGGCGTTTTCCCTCCACCCATCCGCTTGATCCACAAAATTTTCTAGCTTATTCTGAAATTTCAAAAGTGACAGGAAGTAATGATCGGACAACCTTGACAATGGACTTCCGTTGCATAACTTACATGAACGATTATGCAGTTCCAACGGATCCAATAATGCGGAACAGACATCACATTGATCACCTCTAGCTGCACTATCACAATGAGGACAGTTCCCTTCTACATAACGGTCTGGCAGAAAACGATCGCAATCGTTACAGTACGTTTGTTCAACTGCTTTTTTATAAAGTACACCATGATCCAGTAGTTGATTAAAAATCTCTTGCACAACTTCGTGGTGAAACGGATGATCCGTTCGCGTATATAGGTCGTAGGAAAACCCCATTTTATGGAAACAATCCACAAACTCATTATGATATCTGTCTGTAATTACTTTAGGGGAAACCCCCTCTTTGTTAGCTTGAATTGAAATAGGTGTTCCATGACAATCACTTCCTGATACATAAAGTACTTCTTCTCCTTTTAGCCGAAAATACCGCGCAATCACGTCACCTGGAAGTAAACTCGCTACCCGTCCTAAGTGAAGTGATCCGTTTGCATAAGGCCATGCACCTCCAATAAATATGCTCATCCTCAATTTCCTCCCTAGTTTACAAATTCTTGAAAACAAAAAAAGCCCTCGTCCTCAAAAAGGACGAAAGCTGTCGCTCACGTGTTTCCACCTAAATTTACCGATCCCTCACGGAGACCGGCCTCTACAAGTACGTCACCGCATAAGGTGATTATACCCTGGCACGTTAACGGGTGCGCCCGGTGCGGCCTACTACCTCTCTGGGGGTTCGATGCACAGCTCTGAGACCATGTTCGTCAGACGTTTCTTTACTCCTTTTCACCTACCGGAGCTCTCTGTTAAAAGAAAGGGGTCCAACTACTCTTTCTCGTCGTTGCCTTATTCATATTCCTTATATAACCAATTATAAATATATATTTTCAGAAATCAAACTAATATTCAATTATAAAAAGATTATACTTTTCTCGGAGGGTTATTTAAACCATCCCTTCTCTTTGAAACGCATAATAGCCTCAATTCGGTTACTGACATTGAGCTTATCGAGAATAACGGAAATATAGTTCCGTACAGTACCTCTTGTTATATACATGTGATCAGCGATTTCCTTCGTATTTTTACCGTCGGCGATCAAGTTCAACACTTCCTTTTCCCGCTCGGTCAAAGGATTCTCTTCATTATAAGTTTCATCTACCAGCTCTGAGGCATAGATGCGTCTGCCAGCCATCACGCTCCGAATGGAGGTAGCCAATTCCTCGCTTGGGCTATCTTTCAACAAATACCCGTTGGCACCTGCCTTCACGGCCCTTTCAAAATACCCGTAACGGGCAAACGTAGTCAATATAATGACTTTGCAACCCAATCCCTTTAGTTCTTCCGCCGCATCTAAACCGTTCATGATTGGCATCTCAATATCCATGACACAAATATCTGGCTTATGCAGTTTAACCAGTTTTACAGCATCCTCGCCATTGCTTGCTTTACCAACGACCTGCATATCCTCTTCCAAATCTAGTAAGGAAGCAAGTGCGCCAAGCAGCATTCGCTGGTCCTCGGCAATCACAATTCGGATCATATCCGCACCTCCCTTTCTGGTGGTATGATAGCATTCGGCACTTTGATTACGATCATTGTTCCTTGGTCTGAGACAATTTCCATACAACCGTTTACAAACTCAAGTCGCTCTTTCATGCCTCGTAATCCATTCCCAAGTAAAACAATACACTCTTTCGTCATACCGATCCCATTATCCCCAACCTTGATAACGAGATCGCTTGGTGATGGCTCAATGGAGATTGAACACGAAGTAGCACTGCTATGTTTGATAATATTCGTAATCGATTCCTTCAAACACATACTCAACACGTTTTCATTGATCAAGGAAGTGTTGGTTAACTTCGGATCTCCCTCCACAATGAGGTCGATCTCAGCAGCTTTCAAAATCTGTTTGATTCGAAACATCTCTTCCACGAGTCTCGTTCCACGCATTTGCGTTACGATTTCCCGAACTTCCTTTAACGCAATTCGAGCTGTCTGACGAACATCATTGATTTCGATTTGTGCTTGCGCTGGATTTTTGCTAATTAATTTCCCTGCCAAATCACTCTTCAAACCAATTAATGAGAGCTTCTGACCAAGTGTATCGTGTAAGTCGCGGGCGATTCTTTGGCGCTCTTCTAACTTTACCAGCTCGGAAATCCGCTTATTTGCATCCTCTAGTTGTCCCTGGAGTTTTTCACTCCTATTCCGGTTGAACGTCGTGACAGGGATGAGAATTACGGCTATTACACAAATGATGATAAAGGGTAATTGGGTAAAATACACAGGGTTTTGGGATACCAATCCATAGTTAATCGTTACAATCGTGGTAACTAGATGAATGCAATACAACGTAATAAAGCCTGCTCGACTTTTCATGGTACCAATAAAAAATGCTAAGAACAGAGAAAAATACACATAGCTGAAGGCGATCCCCATAATAATCGAAATAATCATTTGTACGCTAGTCCAAAAGTACACAATCCATCCTTTAGATACGAAAGACAGCACGTAGCAACTAAAGAAAACCATGATCATGATGGTGCCTAACACAATGTGGTAGGTGGTCGAAGAACGAAATATAAAATAAAAAGGAAGGATATAAAAGACAACCCACACATACGGACTAATACCGGTGTTTTTGTGAAAAATTTGATACCACTTTTGCATAGTCCGTTTAGCCTCTTTTTCTCCAACATAGTTTTAATTATATTCTAGTATAACATGAATCGATGTATTTACTGCCCTTGAAAGCTTGATTTACGGACTTTTACGTTTATTTTGTTAGCCAAAGGATCATCCTCTTCTTCCTTAAGGTGCACCTGCTTATTATTTTTATAACCAACAAACGTTTTATTATGCTCATCCCATAGTTTGAAATTTAGCGACTTCAAACTAGCGCTGATTGTAATGGTCGTTGCTTTTTGAAGTGGAGGCGTTGCATTATGCGCTTTTTCCAAATTATAATTTGGCACTTTCGGACTCAAATGATGGACATGATGAAATCCAATATTGCCAGTAATCCATTGCAGAAGCTTCGGCAGCTTATAATAGGAGCTTCCTTCTACCGCGGCTTTCACATAACTCCACTCATCTTCTTTCTCGAAATAGGAGTCTTCAAACTGATGTTGCACATAAAACAGCCAGATTCCCATCAAGCCCGCTACGAACATAATTGGAGCTTGAACCAGAACAAACGACTGCCATCCAATTATCCAGATCAGTCCCCCATATAAAGCAAGGATGGATACATTCGTCATATACGTACTGATTCTTTCCTTGCGTCTAGCACCTTTTGTATTAAAGCGGTTCGTAAATAGGAACAAAAAGATGGGACCCAGTCCGAACATAATGAATGGGTTTCGATATAACCGATATGCGATTCGGACCCATACGGAAGATGCTGCATATTCGTCGACGGTAAGTACCCACATATCACCAATTCCACGTTTCTCGAGGTTACTGCTCGTTGCATGATGGATGGAATGACTATTTTTCCACTGCTGATAGGGAAAGAGTGTAAGAATTCCCGTAATTGTACCGATGATTTCGTTAGCTCTACGGCTTTTGAAGAACGATTGATGACAACAATCATGGAAAATGATAAAAGTCCGTATAACAAATCCGGATGCGATGATCGCAATCGGCAATGTGATCCAATAGGATATCGATAGGCTTAGATACGCAGCTACCCATAGTACGATTAAAGGTCCTAAGGTATTAATTAGCTGCTTGATACTAGCCCTCGTATTTGATTTTTCATAAGGGGCAACCTGTTTTTTTAAGTTCGTTAGCGTGGATTGTGTCATCGTATAGTTCCTCCTCGATATGGTGCGCAGGACATGTTAGCGAATATCAGTTGTCGTATCCTATCTTCATTATAGATATCGCTTTCAATTCGTTGCAGTCATAAACATCATGTAGACGGTATGATAAATGTCATATAGACGAGATACAGATTTGCTTATTACACTTTTGTGTGTTAGTATTGGGTTATAAACGGCTTTGACATAAACTCACATATTGAAAAAGTGATCATTTGTGTAATGGTACCTTTTTCAATGTGTGATTTTTTTTGTTTAAAAGAGCATGTTAATAACAATTTGGAGGTAATTATATTATGGAAACAGGAACAGTGAAATGGTTTAACGCAGAGAAAGGCTTTGGATTTATTGAAATGGAAGGCGGAAATGACGTATTCGTTCATTTCTCCGCAATTCAAGGAGATGGATTTAAATCATTAGACGAAGGACAACGCGTAGAATTTAATGTAGCTCAAGGCAACCGCGGTCCTCAAGCTGAAAATGTTGTAAAACTGTAATAATACACAGTGAACTGTCCTTAACATGTGTTAAGGGCAGTTTTTTTTATTATAAGGAGGAGAAAATTATGTATTTTCAAAGAAAATCAGTTGAGGATCTCATTCAGGAAAACACGAAAGTTTGGGCTTGTAATAACGAAGGTTGTAAGGGATGGATTAGGGACAATTTTTCATTTGAGTACGTCCCAACTTGCCATCAATGTCATTCTCCCATGATTAGTAGCTTGAAAATGCTCCCAATAATTGCTAACTCCAATAAAAATATGAAGTCTCTTCATAAAGGCAGATTAATCTCCTGATCAATTAGACCGGAAACAAAAAAAGAGAAGATCCAAATGGGCCTTCTCCCTCGCATTAATCTGTGAACCTATAAAGTTGTTCCTTTGTAAATGTCCATTCCGGGGTATTCAACTTTCCCTCAAACGCAGTGGAATACCAAGGATTCCCCTCCCCATTCGCTCCATTCTCCAGTATGTGTATGTCTTGCGCAGGTGTGTAGCCCTGAGCTAATAGAAAGAGTTTTTCACCGGTTTTGGAGTTCTCAGCCATATCCAATACCACAATTGCATGTCCAGGTGTGCCCCCTTCCAGAAAGACATCTCCAGCCTGTATCTGTGATATCGGCACTGGTTTCATTTCCTTCGATAAGGACAATGTTCCCGCGTACGCAAATACCATGTTCAGATAACTTCGAAACACCTCGTAGCTGTTGGAGGCTGCTCCCCGTTTGGCCCATGAGACCTTGTTGCCGGAAACTTCAATCCGATTCCCTTTCCTCCAAGTTGCATAGTCAGCTTTAAACCCATTTGTAAAATTGAAATGAATTTTATCATAGTTGCCATTGCCATACAGATATTCCGCCCGCAGCCTCATTACCGCATCGGCGCACTGTTGGAGATCCCGCTCTCCTACATCCACATCGAGCACAGCTTCGTAAACCTCTTTAGCCTTAAGATCCCCATTAAACAAATGTACCTTGGAGCCATGCGGCTTTAGTGGTAGATTCCGCAAATAATGCCCATATGACCCATCCGCTACGGGAACTCTCTCATAACCATTCGGAACGGCTATCCGGTCTATCACGTTTGCTCCATCAGCATGAATCAGCTGTTGTTTGTTGGATTTGGTTCCCAGAACAGCATCCGCGATTTTCGACCGTTTCTCACCCGCGGCTGAGCAAGAACTAAGCAGCAGCGCAGAAAGAGCAGTAATTGTTATCCATTTTTTTATCAACATCTGCAGCTCCGTTCATGGACCTATGTCTATACTCTCTATCTATTGGAAAATAGTGCCTCTTTAAATAGACGATCCTCCAAGCGAATAGTTGCTCATAAGTGCTCGAACCGGTGTATGTCTCTGCTTCTTCTATTGCCGTATAACAGGAATACCAGGCGGGAAGCTTTCGGTCCATTCCCCGTTCTCATAACGGAGTTGAATTGTTCCAGTTGGAACATTCAGCTGTAAGGAGAATGACGTCCAGCTTGCAGGAAGCTTCGGACATAACACGATCTCTTGCCACCCCGGCTTCGCTGGCTTTAGACCTATAATATCCTCGATCAACACAGGAACCGGTCCGCTTGCCCATGGATGGCACAAGCTTGTGTTCCATTTCTGGTCTTTTCCCCATGCTTCAAAGCAGGTGGTTGCACCTTCTTTGATCATATTCCCCCAAGAGTGTTCATCATCAGCTGAGAGCAAGTCATAAATCAACGCATGCTCTCCAACTTCCGCAAGTGCCTTCATGACAAAGTAGGAGAAATAAACCCCGCATGCGAAACGCTTGGTGCGGATCATATCAACAATCGCGCTGATTGATTGCTCCGGTGCGATATGGAATAGCAGCGGGAGGACATTGGCATGCAGCGCATGATGCGTACTCTGCTCCGAATCTCTAAACAAACGGTTCTTCTCATCATAGAAAGCTGCTAAGAAACTCTTTTTTAATCGCGGCAGGCGATTCTCATAAGCAACCTCGAGTAATTCGCGAATCTCGTTTACAGTACTTACGCAGCCGATATATAACGCATTGATGACGTTATGGCAGCCAGGACCGACTGGCCTGCTCAGTTCAAAATCATAGTTGTCACGTAAGTTTTGTGGCCAATCGACTAGATTCCATTTGTCCGTAACACCTTCTAGCAACCCATCTTCACGCTCAAATTGCTCAAAATGTGTAAGTAAACCTTCCGCATACGGGTACATCTCCTGGAGAAATGCCGTATCACCGCTATAACGGTAATACTGCATCACTTGCATCGGCCACTGTAAAGAGAAATCAGCTATTTCTTGCATAAAATGTCCCGGTACAACGGCCATTATCCCTTCACAGACGAATGAACTACGACCAAATTGTTCAATTGCCTTCCGATACAACCGTAAATCCCCACTGAGCAGCATGTGTGAGTGACCAATAATCGTATTATCACCCAGATATTGCCCCTTCTCTCGGCTCGGACAGTCTACGAAATTTTCTTGTGATCCGTAGCGGACACCATTTTTGCAAATGTCAAAAATTTGATTCATCAATTCATCCGAGCTGTGCAGCACACAGCTTTGCTCATCTAACGGATAATGCCTGACTACGGCGTGAAAGGAATCCGGTCTCAGTGCTTCCTCAGGTCCCTGCACTTCCACATAACGGAACGCCTTGTAATCATACGTTTCGAAATCGTCTATGTCACCGGATAACGTCCACTGGTCATGATAAAGGCAATTGCAGCGCATTTCGTAGCGAACTGCTTGATCTCCAGGCAACAATTCTTCCCCTGACAAAATATGTACTTGTTCTCCTGCATTTCCATGTGCGCGCATGGCGAATTGGCCTGTCAACTCGGTCCCAAAGTCGATCAGATAGTGACCAGCTGCAAGCCGTTCGACATGTGAAGGTTGCTTCTTATATACGTCGAGCAGCGGAGTCGGCTGCTGAACAAATGTATAATCGGTATGCTCGACAGCTTCTGCATGTGCCCAATCTGAATCGTCGTAATCGACTTCTTTCCAGCCCAACTCCGATTGCCTCGCATCCAAATGCTCAGTGAATTGCGTATCATAACCAAACGTCACTCCGGGCAGATTATCTTTAATCCGTTTCGCTTTCCAAGTACGGTCCGTTTTGACCAGCAAATTCTTGCCTGCCCACAATTCTGCAATGAGACCTTGCCGGTTATCGGCGCTATTATAAGCCCGATTTAACAACCCCTGATAGTAGACATGAACGGCTATTACATTTTTCCCAACTTTTAAAAAAGAACGTACATCTATGCGATTGTAATAATAATGATTCGCATCACTCTGTGCGGGCCCTTGTGCAACGAACTCACCATTGATATACAGTTTGTAATAATCATCTGCCGTTAGATGAAGCCAGATCTTGTCATCATCTATCACCTTGTCATCCAACATAAATACATTTCTTACATACCAATGGTGATGCTGTAAATCAGGAAGATACGGTTCGACTACAACTTCTTCAAGCTCTTTATGGTAAAGATAGGATTTTTCCAAATTCATAAAAGCACGATCTGTCAGCCAATTTGCCTGCCACTCTTGTGTCAACCTGTCCCTCTCCTCTGTATGTGCGTAGTATCATTAGAATAGAATAACAACTCCACTATTCGTGAAAACACAGGATGATTCCTTTTCTTCAAATGAGAAAAACCCGATTTCTCAAATGTTTTGTAACCTTACTGCAGCACATTCTCATTTAAAAATGGATTGTCCCTGACGATTTTTCTTACTTTCTTCATTGTATCCGGGTATTTGGGCACACCAGCAATTCGATCGAGCAGCAGCCATCTTAGGGAAGCCATCGCTTCAAAGATCTCCAGCTCCCCCGCAGCTACAGGAATTTCCTCTTGATATTTGTATAAAAAGGTAAGGTATTTGCTCTCACTCACATAGATACGCAGAAGCAGACAAGCCCATGATAGATCATACCTAGGATCTCCTAATTGTCCGTTCGTCCAGTCGATCACCGTGTATTCTCCATCGTCTACTAGCATATTGCCTAGATTGAAATCTCCGTGTATGATCCGGTCCATTTTCATATCCGCTGCGTTGACGAGATGGATCAGATTCTCTTTCATTGCCGGAAATGCTTCAATCCCAGGGAAAAAGTAGGCAATAAAATCAAACTTAGTTAGTTCTGTCCCCGCCAAACCATCTGGAGACAAGCGATGAATGTCGGCTAGAACAGACGAAATCTTTTTGAAAATGCTCGGACTCACCTTTGTAACAGGAGTTCCGTGATAGCGGGTTAGCAACACCGCATCTCCAGCTTCGGTTTTTCCAAAACCGATCGGTTCGGATACGCGGATTTTCTGACGTTGAAGTGCTTCCAAAAGGCGATATTGACGTAGGACGTCAGGTTTTGAACGTTTGTTCCACACCTTCAGTACAAATGGATTCTCGCCAAGTGTGATCTTCACCACTTCCGCCTCAAGCCCTGGCGAAAGCGGACTAAACGTCAGTTCGGCCCCCGAAGTAATCAAGTTGATCAGAATTGGGTTTGTCTCATACCATTCAATACCGTTAAATAAAGCAATCATTGCATGTCTTGCTACCTTATCTTCACATTGTTTCATATATCACCTCTGGTGATTTAACTTCTTCCAGAGAATTCAACATATTGCTGCGTAATCCTGCTTGTGTGAGGGGCCTTCAACAGTTCAATAAATTCTAGAGTTGAAAATCACAATAAAGACATGAAAGTAGATACATCAGTTAAAAAATGTTGCTAGGTAGTTTATACATTTATGTGCGTTCTCCTCCTATATAAAACTGCTACTGCCGCGGCTATTAGGATCATGCCCATGAAAGCAGGTGCGGCATGACCAAATGAAACATAGATTTGACCTCCAACGATAGGTCCAATCATCCTTGCTAAAGCCTGAATAGATTGGCTGCCTCCTTGGATTCTTCCTTGTTCACTGGCGTCGACAGATTTGGAGAGCATCCCATTGAAGGAAGGCCCAAAGACCGAATCACCAAAACCAAAAATAAATATGCCAGCAATTAATAGAGGATAGAATACGAACATTGATGATAGTGCAATAAGACTGTAGCCTACAATTTCCGAAACCATACCAAGAATGACAATCTGTTTATCTCTAAATTTCATCAATAACTTTGGCATGATGAAACTTTGGGAAATGATGTCTTGAACACCCATAATTGAAAACATAAGTCCGATTAGTGCAGGCTTCCAACTGAACGTATCCACAGTAAATTGTGAAAATACAGCCTGTAAGGCTCCGTTGGGTATCCAAAGTAAGAACGCGGAGACAAGCAGCCTGTTTAAGTTTTTCGTGGAAAGTAAGGCTGCAAGTTGGGTAAATGGATTCAATCTTAGAAAGGTAATCTCTTTCAGTCTATTCTTCTTGACAAGACTCTCTGGCATATAGAAGAATCCATAAACAACATTCAATAACGTTATAAGTGCTCCAACATACATAGGTGCTGCATAATCAAATTTGGCAAGTAATCCGCCTAATGATGGTCCAAGTACGGTACCTATACCGACTACCGCACTCGCCCATCCAAAGTATATGGTTCTCTGTTCTGGAGGAATGATATCGGCAAAATAGGCGAAGATCGTGCTTATGCTCCCTCCTGTTATCCCTTCTATGATGCGCCCAACAAATAGTACCCATAGAGCTCCTCCAATGCCAAAAACGAAGTACCCGACCGCGGAACCCAAAAGGCAAACTAAGAGTAAAGGACGACGGCCATATTTGTCGCTTAAAGCTCCAAGTACAGGGGCTGCAAAAAACACGCAGAGGGCATACACAGAAGTCAGCAGCGTAACAACGATAGCTTGTTCTTCCGGACTACTTGTATAAGGTTTCACTAAGAATGGGACAATCGGTGCTATGATACTGAAACCTATTCCGCAAAGAAACACAGCGATAAGGCCGAACAGTAAAGCGTGTTTATTTACAATTTGATCTTTTTGTTCTTTGTTCTGTTTATTGTGTGATCTACACATGGACATGTAAGTTCTCTCCTTAAATAGTCACTATTTTGATTCCTGGGAAACAAATATATCCTATCGCAACTTTGTTTCCTTGTCAACAAAAAAAGGTTGATAAAAAAGCAGCCCGTTCTCAAAAGAGCCCGGCCTGCCTGATCAAACATTTTCATAATGCAATTTTATTCCGAGTTCACATCTAATCCCTGTTTCTTTATCTCTACATCCAAATGCCTACTATACTTTTCCGCGAAACGAAGTATACTCTCAAATTGTTCCTCGGTTACCTGCTCAAATACGGCTTTATCACGTTCTTGAAACTCTTTGTGCAGATCGTCATGGATCTTATTAATTGCTTTCCCCTGCTCAGTAAGCCTAAAATAGATTTCTTTCTTGTTATCTGACTTCTGGTAGCTTTCGATAAGACCTTTTTCTATGAGTTTCTTAGTTAATTTACTTAGAGCACCGCGCGTCATGTAAAAGGACTCCGCAAGCTGCGTCACGTTGGAATCTGCATTTTTTTCAATGTATTCGATGCAATGAACTTCAGATGATGTATACCCCTTCAGACTATCCTCCATCTTATCCTTGTTAAGCCATACTAACTTGTTATATAAGTCTCTAAAAGCCATAATAACTTGATCTTCTTTACTCATGGCTAGTCCTCCCACCGGTTCTTGCATTAATCCTATTATATTCATTTTTGTTTCTGTTTCAACAATAGTAAGGGATTTATTGGATAAACGCAAAAAAGAGCTTACCGCGAAGCAAGCCCTTCAGCTTTCGATCACCTACTCCTTCACTGCTCCCAACATGATGCCGGATACAAAATATTTTTGCAAAAATGGATACACGATTAGCATCGGCACCATGGCTATAAAAACCTTGGCGGCATTGAGCGTCCTGTTGGATAACTCAGACAGCTTTTTATATTGTTCAGGCGTGAGGTTTGTACCGACCGGGATGTTAACAACCAACTGCTGGATATAGGTTTGCAGCGGATATTTATCAGAAGTGTTCATCAGCACCAGACCGTTAAAGAACTCGTTCCAGTGATATACACTGATAAACAGCGCTACTGCCGCTAATACAGGGATGGAACAAGGAATATAGATCCGAAACAACGTCGCCCAAGGGCCGGCACCGTCTACAATTGCCGCTTCACTGAGATCTTTAGGGAGATTTCGAAAAAAGTTCATGATCAAAATAACATTAAAGATTGGGACTCCACCGCCAAGCACCAGCGCCCAAATCGAGTTGATCAAACCATAATGTTGGATCGTGAGATACCATGGAATCAGACCGCCATTAAAGACCATGCAAAAAACTAGTATCCACATGAACGTATTGCGCGCTGTAAAATCTTTCTTTGGTCTCGCCAACGGGTAAGCCATCAAAACACTTACAAACATAGAAAATGCGGTACCTAGCACGGTTCGTTGGATCGAAATCCAGAATGAATTCAAGAAAAGATTGTCGTTTATGATCTCTTTGTATGAGGCTAATGAAAAACCAATCGGATAGAGAGTAACCAACCCTGCATTTGCAGCTGATTTATCAGAGATCGACACACAGAAGGTATACCATAGTGGATATATGCAGCTAATCAGCAACAAGCCAAGGAGGATCACATTGACAATTTCGAAAGTACGTGAACCTAAAGTCGAATTTCTTACCATTGCAACGCCCCCTTCTAGAACACCGTATAATCGGCATATCTGTATGCCAGACGGTAGGATATGACAATGAGCACGAAGCTGATGACAGACTTGAACAGCCCTGCCGTTGTGGCTAATGAGAATTGCAGATTCTGCAAGCCCAGTCGATACACCCAAGTGTCTAAAATATCGCCGGTTGAGTACACAAGCGGATTATAGAGATTGTATACCTGATCGAAGCCTGCATTAAGCACATTGCCGAGACTTAGAACGCCCAACAGCACGACCGTTGTCGTTAGCGCTGGAAGTGTAATATTCCTAATCATTTGCCAACGATTGGCTCCATCGATTGCCGCTGCTTCATACAGATTCATATTGACCCCTGTCAGTGCTGCGAGATAAATAATGGCATTATAACCGAACTCTTTCCACACATCCGTTCCGATAACCAACTGACGAAATATACTTGCATCCGCCATAAATAGTTTGGGATCACCACCGAACATTTCAATGACCGTATTAACAACGCCGTAATAGCCAAAAATGCCGATAACAATCGTCGCCATTATGACCCAAGATAAAAAGTGTGGTAAATAAACGACCGTCTGAACAAACTTTTTGTAGCGCAAGTTGGTGAGCTCATTCAACAATATCGCAAATATCAACGGGATTACCAAATTGAATACAATTTTGCCCACAGCGATAATAATTGTGTTCGTGATGACCGATTTACTGTCATTCAGTTGAAACATGTATTTGAAATTTTCCAACCCAACCCACTCGGAACCGAATATGCCCATTCCGGGATTATAATTTTGAAATGCCATTACGATGCCGAACATCGGCACAATACTAAACAGAATAAGCCAAATTATGCCTGGCAGCAGCATCAAATAATAATGCTTTTGAAATCCCATTCTCCTCATCAAGGTTGTCCCCCAATCTCAACTGGCATTTTGAAAATTTGCAAAAGGCGTTGAGTCCACCAACGCCTTTTGCAAGTTTTTACATGTTATTTTTTTAGGAGTTCCGCTACTTCCGCTGTGATCTGATCTCCGCCTTGAGCCTTCCAATCTTTAACAAACTTATCAAAAGTATCGATTGAGGCTTGGCCTAGGATGATTTTTAGTACGGTCTCATCCTCCATCTTTTTCAAATTTGCCCATTTGGTCTCCATTGTAGCTGTTTGGTTATAGGTTACGCTGAATACTTTCTTATTGATCGGTATCGTTGAAAATGAACGGTCGCCAATCATGAGCGAATATAGACGCTGGAAATCACCAAAATTTGTTTTGTCGAAGTTGCTAACATTTAGGTTATCGTATGGCGGTTTAATGACGTTTTGTACTTTCTTCGCATCCGCATACATCAGCTTATACAAGCTATTAGGCACATTATAATCTTCCGGTTTCTTCTGTCCGTTCAGTACTTTGAGAAGTTCGGTATACTCATACTCAGTCTCATTAGCCGCCGCCATTACGTTACGCAGCGGATACCAAGCCACATTGACGGATAAATTGAACGTAGCCTCATCGCGCACAAGTGCATTATTCATAATGAGAATAGCTTTGACGACATCCGGCTTCGCGTTTTTACTAATAAGTGTATACGTACTGCCCGTTGTCTTCATATGGGTGTTCCATTTGCCATCATCCGTATATACGGGATAGGCTTGCCAGTTAGCATTCGGATCGTTTTTGAAAGAATCGCCGTTTCCATATCCGCCATTCCACCATGGTCCAAAGAAAATACCCGCTTTGTTGGCGTTGATCGGATCTCCGACATTATCACGTGTACCAACCTCTGGATCAATGAGTCCCTTCTTGTACCAATCAGCCAGTAAAGCAAGTGTCTTCTTCGTATTGTCCGTTGTCGTTCCATAGGTGACCGAGCCGTTTCCGTTGTCCAGCCAGTAGCCTGGATACGCATCTAAAGCGCCAAATAACGGATCGAATCCACCCATGTTGTTTGAAGAAACGAGGAACGTTGCATAAGGGAACGTATTCTTTGACGGGCCAGCAATGCCGATTGTTTTATCCCCGCCCAACTTGTTATCGATGAACGCTTTAGCTGTCTTCTCGATTTCTCCAACTGTCTTGGGCACCGGCATATTCAGCTTATCGAGCCAGTCCTTGCGAACCCACATGATGTGAACCCCATCGGTATCCACTGTGATATTGGGGAGTGATGTCATTTTGCCTTTGAAGCTTGCGTTTTCCAACGCACGTCCTTGTGTGCTGGCCATAATTTCCTTTACTTGCGAAGAAGCATACTGGTTGAACGAATCCGTGATATCGTACAGTAATCCCGAACTAGCAGCTTTCGTCATAAATGATCGGTCATCAACGACCATGCCGTCCGGAAGTTTGCCCGATGCGATGGATAGGCTAACTTTCTGCTTATAGTCATTACCAGTTGCTGCTGTCCAATCAACAATAATGTTGATATTGTACTTCTCCTTCATATAGCGGGTATATTGGTTATTACCTACACTGTCACCTTGCGGCAACGTTTTGTCTGTCGGATCCACAACCATGCCGATATGAACGTCGACAGGAGACGGAAATCTGGCAAATGCTACATCATCCCCAGTTGTTTGTGTGGAACTTGTCGTTGAAGGCGCTTTCACTTCAGGGGTTGAGGAAGCTTTCACATCTGATGTTGATGGGGTAGTCGTCTCTTTTGTTTCATTTGGAGACGTACACGCTGCCATACTCGAAACAAGAAATGTCGTCAGGAGTACGCTTACAAGTTTTCTTTTCAACTTAATCCCTCCCTTGTATCCTTTCACCATTATTATACATGCAAGGTTTAGATAAAAAGTCTGAAGGATGTATTGTGTTTTGAAGGAACTCATGGATTCAGGGGGGGTATTTGTTCGATTTTCAGTGATCAATTCTCCCTATGGAGTGGAATTGTGCCCGAAATTCCGATGGAAGCAACCGCGTCTGCTCGTAAAAAATCTGTGAAAAATACTTAGAGTCGCCATAACCGACAGCGTTGGCAATCCATGTCACTGGCCGATTTGTTTCGCATAAGAGCCGCTCAGCTGCACGGATCCGCTCTTGCCGTAGAAAGTCGTTAAACGTTGATCCTGTTAACTTTTTAAAACATTGGCAAAAATAACTGCGACTCATACTCACATGTTCAGCAACATCTTCTGCGTGCAGCGTTTCGGCCGTATGCTGGTGAATGAAAACAACCGCCTTGAGCATGCAAATCATCGTTTTCGTTAAATCTGTTGACTTTGTTACCTGCGAATAGATTAATATTCGGTAGCGGCGAATCCATTCCACTGCAGACCGGATGTCATCGATTTCAGACCAGAACCCTGTATCTAGCTGAGCGGCGATCTCGACTTGAGAGATCACTCGCATGAATAACCCCTCTAGACGGCGAACTGAACGATTCGACTCTATTGTTTGCGTACATAACGATTGGAAAACAGCATCATTATACAACCAGTAAAGCGAGCGCCAATCTTGTTCGAGCTTGCGCCATTGCTCATCAAATTGTAAACTGTTTTCATCTTCAACCATATCATTTTGAACAGACACCGTTATCGAGGATTCGGTTTTAGCTATGTGCTGGGGAAATTCGTCAGCCAGTTTATGCCGAATTCGATTGAGAATTTGCTCGTCATCTTCTAACTCTAATCGAACTTTCGAAATATAATCGAGAACGCCCAAGCGGTAAGCTGCTTGCACAGTTTCAAAATCTTCATGAAAAGTAAGCATCACGGAACGCAAACTCGGGTGCTTGATTCGTGCAGCTTGTATCAGCTCTATTCCTGACATCACAGGCATAGAAATGTCGACAAACATGAGATCTACGGCATACTGATCCAGAAATTCCAAAGCTTTTGCCCCATTCGCAGCTTCTCCTGCTACCTGCATACCATGTTCAGACCATGGCATAATTGAAATTAGTCCTTTTCGCGCGAGTTTATCATCATCGACAATTAAAACACGGATCATATCTGTTTCTCCTTTCAATAGGGGAGATACATGATAACGGTTGTACCCTGATTCGGAGTACTGTCAATTTGCAGACGGGCTCTATCACCATAAAATGATTCCAACATAGACCGCACATATCGTAGACCGATCCCCCTGCCTCCCTGCTGTTGATCAGGTGATTCACGCTGTAGAAGTGCAAGCGTCTCCTCGCTAAGTCCTTTGCCATCATCGCGAATTATGATTTGTATAACACCAGCTATTTCGTCTGGTGAAATGCGCACCTCCAGCTTGCCGTGTTCATCAAGACCATGACAAACAGCATTCTCTACAACAGGTTGAAGGATAAACCTGGCGACAGGACTGTCGAGATAGTCTCCCTCAGGTATATCCAAATCCACTTGGAAATCATAACGCTTCTGCTGCAGATCAAGGTAGGCGCGCATGACCTTGGTTTCTGTTCGGAGCGTTGCCGTTTCCTGGGTTTTCCCTAAATTGTAACTAAGCAAAAAAATTAACGTGGATACAAACTTGTCGATTTCAGGCTGTCGATGCATGACAGCCAGCCAACGTACCGAATTAAGCGTATTCATTAAAAAATGCGGGTTTATCTGATAGGCGAGCTTTTCTATTTCCAGTTGATGGCGTCGTTTCTCCTTGTGTTCCACATCGATAATCAATTGCTGAATTTGTTGCTTCATGTTATTAAACTGATCAAATAACTTGTCAAATTCGGAAATGCCTGTACGATATTGCATCGCGCCCATGTGCCCTCTTCCGAGTGCGACCATCTCCGATTCGAATACGCGTAAGGGTCTGTTAATCAGTCGCAGCAGCAGCAAAGCGATCGATAAAAGAATGATAAGAGCGATTCCCAATATTAACAACATATGATTTTTCCAGGTGTAAAATTCGTGGTTGTAGCTCTCTACAGGTAGCATAAGTGCGATATGGTAACCGTAATCGCTAACTAACTGATCCCATATGTATCCTTCGGTCATGCCTGAACTTCCTCCCAGAATTAAGTTCTGGCCGACTGAGAAAACACTTGGATTGCTGGTGTATGTAACCTTTTCCTCTTGATCGCTCAACACTAATACATACGGTAAATTGAGACTGGATGAAAGTTTACTTATGTCAGTCGCGAGATCGGACTTGGCCTCGACATAGATCACTTGCTTCGTTCCGTCGGAAAAAGTGATTTCTCGCGTCACAGAAACGACCTGATCATCACTGAACCTGCACAGTGACAAATGTGGCGATTGATAGTTGATGCTCTCGTTGCCAGCGACAGTAGGCAAAGATTGCATACTAAAATCTTCACGCAACGGCAGATTTGAATACAGTGGGTGCTTCTCCTCGGAGTTATAATACATCACCAGCTCCATTGCTGGGTTAGAGAATGAGATTAATCCAATATTATTTGATACGCTTAGCGAAAGTTGAAGTCTTTTATAGAGATCGTCTGTGGAGAAATAGGTATCCATGAGGTTGCCGACATTGCCTTGAGGAGTCATTTGTTGTGTTACCTGGAGCAGATTATAATAAACTTGCGTGAGCTTCATCGATTGCTGGTATAAATCGAAGGCCATGTTTGTTTTAATTTTGTTTTGCTGCATCGTGTCAATCGCATTGTACGAAACAGCTGCCATTAAAATGGAACAACCTAAAAAGCTCGATATCAGCGTTACGACAATTCGTTTCCTAAGCGAAGTGCTGCGCACGTTCACCACCCCATAGTTGAAATACCTTTAGTAAGTTAAATCACCAAATACTTCCTTATGATTCATCGTTATGAGTGTATTCGATAAGAATTGTATATCTCCTTCTATGATCATCAATTAATGACATTAATTATTAGTGATATGAAATAAATTTGTTAATTAGTCGGACAAACAAAAAAACGATGCCTCTCTAAGGGGCATCGTTTTTATATCACCTATACTATTTCAATATACCCTTCAGTGCCATGTACGCGAATTCGTTGCCCATCTTTAATCAGTTTGGTCGCATTTTCTACACCAACAACAGCTGGTAAGCCATATTCACGCGCGATAACGGCTCCATGGGTCATCAGTCCACCAACTTCAGTGACGAGTCCTTTAATGGATACAAACAAGGGAGTCCAACCTGGGTCAGTAAAAGCCGTGACTAATATGTCCCCCTCTTCTAGATTCGCATCTTCCATGTTTAAAATGACACGTGCACGCCCTTCTATCACGCCTGAAGAAACAGGTAAACCTACAATAGCTTCTGCTGGGAGATTTTCGCGGTTGTATGTACCTGAAACGATCTCACCATCAGACGTGATTACACGTGGGGGAGTTAGTTTTTCAAAAAATTTGTAATCGTCTTTTCGCTTGCTGATAATCTGATAATCCAGTTTGTTTGTGCGTACGACTTCGTGAATCTCTTCAAAAGAGAGATAGAATATATCTTCTTTTTCACGAATGACACACGCTTGTACGAGCTGTTCGGCTTCTTTCAGTAACGCCTGTTTATACACGAAATAGCGGCTAACCCAACCGTATTTGGGATATTCACGATAACCGATGAAATTCCGAATTCGGCGGATCATTCGTTTTGTCTCTTCAGCTTTTTGTTCACCATCCGGCAATTGGATTAATCGAGCTAATAACTCTTGTTCTTTTTCCAAAGCTTCCTGGCGCCCTTTCTCAAACTTTCGATGGCCTTCATTAGGCTCAAAGGCCTTGATGTTACCCAGAATCATGGGAACCAGTGTAATTGGTTTTTCACTCCAACGTGTTTTAGAAATATCGATTTCTCCAGCGCATCGCATTCCGTATTTATGGAGATAAGCATAGATTTCGTCATGAGCTTCCTGTCCACCCTCGAACTTAACCAGTTCATCCAAAAAGATATCCTCTTTTACATGCTGTAAATATTCTATGACTTCCGGATAAGGGCGAATCCGATCTGCGACTCCCATTAATGCCAGACCCATTTCTGATGTAATATTGTAGGGTACCGATTGAGAAAGCGTATCTGCGGCGTTTTTTTCACCTAACCACTCGTTCATTTTTTCATTGATCCATAGTGAAGCATTTATCGCAGTCATAAACACAGCCGTACTTCGTGGGTCAAATAAGATCTTCCTTAATTGCTGGATATCTTCCAGGATAAAATCTAATAAATCAGATCCTGATTTCGTCTGGATGTTTTGTTTTAACTCTTCTACCGATGCGCGATTACTCGCAATCAAATCTGAAACGATGTTCGGATTGTTTTCAATTTCTTCCAGCATATCTGTATTACTTCTGCCTGGAATCGGTGCTGTTTGAACATTGGGTAACAATTTTATAAAATCTCGCTCTATGATGGTCATGAGTGCGCCTTTTATGAGCGGATCGGATCCGATGGTAGTTAATAACGTTTCCCGGTCGACAGGTTTAGCCAGCCTAGGAGCTACATCAATAAACAACCTCCCACCAGCTTTACGCATAGGTGCAGGAGTAATTAACAGGTAAAAAGACAATCCCAATGGTTTTATTGGATCTGTCATCATTTGTTGATGACCAACAGATAGATAGACGTGATTTTCTTGATCATTGGCTTCAGGGATCGGGTATAACGTCGTGATCGGCCGACTCTGGACAATATAAAATGTATCATCAGCCAAACACCATTCAATATCTTGTGGGCTGCCAAAATAAGCTTCGATTTGTCTTCCGATAAGAGCTAATTGTACAATTTGTTGATCCGTAAGTGTTTGCGACGTTTGCTGATCAGGAGCGAGCTGCTTGGTCTCAGTTCCGCCTTCTTTTCGTCCATAGATAGCTAATTTTTTGGTTGCTATCCTTTTATTGACGATTTCCTCTCCCTGTACGGTATAACTATCGGCAGAGACCAACCCAGAGACCAACGCCTCTCCCAGGCCATAACTGGCATCGATGGATAGCAACTTTCGGTTGGACGTTATAGGATCCGCGGTAAACAATATTCCCGAAGCCTGTGGGAAAACCATCCTTTGAACGATAACAGCTAAATATACTTGACTGTGGTCGAATCCATTTTGCATCCGATAAATGACCGCTCGATCTGTAAATAGGGAAGCCCAACATAGGCTAATATGCTGTAAGATGGCATCGAGACCGATGATATTTAGATAGGTGTCTTGTTGACCAGCAAAAGAGGCATGTGGTAAATCTTCTGCGGTCGCACTAGAACGTATGGCATACGCATGTTCATCCCCGAACTGGGAAAGATAGTGAGAAACTGCTTTGACAATATCAGAAGGAATTTCTGTGTCCATAATGATCTGTCGAATCTGTTTACTGATTTCACCAATTTGATCTCGATCATCTACTTTTAGCATGGTTAGTCGATCCAACAAAGCATGATAAGATTCGTTGTGACCAATTGCTCTTTGATACCCTACTGTTGTGACAGAGAATCCTTCAGGAACTTGGAGACCTTCAATTCTTGATAGTTCCCCTAAATTCAACCCTTTTCCCCCAACGAGCAGTAGCTGCGCTTTATCCATTTCCTGAAACCCGAGAACCAAAGAACTCATTTAAGATCTCTCCTAACCATTTAGGTGATAAAAAACATTTGACAAGTGAATTACCGACATGCTACAATTAAAGTGTAAGATGTAATAATTATGTTCGCGAAATAAAAGAAAGTCGTAATGCGATTATATCATCGTGTTTGTTTATATGCAATATGCAAGAACCTGAGTAACCTACTCAGGTTCTTTTTGGGATTCCCTACGATTGCCCCGAGCTGATTGCCCCAAACACCTTCCTCTGATATTCCGCATCATCTCACTTCCGAAACTAGGCATGCATAGAATATCGCTAGGAGGCGAATTGAATGCCGAACTATCGAATTATCGTCGATTTATCGGACCGTAATCTGTACTTACTTGATGGGAATATCGTTACCCGGTCATTCCCTGTTGGAATCGGCAAAATGGTTACGAAGACACCAAAAGGCGAATATCAGATCATAAATAAACAAGCTAACCCCGGAGGTCCATTCGGAGCCTTTTGGTTGGGCCTATCTAAACCCCATTATGGCATCCACGGAACAAATGATCCTTCTTCGATTGGCAGGGAAGTTAGTCACGGTTGTATTCGCATGTACAACGAGGATGTACTGCAACTCTCACAGCTCGTTCCCATTCATACTCGGGTTACCATTCGGCCATAATCTTATGCTGTTCTATACTGGTCACTCCACATAAATCTGAATTTGAGGCATTGAGTTGTTTTCATAACCGTTCACATTCCATTCCGCTTGAAGGGGTTGGGTATTATCCTTGTCATCAGTTGCCTTTACCATAATATGATAGGTTCCAGGTACAGGCACATGCCAATCCCACCCCCATCTTCTCCAGCTGTACTTTTCCTCTGGATCAAGCCATCTCACTAAACTCCATGATTTTCCACGATCAAGACTAATCTCTACCTTTTTAACAAATCCGTGACCTGACCATGCTGTACCTGTAATGATATGCATTCCTCTTCTCATAATTGTTTGATCTGTGGGCTGGGATATTGCGGCATTCACTTTCATTAATGTAACAGGTCTGCGCTTAGTATCTGCTTCAGAACGGTACACGACATAATCTTTTTCTTGAAAAGGACCTTTAAATTCTTGATCAGTAGCCACTATCCGGTAAAGCCATTTGACGGAAGCCATACCATACCAATTCGGAACGATTAGTCTTGCTGGATATCCATGTTTGTAGGGTAGAGGTTTTCCGTTCATGTAGAGGGCAATCAGAGTATCGGGATGCATAGATTTCTCTATTGGGAGGCTTCGGGCAAACCGGAAAGTGCCTGGAAGGTCGGTTCGTTCACCTGTATCCATTCCTTCGAATATAACTTCACGAGCATTAGGACTAATTCCAGCTGCCTGTAATAAAGTTCGAAGAGAAACTCCAGTCCAGATCGCATGGCTGACAGCCCCCTGTTCCCATTGAACCCCTCTGGTTTTTGGCTGGAAATACGTTCTTTTGTTCCCTGAACACTCCATAGTAACTGGCAATGTGATTTGAGGATATTGAAATAATGCTTGATAATTCAGATGAATTGGGTGTTGGACAAATCCTACTATACTTAGCTTCCAATCATTTGTTGGCAATACCGGATATGGGAAATGATTGCGAATATAAAACTTGTTCTCTGGGGTAACCCAGCTTGAAAGTGCTAACATTGGAAACTCCTGATTCTCAGGTATAGTAGAGCGAGGAATTCTAGCGGGGTCATACAAATTCATAAAAGGCTCCTTTCCAAATCAAGGCTTCCCTATTTTATGAAATTCTGACTCCATTTAGTGCTCTTTTATTTTAAAACACCTTTTGGGGTCATTTAAACAACATTCTTCCACTTAGTGCTTGACTACATGTAAAAAAAGCCTCGGCGTGATAATGCCCAGGCATATTGATTATGATACTGTTTATTTATGGAGTAACTCGTAGCAAATTTAGTTAGTGTTTAAGGTTCGACCACGGACCCTACGAAAAGCCAAACGCCAGTCTGGCGGTCTTCAATCGCGAAAAAGAACGGCCGGTTTATCGTCATCTGGAACGGTTCATCGATTGGTGCAGAAGCCCCTGCCATTTGTACCGAAGTGACAGCAGCAGCCTCCGTTCCTTTTTCATTGACCTCGATGAACGATTTGTGTGTTACCGCGCTGATGAAAAGGTTGGGTGGAACAGGTGCTATGCCGGAAAAATCAGCATGGATTTCGTCAAAGGGCAGCGTCATGCCCATAGCCTTGAGCGGTTCTTTCAGCTTTTCACTATATTCGATCTTCAAACGGGGAAGCTTAATTTCACCTCGGCTCGACTGGAATGACTTATACCAGCGCTCGGGATCTGCCCAAAGCTTGTCGTGAAGAGCACCCAGTGAAGACGATTCATCTGGAAGAATGATCAGCATATCCATCTGCCCCTGTCCGTACGGCAAACGAATGGCTTGATATCCCTCTTCCTGCAAATATTCGTAGGTGCCTGTTTGCGACATCATTTGCACTTGTTTGGAGGAACCATCTGGCAGTTTGAAGCTTTCTTCTTTCGTACCAGAAAGTTGGAATTCCTTTTTCCATCCGCCATTGAAATAGACCGCATTCATCAGGATCAAAACTTCTTTGGGATCGATGGATTCGACCATCCTGGGAATTTTCCCGTTGGTATTCTTGTTTACCCAGTCATTGATCGTGTTAGTGGCTTCGGGACTGTAGAAGTTGAGCTCAGTTACTTTGGCATTGTAAAATGCTTGATTCGTTTTCGTGAAATTACTGTTAAATGATGTTCCTTTTCTTAACCAAAGCGAGTTGGCAATACGCACATTTACGTCGCTGCCAGGTTTCTGCAGCAGGGACATAAGTGTCTCATTACCTCGATTCATTTCATCCAGAGACATGTCTTGCCAACCCAACGTCTTGGCCATTGAAGCTTGCGTTTCTCCCTTACTACCGTTGTAAGCCATGGCAAGCGCTAATGAAATGCTGGTGGGCGAAATGAAAATGTTTTTCTTCTTGTCTTGTTCTGTTTGAACCAATTGCCGATGGAGTTGCATGCCGAACTCATTACTTGCTTTAACGATACGTTTTTCAACTCCAGCCGCCGCAACTTGTCTTTTTTCCAATGACATCGAATTTCCAGAAGATTTGGAACATGCAGTTACAATCAGGACCAGCAACATTCCAGCCGCAAGAAGTTTACTTATTCGAACCTTACCGTTCATATCGGTCCCCCCTGTCTTTGATATGCTTATTAGACGAGGAATCTTTACATAAAGTTCCATTTAACAAATTTGGAATTGAAGTAGGTACTCCGCGTTTCTACTACAGCAATCAATTCCGTATACATTACTATTTTTTCAAATCCGATAGAATAGTTATCAATAATAGGGCGGTTTTGGCCGGCACACAAGTTTCATGTCATTTTATTCCAATAATTTTATAGATTCTTCTAGAATAATTTAAGGTATCCTCTCCTGCTATTCTTATAATTAATGTTATAGCGATTCGTCAAGCTAAAGGAGGAAGCAAATATGCAGGATCAGCAAATAAGTCTCGATTTAGCGCTTGTCAAAACGTATGCGCCACAGTTGTTTTTTGATCGTTTGGAGCCATTTTTCCCTGTCCGTGTTGGGGTAACATTATTCGATCAAGACGGTCCATCCCCTTCCTTTCGTCGTATAATCAGCTTCGAGTCGGATACTAGGATTGCAAAGGTCATTGAATATGCCATCTACTGGGATTATGATATCGAGCATTTGTACGAGCTGGAACATGTATGGATTTATGTTGGTCATGACGGCAGTGTTATCAATAGTGAGTGCAGCTTCCATGGCAAATTTTTTAAAGGGCTACTTAAAGATCGAAGTAATTTATCTAAAAACAATCCAACTCAGGTAAAACTGTACTCCCAACCTGGAAAACACGCGTTTTCCCCACTTCTCGCAATGCTTGACCTTGTCCCGAATTTACATACGTGTACCTATGAGACAGCGGGCAGTGCAGGTTTGTTAGTCCCAGACATGCTTCGGGATCAGATGGCCACGGATAAGGAAACGAATCAATTGGTAGAACGCTATCTGCAGACATTTCGGTTTCGACCAACGATGGAATTCATCGAATTTGCGTGGGAAGAATCGCTTTTCGTACCGTGGCCTGAGCTTCTGAAGGAGATTCCACAGCGTGTTAATCATGAATTGAATGTAATGAGGCAGTACTTTGGCATCCACGAATAGTCATCTTCAAACGAATGAGATTTCCCCAATTACTCAAAGTGATTACTCCCCTATCAGTATTAATTTTCCTGTCCAGACACGAACATATTTCGTTAAAATGATAAAAATCCGCGCAAAGCGCGGATCATTGTCCCTCAACCAACGGTCATTGCTTTATCAAGCAATCCAGAAAACCAAATGTAATTGATGAGGTGATAAAGTGAAATATGTTCTGAAATTACGCCAATATTTCGATGAAGTTAGGAGGTGATTTTTTGAGCTACAAGGATTTATAGAAATTTTGGTATGTTAATAGTCTACGAATTCACTTGTCCAAAAAAACTACATCTCAGTGACTCCGGAGGTTTTTTTACATCATGTATGTATATTGAATTCAGTAATTAAAATGGAGGCAAAAATGACATGTATAATAAAATGAAAGCACTTACATCTGTACTCTTAATGACGTTGTTAGTATCCACTCAAGTAGCTCCAACAGCTAGTGCAGCTGTTCTTGCTCATAACCAAGTTGTAGGATTCGCAGAAGTAACCCCTACCACGACTACTCAAATAGCGGCCAAGCTTTTTCAGCCAACTTTGAAAGTTACTACCGGATGTGTGCCTTTTCCTGCCGTAGATGCAGCAGGGAATACCAATGGAGGTTTAGCACCTAGTGGTGCAGCTGATGGGAATTGCAGTTCGAGTCCTGGACAAGTCTATGCACGTTCAGCATGGTACAATGGGGTATGGGCAATTATGTATGCTTGGTATTTCCCTAAAGATTCACCATCTTCAGGATTGGGTCATAGACATGACTGGGAAGGCGCTGTCGTCTGGATTGATAATCCAGCAGCTGCAAATCCGCAAATTCTATCCATTTCCTATTCGCAGCACGGTGACTGGTTGAATGTAGCCAAAAGTACATCTAACACGAATGGAACTCATCCTAAGATTGAATATAAGAGCGTTTGGCCATTAAACCATGCCTTATATATAACGAATACAGCTGGTGGCTACCAACCGTTAATCGGCTGGGACGATTTAACTGCTGCTGCAAGGACTGCCTTAAATACCACAAGTTTCGTAGATGCAAACGTTCCTTTAAACGACTCTAATTTTACAAACAATTTAGCAAGCGCTTGGTATCAGTAATTGAAAAATATAAATTTATACGAGTTCAAGGCCAGGGAAGATTTGCTTCCCTGGCCTCCTTTTCATTTAGGAGTGCGACTGGTTACTTATCATATTTGTACAAGTTGGTTTCGTACTTGACATAATAAAGATCACCATTCGCATCCGCTGTCAGCAGTGACACACCGGTAGAGACCAACATAACAGCATCCTTAGTAGCCGAACTGGCGTCAACTGCATACAATTTGCCACCGATACTTACGTAGACATTGCCGTCTTTGCCAACAACCATCTTCCCACCTTGCCAGGACACATTACCGGTTGAAGTAAACTTATTCGCATAAATCGTCGTATGAGCAGCATCAGGATTGTTCGGATCAAAAATAAATAAGTCAGCTGTCAGATTCCGCGATGGATCCGTGGATGAGTTCCCTTCAGCGAGCCCCCAAATGTTTCCGTCCGGACCTACGATAAGATCAGAAATAACCTTTCTTCCTGAAACTGGAACATACTGAGGAACCGGAAGTGTATTCGAGCTGGTCGTTTGCCATGTAAACACTTTCCCTTCCGTCACACTAGGATTGGCTGTACTGCCAATCCCCCCATACACGGATGAGCCTCCATAGACTTTATTATTCTTGTATGCCAGGGATATAATGCTTTGATCTTCAACGATGTCGGGCACAGTCGTAATTCTTGTGGACGTCGTCAAGTCATACACAGTGAAGGAGCCGCTTAGTTTACCAGAGCTTGCGACTGTACCGACATACAACCGATTCAATGCGGTATCGGCCAACATGCCAAAAGGGCGATCCTGAAAGTTAGGCGAAGCAGCGATATCCTGAAAAAGCAGTGACGGATTCGTGGTATCGTTCCACGAGGAATTCGTGTCGTATTTTTTTATCCATGCACCTGGATAGATGCCTAGATATAAATTATTGCCGATCGTCGTCATGTTCTCCGCTTGACCCGCTCCTCTATTCCGTGTTAGCAGACCGGCGTCCGGATGATAGACGCTTAATCCTCCACGTAGATAGCCGCTTGTATAAATATGATCACCAGGACCTTTTACAAGTGAGCGGATCTTCGTTGGGGAATCCGGAATTGTGAATGAAGTCGAAATGTCTATTGTTGGGGTCGCAGCAAGTTTGTATTTCAGAATTTTACCAGAGGAAAGTGGAGCATACAGATACGTTGTGCCTGCGTCAGTTAAAAAGGTGTAGCCAGCCGCTTTGCCTCCTACGTCACCAAGGTCCGTTTGTGTCTTCGCTGAAATATCGTAGACGTACAAATGAGTTCCTTTGGTATAGTACACCTTATCATCCGTAGGATGTTTCTTCGATACCCCGATCGAATCTACATTCCCTAGTGATGCATCGACGACGCCGGTGGTAGGATTGATGACGATCAGAGGCTCACTCGACAATTTAGCGAACAGCTTCGAATCTGATCCATTCGGGATGTAATCGAGCCCCAGGACATACGTACTGCCATAGCCACTGGGAGAGATTGTGGATTGAGCGCTAGTTGTTGGATCAAAGCGAATGATTGTAGCATTAGAGGTTGGTCCCATCCCCATAAACACTTCTGTATCACTCGCATAAGCGATCGATCTAACATGAGCCAAACCGTCGACAATCGCCAGATTGCTGTTTAAAACAGTAACTCCACTCGTCGGATTGTAACGGAATGCTTTGCCGTCAGTGGCTGTGCCACCGTAAATATTCCCGCTGCTCCCCGCCGATACATCCCAAATAACGTTCAGGCCGGAATCTAATGTCGTTTTCACGAGGGAACTACCGGTGATGATTTTGATACCGCCTGAAATGCTAACTGTTCCGGGTACATACCGATATAAAGCCCTCTTGTTGGCCGTTCCTAAATAAACAGATTGGTCTGAAGCAACCGTCATCCCCCAGACGGCTTCTATTTGATCGAGATTTTGATCATCCAAGAGTTCGCCAGTTCGCGCATCATAAACCACGAACTTGGACGGATAGCCGCTGGAGCCGACATACATCAGATCATAGCTGCCGCTTGCATCCTTGCCAAATACTGCCCCGTCAAGCGGATTGTTCACAATCTGCGTCCCCAGGTTGTATTCAATCGGTGTATCGAGCGTAACATCGTCAACATAGGCCACGGTTGTTGCCGTAGTCTTCGTCGTGAAATAGACAGACACGGTTTTGGCTCCCGTAACGTTTGGTGTAGTCGCAGAAATGGTGAGCGGTATCCATTGCGACGTAGTACCACTGAATACGTTCTCGACCTCTTTTATCACCGTTCCGGCTGCATTCTTGAAACGGAGGTGCATGCTTATGCCAGTATCCCCGCTCGATACGTATACCTTCGCTGCAGCGGATACTCTTGCGTTTGATGAAACAGGGACATCAGTGCTCTCCGCATAACTTGCTGCCACCGAACTGGCATCATCCAGCTTGAGGCTAGATGTTCCTCCCGTTTTTACCGTCGTCGAAGTCGCTGCTCCAGATACCGTCCAAGTATCGCTCAATGGGGTTGTTTCAAATCCCGAGTTTTTCACCGTCTTTCCGACTGATACATCGTCTATATAGGCCGTTGTGATGCTCCCCAATCCACTATAGATCATCACAGCCACTTCCGTTGCACCTACTGGTGCTTCTGCGGTAATCGAGCGTTTATTCCACTGATTTAGCGTAGGCGTAACGCTTGCGGGAGTAGCACGAGTTTCTGTGGTGCCGTTGTAAAAGATCAAATACACATCGATCGAGCCTTGCTCAATATACGCGTATGCTGTTGCAGTATACGCAACCTGTTCCGTCGGCGAAATACTGATTTTTTCGCTCACGCGAGCAAGCGAGATTACAGAGCCGGTGTCGACCATTTTCATACTTTTCGCCCCTGTGTAAGCCCTTACATCAGAAACAGTTGCCGTATCAGTGCCGAAAGTAGGATGTATGTTCCAATTTGGAATACCTGTACCTACTTCTTCGAACGAAGCATTGGGGAGAGTCATTGTAATACCAGCTGCATGCGCTTCTCGGTTGCCAGACATACTTACAATCATCAAAACACAAACAATCGTACAGATGAATCGAACCCACAATCGATGATGCTTCCCTAGACTCATTCTTACCACTCCTCACATCAAGTTTAGTTGCGGTTCTTCGTGAGACTCAATCGGGATTTCATCAAACTCACCTCCTTTCCCCGAGAATACAAAGAATCGTCCTACTGATTTGAAAGTCATGACCAGTAAGGACGATTTATGAATGCATATAGGTGTCGGTTTTCAACATACACTTGGATTCATTATAGATGCTCCACAGTGCCATTACTAGCATACGCATTCAAGAAATAGTGTCTCTTTTCAAGAAATTTCACTGAATTATTGGTACTTATTTCCTATTTATGACGTTATTTTTTTCGTGTTGACAGCCGAATTTGGTTCGCATAACATTTACATTGTGAACCAGATATATACCAATAAATCATTTTGTTTAGGAATGGAAAGGAGTTGATCCGCGCGTACTGATCTTTTAAATGCCTACGATGTAAGCGGTCACAAAGCACACATAGTGCAACAGCGAGACTGACATCAACCTGTCTATGGGCAGAAAATTGAAAGAAGGTGATGTTGATGGATACGTACAAAGGCAAAACATTCAGAAGGCAGCATGGTCTGTTTGGACTCATCGCTATACTCTTCTTAGCTTTTCTTCTTCCTTCTCAAACACGGGCAGCGAGTCCGATAGAGATGATTCCGGTACCAAACAGCGGATTCGAGCAAAATTTGATCGCAGGTAAAATTCCTAGTTGGAGCGCTTTCGGTGTAGCCTCAAGTCTTTCCTTATCGGAGACGACTGTGTTTGCGGGGACGAGAAGTCTGAAGATGAGCAAACCCAGTACGGGTGGACTCGGTGCAGAAAGTGCGAAGCTGGCTGTAACGGCTGGCCAATCCTATGAAACCAAAATTAAGCTGTATCTGGAAAACTATAGCGGTGGTACTCCTGCTTTATGGATACGCTGGTATAATGCCGCAGGTCAGTTTATGAACAAACAGGCCACGTATAACCTTACCAATCCTGCATTAAACACTTGGTTCGACGTTCGTGTATCTGGCACTGCGCCTGATGGAGCCGCATTTGCAACAATTTTTCCATACGCATCTTCCAGCGTCCTTATGACAGCTTATGTGGATGAAGCACTATTTTATCGCATCGATCCGAATGAAGTTAGTGTCAATAACCCTGGCTTTGAAGAAGCGGCTTCAGGGGCTAATATACCTGGTT
This sequence comes from Paenibacillus allorhizoplanae, assembly GCF_927798215.1. Lineage (NCBI taxonomy): Bacteria > Bacillati > Bacillota > Bacilli > Caryophanales > Paenibacillaceae > Paenibacillus > Paenibacillus allorhizoplanae. The sequence continues at coordinate 49,090 of NZ_CAKMMW010000029.1, forward strand.
GGGAGTTATATCCAGGAACGCCTCCCAGCGCTGTATCCGTCACCAGCACTCAGAAAAAAAGCGGTTTATCCAGTCTTCAGCTGCTAGATACGTACACGGATAAAGCCGTTGGGCTTAGTACCCAAGCAATTGGTGTTCACCCGAATGGCAGATATGAAGCCAAAACGAGTGTACACTTAGTGTCTGGAGGAGCCGTCAACCTATACATTAAATTTTACGATGGAGCGGACAAAGAAGTCGGCACGACATCCCGTTCCTTTAGTACACCGCTAAATACTTGGAGCGATGTGCTGAAATTAGAGGGCATTGCACCTGACTTGGCAGTCAAAGCAAAGGTTTTACTGTATTCAGGGGTAGGCACATTAAGCAACGTGTATTTTGACGATATTTCGTTTACTTATAAAAACGAGGCATTAGTGCTGCCTTTCGCTTACGAGAATGCCATCAATTTGGGCAAAGCGACGCTGACGACCACGACACTTGGAGGCGCCATCGGGAACGGTGAGCTTTATTTCGTTACCAATGGCAATCCGGGGACGTTTTATGCCATTGATGCTGTGACCGGTGTTATCAACTCCCAAATCTCAGTCCCTGGGACTACGGAAACCTGGGCTGTGACGGTTGGAGCCGACAACAATGTCTACCTTGCTGCAACAGCCAACCGCAACTTTTGGAAATTTGACACGAGGCCGGGGCATCGGGACATCACATTAATTGGCAGCAACCCTGTTGACAATTTTGTATGGGATCTGGATGCTAGCTCTGACGGCATCATCTATGGCTCAACCAGCCCTAATGCTAAAGTGTTCGCATACGATACGCATACGCAGGCATTTACTGATCTTGGCCGCATGCATGACACAGAGCAGTATGCCCGGGGTGCTGGTGTGACGGATCAATACTTATATGTCGGTATCGGCTCCAAGAAACATTTGATCCGAATGGATCGAAGCACAGGCGTCAAAACAGAAATCACGATGCCGTTCACTGGCATGGATGATTTTGTTCATAACATAACCCCTTATAACGGGCTGCTTTATGTCACACACGGTACTTCATTAGTTGTTGTTAACGAGCAAACACTTGGCGTCATAAAAAGCGTGCCTTTCGACTCGCTTCAAGCGTTTGACGGCAAAATTTCGCCTCCTTCCCCTTCTAACGCGAATCTGCTATATTACCGTAACAAAGTTTCAAATAATCTATGGTCCTATCAAGTATCAACAAACACCGTTCAGCAAGTGACACTGCCAAATACGCTGCCCGAGAACGGAACAAAAGCGATTGGCTGGGTGCCCCTTCCAGGTGGCGGGCAGGCGTTAGCGATCCTTTACGATGACGGCAAGTATACGCTTTATAATCCTAATGACAACTCAGTTCAATTGATCCAAGTTCCCTTAGCCAGGGAAGGCGTCAATATTCAAAGTATGGCGGCAGGTCCTGACAAGAAGCTTTATCTTGGTGGCTTCATAGACGGCATGAGTGTGTTTAATCAAGAAACGCAAACCTACGATTTGCAAGTCTCTTCCCCGAATTCACCACATCAAGTGGAAGAAATCGGCTTCCTGAATGGCAAAACCTATTTTGGCGCTTACGGTGGAGCAAGAATATATGCGTATGATTCCAGCCAGCCATATCAATACGGAAATACGCCTACGTCTAATCCTAAACTTGTTTACACGATTCCGAACATTCAAGATCGGCCATATGCCTTCGCCTCCGGTGACAATCGGCTGTTTATCGGCACTGTGCCAGGTTATGGCAACTTAGGCGGCAGTCTAACGATTTACAATGAGTCAACAGGCTTGTGGCAATCCACTCGCAATGTGGTAACCGACCAAAGCATTATCTCTTTCGCTTTTAAAAACGGTATTCTCTACGGCGGAACGTCTATTGAAGGCGGTCTAGGGTCAGTACCTGCCAAAGTACCTGCAACAGCAACAGAACCGGAACATACGGTACATGCCAAATTATTTAAGTGGGATGTCGCCACGAACACCAAACTTGGCGAGTTTGAACCCGTCATTCCGGGCTTATCCTCTCCTCGCTTGCTAGGTGGCTTGTCCTTCGGACCTGACGGTCTGTTATGGGGCATTGCATGGGGAACAGATGATCAAGGAAGTTCCATTTATGCCTTATATGCAATAAATCCAAGCACGGATACGATTGTGAAAAGTAAGTTGATGTATGCTGGTGCAAGTGGCGGCAGTACGTGGCGGTCCTTCTATTTACGTTGGGGCCAAGACGGTTTGCTGTACACGACCATCGCTCGTTATGTCACTGCTTTCGACCCTGTCACGCTGAACTATCGCACACTTGTTGATAATCAAACGAACCTCATGGATGTGGGGATGGATGGCTCCATCTACTACACATATTTGTCAACCTTATACAGGTTGCCGGTCCGTCTTGCTCAAACATCTATTTCGATGAACGATCTTTCGCTGCAGGAAGGAACTAGTGAACCTATCCTCGCGTCTGGGCTTCTGGAGAACGGATTGCCAGCGATTTTAGCGGGAGGCAGCATCAGTTACACGATTAGCGACCCAACCGTATTAACCATTGTGGACGGTCAGGTGAAGGCACTTAAAGAAGGAACAGCAACTATTTATGCGGACATTACTTTGAACGGAAGAACCAAGCGATCCAATACGATTGGCCTTACGGTTCAGCCCAGCCCCGCAACGGCAGATTTGAGTGCCATTAGCTTAAGCAGCGGCCTACTTAATGCACCTTTTTCACCGGAAAAGACTAGTTACACACAAAGCGTGGCAGCAGGCGTATCGGCTTTAACAGTGACGGCCTCCGTTTATGACACAGCGTACGCTACTGTAACCGCGAGTGTGTATAACAGCAGCAACTCACTAGTGCTAGGGCCAATCGACTTAACACAAGTGGATTGGCAAGTTCTCCGCTCCCTTTGAGCACTGGAGTCAATACGATCAAACTCATCGTTACAGCCAGAGACGGATCGACGAAAGTGTATACCGTCCTAGTAACACGCGCCTTGTCGGGAAATGAAACCCCTCCGGCGACCGCCGTTACGGTTGCGTTGAAGGACAGCACAGGACAACCGCTTAGCGGTGGTGTCGTTAGTTATTATGACGGAGGTTGGAAAGAGTTTGGCGTCACTGACTCATCTGGTTCCGTCAGCAAACCCTTAGCGAACAAAAACTATACCTTTGCCATCATTTACGAAGGCACGCGCAATGAGTTGGTGCAAAACACAGGCATAAGCTCCAACATTACGTTTCAAACTGTTAACGTCCAAGTTCAGTTTACAAACAGCCAAGGTCTTCCACAGGGTGAAGGAACCGTGTCCTATTATGGCGGAGGTTGGCGTTCGTTCGGTTCAATTAGCGCTGGTATAGTCCATAAAGAATTGTTGACCGGATCCTACACGTTTGCCATTAATTATGATGGAGCGATCAATGAGAAAGTTCAAAATATTGGAACGAATCCCCTGCTTGTTTTTCAAACCGTTCAGGTCAAGGTAAACCTCAAGAATAGCCTTGAGAACCCGCTAAGCGGCGGAAGTATTAGTTATTACGCCGGTAGTTGGAAGTCCTTAGGCGTAACGAACAGCGCAGGCGAAGCTGGCAAAGAACTGCTGGCGAATACGTATACCTTCTCGATGAATTATGAAGGTACCTTGAACCAGAAGGTTCAGCATGTGGGGTCGGATCCTATCGTTGCCTTCCAAACCATACGTGTTAACGCACAATTAAAGGATGCACAAGGTAATCCGCTGGACGGTACCCTCTCGTATTACGGGGGAAGCTGGCGTTCTTTCGGAGCGACAACCGGCGGCGAAGCAAGTAAGGAATTATTAGCTGGTACGTATACCCTAAGTGCCATTGCCGGAGGAAAAAGGAAAGAAATAATCGCTAATACAGTCACAGACCCAACAGTCGTTTTTCAATTTTAATGTCAAAAGGAGTAGAGGATCCCATGATCCCCTACCCTTTTTCCTTTTTTCACCCTAATTCATCTTGTTGCAATGCTTCTTTCAACCTTTGGAAAACGGTTTCAAAATCATCAAGCTTTGCCCAATACAGCTTGAATATGCGCCTCATTGTTTCCAACTCACGGAAAGTGACGTTCATATCTGAGTAGAGTCGGAATGTCGGAATAATGTCACGGTACATCATAAATCTACTGGGGCGGGACATCTCCTCCTGCCCACTCCATTCCGCGAATGCTTTAACACTCGGAAGGCTAAGTGTATGTCTGCGTATTTGAAGCTGTGTTTCATCTGATAAAAGAAAATCAATTAGCGCTTGTGCCGCTTGTTTATGGTTACTGTTCTTATTGAGAGCGAGTCCGATCATGACTAATTGCGTTCTTGCTTCTTCGGAATAAGGAAGCGGTGCGATATCATAATCAAACCCTGCTTTACGCAAATGATTTAGGCTATAATAGCTCGTGACAATCATGGAAGCTTTTTGCTGCATAAAGTACATTTCGCAATCGGAATCATGTTCGGACAAGTAGGAGCTTTCCGGATTCAATCCCTTAAATAATTGCAGGCTTAAGCGCATCGACTCCCGAAAAGGTTCATTGTCGAGTATGAGCTTTCCCTGTTCATCTCGTTCAAAAACGACCTTATTTTGCAGCAGAAAGAGCGGCCACCGATTAATGGATTGCAAATGAAAAAACAACCCGAATCTCTCATGTTTTTGCGACAAGGAAAGCGCAGTGCGCTGTACATCATTCCAATCCCAGTTGCTGTCCGGCTCAGGCAAATTAGCTTCCCTGAAATGGTCTTTGTTGTAACACAAGATAATTGGTGAAAACGTGAATGGCTGCACGTACAGATGACCAGCGTTTGAGAACGGCCTTAGTAGAAAACTATAAACACCTTCTCGCGGTTGAAGCGGTTCCAATATATCCTCTAAGGCTCCTGTATCCGTAAACGCCTCGTAGTTTTGCAAGTTTAGCGTTAGCACATCCAGTGCATCTCTCTCCATTACCTCTTGCATATTCTGTGAAAAAAACGAACTCGACAGTGGAATCATATGCAGATCGATATGAGGGTTCTTTTTTTTAAATGTATCGACGATTTGTAAAAGATTGGCTTCCAACGTAAGGGTCGGGTAATACCCGAACTTCAAGGTCAGTTTCTCGCATAACCCTGCTCCTACTACGCGTGTGCCGACTCGTGGCACTTTTTCGATCATTTCTTGTGCGAGTAATTGATTCAAACCTTTGCGTATCGAATTTTTACTCAGGCTATACTGCTCCGCAAGCATTAATTCGGATGGCAAATACTCACCAGGCTGTAGTTTTCCGGTTACGATGTTATCGCGCAGAGATGCGATCATCTCCTCCAATCGCGTTCGAAAAGTGGATCGACTAGGTTTACCCATCATGAAACGTTGAACCTCCGGGTCATTCTTAATTGGTATGTATCTGGGTTATATTATATCGTAAAAAACAATTCGATAAACTATAATTTCCTAACTCTAGTTATGACATAGAACAGTACGTAACTAATGATTAAAACCATAAACATGAACTTACAAAAAGTGAAAATATGAGATTGCTTACTTGTGTCCGTTAACATGATAAATAATTCTTTCAGTATATAACCTGGTCGCATAATGACATCCCAACTATTCCATCGAACGAATCGGCCAATGTAGATTCCGAAACTACTTAGAAGGAGAACGAAAATCACAAAAATCCAGCTAGCAATAACTCCAAAGGATATTCTCATCAAATTCTGCACGGAAAATAGAGAAAATGATCCGAGTAAAAGCCCTAGTATAGCAATAGTGAATATAGTAAATAAATGCTGCCAGAACACGAGATCTGCCCAAAATCGTTTGTCAGGGTCAAAGCTGTAGCGCGCGAAAACATGAAGTAAATCCGTCACAAGGTATGGAGCATTGGGGAAGAAGAAAAACCATGAAGCACCGACGAATATGATTAATACTGCACGGATTTTTTTGCGAGTATAACAAAATAGTAGATCTAGAATTACGGCAATTCCTACGGGTACCCATGCAAGAAATGTATCCCAAAAGATAAATAAATAAGGTCTATTTCCTGACGGAGATTGAATGTTATAGACACTGATTAAACTAATCAAAGTAGCAACACACAGGAAAATAATAAGATAAATCTTTCCTGGGTAATTTAGAGATTTTAATTTTTCCAACATTACTCTCCTATCTTTGTACTTCCTCCAACACTTCATTGAACCCAACAACCTGACATAAGGATGGCTGAGAGTCTACTTTATTTTATTATTTCCCACTCAAATGATAAATGAGTTGCACAACGCCGGAGGAGAACGTTTTTGTATTCACTATTTTCAAATTCAACCTCTGTTTAATATCCATAAACAATGGCTTTCCTTCTCCCAAAATAACGGGGTGAACTGATAATCTAAACTCATCAACAAGACCTAAATTAATAAAAGTTGTGATAAGACTTGCTCCACCATAAAGCCAAATATCTTTACCCGGCATATTTTTTAATCTAGTTACTTCTTCAGAAATATTATCAGTGATGTAGATTGCTTTATGATTTGTACTTTTTGGTGTCCTGGAAAAGACATATTTTTCTTTACTATGAACTAAGCTCCACATTTCTTGTTCGGTATCCGCATGTTCCACTTCTGGCGTATATTGTCCCCATAAATCATAGCTCTTTCTGCCATACAAGATGGTATCAATTTCGTTTAAGAAATCAATAAATCCCATTTCAGGATCCATTATACACCAATCTACTTCGCCATTTTCCCCTTCGATATACCCATCTAAAGTTACTGCTAAGTCTAAAATTATTTTTCGTTTCAAAAGTGTGGCTCCTTTCGTTGATCTACTAACTAGTATAAACCTTGAATATGTCACCTTATGTCATAATGAAAAAGCCGCGTTATCCGCGGCTTTGATTGAGATACTGTTATTCTGGAAACTCGTTAAGCTTTCTTAATGGTGTAAAATCCAAAGCGTTCAATTTCCTCAAGAGCTTTACGTCCAAATGACTCTACTAACTCATCGGCTCTGATTTTGGTTCCTCCTAGGGTTATCCCATCCCAGCGTACAATTCGACCGTCTTTAACCAAAAAATAATCATCCATAGTAGTACCTCCAGAATTAATAATTTGGGAATTACTGTATGCTTGGAAATGCAGAGCATGAAGTTGCCTATCCATATTTTAGCACAATTTCTTAAAGAAACATAAACAACATTCAGGAGTCCAGAAACTCTGTGTTTACGATTAGCGTAACCACTTCTTACTTGTTTTACTATTCAGGAGATAGGCGAACGTCACAGTTCCGTACAATTACGTTACAAAAAAAGCCCATAATGCCGGGCAACATGCAGCCGGATCATTAAGGGCTTATTGAATCACTCACACCTAAACGTTTGTTTCGCAATCGATCATGACATGGATCGTGTCGCCTTTGTGCTCATTGCGCAGCTTAAACGCTTCGGCAATGTTACTCAAATGAACCACATGTGTGATCATTTCTTCCGTATTAACTAGACCATCCAGCACAAGCTGCAGGCCTCTATCGAAATAGTGACGATTATCAATATCTCGCTTCGGTTCCGTTGAGAAGATATCGAGTCTCTTCTTATGTACTTTAAAGAAATCGACTGGTTTATGGCAGGTCCCGATACATCCGTACATGATAATGCGCCCATTCTGGGAAGCCGCATCGATGGCATCAACCATCCCGTCCCCTTCTAGCAAGCAGGGAATGACGATATCAAAACCATCTGGGAAGTCTTTGCCCAGTATATCCATTGTACTCGCGTCCGATGACGGAAGTTTATAGGTATGGGTTGCTCCATACTTGCGAGCCAGTTCCAGCTTCTCATCGAATAAATCCGTTACCACAAGGTTACGTGGACTATACAAACTAACTACCTGAGTCATCACAAGGCCAATGACGCCTTGTCCGGTAATCAACACGTTTTTATGTGGGGAAATATCTCCAAGCTCTGCCGCATGAATAATGCCCGGAAGTACTTCAATTAGCGATCCTTCAATGAGAGGGAGCGCCTGTGGAAGAACTTTTACAGAAAAAGGTGTACAGCAAACATATTCAGCAAAGGCACCCCAAATATAGCGAAGAGCGACAGGATCCCCCACCTTGAGTCCGATGACATTGGGTCCTACTTTATCAATAACACCGGCCACCTCATGGCCAAGCCGTGTTGGATATGAGACAAACTCTGGCTCACGAGCCCCGCGAAATACTTCCACATCACTTCCGCAAATGCCAACCCATTTCACCTTTACCCGTACTTCCCCTTCAGCAGGCTCGGGAATTAGTGCTCTTTTTAACGTGATATTCCCAATAGCCTCCACAACAGCGCATAACTGCGTACCCGCGCCATCATAATCGACCAATTGCATAGGGGGAACCGACATTTTTCTAACCATGCTCATGACTCCAATCGTTTAATTTTCCAAGTACATGATTAGCCATCAATTTGTAACCTTCTGCATTCGGATGCAGCTGGTCTGGAAGGTGGGCGACAAAGGCTTCTCCCATGATATCCAAGCCGTCTACATACGTAAGGTTTGAATCCCCGTAAGAAGTTAGGATATTCACCGCTTCTTGGATTTCCTTCCTCATTGTAACCAAGTTCATCCCTACTACGTTCTCGTCCGTTTCCCTGTGGGGACAATAGATAGGAGAAAATAAATAGAGTGGCGTGAAGGGATGTTTTTCCCGAATGATCGATACCATGCCAATAATGGCAGAACGAAACGTCCGGATATTTAAAGTATTGCCCCCCATCACATTAATGCCGAGACACAAGGAGATGACGTCAGCTGGAAGATCACGAATGACACGAGCAACCATGGGTTCCAAATGACATTGTCCAGCGAATCCCAAACAAGTCAGATCCCAACTTTTCTGGCGTGCAACGATTGCCGGCCACGTTTGAGCAGGACTTTCTGCTGTGGTGCATTGTGTTATGGAGCTGCCGTAAGTAACCCACCGGGGCTGATTATTCGGCGCGGGAACGGCAGAGGTTCCGACATCGATCTTTATTGCTTTCACCATGACGGCAGCATTTTGCGGGAAATATAATTCAACACGCTTCCTACTACCTGGTAAGTTTGTAAATAAACAACTGTCATCACCTGCAAAAAGAGATTTGGTACCAATGAATTCATCTTCAATAACGATGTCAAATTGTCTATCTTGTTCCGCTGAAGCGACAAGCAGCTCCACTGAGGTGGAATCGGTTAGAAAGGCAAGTCTTACACCCGCTGCTTCTCCAGCTTTCTCCACTACCTTCAATGCAAATAAGTTAAGCAGATTGTGAGGTAAACGCCAAGGCTGAAGTCCGTTTTCCTTCGTTTCAATGGAAACGGCACCCCGAAACCAAGCGTTATTGATTTCAATTGTTTGCATGTTTCATTTCACCTTTCAATCTATACGGGAACTGGAATCACGGGCTTATCTTGCAGAATATCACTGGAAGCATGCATCCATGCTGCTAATTCGGAGGCAAGCCGTTCAATGTGCTCGGCATACTGAGGCTCTGCCGACAAATCTTGCGTTTCCCATGGATCGTCTTGTAGATCGAACAACTGGATTCGTTCCGTCCCTGTGAATGTAATTGGCGAGCGATAATATCGGATCAACTTCCACCTTCCGTCCGTTACCATCCGCTGTAAATCTCGATAAACGGAGCCTACGATTCCACGTTCACCAACGCTGTCTCCTGAAAAGATTGGATGAAGCGAGATGCCTTCAGTTTCTACTGGCAGGTCGACTTCGCATAACCCAGCAACTGTGGGGAAAATATCGATATTACTTGCCAGCGCATGCACCTGCTTGCCTTGCGGTACACCTGGTCCATGGAAAATAAGCGGTATGCGCACGCTATGTTCGTAAAGGTTCTGTTTGCCCATCAATCCGTGTTGCCCGACTGCCAAACCATGGTCCGCCGTATAAACGATGAGCGTATTGTCATAGATGCCCTTCGTTTTCAGCGCTTCGATGACCCTACCAATTTGCGTGTCCAAGTGGCTTATCATCGCGTAGTAATCAGCCATGTGCTGCCGAATTTCGTCCTCGTCCCTCGGCCACCCCGCAAGCTTCTCGTCCCGCACAACCATATCCCCTGTATCGAATGGATGTTCTCGCATAAAATTCGGAGGCAGCGTTATATCAGACTTTTCGTACATACTTGCATACGGTTCAGGTGCGGTTCGTGGATCATGCGGCGCCGTATAAGCGACATACAGGAAAAACGGCTGTTTCTCCTCATAATCCTCGATAAAGTTAACGGCTGCGTTGGTAAATAGCTCGGTAGAGAACGTATGTTCCATATACTCTTGTTCCTTCGGATATAGCCCTGTCGGGTCATAATCATATACAGGAACCTGGGTATGATCGCTCATCCCATGAAAGTGCAGCTTATCTCCCCCTTCGAAACTCCGGGCGAGGCTTGCCTTGTCGTTATGCCATTTGCCAACCGCATGTGAGTGATACCCGGCATCGCGCATCGTCTGCGGCATGAGCCGAACATCCGAGCGAATTACGCTCGAATGTTCCCGATTCGTCATATCCTTGCCGATCGTCGCCCGGAAGAGCGGAATACCGGTATGGACGCATGCTCGGCTCGGCGCGCAGACCGCTCCAGTTAAAGCACCGAATATATGCGTATTCCGACATGCTGTCCCGCTGCTAACAAGCGAATCCAGTACCGGCGTCTGAACGTCTTCAGTGCCAAAGGCTCCGATAGCTTCTCCACGATGATCGTCTGCTATGAGGAATACGACATGAGGTCGTTCAGCTACATGCTTCTTGATGGTTTTCTCTTTCATGTTAAACACTCACTCCTATGCGATAACTTTGTCTATGAATCTGGCTGTGATCTATTTTTTCGCTTTAAATTGGTCATAGGCTTGTTGATAAATTTCCAAATAGCGCTTAATATTCATTTTATCCAGTGTGCTTAAGTAGTTGTTCCATTCCTTCTCAACATCCAGTGAGCCTGTAACTGTTTTGGCAAAAAATTCAGTTCTGTAATCGGTCAATGTCTTCTCAAGCGTAGAAAGCTCCTCGGCCTGTTCGTTGGTGAAAAACAATGGTGGTACAATCTTGCTCGGATTAGTTCCAAAAGGTTCGTACTTTTTCGTTTCATTATATAAGATAAGCTCAAGTGAATTTTTCGGGTCTGCTGCCACGCTTAATCGCAATTCGTTTGTTCGAAGTGACGGCCCTGCCTGCGCCCAATGTATGTTTTGCAGCTTGCCAAACGAAACGATCGGTTTCCATACCGCTTGCTTCCCGTTAACGCCAAGCTCGCCTTGAGCTGGACGCACCCACTCTTGATCTGGTCGTCCCTGTGTACTGCGGAGTGTCGCTTCTTCCGAAAGCAGCAAGTCAGCCATACGGAATGCGGCAGCAGGATTTTTCGCTTTATTCGTGACGACGTATTGACCTGCGGAAACCGCATAAGGATTGTAGGCCGTAGAACGTATTCCCGTCGGCCCTTTAAGAGGAGGTACGGAGACATAATCTTTAAATCTCGCGTTATCAACTTCGACAAATACCGTTTGATTTTGTGACGCAATAGCTCCCAGGATTGGAATCTCCGGGTTCATCCCCATCTGTTTCAGCTGGTTTCTATCTTGTGTAAATGTTTGCGGAGAAATTAAGCCCTCGGCGAACATTTTATTCAAGTACTTCAAAGCTTCTTTCCACTCTGGTTGATTATAGGCAACTCGAACTTTTCCATCCTTCACAAAGCGCAAGTTGAAATCCTTCTCGATAAAAGCGCTAGGCAGGAATAGATCTAACGTCGAGGATGGTCCATTCGTTGCACCAACAAGCGGGATCTCATCTGCTTTACCGTTGCCATTCGGATCTTTCTCTTTAAATGCTTTGAGTACCTGATAAAACTCTTCTGTCGTTTCAGGCATTTTTAATCCAAGCTTGTCAAGCCATGGTTTATAAATCCACATTTTTTGACCAAGCGAGCAATGGTAACAATCATTTACCTGCGGGACGGAATAAATTTTACCATCAGGCATCGTAATCAGATCTTTTACATAAGTGACCTGTTCGAACATCTTTTTCATTTCGACACCATATTTGTCGATATACGGATTCAGTGGAATAAAGACGCCGTCTTTCCCATAAATCGATTGCTGAACCGGCGATACACTCATGTTAAGCAGTACGTCTGGGTAATCACCACTTGCGAGTGAAACGTTAAGCTTCTCTGCAAACGTTTTCTCCGGAGCGACTTCCCAGTCGATATGAATGTTCGTTTTCTCCTCCAGCCACTTGGTGAACTCATTTGTGGCGAAGTTTTCGACAATGCTGGAGCCTTTAACCATAACTTTGAGCGTTGTCTTTTCTTTCGTGATCGGGAATTGCCCAGCTGGCGTTACTTGATCATCGATAATTGCTTCCGTCTGTTTAGCAGCCTCCTTCGATCCGCTGTCCGAACAAGCGCTTAGAAGTACTACAGATGCCGTAATTGCTACTAATGCTTTTAACCCTCTTTTCATGTAAAAACCTCCCTTTAGCCTTTTAATGAGCCAATCATCATGCCTTTGACGAAATGCCTTTGTATGAATGGATAGATGATGAGCACGGGAAGCGTAGACACGACGATAAGGGAAAACTTCAACAACTCCCGCAGACCATCTCTTGCCGCTTGATCAGCAATGTCGGTTATCATCGACGCGTCGACCTCGTTTTGCACCAAAATATCCCTTAACACCAATTGAATTGGGTACAACTCCTGATGTTTCAAATAAAGCAATGCGCTGAAATATTGGTTCCAATGTCCTACTGCGTAGAACAAGGAAATCACAGCTATGATGGGGCCTGACAATGGAAGTACGATCTTTCGTACAAACGTAAAATCACTACAGCCATCCATTTGAGATGCCTCAAGCAATTCTTCGGGAATAGTCGTTTGAAAATACGTGCGGGCAATAATCATATTCATAACACCAAGAGCTCCCGGAATAATTAAAGACCACCTGGTGTCGATCATACCGAGTTCTTTCACAACCAGATAAGACGGGATCAATCCCCCTGAAAACATCATGGTGAATACGAACAACGCCATGACGGCATTGCGTGGCATAAAATCTTTTCTCGACAGCGGATAAGCCGCAATGAGTGTAAACAGGACATTAATTGTCGTTCCTACTACGGTATAAAATACGGAATTCAAGAAGCTCGACATAATCAAGCGATGCTTAAATACCGCTTCATATCCCGCTAGCGTAGGCTCAACCGGATACAACCAGACTTTGCCGGAAATAACCGCGGTCGATGAGCTGAAGGAAGCACTGACAATATAAATGAGCGGATAAAGAATCGTAATGGTAAAAATGAATAGAATGATGTAATTCAGAATTGTAAATAGTCTGTCATCTGCACTTTCCTTTATACTTCCCGTCATTGACGCGCCTCCTTTACCACAGACTGGTTTGCCCTAACTGTCTAGCTATCCGATTAACGAGAACCAGCAGGATCAAATTAATAACCGATTTAAATAACCCGATGGCTGATGAATAGGAATAATTGATTGCAGTTGAAGCCAAACCGACTTTGTACACAAAGGTATCGATGACCTCAGATGAGCTCATATTTAGCGGATTCTGCAACAGCAAGACCTTCTCGAAGCCGATGTCTAACACATGTCCGGTGTTCATGATTAACAGAATCACGGCAACCGGCAGAATACCTGGAATGTCCACGTGCCACATGCGTTGCACCTTATTGGCTCCATCAACAACAGCAGCCTCGTGGAGCGAAGGATCAACGGCTGCAAGCGCTGCCAAGTAAATGATGCAAGAAAATCCAACATTTTGCCAAATACCGGACCAGACAAAAACATGTGAAAACCATTCGGGTATGCCCATGAAATTGATGGTAGGGAGTCCGATAAATTTCATAATCTTCTGAATGAGGCCAACCCGAGGGTCCATCATTTGCAAAATGATACCTACCATAACGACCACAGAAATAAAATGCGGCGCATAGGTGATCATTTGCACGGATTTCTTAAAGAAACGAGAATTGACGTAATTCAGTGAAAGCGCCAGTATGATGGGAAACGGAAACCCCGCAAGTAAACTATAGATGCTGAGCAAGACTGTGTTTTTCATAATCCGAACAAATTCATAAGAATGGAAAAAGCGATCGAAATGCTTCAGTCCCACCCATTCGCTGCCCCAGACACCTTTTGTCGGAAGATAATTTTTGAACGCAATCAAAGCGCCATACATCGGCACATACTTGAAAATGATCAAATAAACAATTGGCAGCAGCATCAGCACGTAGAGCTGCCAATGGTTGCCTGCATTTTTTTTAAGCCTAAACAAGTAATTTTCTTTTTTAACGACAACTGAAGAAAGTGTGTCACTCTTGCTAGCCGATATGTCCATAAATCCCTCCCTATTTCGATGACCATGACTCGGTATGTGTAATGTACTTCTGTATACAGCATACAAAAAGCGAGGTGTGCCGAGCATTGTGTTCATTTACACTGCTATGACTTTTTTTGCACTAGAAGATGGCATGTGAATCGTAACTTTCGTACCGACCCCCTGCTCGCTTTGAACAGAAAGACCATATTGCTGCCCGAACACCATCTGAATCCGGTTATGCACATTGAGCAGCCCGATGCTGCCTTCAAATGTGGGTTGCGAATCCACCAGCTTCTCTTGTCGACTGTTCAGGAGTCGTGTGTTTAATTGCTGTAGGGATTCCGCGTCAATACCGCAGCCATTATCTTGTACCACGACATAGAAATCCGCTTCTTCCTTCCATGCGTCAATAATTATTGTGTGCGTATCCTCGATTCCATAGGGAAATGCATGTTTAAATACATTTTCGACCAAGGGCTGAAGCGTCAAGCGAACCATGCTGTCCAGTAAATAATCCGTAGAGATCCGAACATCAATCTCGAATTCGCGTTGGTTGCGATATTTCATAATCGACATGAAGTACAGAATGTGTTTAAGCTCATTCGCCACCGTAATTTCCTCCAAATCAGTACGGATGGAATAACGCAGCATGTATGACAGGGAACGAACGATGTCTTTGATTTCGCTTGATTTTTGGATGACGGCGTAGCAAATAATAATTTCCAACGTGTTGTACAAGAAATGCGGGTTAATCTGTAATTGCAGCGATTGAAACTCGGCCTGCTGCCGTTTCATTAAATTATCCTGATTGCGCAGCTCGGTTTCGTAAACTCGCTCAACAAGCTCTTCGAGCCTAGAGACCATCGTATTGTAACTGATTATAAGCTGATCCATCTCATCAAGACTTCCAGTGAGAGGTACTCGAGTCCATAACCCTTTTGCCGTCTGACGCATCCCATTCTCTAGTAGTCGAACCGGACGAACAATCGATTGACCGAAACGATAAGCTAGGAATGTGGCCAAGAATAAGGTGATGATACCTACGATTAATATCGTTTGCCGCAAGTCTGAAATAGGTTGACGTTGTTCAGAAATCGACATACTTGCCACTAGTGTCCATCCGGAGTAGTCAGACTTACGACTAAAGAATACTCTCCCCGGTTCTCCGGGCAATTCAAATACTTGATTTGTTTTGGCTTCAACCGTATTGAAATGCATACCATCAAGCTGTTTCCCGACCCGGTTCGAATCCGGATGATACAGTATTTTCCCACGATCGTTTACGATAAAAAAATACCCTGAGTTTCCCAGTTTGATGCCCTTCCAGAGCGTGTTTAACTCCCCTATCTTTAGTTCAAGACCCATAAGTCCTTTAAAAGTAGTTGATGAGGTTCTATCCGCTAATTTGCGAATTAGTGTGAGATGACCGTCCAGAAATCCGGAATCTTTGATCGTCAGCTTCCCATTAATCGTATCGTCTTCCTTCATCTGTTCGACATATTCATCAAAACCTTTGTAATTAAAAGGGACAATGTGTGCATTGAAATCCGTGGCTTGGAACCCGTTATAACCGACGATGTATGTCATTGAGATTTCAGGGTTGTTAATGAGAACGGGTTGAAATACTCCCTTCATCGCCAGTTCGGATGAATAAAACCCAGAAGTGGCATGGAATGGCAGATCTAGCGCCTCTTTAACTACTGGTGAGATTAGAATAGAAAGTGTTGCCCTCTCGTAGCTTTTCAGAAATAGATCAGTTTCATGTAGGACATTATCAACGATTTGAGTCAATAGCCCTTCATACTGCTTCTCCAGTTCGTTGGACGACCGCCAATAGCCGGTAACCCCCACCGTCACCAAGGCTAACGTGATAATGATAACGAAGTAGATGTAAACCTTGCGTACAAGTCTGCTATTCATTACTTGATCCCGAGCAGTCCGCGATATTCGGTGGGGGAATATCCCGTTGCCTTTTTAAATACTCTGGTAAAATGCGGGTAGCTCTCGTAACCAACTTCAGCTACAATGTCGATAATTTTGTAATGAGGTACGGCAAGCAGTTGTTTAGCTCGATCGATTCGTTTGCGCATCCGGTGTTGCACGAAGGTTTCGTTCGTATGTTTCTTAAAATAATGGCTGAAATAGGTCGGCGTTAATCCTAGCTTCCCTGCAACTTTCTCCAGTGAAAGCTCATCCTCGAATAGGTGCTCATCAATGTATTGAATCGCAGCCTCCAATACATCGATTCTCTCATGATTGCGATACTCGCTCAGTCGCTGAATCCAGCTTCTTATTTCGGACTGAAACCTTTCGTACGTAATCGTGATGCCTGTACTCTCCTCTACAAACGGTTTCACCTCAATCCTGTAAGCCCCTCTGGCATTCAGTTTCTTGTGAAGCAGCCTGACAGCGTCGGATACTCTCAGGTGTTGTTGGATCTCCGTATCAACATCGAACAACTCCCGTTTGCCCTCCTCAAGTAATTCATCGACCCGAACCCTGTCCATGATCCAAATCGCTTCCTCTAAATGATCGATCCACTGTTCAAAATGGGTGAAGGAAATAAGTGCAGCTTCCCGCATGGAAAGCATTTTATCCAATATTGGAAAAAGCTCAATTTCAGTAATTGGCTTGAGTAGATATTCCTGTACGCCGTACGACATACATTTTTGTGCATAGGCAAAATCTCCGTATCCGGAAAGCACGACAACTTTGGTGGAGAGCCTTAGCTGCTGAATATGTCGGCAAAGCTCTAGACCATCCATTCGAGGCATTCGTATATCTGTCAACACAACGTCAGGAGGGTTGGCTATAATGTTCGACAATGCTGACTCACCGTCAGTAAATGTATCAATCTCACTAAACCGGCTATATTCCCCGATAAGAATTTTTAGGCCAACACCGATGATAGGTTCATCATCAACAATACAGATTCTAGCCATTCGATTGCCCCCTCGTGTTTCAAAAATGAAAACCCTCGATCGCCTCCGACAAGAGGGCACGCCTTAATTATGTTCCGATATCCTATCCTCTGAATACCCATCAAAACATGAACAACGTCATCAAAATCGAAACAAATAACCTTTACTTATCCGACTGGGTGTTCAAAATACGGACTGACATCTACATTTGAAAGTTATCGAATATATTTTGTGAATGTGTGAACAAACACCTTCGCTATGGCTCGTTGACTTTCTAGAAAGAACCTGTTAGGATGAATTTGTGAGCACTTTGGAAGCGCTTACCATTTATTATTTACTGAATTCTAAATGTGACGGTTGGAGTCCTTGAGAAAACCCGAACAATTTGATTCGCTCGCTTGCGAGCATATCTTATTGTTCGGGTTTTTATTTTTTTACCGGGTCTCTATCAAGGAGGTGGTACTTTTTTACAGCTAAAGGATATGTATCAGGTAACGTTAAATCGAGTTGATATGGTTTGCAAATTAAAGGAGGTATTCCCGTATGATTCAAGGTAAAAACCGATTAAAACTACTCCTTTCTATCTTTCTCTCCTTTCTTATTTCGGCCATGTATGTCGGGCCTGTATTTGCTGCAACGCCACAAAATACGTTAAATGCATCAGCTGCACTTGCTTATAACCTCAAAGGACTTAATCACAACGTCGCTGTTCAAAAAGCTTACATCGCATCAACCTATGTTTATGTAACTCAGCGGTCTGGGGGAACCTGTTATCTTTCAAGATTGCTAATAAACGGAAGTGACGCAACGTATGTTGACGAAATGACCGTGACGAATGCCGGACATTGCCAAACCCTTGATATGTACACATACAATGGTATCAATTATTTTTATTTCAGTTCGAAAGCAGATTCCTCAACTAGTAATTACTGGTCACTCCAAGTAGCTAGACTTCAATACGCAGCCGGCACGACTTATGATTATACCGATTTACACCGCTTCTCCTATATGAATTATGCCAATACAACCGGTACAAGTCTAGGTGAGACATACCGTGTTGATGCCGGCGGCAATAGTACGCATACTGTCTTCCGTGTCCAAACAAAAGAAGGAACCGTTACGTGGTCCATTTATGACACGGTAGCATTGAATCAATTGCTCGATAACAATGAACTCGTACAAATGGACAGTGCTGCAGCAGTAAGCGCCTGTGTTTCCAGCTTTACGCAGTCAGGCACTGCAATCGTGAGACCAAATGATTCTTTCCAAGGTGCTGATATGCTCGATAATACGGAAATATATACGTCTGGCGGCGCGGAAGGTGAGACTCCACAAATCGCTATGATGTCAAACACAGGCACATACAAAACCCTTGTTAAAATCACAAACGTGGGAACACACGAAATCGAAGGTGTACAGACTAAAAACAATAATGTTTATTTTATTATCGTGGCAGACCCTGTTAATAAAACGAATACGCAGAAGCTTTATTACGTGCCTGATAGTATTTTTTAAAAACAATACTACTTGGAGTAAAAGCCACAACCTTAACAAAAAGAAGTGCTGCCTCGATCAAGGCAGCACTTCTTTTTATTTTATTAGCGATAAAAACTACATTTAAAACGCGGTCGCTCATCCTCGAACGACATCGATAGAAGCTTTTCTCATATTTCGTTATACGCGACTTAACTTCGTTATACGGCCATCGATTATCCACTCGGCGACATAGACATCCCCCAATGAATCTACGCAGACGCCATGAGGTGAGCTGAAACGATGATCCCGATAGTATTCCTTGGGCAAATTAGGCCAACCCTGCTGTTTGTAGGCTAATTGATCCTCACCAAGATGAGCGACAAGCGAATCATCCTCCGAGTTGAAAACGGTCACCCTACTATGTAGGTCAGGGAAGAACATGAGCCCCTCATGAAAATAGAAAGAGCATGGCATATCCATATCGTTATCGATAAATCGCTTGAAATCTCCACTCAGAGTGAATACTTGAATGCGATGATTCCCTCGATCAGCAACATAAAGCTCAGGTTCGCTTCCTGTGAGTTTGACTGAAATGCCATGTGGGCATTTCATTAAACCTGGTTCACTTCCTGTTCCACCCCAAGAGTGGATTCGGTCTCCTTGGGCATTATACTGATGAATCCAATGCTGACCGTAGCCGTCTGTTACATAAATGTCGCCATTAGGTGCAACAGCTAGATCTGTTGGCTTATATTTTTTTTCATCAGAATAAATGTCACCTAGATCAGGGGGAGCCAAACGAAGAATGACTTCACCTTTAAGTGTCGTTTTGACTACCGTCCCAAGTCCACAATCCGTCATGTATAAATATTCACCGTCATGCTCTTTATGGAGGTATAAACCGTGTGCATTGGCCTCAATACCTTCTACAGAGAACGATTTGAGCCATTCGCCTGAACGACTGAAAACCGTCATATTCGGCACGCCTGTATGGAGTACATAAATATTGTCTTCCGAATCGGCAACAATGCCATGCGTATAACCAAAAGTCTGACCTTCCGGAAGTCGTCCCCACCCATTTACCACTTCTGTTCGAAACATGCGATTTCCTGTTTGCATACTTAACCTCCTGAGCGATATGTGAATTTGATATACAACATGTATTATCACACATCACTTTGAGACATTTGTAAAGCTTTTTCGATCTTGCAGTACTAGATAACTGGAAATTGTGTTAATTCGGTTATGATATTCGCTTACTTTTGTTGAGTTACAATATATAATATAGTATAATAGCTATAACCTGAAAGGAGCGATTCATTATGTCCAACCATACAACTTCAACTATTGAAATAGGAATAAGTACGTTTCTCGAGGCTGCTCCGAGAGCTAATGGCATCACGCACGCTGAAAGGCTCCGACAAGCGGTAGAGGAAATTAATTTGGCCGATCAGGTTGGCCTAGACGTATATGCCATTGGTGAACATCATCGAGCGGATTATGCGAGCTCAGCGCCGGCCGTTATTCTGGCAGCAGCAGCTTCCACAACCAAACGAATCCGGCTTTCGAGCGCTGTGACCGTGTTATCGTCGGATGATCCAGTACGCGTTTATCAGGCGTTCTCCACATTGGACGGATTATCCAATGGACGTGCAGAAATTATGGCGGGCCGCGGATCTTTTATCGAATCCTTCCCACTATTTGGATACGACTTGAATCACTACGACAGTCTATTTGAGGAAAAACTGGAGCTTCTGCTCGCGATCCGCGAATCGGAGAAAGTAAGCTGGAAAGGCGGCCATCGCCCTGGCATTAACAATTTAGGCGTTTATCCGCGAGCTGTACAAGAGCCATTACCCGTATGGATCGGAACTGGCGGAAATCCGGATTCCGCGATTCGCGCGGGAATGCTAGGATTGCCTGTTGTCTTTGCGATTATTGGCGGCATGCCGGAGAGGTTCGCTTCGTTAGTCAACCTCTATAAAGAATCAGCCGCTAAAGCGGGACACGACGTAAGCAAACTGCAGATCGCGACGCATTCGCACGGCTTCATATCGGATACTAGTGAGAAAGCCGCCGACTTGTTCTACCCGGCAACGGAAGCCATGATGAACACGATTGGCCGTGAGCGCGGCTGGGCGCCCTACACGCGTGACACGTTCGATGCCGCAAGAAGCCTGCGCGGTGCACTGTATGTCGGCGATCCCGAGTATGTCGCGGAGAAGATCGTACTGCTCCGCAAGAACCTCGGCATAACACGTTTCCTTCTGCATGTGGACGTCAGCACCCTGCCGCACCATGAATTGTTGCGCACGATCGAGCTGCTCGGCACGAAAGTCGCGCCAATTGTTCGCAAGGAACTGGAGCGCGAGGCAGCACAAGAGTAAAGTTAATTAAGAATGCCGATTCGTATATCGGGATTCATTAGGCTAACGCAGCACGTAGTTGCTGGTATGCCTTTCTACTTACAAGAAAGAGGGTTTTCCTAGCCAAGTAAATGGCTGGGGACACCCTCTTTGTGCGAATTGGTGGCGTTGATCACACTAAGTATCACATCTCCCTTCATTATAGTGTTGCATACAGGCACGGAGCTTACTCGTCATGAGCCATCTTGATCCAAATAACTGACGGCCCAACTTTTCATAGAAATTCTAATCTAGCCAACGTTAAAAAAGAGCCCTAATTGGGCTCTATTACAAGGTTGTATAAATGTTAGATGGGCTCATTTCTGTGTAGGGATACTCCTTTAATAGGACCTAATATCCTCGCTTTACGTCCACCGATTGGCTAACTTTCTCTTGTCCATTATCCATTTCTCCAAGCACTGCGAGCAGTCCTTCAATTGCTTCATCCACCCCAGTAACAGCTGAAATATGCGGAGTAATGATCACGTTCGGATGAGCCCACAACGGCGAATGCACGGGTAGAGGTTCCTCCCTAAACACATCAAGAACCGCTCTACGCACTTGTCCTTGTTCAAGCGCTTCCAGTAGTGCATTCTCATCCACAGAAGCTCCCCTACCGACATTAATGAAGCCAGCACTCTGTATGCAGCAAAATAAGCGTCTTTCAAATAAACGTTCCGTGATTGGTGTTAAGGGTAAAGTGTTAATGACCCAATCGGCTTGTGGCAACACGGTGTGTACCTCGGTAATCGGTAATACCTTGTTAAAATGAGAGTTCGCTGCGCCGCTGCGAGATATTCCGTATACGTTTACGCCAAAAGCGCTAAGCATCTTCGCCACTTCCTCGCCGATCGTACCTGTTCCGAAAATAACGATATTCAATTCATGCAGCAGTTTCTGCTGCGATGGCAGCCATTGTCTTTGGGTTTGTGCATGCTGGAAATTATCATGACGTTGTAGATCGGCAAGTAGATAACTTAGGCAATATTCCCCTATTTTCCGTCCAAAACTGCCGACCGTACGCGTTAACATGACATCCATTTTCCATTCGCGATCAAATAAAAATGCATCAACGCCAGCTCCAAGCGCATGAACCCACTGCAAGTTACCGAATTGAAACGACGCTGTCGGTTTGAATGCCACATAACCCTCTGCCCAAATGAAGTGATTCGGACGTACTTCCGTCTCTGGTAGAAACAGATACTCCCTCTTCGTGTCCATTGAAGCCAGCTTTTCTAGCTCTTTATACATTCGCCCTGTCACTAATATTCGTTTGATATCCAAGCACAACGCCTCCTCAGAATCCGTAAAACTACGCGATAGTAACTTATTGTACCACGGTAGATAAATAAGAGGAAAACGTCGTTTGGTAGTCATTATTCGCGCAGAGCACGGGATAAAAAAAACATGCCCCATGTGCATGTCCTTTCCCTTAAATGCCATTTATATGGTCATACAACTATGCTTGTTTGGCATGAACCATGGGTACGGTGTATATTGCCGATTCAATCCAGGTCCTATCGGAGAATTCTCGCCCACGAACCACCACTTCATTATTGAAGATCTGGACATACATGCCTTGCGCACAATTAGGATTGTCTGTACTGCGTGTTTTGCCTACAGAAGCATTATTGAACCAGTGAAAGGAATTCTGTGTGTTATAGTGATTCTCTGTTGCAAAGTTACGATGGGTATGCCCGGATAGCACAAAAACATTCTTATAAGGCGCTAATATTGCCCGAAACTCCTTCGCTCTGAGTAACTGAGGCGGTTTCCCGTCCATTTCCGGCGCTGGTAACGGCTGATGGATGAAGATGAAAGCGGGCTTTCCATCCTCATGGGACTTCATACAATTCTCGAGCCATGCAAGCTGCTCATCCGAATACCATGCGCCTTCCCCTACCTCTGGGTTCTCCTGCACATAGGTCTCTTGAGACAACATAATCAGATGCACATCATTCATCCAGACATCCTTATAGGGCTTATCCTTGTAGCCGAAAAACTTCATGAAGCGTTCACGGGACATCGCATCGGTTTTCCCGTTGGGCACCGTTTCAGCGGACCAATCTCCCTTGCTGCTTATCCAAATGTCGTAATAGTCGTGATTTCCCATATTCGCGTATAGCGGCGGAAGTTTGTAGTTGTCTAATACTTTTCGGAAAAGCTTGTAATCTTGATCCCGGCCTACATCCGTAATATCCCCACCGAATACGATTGTATCTACGGGCGATTCAAACCGAGTGATATCTTTCAACGCCGAATGAAGCTTATCAATAATCGTAGTAGTCCCATTGTTGGAAATATGCACATCGCTGAGTAAGAAAAAAGATAGCAATAATTGATTATTGGTGGAGTCAACCGAAACTGGTTGTGCAGAAGCTTGCGGAATGATTTGCTCCTCCGAGGCATCAGCTACCTCTACGTTTGACTCTGGCCCCTTTAGTGCTTGTTTGAGCAGCGCGCCGACACCAGTTACTGCGAACGCCGTTGCAAGCAATCTTTTGATAAACTGTCTTCTTGAAATCATGAACTTTCCCCCCAGGGATGTACCGTCTTTGTAAATTACATTTAACATTTTAATTTTATCATATTGTTGACACTAGTTTAGTAAAATTCTTCGAGATTTTTTCATTAAATTCAAGTTGATTATGGTTCAATTGATTTATTCCGATAAGCCCAGCTACGCTTGAAACCCGCTTTCTAAAAAAACGTAATAAATAACAAGAAAAGTTGATTTATTCTGAAACCGAACCGTAAAGGAGAGCAAATATGAAGAAATTGATGTTTTTACTTTTAGTTTTATCTACGCTCCAATTGAGTGCCTGTACGTTAGTTGAAAAAGTAACTAGTTCCGTGGATTATGCCAATCAAGCTACTGAACACATCAATAAATTGAGTACTTTTGCCCAACAAGCACCTCAAATGATCAAAGATGCGGCTATGAATCCAGAGACAAAACAAGCACTCGAAAATCAATTAATCGGAATAAAAAAAGACATCGAACAATTTAATCTGAAAAGTGTCCCCACGATTGCAAAGGATGTTCATCAACAATTGGTAGATAAGAATAAAGTGTTGCTGGATGAGTTAAATAACGTGTTAGTCAATGGTCATCTAGCACTTGATAAACTTCAAAATTCACAAATACTCTCGACGATTAGCGACATAACCATCTTCATCAATCGCATTCAAAATTTAGGATCTTAAGAACTTCACTCATGTGTGAAGTTTTTTTTCATCATAAATGAACGCAATAAAACCGACCTTTCGGCCGGTTGGTGATACTGATTATTCAAACTTAGAGGTTTTCCAACTGTTTGCCCAGATTGTCCAACATGATCGTAGTCCCATGTTCACGTTGTTCAGGTGTATCATGACCATCTAGGAAGACGCCTTGTTCTGTAAAAATCAGCTTTGTACCCGTACCCTCAGGCTTGAACTCGACAGTTGTCACAGAAATCGACATTCGATTCTTATCCATATCCAATGTGTAGCTATAAACAATGCGCTCGTTTGGAACAATATCTTGATACGTGGCATCGAAGGTGAATATAGGTCCGCCTGGAGGGCCTCCTTGACTCATTTCCTTACCACCAACCCGGAAGTCGAATTCATCCGCTTTGGAAAACCACAGCTCTTTCAGTTTAGGATCCTCCCAAGTAGCAAATACGCGGCTAGGCGAGGCTTTATATATTCGTTCGACGACGAAAGTGTTATGTACGGCAATATGTTCGTTCATGCTTGTCAGCTCCCTTGTTTTGATTCATCGGATTTTCCGTCTAGGAGTTCACCTAGCAGATCTAGGCGGCGTTCCCACGACATCCGACGTTCGATGATCACTTTCTCATGGCTCTTCTTCATGGTTTCCAGTAATTTGGTGAAATCATCTACCGTTACAGGTTCTTTCAACGACATCAGATTGGATACGTACTCTAGTTCGAGCAAAAGATTCTGCTCCATCCGAATATTTTCTTTCAGTCGGGCAATTTGCAACGAAACAATCTCCAGCGGACTGAATTGCTCGCCTGTTAATACGGCCTTAACCTCATCCAGTGATAAACCGAGCTCTTTTAGCGATAAAATTTGCTGCAGCCGCGACAGATCAGCCTCATTGTATAATCTGTGTCCCGATTCGGAATGCGCCGAAGGCGAAAATAAGCTGATTTGATCGTAAAATCGTAATGTTCGTATCGTGAGTCCTGTTAGTTTAGCAAGCTCTCCCACTTTCCAAAGCTGCTTCATAATCATCTCCTTTTTACTGTGCTAGCTGTTTACCGGTAACTATACTATAAAACATGACGTAACGTCATGTGCAAGTGTTGAGGTCATTTTTTTTTCAAAATCACAAGGAAAAGACCGCTAGTTAGCGGCCTCATCTATTATTTATGAACTTTTTTGGATGGACTCCAAGTGTTCAGCAAGTCTGTTCCAAGTATCCGTGATACCTTCCATCATACCCATATCCAGCACCTGTTGTAGGCTTTCAGCTGATGCATATTCTCCGCGGTTAATGAGCTTAGTACCCGTTTCTGTTTCGATGAAGGTCAGCATTACGCGTGTAGATGGCATGTTTTCCGCTTCATTGCCTTCCGCATCAGAGAAAAAGTCTACATACACAATTTTCTCCGGTACAACGATCTCGCTGTAAACGGCCTTGCCCCATGATTCCATACCATAGTAATCGCCTTGATTCTTGTCTTCACACTTCATGCAATAATGCCAAACCCCACCGACGCGGAAATCAACATGACATACTGGAAGTGTCCAACCTCTAGGACCCCACCAATGCTTCAGATGCTCGGCTTGAGTGAATGCCTGGAAAACCAACTCGCGAGGGGCATTGAATTCACGCTCTAGAATAAGAACTTTGTCCTCTACCGTGGAAACCATTTGATTTGTCATGTTTAACTTCCTCCTAGAATGTTCATTATTTGTTTAAAATAGTTCTAATCAATCAGTCTTGCTGTCTTCCTGCAATTGATTGCCCGTAAGCTTCTGTAAATAGTCATCTAGTCGGTTATACCGCTCCTCCCAGATGACGCGGTAGTTCTCCAGCCAGACGTTCATCTCTCGGAAAGGATCAGGCATCAGCTTGTAAATACGACGATTCGCATCTACCCTTACTTCGACGATGGCAGCCTCACTAAGTACACGCAGATGCTTGGATACTTGAGGCTGACGCAGTTGAAGCCTTTCCGCGATTTCCCCTACAGTGAGTGGCCGCTCACGTAAAAGATCAACAATCCTCATGCGGTTAGGCTCTGCCAATGCACTCATGATGTTAGGATCCATGCTCATCATCCGTCCTCTTGCTGTAATTACATGCGTTTCTCTTTGTGTTTGGCTGTTTTTCTTCCTGATTTCAATATACCATATGGGGAATATTCCTTCAAGTGAATATTGAGAGTGACATAAGAAAAGCGCTAACCCGAAGGTCAGCGCTTATTAATCACTTCAAGCTATGATAAACGGCCATCATATCTTGTTTGTTCAGTTCACGAATTCGATTGTAGATCGGTATATCAGCAACGGACTCCGCTACTTTGCTTTTTTCAACAACATCACTTACATTGCCAGTAAGCCATGTTTGCACACTTACGCCATCAACGATTTCCTTACGTCCCTCATCATTGATGCCACTAACATGACAACTCACACAAGGAACGGACAATTTATGTACGCCATCATGGAGTCCATCTTCGGAAATGACTCGCTTACCCCCACAGAATGGGCATGGATGACTCCCCTTGATCTTATTAATTTGGGTAACGATCTTATTGTAACCAAAGGCCTCATAGACATAAGTTAGTTTTTTATATTTTCCATTGGTGAAATACTTATCAATAATGGTTTCTCTTGTCTCCGTAATATCAGCAAAATCACAGATAGTTATCAAGTTTTTACTGCTGATCGCATCCAGATTACCTTTAATCTTGTCCCAGAAAGGCACTGCATTTTGTAAAACCACTTCATATCCCACAAAGCTAGCAAGCTCCAGCTCGTACATTTTAAGCGCAACTTGCGTTTCCCTAGGCAGTAAGGAAACATCTTCCGAAAGTGTGAGGTCACCGCCAACAATGGATTTTAATTTTTCTAATTCTGGCAAGTTGCCTACGCTTTGTATAACCTGATCCAGCGGTTGCTGAATAATCTCGCGAATATCCGAGCCATTAAATTTCAATTTTTTATGATGGTTTAACACGGTTCCATGACATACTGGGCAGGTAATCATTTCTCTTGAAGCTTTCATTGCTTCTTTAATCGTAAGGTTCTTTGAAATAACCATATAACGCCCAAGGATGAGATTAAAACCTTCCCAGGTTCTCGAAGCCTTACCCGCTTTATCATAAAATGACTTTTCCCAATAGCCATATAGGAACGTATTCTTTTCTGCTTCTGTCATTTCATTATAACTTTTACTAATATCATGTCCGAGTTCATTCTTTATCTCTTCGAAAAGGAAATGCAACTTGGCATGCTGATAATATTTCAAGACATCCATTACTTCAGGCAATAATAGGCCATCCCAGAATGGTACTGTTTTATCTTGAATGAGAACATCCATATCAAATCTTTCAATGACACGACGACCCGAGCAACATGGACAATGATTATCTTGATAATAGAAGTCGAAGCTTCTTGTATCTTTATTGGTCGGATGAGAAGCTACAATATGGTTGATCAGTCCACCGATTTCATAGAGAAAACTATATTGACTATACAGGTGTCGTTCAAGATCAATCGCAATCACAGGTGCAATTTTGTCCGATTCGTATTCACCATAGATCAAGCGGGCCATGGAAGATAAGCTTTTCAGGATACCGCCTTTATAAATGTTTTCTGCCTGTTTAAAATAGTTGATCTGATTTTCTTGTACGTATCGAATACCTTGTTGTTGCTTCAGAGCGGAAGAAATATGCAAAGGGGCAGAATGATCTTCCCTATTTGTACGACGATAGTAGTCATCATGAGGGACAACATCAAGATGCCCAATCGGTTCAGGCTTTCTTTTGCCAAAATCAACGATAAAATCCGAGCTTTCCAGCATATAGGCATTATGTTCAATCATCAGGATGGAGACAGATTCATCTTCTAGAATGACTCTAACGCTATCGATGAATTGATTTAAAATATTTTGTGATAAACCCTTAGAAGGTTCGTCAAAAATAAACAGCGTATGCGGGTTTCTTGAATTCGCAAACAACTCCGATACTAAATGCACACATTGAAATTCACCTGTTGATAACGATTGTGTTTTTCTTTCTAATGTCAGATAGCCAAGTCCAAGTTTATTCAATAAACTCAATCGTTTACGAGCGATGTCTTCGTTCGGCAGTTCTTCAATAATATCTTCGATCGAACGTTGGAATATATCATCCTCAGTTTCTTCGTTATATTTGGTAAGTTTCTTCTTAATATCAAGGAAAGTAGCAACGGTTGACCGGCTTGTAATCGATTGGTTGCGATCTTGCCCGACCATGACCAGTTTATCTTTGGGGTAGCGTTTCTGAAAATCTTTGGACATGCACTCATTCACAAGTGTTGATTTACCACATCCTGACTCGCCAGTAAAGGTTACTAGTCTATTCTTGGGAATTTGAATTTCAGCCATTTGAATATTCCGACAGTACAGGTCCATAAACTGATAATATTCAGTTGGTACTGCCTGATTTTGTTCCCAAAGGACTGGTTTAGGACGAGGTGACTCTTCGACAATCTTCCCGCCATATTTGCCGCTACCTGGTCCAAAGAATAATTGCTCATCTGTTGTATCCAGCACCGTATCAGAATGATCAATGAGCCATATTTGATTCTTATAGCCTAATTGTTTAATTTGTTCTAGAATTTTCAAAAGCGTCTCATGGTCAAGACCAACGGAGATTTCATCAATAATAATGACGGTATTCTCACTTGTAGCCATGAATTCAGCCAAATAATGCCGCGTCAATTCCCCCCCTGATAATGTCCCCATAATGCGATTTAATGTTAAGTAACCGATATTCATATTGATCAAATTCTGGAGAATATGTTGCTTCGCTTCACTAATATGTAATTCCTCGGCAAGAGAAAGGATAGTTTCGATGCTTAAGTTATTGATGTCGGAGATGCTATGAGGTTGACTCCTTAACTCCAGCTTGTGCGTCTCAACTTCTGGACTGTAGCGCTTCCCTTTACACTTCGAACATTCTACATTTTGTGTCGTGCTGCGACCTTTACAATCCGGGCACCACCCTAATGCGTTATTAAAGGAAAAAACTTCTGGAGAAAGATTGAATTGTTCGGCCATTCGATCTCGAATCTCTTTGAAAACGCCCGTATGCGTGCCAATGGTTGAGCGAGGATTGGATGAAATCGATGATTTTCCGAGAAAAAGGACGAGAGGCATTTCCTCCATCTTGATGGCGCTGAAATTCGTTTCCATAATCTCAGGAAATAGATATTGATATTCAGCTTTCGGCAATAAAGAAACGAGACGTTTCTTGGATTCTTCCCCAATTGTCTGACAGAAAGTTGTCTTACCTGATCCTGATAATCCAGCAATTCCTAATGATTTATCTACGGGTATTGTTGCATCTAATTTGTTAATGTTGTTCGAAATTAATTGATTTATTTGCATGTGTACATCCTTTCTATTGATTACACGTATTATTCCATATTAGCACATTCACTGTACCTTCACTCTTTTCTTGATCAAATTGATCTGACCTCTATGATTGATTTCATCTTCAAACACATGAAACCACATAAAATAATGATTAGCTTGTTTCTTATACCAGAACTCTTCTTCTTGGTATAACCAATCATCATCGACCGTTTTAAATAATTCGAATGTACGATTCCTGATTTCATTTAGCTTATGTACATAATAGGCCAAATCATTTCCTTTAATCTTTTCCCGACCTTCTGCACCTAAATTCACAGCGGGACCCCAGATTGCCATATCTTCATCATTCAATTCTCTTTTTTCAAAGGTCTCCAATTGATAAGCGTATTCGACCGCCGCGAAATGCATTAACAAGGCGCCAATTGAATTACTTTCCTCATCTAATAGAAAATCTAATTCATGTACGGTTAAGTTTTTGACGGATTCTAGTGTTGTATGCCTGACATAGTTCATCATCGACAGTAAACGACTAATTTGCGGTGTATAACCAGGTATGTCTGTAATGAGATAAATTTGATTCATATTTAACATGCTTTTCCTCCTTATTTTATAGGACGACTTGTAAGCCTAGATCAGCTAAAACAACCTCACCACTAAACATAAGTGCTGCTTCTTCCCTCAATACTTGAATCTCTCCGAAGTGAGGTAAATGTGTTAAAAGTAATTTCTTTACTCCTGCTTTCGATGCTAGCAACCCAGCCTCAGTTGACGTCATATGACCATACCGAGCGGCATCAAAGTTGGCATAGAAGGAAGCTTCTGTGAGAAGTAGATCCGCATCCCTCAAGTAGGGTACTAAAGATTCATCGTATCTTGTGTCCGCCGTATACACCAAATTTTTCCCCTGATAGGAAATTTTCACGCCTAAGCAAAATACATCATGATCCGTTCGAAAGAAAGTTAAGGTTAGGCCATCCTCGAATGTTACGATCGTATCTTGGTTAATTTCTTGTTCAATTGTTCCTTTCAATACAGGAATCGCCCATTCGTCTTTAGAATCCTTGGCAACTAATAAACGCAAGGGTGTATCACGTTGTTTTAAATCCATATCAATTAAACAAGCATATTGAAGAGAACCTAAGTCTGCCATGTGATCGAAATGATTGTGCGAAACAAACACTGCTGTTAATTCATGAAGTTCTATATAATTCTGTAAGACAGACAATACACCGCTGCCACAATCCAGCAAGATTTTATGATTGCCTACTTCTAGTAGAAAGCCAGCAGTTGCTTCTCCTCGCTTTGGATAAGCGCCCCATCTACCTATGACTCTTACTTTCATACAGATGCCCCCATTTCATAACTGAGATACCAATAAAAAAGAGCTGCTTTACTTAGCAACTCCATGTTCACTCCACTTGTTCGATAAAGAGCAACGCTTTTCCTGCATCTTCAATTTTCGTATCCCCCTACAAACCAAGGTACGATTGGATGAAAGCATGAATATGGTGTTATACCCAGTTCTCATTCTTCATCCCATTTAGCCAAATTGATTCAAAGGGAGTACAAAATGATACCAAATAAGACAAGACAACTCAGTTTTGAGGATTCAGCGGATAATAACGTCATTCGAGGGCCATTTCATGTGATTTTTCCGGAAATCGAGCTTGCTCAACTGCGATGTCGCGTAAACGCGGCAAAATGGCCTGATAAGGAAACGGTCGCAGATACCTCTCAGGGTGTACAGCTTTCAACGATTCAAAAACTCGCACACTATTGGACAACAGGTTACGATTGGCGAAAGTGTGAGGCGAAGCTAAACGCATTTCCGCAGTTCTTTACCCATATCGACGGTCTAGACATTCATTTCATGCATATTCGTTCGAAGCACGAAGATGCTTTGCCACTCATCATCACACACGGATGGCCTGGCTCGATCATCGAGATGTTGAAGATTGTTGAACCACTTACGAATCCTACAGCTTATGGCGCGAAGGCATCGGACGCGTTCCATTTGGTCATACCGTCGCTGCCCGGCTATGGGTTTTCTGGAAAGCCAACTACGACAGGTTGGGATACCGTCCGAATAGCACGTGCCTGGGCAGTACTGATGAAGCGACTTGGCTACACGAGGTACGTGGCACAGGGCGGAGACTGGGGAGCGATTATCACCGACATGTTGGCATTGCTGTCACCACCGGGGCTGGTTGGTATGCACACGAATATGCCCGGCGCGGTTCCCCCTGCTATTGACAAGGTGCTCCAAGCCAGCACCCCACTTCCATCTGGTCTCTCAGAAGAAGAAATGCGTGCATGCATGCAGTTGAGTTTTGTATATAAACATATCGGATATGCCCAAATCATGGGTACACGGCCGCAGACGCTAACAGGATTGGTAGACTCTCCTGTTGGTTTGGCCGCTTTCATGCTTGATCATGATGCTTGTAGCTTGGAGCTAATTACACAAGCTTTTAACGGACATCCCGGTGGACTTTCACGAGACGATGTCCTTGACAACATCACGCTGTACTGGATGACCAAAACTGCGATTTCTTCTGGTCGTCTGTTTTGGGAGAACAAGCTTCCCTTCTTTGCTGCCAAAGGTGTCACTATTCCCGTAGCTGTGAGTGTGTTCCCATATGAGCTATATCAAGCTCCATTGAGTTGGAGTAAAATGGCATATCCTAATCTTATCTACTATAACAAGGTCGACAAGGGTGGACATTTTGCAGCCTGGGAACAGCCAGAACTATTCGCTGCAGAAATCCGTGCAGGATTCAAGTCGCTGCGCTAATTCATGTTTTCCATACGAATGCTTAATCAGAAAAACAGGAGAAACAATCGCAATCGACTTACTCCTCTTCCAATGGTTTGTCCCATGAAAGACTATAACGGAAGTAGAATCGTCGTCGAACTTTAGCCCCTGGAAGTATCTGCTGTACAACTTGACGAATCTCCCTAATGCTTTCTGTTGGAGCCGTAATTCGAACATTGGGGTTACGCATCCCACCGTGAAATCGATCCATGATACGGATAGGAAGCAGCAGTAGTCCAGAGAAAACCAAATCCACTAGTGACTTGTCATCTGCTAACCCAATGATGAGGAGTCGACCTCCGGGTGCGAGTACTTGGCGCATGAGCAGCAGTGCGCTTCTCAAATCCATATGATGCAAAGTCGCGACACAGATAACCGTTGCGTAACGATCCTCTAACTTAGGGATTGGTGAAGCAAGGAAGTCATCGTTAATGAGTGTCACATTCGAGATCGAAATAAGTCGCGTTTGTGCAATCTCTATAGCCGTATTATCGGGGTCGATCCCGATAACTTGTTGCACGAACGGCGCGAGTCGTTGGAGAAGTAACCCGTCACCACACCCAATATCGAGTACACGTCCGCCGCGTAGCTTACCGTCTGCAATTAACTCATCGTGAAAAGCTGTATTGTGATTCCAATACGTATCCATTGCTAATTTCACTCCCGTACACTTTCGTCTGTAGACTCCAATAATTTCCAAGGATTGGAACCCTCTCTATAATAGACGATAATTCGGGGATTCTGTTCAATAACAAAAAAAGCCCGCGAAATACTCGGACTTATTCTTAAACTTTAACCGTAAATTTTCACAAGACCTAACACCTTACATGCTTACGCTTGAATCCAATTCGAGCTTTATCTACGGCGTTTTGAATATTAGTCGATGCGCTCAGAAATTTACTCTTCGTTCCGTGCTGAATAATTTCGACGGGACCAACCGCTATTGCCGTCTCAACAGCCTTATCATGCAGCGGCAAATAAGATACAGCTACTGTGTATATGAAATTATTCATCGCATATTTAGCTCGTTCTGGTGCAGTGTGAATCGTATTTTTCACCAATTCAAGCATATCTGATATTTTACTAACGATAAACTCAGTGTCTTTGCGATTCCCCAGAAGCCAACAGTAGCAACTCCACCCCGCTGACATTCTTAATTCCTCGCCGCTCGCGATCCATTTATCCGCAACTTCCTGCGCAATATCCGCTTCCGATAACGTTACAGCAACGACATAGTCGGACAACATATAGAAATACGCTGCATCGATCCAACGATCATAATCCTCTACAGTCATTGCTTTGGGGTCTGCGATGATGCCGGCAAAGTACATAGCGTCGTAGTTCCCTGTTGCATAAAGTTGTTCAGCTAACGGTTGGTTGATTTTGATTTGCTTCACAAGCGGTTTCATCGCTCCTGTTGCCACTCCAAATACAGGTTCATGAGCGCCATTAGATATATACATTTTCTTCATTCGTTCCTTGCCTAGAGTTTCGAGTTCTTGCATGACTGCTTCTGCATGTAGAATGGTTGCTGTCATAATGACTCCTCCCATAATCAACTTTATTATGTCATCATAACTATTCTTGAAGCATCGAGCAATGTTAGCTAACTAATCCGAAGCTACTCAACGCTTTCAGCTTGTCTTTCTTGCGCATTCTTAATCCCATACCCTATCTTCTTAAGCAACTCAATGAGTTGGAGCTTCTCTTCATCCGTTACATAAGACAAATTGTTGGAAATGGTTTGCACATGCTTTGGGAAAATCGTATCGAAGTAGTTTCTCCCATCCTCAGTTAATGCCACATTCGTTTTACGTCGATCTCCTGGAATGGGAAGACGTTCCACGAACGCCTTCTTTTCCAACTTATCAACCACATAAGTAATACTCCCACTTGGAATGGAAAAGGTATCACTTATTTTCTGAATGGGGTGAGGCCCTTTATTGTAGAGTAACTCAAGAATTTGAAAGGTTTCTCTACTGAGCCCATAGCTGTCAATGTCGTGTTCTAAGCTGGCATATAGTACGTTCACCATATTTTTTAGTACGCGTGTAAGCCTTAAATCAAGAGCCTTACCTTCAGCGTCGCGTTCAGTCATGCTTCAACCACCTTATCTAGCTTTATTATACAAAGGATAATCGACTTCAGTAGGAACTTCAATTAGAAATATTCGAAGTGTCTCATCAGCCGAACGAATGATAACATCATCCGCTTGTTCCGTTTGCACGATAGCAAAGTCTTTATTCACAAATGGGACGGGCCCTTGTCCCGCTATTAGGAAGGAACCACCGGTTCCTCTAATCGCTAGACCGGCAAACGTGCGGTTCGGTAATAGCCGATGAACATACGTTGCGCCCGCCTCTACTTCGACGTCTAACATACGTGCATCTGCAACAAGTTGGCTGATAGGTGATCCTTCACCCAGAATGGTCTTTACCTTAACACCTTCCTGGTCTGTCTGAGGGAACTCCTCGTGCTTGAACAATAAATAGGTTGGCTCTCGTCGCACTGCTTCATTCAAGTAAGGCTCCAGCCATATTTGAAAGCTTTCAAATCCAGCTTCAACGCTCTCAGCATGCTGCATACCCGATCCTGCTTGCATAAGTTGAATATCTCCAGCTTGTAGTGTGCTTTCAGTACCAAGTGTGTCTCGGTGAAAGCCATGACCAGCGATGCCATACGATAGAATCTCAAACCCTTGATGAGGATGAAACCCGATCCCTCCTGCCTTCTCTGCTCGTCCCCAAGCCCAATAGAATAGCGGACCCAGTCTCACAGTAGCCGCCCCTTGGCCAGAGAATCCTAATGGTTTCTGCGCCATTATTTTGCCTCCATCAAATTCTTCTTTCCCTTGCAGTTCTGGTCCTAGTATTTGAATATTCATAGGAATATCTCCTTATCTGATCGGATATAATGATTATTTTATTTAATATCCTAATAATATTTATTATAATAATATTCAATATAGACCTATTATAGGAATCAGTCAACATGCAAATATAAGCAAGATTACCACCTTATAATCCCTGCTTTTTCGAGTCCCGTACCACGAGAAAAGGATCCCAATGCCATAATGGCTTTGGGATCCTTTCAATTGAAACATCTTAACCTTTTTTGATTTGTGTGATAATCGTGTGTGCTTGATCGATGGTTTCCTGTATGATACTCCCAGCACTTTGGCCAGCAGTAAGCATTCGCAAACCTTGCCCTGCCCATAATGACATATAATCGGAATTATTTTGCTTTGCAGCAGCATTTCGAATATCTCTTGTTGCCGTGTTTTGGGTCGGAAACGGTAGCGGTTCTACCCCGCTCCGATCCCAGACATTAATAAATTCATTCGTGATCCCTCTTGCGGGTCGACCCGAAAATACCTTCGTGATTACGGTACTCTCCTCGGTACTAGCCAGCAGTTTGTGTTGGTAAGCACTATGAGCTCCCGATTCAATCGAAGTCAAGAATCGCGTACCCATCTGAACCCCCTGTGCCCCGAGTACCAGCGCGGCTATAAGTCCACGACCATCCATAATTCCGCCTGCAGCAATAACGGGAACCTGAACATGGGCAACAATTTGCGGCACTAACGCTATTGTGCCTATATTCGCGCCCCTGGGACGATTGGCAATGTCAAAAGTCCCGCGGTGACCACCAGCTTCACTTCCCTGAGCCACTATCGCGTCACATCCGGCTTGTTCAGCAAGAATGGCTTCATCAACGGTTGTCACCATAGTCACAATTCGAATCCCAGCCGCTTTAGCTTGCTTTGTCATGTGAGGTGGAAGCACCCCGAAAGCGGTACTAATCACCGGTACTTTTTCTTCTAGCAAAACGGTAAATTGTTGCTCAAAATGATCGGGTGTCTTCACCTCTTCTGCCACAACCTGCGGTATACCGAGTTTAGCTCTCATCACATTCAGTTCCTGTTGAACTTCTGGCATTCTCGAATTGTCATCTTGAGCTCGAGTAACAAATAAATTTACGCCAAATGGCGCGTTCGTTAACTTCCGAATTTCCCTGATTGCCGTGCGAATTGCTTCAGGCTCCATATAGGCGGCACCAAGCGTCCCTAATCCGCCTGCATTTGATACGGCAGCCGTCAAGCTGACCGTACCAGGCCCACCTGCCATGCCCGCTAGGAAGATGGGATAACGAATTTCAAATATGCGGCAAAGTGCTGTATTCAGATGTATGATCTTCTGCCTCCATTCACTTTGGAGAGGATCGCTGATTGCGGTATTCAAGTGCAGGTAATCCGCCCCATCCCCAATTGTCCAATTCAACTTCCTCTATAATAACATGAGTTGATTCCAATGGCTTGTTAAGCACGTTAAGGAGAAGCTCGCTGACACCTTTGATAAGCGCTGCCTTTTCTTCTGCTGTGACAGACTGATGCTCTGGGGTGGTTCCTTCACGGGTTACTTTAATTGTAACGACTGGCATAGGTAATGACCTCCTTGAAAAATTGTTAGTCACAAAATCAATCTATCTACTGAAAGGTAAGTTTAAGCTAGTTCGCGCCAAACTTTAATAAATTGTTCAGGCGGTTGCAGGCCAGACAAGCTGACTTGCTCATTAATCACAAAGTACGGAACCCCTCTAATTCCTTGCTTTTGCGCGTTCTTTTGATCTAACTCAACGTTATCAAGACCCTCACCGTAAGTAAGGCGCTTTTTTAACTCCGCAACGTTTGAGAGCCCCACTGCATTGGCAATGTGTATAAGTTCGTCGATATCCCCAATATTTATCCCATTCTCAAAATAAGCCGTATAGATTCGCTGAATCAATTGCTCCTGTAGGTTATCAGGTGTAATAGCGATTAATTGATGAGCTAATGTTGTATTTGGCGTATACTTTACTCGATCCATATTATACGTCAGACCATAAGCATCACCGTATTCTTGATATTGCTTTAATCGTGCCTCGAATTGCGAAGCTCCACCTAATTTGTCTATCATCACTTGCCGATAATCTTCACCTTCAGGTCGAATACCGTAATTGATCTGAAAAGCATGCCAACGGACCGAAACCTTCGTTTCTGGAGGTAATTGTTTCAAAGCACTTAACATACTGGTGGTTCCCATGCGACACCAAGGGCACGTCACATCAATATAGGCGTCAATTAATAAATCACTCATTGGGTAACCAGAACCGGTTTTACGGTTTGAAGATGATGAATGTAATCCTTGCTGCTCTGTGCTAGCCGCTCATCAGTAACTGTAGACGTATCATTTAGTGCAAAGTGTGGCAGATAATTAGCGCTGATAAATTGGGCAAGTGCTTCCATTGGACGCAATATTTCCTCAAGTGTAAAACGATTAGAACCGGTATGCTGATAAGATGCTTCCGTGCCGTATGTCGAAATGGCAACACCGATTTCTTTCCCAGCTGTTTTACTGCCATCTGGACCATAAGCCCACCCATATTGTAAGACGGTATCAAACCACTTTTTAAGTAAAGAAGGCGTACTGTACCAATAGAGCGGATACTGGAAAATAACCCGGTCATGTGCTTCGATTAGCTGTTGTTCTTTGGCAACATCGATATTTTCGTCTGGATATTCTTTATATAATTGATGAATAGTGAAATCACCTTGTTTTTGTAAGGCTTCCAACCAAGCTTTATTCCATTGGGAGTTTTCGATATTCGGATGAGTAATGATGACTAATGTTTTCATAGTAGGTTTGCTCCATTTCTAATTTTAGGATTATTTTGCCGACAGTGTACTGTCCTGTTTCATTTGTTCTCAAAGAAGGCTACATCTTTCATAAATATACTTTCTTGATTGTTAAGATAAGGACCATCCATCTCTGAAATCCGTTTGACTTCAATCCATTCCGGATCGTTTCGGAAACGTTCATAATTTAGATTGCGGCTTTCCATATCATTATGCTCAACAACATAATAGAGCCGATTATTTGCGTCATTGATATCTTCCCAATATCGAATAATCTTCATGCCATGTTTCAAAAATAAATCGATCACATGATCTCTGAATCTTTCATGAAGAGCCTGCATTTTGCCGGGATTAACATGATAAATTCGCAGTTCGTATAACATGTTTCTCACCTCCTTACTTAAGTGATTAAATACCTATCACCTATATTCTTACCATTGACCAGCGTTTTGACCGCCATCGACATGAAGAATCTCACCAGTTACGAACTTTGCTGACTCCAGATACACAATCGCGTCAACAATTTCCTGCACCTCACCCATTCGACCCACAGGATGAACTTTAGCTAAGAAATCATGTGACTCAACCGTATGCATCGGCGTTTTAATCACGCCAGGCGCGACTGCATTCACGCGAATGCCCTTGTCTGCGTACTCAATCGCTAGAGACTTCGTTGCCGTGTTCAAACCACCTTTGGTCAATGCGGCAAGTACGGCAGGTACGGATTTGAGGGGCTGTTCCGCGACACCACTTGCTGTAATGTTGATGATATGGCCAGAGCCTTCCTTCAGCATTTCGGTCACAGCACGCTGGGTGACATGGAAGAATCCAGTCATATTAATAGACATGACAGATCTAAAATCTTCTTCCGTGTAGTCCATAAATGGTTTTGAGATAAAAATGCCAGCATTGTTCACCAGGGTATCGATTCGCCCAAAGCGAGAAAGACCTTCCTTAATTAAACGTTCCGCGATTTGGGGTTCAGAAATATCCCCCGCAACATAAGCTACTCGTGCGCCTGTAGGATCGATTTCTCTTGCAACCTCTACCAATGCATGTTCACGGCGGCCATTAATAACGACTGATGCGCCTTGTTTCGCCAGTCCAATGGCAACTGCCTTTCCAATTCCACTACTTGCACCTGTGATAACGACTACTTTATTTTGAAAACTCATATCTACATCTCCTCTATTTGTCTACCTATTAAAAGGTAGGTATTAGTTATAAAATAATCCGCCTTCTTTTTCAAGTTAAAGCGGATATTAGACCATCGGCAATCTGATCATACTTGCTTACATCATGAAAACTTCTCGATAGTAATTGTGCACCTTGAAGTGCTGCTAGAAATTGGTGAGCTTGTGCATCCGCGGCGCCTTCAAATTTCACATGTCCTTCACGTCGCCCCTCTTCGAGCACGCGTTCCAACCACTCTAGATTGGCAGAGAAGAATTGGGTTAGCCCGATCTGTACTTTGCCTGATAAAGTAGCCAGATCAGTCGAAAGCATAACACTTAGACAAGCGCAATAATCTTGAACAGGCCCACTGTAGAGTAAGATGAATTTGCGTAGCTTCTCTACATTGTTCGGTGTCTCGGCATCGATTCCAGCAACAAATGCTTTAAAATTTCTGAGATAACGTGCAATCAGTGCTTCTCCCAAATCCTCCTTATTCGGAAAGTAATAATGAATACTGGCATTGCGAATGCCTACTTTTTCTGCAATATGCGAATAGCTGAATCCATTAAACCCATATTGCTGAACAATCGCTTGGGCTGTGTCGAGAATAAGTTCTGATGTGTTTTTGTTGTTGTTGTTTTTTGTCATGTCGTCATTCTACCTTTTAGTAGGTAGTATGTCAACTCCTTTTCTAAAACATATGGATTGGCATAAATATGGAATTGCACGCATAACGATCTAAATCAGTGATCTGTGTACAGGAGGTTGAATAATGGAAGATAACAGAGGATTGCCTCAAAAGCCTATTCATCAGAAAGGTTCTTCATCATGGTCAGGAGATGCACCAGCGGAATTTCATTCTCAAACCGTTGGTGATCGAGGACCTGTCCTAGAACAAGATAGCGTCTTACATGAAACTTTAGAAACTTTCATACATACCAAGATTCTTGAAAGACCTGTCCATGTGAAGGGGTATGGTGCTTTTGGATACTTCCAGACTGTGAATTCGATGACTCCCTATACGAAGCTTCACTTTCTGCAAAAACCTGGCCAGCAAGTCCCTGTCACGGTCCGTTTCTCCCTAGCTGTAAGTAATAAAGGTACGCCGGATACGTCCCGAAATGTGCGCGGCTTCTCTACGAAGTTCTATACAGAACAAGGTGTTTTCGATCTGCTATGTAATCATATCCCTGTCTTTTTAGTTCGAGATGCCATTCGATTTCCAGAGTCAATTAAAGCCTTTCTGCCATCGCCAGTTAATAATTTGATCGACCCTGAACGTTTCTGGAGTTTCATTGCCCGCGCACCAGAAGCCACTAACTTCCTTGTCCAATTATATTCGGATGCTGGGACTGTTAAGAGTCTCCGTCATATTCCAGGTCATAGCGTTAACACGTATGTTTGGCGGAATGAGCAAGGTGTGCGTACGTTTGTGAAATATCACTGGTATCCCTTAGCAGGTATACAATATATTGATAGCCGCGAAGCAGCTAAGTTAGCTGGAGAAAACCCTGATTATGCCGGTAAGGATCTCTTCGATACACTGGCTGCAGGCCATACCATCGAATACGGATTGTATGTTCAATTGATGAATCCCGACGATGGAACCAAGATGTCCTATGATCCGCTAGACGATACCAAAGTCTGGGATGAAAAGCAGTTTCCGATGATGCCTGTAGGCCGACTCGTACTAAACCGCAATCCAGATAACTATATGGAGCAAGTCGAGAAAATTGCCTTTTCTCCAACGAATCTATTGGAAGGAGCCGAACTATCTGACGATAAAATGCTGCAGGGTCGTACGAATATATACTGGGATTCACAGCGTCATCGCTTGGGGTCTGATTTTCGGAAGATTCCTATTAATCATCAGCAGAACTGGACCCCTCGTTCACTTGAGACTAGCGGCGAAGGTAGATATGTTGAAGGTCGTCTCGTGCGATCCGATATACCAAATCCGGATAATTTCACACAAGCGGGACAGTATTATAACGCCCTCCCTCCTGTCCAACAGGAACATTTAGTCCAGAACCTTGCTGCTGATCTATCTGGTATATCCTCTGAGATTCAACGTATAGTTCTTACGTATCTATCCCAAGCGTCACAAGAATTAGCCAACAGGGTTTCACAACGGATTCAGCAACCTAACCAAGGTTAATTTTAGAAATTGGCTATCCCTCGGGGTAGCCCTTTTGTGTTTCTTTCTACTACTGTTTAATAGATTTATTTGGCAAGATTGGGTCTATTTACACGGCTTAAATTGAAAGATTTTAAGCTTATTTTCATCTTTGTTACAGGTTCATTTCGTATACTTAAACTAGCTATATCTGATTCAAAATATTATGAAAGTAGGCATTATTATCATGAAGCTAGCAGGAATTACTTACAAACATGAGCAAAGCGTCAGCTGGCTGAAACGTTCATTATTCATATGTCTGATACTTGTGTGTCTATTAGTAAGCTTTCTATTCTTAACTCCACCAGGATCGAAAATTCGTTTGTTCCTTGCGGATACCTTTATTGCTACCCAACATCGGGAGTGGGCTTGGATTTTTGTAGGTGTAAAGAAACGGGATGAAATGATTCAAAACGTTAAGCAAATGAGTGAAAATAACGCCATTGAGAAGCAAGATTTGAATGCGATCACGATTCAGAAACAGGATGGCAAGATCATTGATGTTGAAGATATCGCTGGACGTGGCTGGGTCGGCAAAAAAATGGTTGTTTACGATCCGAGAGCGATTCGTGTCGTTGTTCCAAGTCAAGTAGGTCAAGGTGAAACAATTAGTTCGATGGTGAATCGTACAGGGTCACTTGCTGGCATTAATGGTGGAGGCTTCGATGATCCACAAGGGTTAGGAAATGGGTTTGCTCCAATTGGGGTTATTATGTCTGGAGGTAAGATTTTGTATACGAGCGTTGACGGCACTGTTCCCCAACAAGTCGTTGCGTTTGATAATATGGGGAAATTAATTATTGGGAAATATTCAATTGATGAATTATTAGCTTTGCATGTGACTGACGCTGTATCCTTCTATCCGCGCATTATTGCTAATGGAAAAGCACTCCCTGTCGTTGGAGATGGTCTTAACCCGCGGACAGCCATTGGTCAACGAGCAGATGGCGTTGTTGTTATCATCGTCATTGACGGACGTCAGACCAAGAGTATTGGTGCTTCTTTAAAAGATGTTCAAGACCTTCTACTGAAAGAAGGTTGTGTTAATGCCGGGTTCTTAGACGGAGGTGCATCCTCTGAAATGGTCGTCGGGAACGATCTCATCACGCATCCATCCAGCCGATATGGCGAAAGAAGGCTGCCTTCAGGTCTCCTTATTTTTGAACACCCGGATCAGGTTGATGTGGCGAATATTTGGGAAGGTGTGACCGATATTGATCCTGGTGGTGCTTATGATAATCCAGGTTATCTCGCGGAGCACAATAAAAAGCAGTTAAATAAGTAAAAGAAAAAGAGCTGTCCAGTGGCAGCTCTTTCTTCATGTCTAAACGATTCTATTCAACCAATTAAAACGTATTGTAGACATTTTGACACTCTTTGGCGGTCGGCTCATAGAAACAGTGCTTCTTGTAACGGCCAGCTTTCGGCTGATTATACCAGGTATCTGGACATGGTCCAGGATTGTCGAACGTTCCCGGTCGAAAATACCAGAGTGAAAATTTACCTGGCCAAACCCGCTCCCCATTTACAGCTCTTTGTGCTAAGCGCCGCTCTCTTTCTCTAGCGTTTTGATAGTACAACCCGTGCTGCAACGCTTCAAACGCATGTGGTTGGTTAATCATTTGGGGAATTGTTCGGAGATTTTTAAAATCAGAGCAATTCGCTCTTATTCGATTAATGCCAACATTTCCAACAAGCAGCATACCCGTTTCGCCTTCGGTCTCAGCTTCAGCTCGAAGTAACCTTGCCAACATGTCGATATCCTGCTTTCTAGCTTTTACGACTGCCATTCGCTCACCTCAATTGAGTATATGTCTAGACCCATCATATTGTAGGGGAAGTGGAAATGTGACTTACTTACCGCGAAACGATAATATAATCTGGTTGTTCTTCGCTCGCAGCGAATAGCTAGCATCGAGTGATCCCTCTAACACTTCAAAAGCAGTATATTCAAATTGGTCATAAACCATTTGCAATTTGCTTTCCGTTGCAGAAATGATTTGTGGCAAGCTTTGCGCATTCGTATCATACTTGGTGATCCACACAACTTGATCTGCGTTCATTTCGATCGTGATTGTCATTGAATCCTCAGCTAGTGTCATCGTGATGACTCCAAAGACCGTACCTTTATATGTAAGAATGGCATGGCCCTCTTCTTCCTGATAATCTATCTCTTCGAAAGTTAGCGGCACAAGTTGTCCATCAATGATGT
This sequence comes from Paenibacillus allorhizoplanae, assembly GCF_927798215.1. Lineage (NCBI taxonomy): Bacteria > Bacillati > Bacillota > Bacilli > Caryophanales > Paenibacillaceae > Paenibacillus > Paenibacillus allorhizoplanae. Next base: position 92,933 of record NZ_CAKMMW010000029.1, read on the forward strand.
AATACGGATATATTCCCGCGCGGATTTGATTGCCACTCCACCGATAACCATCCATAATGGGCAAATTATTAAACTGAAGTTGGTTGCCTGTACAAACCTCATCCAAGTATCGCTCATGGTAATTTTCACTGAAGAGGTGCATATCCCTAATCCAGAACCGATTGTTCTCCGTGTAAACGTTGATACGATAATATTTGCTGTTGTACCAGACTGATGTGTGCCCTTCTCCCATGAAATCTGTAAAGGCAGCAACAACAGAAGCTGGCGTTTCTTGGTAAGTTTCCTTAAACCAGCATCCGGTTTCGCCAAGTGTTTCTACCTCAAGTTTGCCTTCTTCTTGTAGCTTTTCCAGCTGTTCAAACTGATAGTTCAACCCTTGACTCATCTTCTCCCACCCAAAACTGTTTTCTTGTCCAACCTGTGTGTATCCGAACGAAAGACAGTTTCCACTGAAATTTTCTTTCAAATACCAGTCTGTCCATGCGTTTACGCCACCACCCAGTTCATGATAGACGGGCTCAAGCGTGATGACAGGCTGATGAGCAGGGGCACCCGTTTCTAGGTTCAAGCCAACATCGTATTGGTGAATTGGATCGGAACCCAGCATACGCAGGATTGGAATGTTAATCTGTTGTTCGGAGGTTTGTGCTGGACTGAAATAGTTGTTACGACTAGGATAATATCCTTGATTATAATAGCCTCCCCACAAATTATATCCATCTGTTCCCCACTGATCCTTACAAATACATAAGGCGTCAATGTCATATTTTTCAGCCAAATAATGGATCGTGTGGGCATCAAGTGTCCATGAACCAATGGACTTAGGGTAACGATGAAATAACGAATAAAAGTCATTCATTAGGATATCTATCATTCGCTCACGCTGTTCCCGTGTATATCCAACAGTAAACCCGCAATGTGCATGCCAATCCCACGCATAACGACCTTTCCAAGGGATTCCTGCTTTTGTAACGAGCGGTTCAACTACTTCTAGCCATAGCCCAAGCTCTATGTGATCCGTGTTTACACCATCGAACAGTGCTGTAAATACGGGGTTAATCAAGGCATCATATTGAAATAAAAAGGTTCCTTTCAGCTCATGTTTCTTGAGTAGCTTAATTTGTTCCTGCACAGGTTTAACTAAATTAATATCTTTGCCCGGCCTCGGCTCAACAGCACGAATAAAGTTAATAATGTTGACAATTTGCCTTTTCAAAAGAAACCCTTCTCTCTTCAAATGTGTGATTGATATAATTCATCATATACCTTACACTGCTTTCTAGGGAGTAAGATTCCAACTACAAATGTGGACAAATCAACGGGAGTGAAGTTGTGAAGCAACAAGCTTATTATCGTAACATTCAAGATAATGACAATGATTACGCCGTTACGGATACCTATCTCATTGTAAACTGTGCCGGTTGCCAGGTTATGCAAAAACACTATGTGGCCAATTCTGTTCGAAATGATTATTTCTTATTGTATATGGTGAAAGGGAGTATTAGCGTACAAGCTGGAAAAGTTTCAGCGATCATGACACCAGGAGAATGTATCATTTTCACACCTCATATTCCGTTCTACTTTGAACGTGTTGAGCATACCGAATTGGTGTATGTATGGGTGCATTTTTCTGGAAATGCGGCAGCAGAAGTGTTGAAATCATGTGGATTATCAACGGGGTTGATTCTGCAAGCCCCCAGTATCGATCATGTCGTCGAGAAATTTCAGATGATATTTCAAACATTTTCACATAGGGACTCCTTTTTACAATTGGATGCGATCCCCAACCTAATTTCATTGCTGGCACTAATCGGACGTAAAGTACAGCAATCCAAATCACCTTTGTCTACCCATCGCAATCGAATGGAAAAATCTTTACAATACATCCACGAACATTTTCATTCTCAATTAACACTACAGCAACTGGCTGACATGGAACATCTGAGTATCAGTCATTATCGGACCGTCTTTACTGAAATCTTGGGAGTCTCCCCTTATGAATATATTCTTCTTCAAAGAATGAATCGTGCCTGCGACTTGTTACGCCATTCCCTTCTAAGCTGTGCGGAAATAGCAGAAATGATCGGTTATGAGGATCAGCGCTATTTCAGTCGATTATTTAAAATCAAAATGGGTATGACGCCACAGTTCTATAAGAGTCGTAAACAAGAATAAAGCAGGCGCCGCTGGCGTCCTGCCTTACTCTTACTTTCTTTTTACACGATTAGCAAACTGAACTTGCTCTCTCCATACGAAACGGTCTCCATATTGGGCTCTGAAGCATACCGAACACTCTTCAGTAACACATGTTCTTGTAGAACATGGTCAAACCGTACTAATGCAGTTTGTAATGGTGCGTCTACATCTAGAACAAGATCGACGCGTTTTTCGATCGGGAGCCCTATTTTTTTACGATAATCTTGAATAGCTCGAATAACCTCTCTAACCATGCCTTCCTGTTCTAACTCTTCCGTCATAGTTGTGTTTAAGGCAACGGTCATTTGGTATTCTGAAGCCGAAGCGTATCCTTCATTCGCTTGTTTCTCGATAAGTAAATCCTCTAGCCGAATGTGCAGGACTTCCTCATCGATCTTCATATCCAGGAAGCCGTTCTCTATGACTGCTTTAGCTTCTAGAGCAGATAACTGCTTCAACTGGGCTTGCACGGGTCCCACTAATTTCCCGAACTTCTTGCCAGCTGCTTTCAAGTTTAACTTAAAAGTGAACCGAACGAAGCTGACATCGCTAGATACGATTTGGATCGATTTCACATTGATCTCATCTTGGATGATGTCTTCGAATCCTCCAATGTTACACGCACTGTCAAACGAAACGTATAACTCCGACAGCGGCATCCGTGTTTTGATCCCTGTTTCATTCCGTATATTGCGAGCTAATTCCACGATTTGCCTCACGGTTTCCATCTTTTTCTCTAACGATACATCGTGTAACGTTTCATCCATTGTCGGATAATCGGTCAGATGTACACTTCCCTTGCCTCCCAAATTCGCATATAAATCATCTGCAAGGAATGGCGTATAAGGAGCAATCATTTGTGATAGTGTTAGCAGAACATGACGTAAGGTTTGATAAGCTGCAATTTTATCTTCGATCCATTCGCTTCCCCAGAACCGATCTCGTGAACGTCTGATATACCAATTGCTAAGTTCATCTACGAAAGCTTCCATTTGTTTCGCGGGATTCAAGAAATCGTTGATTTCTAATCCTTTTACTACATTGTGCAAGGTGCTGTTTAATCGAGATAAAATCCATCGATCCAACACATTTACGGAGTTTATTTGCGGATAATCAGCTGGGTGATACTGATCAATTTGTGCATACAACGCATAGAAGGCATGTGTGTTATTGATCGTGTCAATGACTTTGGATTTTGCCTCGGCGACAATTTGCTTAGAGAACCTCTTACTGCTCCAAGGTGCGCTGTCGGATAACAATGCCCATCGGAATGCATCGGTGCCAAATTCGTTAATGATTTCCCAAGGATCAATCCCGTTACCCTTGCTCTTTGACATTTTTTGGCCATTTTCATCCAGAACATGCCCAGTTGAGACTACAGATTTATAAGGGATTTGCCCATTATATAGGGTAGAAACCGCCAACAAGCTGAAAAACCAGCCGCGCGTCTGATCAATCCCCTCGCAGATCATATCCGCGGGGTACTGCTCTTGGAACAGTTCCTTGTGTTCAAATGGCTGATGATACTGGGCAAATGGCATGGAGCCGCTATCGAACCAGACGTCAATGACTTCCGAGGTTCTATGCATAGTACCGCCGCAAGCGCAGCGCAGCTTTACTTGATCCACGTAAGGCTTATGCAGCTCAAGGCTTTCCTCGATCGGATCTATTGATTTATCACGAAGATCCTTATGGCTGTGTGGTGCATATTCTGTGTTGCAGCCTTCGCAGATCCATACATTGAGTGGCGTTCCCCAATAGCGATTCCTGCTGATATTCCAATCAACGAGTTCTTCTAAGAATTTACCAAATCGGCCTTCTCTCAGGTGGGAAGGATACCAAGTGATTTTACTGTTGTTTGCGATCAACTGATCTTTAATAGCCGTTGTTTGGATGAACCAACTCTCCGTCGCGTAATAGAGAAGCGGCGATTTACAACGCCAGCAGAATGGATAGCTATGCTCATATCGCTCCTTGGTAAACAACAGACCACGCTCAGCTAAGTTTTTAACGATATCGATATCACAATCCTTAACAAAACGACCGGCAAAATCGGAGATTTGATCGAAGTAACGACCTCTCGCATCAACAACATTCACGAAATCCAATTCATGCTGGCGTACTGTTCGGTAATCGTCTTCCCCATGAGCTGGCGCAATATGGACAATCCCCGTCCCACTAGTGTCGCTAACATAGTCCGCGTCTACGACGGTATGTCCTTTCGTTACTTGTAAATAATTAAACGGTGCCACGTAAGGAGTTCCCACAAATTCAGAACCTTTATGCGTGGATAGGAGCTCATACTCCCCTTTCATAACGCTATCGACAAGGTTGCTTGCTACAATGTAGACTTCGCCATGCTGTTTAACTTTGACATAATCGACATCTTTATTTACAGCTAAAGCGACATTGGCAGGCAACGTCCATGGTGTAGTCGTCCATGCAAGAAAATGTTCATCTGCGATCTTGCTTGTGAATTTCACAGTGGCACTCAAATCTTTCACATCTTCATAACCTTGGGCAACTTCATGTGAGCTAAGTGTCGTTTGACAATCCGGGCAGTACGGGCTTACGCGATGACCTTTGTACAGATGCCCTTTCGCATGAATCGTGGATAAAATGTGCCAAACACTTTCGATATAATCATTGGTTAGTGTGACATAAGGGTTCTCCATATCCGTCCAGTAAGCGATCGCTTCGGTCATTTCACGCCACTGCTTCTCATATTCGAAAACGCTGCTCTTACACGCCTCCACGAATTTGGCGACCCCATAGGATTCGATTTCCTGTTTGCCAGAAATACCAAGCTTTTTCTCTACGCCAAGCTCAACAGGAAGCCCATGTGTATCCCAACCTGCTTTGCGTATGACACGGAAGCCTGACATCGTTTTGTAGCGACCGATGAAATCTTTGATTACTCGTCCCAGCACGTGCCCGATATGCGGCTCGCCATTCGCTGTTGGGGGACCTTCATAAAAAACAAAGTTGGGTTTTCCCTCTCTATTTTCAATCGATTTTCGAAATGTGTCATTCTGTTTCCACTGTTCTAGAACACGGAGTTCTCGCGTTCTTGCCTTCTCTTTCACATCCACTTTTCTCATGGGTCTCATCCTCTCATTTCGTCCAACTTCACGTTCGTTCCTTGACGAAAAGGTTCATTGAAAACACAAAAAATCCCGTCCCATAAGGGACGAGATTTCATCTCGCGATACCACCCTAGTTCCGTATAGATTATGACTACCATAATCCTACGACGCCTCTAACTACGTACCATCATACGCATCCTTAGTAACGGCTGGAACCCGGGTCAGCTTACTTACCTACTTCAGCTTTCCTTCTCGGAGAGGATTTTCTATGAAGTCTTGAACATTGGCTCTCAGCGTATGCCAACTCTCTGTGGAACAAGGGCTCCTTATACTCTTTCTCGTCAATGAATTTAATCGAACATTCAGTTAACTTATTCTTACATCTTCATCAGCAAAAGTCAACAGGCGCTATTTATTTCCTTCCAAACATAACTTCACCAAATCATCCACATGTGCAGTTGCCAAACATTCAACGGTATCCGCTGCCCCATAGTAGATTTTCACTTCACCATCATCTTCTAGAATCATACCGCCTGGGAAAATGACATCATTACGGAAGCCTCCATCAGTTTCATAGCTAACTTCTGGCGCTAGTAATGGCTCCTTATAAAGTCCGATAACCTTCTTCGGGTTATCCAAATCAAGCAGCATAATGCCTGCTGTATAACGTTTTTTCCACGTTGGCTCCCAACCATTTTTACCACGGTTTGCATCGATATCAACGGCATGGATCGTCGTTAACCATCCCTTGGACGTACGAATTGGTGGTGCGGCAGGACCAATTTTGTCATTCGCATAAGGCACATGCTCAACACCTAGGACGAGGTCCGTGTCTCCCCAGTATTTGAGATCAGGCGACTGCGAAAGCCAAATATCAAATTGATCTTTCCCACGGCTGTAAACCGGGAAAGGACGCTCCAGACGGACATAATTACCATTAATTTTCTCAGGAAACAATACCATATTCCGGTTGTCTGGTGCTGACATGGACAAAATTTCAAACTTATCAAAGTCATCCGTTACCGCAATCCCGCCTCTAACTCCGTGACGCGTATCTACTGCGAAGCACATGTAAACACGTCCGTCCATCACCGTTAGTCGAGGGTCATATACGCGTGTGATTTCCTCATCATACAGCTTCCAACAAGGTTTCGACTGTACATCCCAATGAATGCCATCTTTGCTGTAGGCAAGGCCTAGATCTGTCGTATGCGAAGGCTCTAACGTTTGATTTTTGACAGAGCCGTGGTCATTACGGAATACCATAATATATTGGCCTTGGAATTTGGTAACTCCAGCATTGAATGTAAGCGCTGTAGGATAGGGCACGGAATCTGCCGTGAGGATTGGGTTGGCTGGATGTCTTGTTATTACAGAACTAGATGTTAATGAACCGATGGTTAATGTCATGAGAGTTCCTCCTTCATTCTTATCTATCAATAGGTTACAATAGGTGTGCGAAGGTTACCTATCAATCCTTGAACAAACCTCTCATTTCTTGAATAGGCAGTGATTCTCATGACATTTCCCATTAATAAGCAATTATCGGATTATCCCAATATCGGAGCATTTCCCTTTCATTTATCCATTAATCGGGTTGATCATCATTTTCCCAGCCATCGTCATGATTTCTTGGAATTCTCTTTGGTTGTTGAAGGCTATGGGTACGAAACCGTTAACGGACAAATGCATCCCATGCAGCCTGGAACCTTCACCCTTCTGCTTCCCTATCAAGTGCACGAAATCACTGCGAACCCCGGAAGTCCGCTCATTCTGTACAACTGTATGTTTGGCTTAGAGCTGCTTGGAGATCCAGCGGAGCGCTTGCTTCTCTCGGATCACAATCCGTTCCTAACTCACTACGACTTGAGTGCTGAACAATCTGAGCTCGTAAGACAGAAACTGCAAGGGATGCTTCGTGAATATGAACAACCCGCTGATATCTGGCAGTCTCTTCTCTTGAAAGGAGAGCTCCAACGTATACTTGCGTTTCTTTACAGGCTCCATCCCAGCGGCTCAGACGCACTGCCGAATGTTTCCGAATTGACGTCCAAAACCGCATTACCTTGGGCCATACTTCGCTATATTCATACTCGCTATCGTGACCCGCTCACGCTGGAGCTGATCGGCGCTCATTTCCATTGTCATCCTTCTAGGGTGACGCAAATCTTATCTCAACATCTTGGCGTGACCTTCGTAACCCTTCTGCAGGAAACTCGGGTTCGACACGCCTGTAGTTTGTTAGCTACAACCGAAATGAAGGTAACGGATATCGCGTTTGAAGTCGGTTACGAATCATTTGCAAGCTTTAGTCGTAATTTCCTAAAACTTGTAGAGATTTCACCGACCATGTATAGGGCCTCTATGAGGGTACAGTTAAAGTGAAACAGAAATACCCGACTGAGCTAGTGCTCGGTCGGGTATTTTTACATGCCAGAATTAAGTGCGAATTACTCAAGTCTCCTGTGCGCCTGATGGATAAATGGATTTTCTACAGGTACATAGTGGGATTTTCTGAACAAACGCAGAATAAATGGAAAACCTGCAGTTCATTTTGGCCATTTTATCCAAAATGAACAAAAATGCTATATCTACCTACATGTTTGGACCTCTGTCAAGAAAGTAGACACCTATTAAGAGAATTAACTAACTTCTTTGTAGTAGTTTTCTTCATATTGAACTGGTGAAAGGTAACCTAAAGA
>NZ_CAKMMW010000030.1:0-88513 GCF_927798215.1 Paenibacillus allorhizoplanae
GGGTTGGGTTGGGGTTGGGTGCGATTTGGTTTGATTGAGATTGAATTCGGGCGAGGTTCGGGGTTGAGATGGGTTGGTGAACAAACTGAACGGATGGATTACGAATTCTTGTTGCATATGTGCTTTTTAGTAGCATCGCTCTTCGTTTGGGTATCCTAGGCTTGTCCTCAGTACCCTCCCCGAGGGTCCATTGATGCACCAACAAAACTTTAGATGGATTTCCTGCAGCTAATTTTCTCGGTTATGGCCATTTTCCTGATCTAGATGGAAAAACTCCATCTATTTTCTCCATATTCCCCTCTTTCGGTGTAAATGTGTAAATTTAGCTGTACCTTATACTATTAATCGCCTCAAATTGGGTTTCAAAGCAAAATTAGCTACATAAAATCCAGTTATTTATAATTCCTCCCTTTCCGTAAAAAAGACCCCGCCTCCGCTCAGGCTTCGCTCCCTGTAATCCCGGGAAACGAGCCTTGCTGCAAGGCGGGGTATCCTGCGGTATCCAATTACATAAACCGCTTTTCTACCTTTTTGCTAATAAACAAAGAAATCGCAATGAATAAGGCCACATAAATAAGCTGATAGGGATGATCCATGAACCGCTTCAGATCGTAGCCAATAAAACTGACCGACATGACCATCACCGCTTTCCCCGCAGCAACCGCCACTAAGAAGGAGCGGAAACGCATTCGCACCAGCCCCGCCGCCATATTAATAACTACGAAAGGTCCCAGAGGAAATAGACTAAGGATAAAGACATAATTGAACGCTTGGCGCCGCGCCCAGTTGAGGCTTTTTTGGACGTTCGGTTTCTGCGACCAGCGCACGAGATAGGGGTGGCCGGCCACCTTTTTCACAATCGCAAACGTCACCAAGCAACCGCAGACAATACCGATCCAAGAGTACAGAAAACCGAGCCACAGCCCATACACAGCCGCATTTACGCTAATGATCACCAATGTTGGGAGCGGTGGAATGAAAGATTTCATAAAAGGAAGCAGGAGCCCAGGCAATGGACCGAATGAACGGTACTTGTCCAAAAGCAGCATCAGATTCTCTTCGGTTAAATAAGATAAGAGCTCTTTGATATCCATATGGCGTGAAAAGTCGACAAGTTTCGACGTTTCCTCTCCTCTCGTTCATATGGCACGATTATAGCACGACAGCCCCAATCCACGCACGGTTGAAGCACAAAACAAGCCGATACCGGATGCATCCAGTATCAGCTTGTGGGCGGGTATTAACTCATTTGAACTTATCAGGGAACTGCTTGATGATCCCATCCGACAACATATCGGCATACATCATCATATGATCCGCACCCTTATCATAGGCGAGAATATCGGCATTCCAATCTTTTTTCAACCTAGCGGTAACCTGATCGGTAATGAATTGCAAGTGTGCATACAGCATGTCCTGCTGCTCTTTCTGTGACCAGTTCGGGTTAGCGGCGTTTAGAAATTTGGCGATATCATCCGCATTGCGGTACAACTCTTTGTTATATTTAGCTAGATCAGCTTGATTGCCGCTTTTGGCCGCGTCTATTACGCCTCCTGCTAATTGGATATGCTCCCTCAATAGCTCTGCCAGCTTATTACCCGCCGCATCTCCGTAGTACGGCTTGATCGCATCACCAATGTCCTGCTGGTTCTTTAGGAGCCTAGCCAATACATCCTTCTGATCCGCTACCCCAGCAATCGCGCTGACGATATAGCTTCTTGTCCAACCTACATGATCGACCCAAAGTCTCCTCATGTCCTGCTTAAGCTTCACTTTCGCATCGTTCATACACATCGCAGAACCAGGCTCTTTCCCAGCGGTGGCTTGTGCGCCCAGCGGCATGAAAGTGAAAGAGAGAACCATCATTACAAGCAGCGTTACTAATAAGAACCTTCGTTTCATAAAAACCTTCTCCTCTGCAAACAATTCTCGAACAAGGTTTATTTTGAGGAAAAGCTTACGTTTTTATGCCTATTCTCCTATTTATACTAACTTGGCATTCTGATTATGGAGTTGTATTTTCGCTCGAGGGCGATGGTGCAGCACATAGTACAAAGCCGCGGATAACAACGGAACGAGCCCTGCAACGACATACATCATCCGATAATCCGATACGGAAGCGATCATTCCCATGACGTAAGACCCTAAGCCGTACCCGAGGTCAAATAGCAAGAAAAATGTCCCCGTTGCACTCCCTCTACGGTGTTCAGGGGCCAGTTTCATCGCTAGTGCCTGAAAACAAGGTAAGAGCGCGCCATAGCCTACGCCCATAATGACGCCGGCCACCAAAACCATCGTTGCCGAGTGTGCTTGACTTAACAGCAGCATACCCACTGCAAACAGGATAATACCGGGGTAATACAGATAATGCTCATTGTATGAGTCGAATATTTTCCCAATCAGCGGCCGGAACACCACGATCATTAATGCAAATACGACAAAGAATGTACCAGCAACTTGAGATTGATGAATTTCTACCGTGAACGAAGACATAAAGCCAGATAACGAGCTATAGGCAAAAGCTAAAATAAACCCCACCACCGAAATAGGCAGCGCCTTGGGCTCGATAAAATCACTCCACTGCAGACGGCGTTTCTCCCTTTCTACAGGCTTCACTGACTGCAACGCTTCTTGGCTTGGCTTCGGCACTCGCATACCTAGCGTGAAGAGGAGCGAGAGCGCAGCAATCACACAAATCGCCAACAGCAATACGTGGATGTCCTTATCTTTCCATAAAAATAAACCCAGCGCAGGGCCGATAACCATGCCGACACTCATGAACATGCTGAAATAACCCATTCCCGTACCTTGACGTGAATTGGGCACGAGTGACGAGGCAATCGTACTCGTCGCTGTCGAAGCAATCGCATAGCTCATGCCGTGAATGAGGCGAATCACCAGAAACATGAACATCCCCTTTGCACCGAAATAGCTGATGCAAGCCAATAAGAAAATAACCATTCCGATGATGGCCATCTTCTTTTTCCCATATCGATCGACCCATTGTCCTGAAAAGGGCCTAATCAATACACCTCCGATGACATAAATCGTTATCGACAATCCCATTTGCTGCTGATCGCCGTGCAAACTATCCTTTACATATAAGGGAAATGCCGTAGCAAGAATATAAAAAGTGAGAAACATGAAAAAGCTGCTCATACATACGACAACAAAATTTTTCGTCCAAATTCTCTCTCTAGTCAACATATGCGCTCCATTCTCCACCAAGGTTTTCTGTCTGTTGAACTAGTATAAGAGGGAAAATCAATAAAGTATAATACATATTATATGATAAAATAATCACATCAAAGTTATGAATAAGCGAGGATTAACCAATGGAATTCCTACAGCTTCATTATTTTCAGACCGTCGCACGCCTTGAGCATATGACCCAAGCTGCCAAAGAACTCAATGTCTCACAACCTTCACTTAGCAACTCCATCCATCGGCTAGAGAAGAAGTTAGGTCTCCCTTTATTCGAGCGGCAAGGCCGGCATGTGAAATTGAATGCCTTCGGGAAGACCTATCTCCGCCGCGTTGAGCAAGCTTTCCTAGAGTTGAAAGAAGGCGAACGGGAGATCAAAGATATGGCTGGACTCGACCATGGCGTCGTCTCCCTTTTTGTATCGCTTCCTTACGTGCTACCGACTCTGCTCAAGGAATTCCTGACCCTTCATCCCCACGTCAGAGTCATCCAGCGCCAGTTGGCTTCTGCCTTGGAAATGAAAAAAGATCTCGAGAATGCCGAAATCGATTTCTGTATCTCGTCTACACCGGTAATCGGACCGGATATTGAATGGCTTACACTCGTCGAAGAAGAGCTATATTTGACCGTCCCGAAGGGGCACCGTTTTGCCGCTAGAGACAGTATTCGGTTAATAGAAGCTGCAAATGAACCCTTCATCTCCCTATCCTCCCAAACGAATTTCCGGGAAATTACGGATGACTTCTGCCGTCAAGCAGGGTTTGAACCTCACATCGCGTTCGAGCTTGAGGAAGTCAGCGCTATTCAAACTTTAGTCGAAATGGGGCTCGGCATTACTTTCACACTTCCCCTTTCCTTAGGGAGGAGGGCTTCAAATCCTGACACCGTTCAGTTAAAAATAACAGAGCCCTATTGTCACCGCACCTTCGGAATCGCCTGGAATCGCAAGCATTACCTCTCTCAAGCAGCTATTCATTTCCGTGAGTTTGTCATTGCTTTTTTTAAGCGAGGTTAGGTATGTAAAAGAGACCCTCAGCGATTTTTTGCTGTGGGTCTCCTCTCTCGTTTTATTGTCTCCGCTCAAAAGCGAGCCGTACAGCCAGCCCCGTTAATACACTTCCCATCAGCCACCGTTGGATTTGCAGCCATTTCGGTCGTGTGCCAAACCAACCGGCGATATGGCTTGCCGTTAGCACGATTACAAGGTTCACGGTAAAGCTCACCGTAATTTGCGTGAGTCCCAGTGATGCGCTCTGCAGCAATAATGAGCCCCTAGCAGGGTCCTCGAATTGAGGCAGAAGCGACACATACAAGACCGCAGCTTTCGGATTGAGCAGGTTGGTCATGAAGCCCATCAAGAATAGCTTCTTGGGCGCGTCAACGGGAAGATCTCGTGCGGTTAGCACCGATCTAGCACCCGGCTTGACAGCTTGCCAAGCCAGCCATAGTAAGTAGGCAGCTCCGGCTAGCTTTACAGCGTCGAACACAATGGGAGCTGCCAAAAACAACGCCGACAGCCCCAACATCGTAGTCACGATGTAGACCAGGAAGGCAAGTACAATGCCCAACAGTGAGATGATGCCCGCCATTCTTCCCTGCGTGACCGAGCGAGATATGAGGTAGATCATATTAGGTCCGGGCGTGCACACCATGCCCAGTGAGACTAAGGCAAAAGCGAGGAGCGTCGTGAATGTCATGACGATTGAGTTCCCCCTTCAACTCTAAGTTCAGTAGGTGTAAAAGCAAGCTCTTTTGAACATGCATCCGATTTTCCGCTTGCTGATAAATGATAGATTGCTCTGATTCAATTACGTCTTCTGAGATTTCAAAACCCGGATGAATGGGCATATCATGCATGATATAGGGTGAATGCTTCCCAAGACTGCGTTTGTTGATCTGGAAAGGCATCATGATGTCAATTCGACGATCCCTTTCTTCTTGATACTGTGCATCCGAGAAAAACTCCATGTCGACCCAGGTATCTGTGTAGATAAAGCCAGCCCTTTTCATCGCAGCAGACAGCACTTCGACTTCCTCGACGTATCCACTTTGGTACGCTTGCTTCATTAATTCTTCATCCCATGAAGCTTCATTAACGATCGGGGTGACTAGCAGCAGTTTAACTCCCAATGTCATACAACCTGCAACTAAGGAATTGACGACATTATTATGAATGCCAACATAAGCTAGCGTTACGCCTTCAAAAGTTTCTTTGACTTCATAAATCGTCATTAAATCTGCAAGCGCTTGGCATGGATGGTACATGTCGCAGCATCCATTAATCACAGGCACCTGAGAATAGGCGGCTAATTCTAGTACATCTGCATGCTTTTTGAGTCTAGCCATGATCACATCACAGTTTCTTGATGCATATCGGGCTTCGTATTGTATTGGAGAGATACTGAAATTGCTGGCATCCCAGTCCATATTCACCGCATAGCCACCCATTTGATGAATACCTGAATGAAACGAAAGCGCCGTTCGGGTCGATGATTTCTGGAAAAGCATGAGCAACCCTTTGCGCTCACAGTGATGGTAGTAGGCCTCGGGATTGTTTTTGATCTCAATGCCTTTGAGAATGATGGACAATAAGGCAGCTTTGTCGAGCTCTTGTAAAGATAACAGGTGTTGCAACTTCGTCACCACTTTCGTATATTTATTCGTTGTCATGTATTTTTATACATTTTAGACGGAGTAGGAATATGTGTCAATAGTTACATAGATGTCCCTCATCTACACATACAAAAAAATAAGGCGCACGAACATCCGTGCAGCCTGTTTTTTCATTCTTGCCGAAAAAATGGTAACACTAACTTACATCACTCCCATTTCCTTCAGTCGTAGTTATCCATATTGAATCTTAGTTATATCAACCAAATAGAGGAATCAGGTACTCTTAGAGATGTAAACACAACCACTTGAACGTACTTGGGAGGTCACATATTACATGAAAAAATCATTCAAACAATGGATTGGTGTCAGCACGACAGTCGTCATGGCTGCAACGGTGGTTGCAGGATGCGGCAATACATCCACGAAGACAGAACAAGCAACAACAGCACCAGGGGCTGCTGCAACAGCTAATGCGAAACCATTCGCAGGAAAAACAATTTCCTTAGTAACAGCTAACCATCCTTGGGCAGAAGCGATTAAACCCTTGCTTCCCGACTTCGAGAAAGAAACGGGTATCAAAGTGAATGTTGAAAACTTCTTCGAAGATCAGCTCACACAGAAACTGACCGTGCAATTCACATCTGGTTCTGCAACACCTGATGTTTTTATGTATCGCCCTCTTCAAGAAGGCAAGCTTTTCTACAAAAATGGTTGGCTTCAACCGCTTGACGAATACGCTCAAAAAGCAAAAGACTACGACTTTAATGATTTCTCAAAATCCGCCATCGGTTCAACGACCGTTGATTCCAAATTAGCTGGTATCCCGATTATTACGGAACAAGAAATTTTGTACTACCGGAAAGACTTGTTGCAAAAGGCGGGTATTGCTGTTCCTAAAACGTTAGAGGAGCTTACCGCGGCGGTTAAAAAGCTGCATGATCCGAAGAATGAGATGTACGGATTCGTAGCCAGAGGCCAACGATCTCCACTTGTTACGCAAGTTTCTTCTTTCCTATACTCCGAAGGTGCAGACTTCACAACAGGCGAAAAAGCTAGCATTAATACGCCTGAAGCGCTCAAAGCCTTTACAACTTACGGCACATTGTTGAAAGATTATGCACCTCCAGGTGTGCTCAATATGTCATGGCCGCAAGCTTTCGGTATCTTCGCTCAGGGTAAGGTCGCTTTCTTAACCGATGCGAACTCACTCTACCAGAACGCAACAGACCCGGCGAAATCGAAAATCTCTGATCAAGTTGGGTTTGCTGTATTCCCTGGGGGTAAAGCAGGCTCCAAGCCGTACAGTATTACATCTTGGGGACTTGCGATGAACAGCAAATCCGCCAACAAAGACGCGACTTGGGCGTTCATTCAATGGGCAACAAGTAAAGATATTGTGTTGAAAACACAGCAAAAAGGTAACCCTGGTGCCCGCGCTTCGATTTGGGATAAACCGGAAGGTACAACAGGCTTCCCTGCTGAGCTCGTTCCGATCATCAAAGAAAGTGCCAAAACAGGCATTGACCACGACCGCCCAACCGTAATTAGTGTAGGCGAAGCTCGTGATGCTGTTGGTGAAATTGTTCAGAAGGTTATGTCAGGTGAAACGAATCTTCAACCTGTGGCAGACAAAGCCAACCAAGCACTGCAAACCATTATGGATAAAGATAAAACAAGATAACTACATGATCAATGGGTGAAAAGGGTCATCTGATGGCCCTTTTCATCTTTCATACAGAAAATAACGACATCAGGAAGGGTGCATGCAGCGTGCAATACAGTTGGTTTAACCGCAACTTAAAATGGATTTATACACTCCCCGCGGTCATCTTCGTCCTGCTTATGATGCTGTTTCCGATCATCTATACCGTTCGGATCAGCTTCTATGAATGGAGCATGTCCGCAACGACACCACCTCTCTGGGTTGGTTTGTCGAATTATATAGCCTTGTTCAAAGATGAACGCTTCTGGCATGCAGCAGGCTCTACATTTTATTTCACATTCGCAGCGCTTACCCTCGAAGTGATTCTTGGTATCGCCATTGCTTTGCTTCTTTCCAGAGAGTTCCGCGGGAAGAATATCGTAAAAACAATCTTTCTACTGCCAATGGTAGCAACACCGGTTGCCATGGGCTTAGTCTGGATGCTGATCTACGAACCTACCATCGGAGTAGCCAACATGCTGCTCAAAACGTTTGGTCTACAGCCACTCCTCTGGTTAGCTTCACCTACTCAGGTTATCCCTTCGCTTGTTATCGTCGATGTGTGGGAATGGACGCCTATGATTGCACTCATTATTATGGCAGGGTTAGCTACACTCCCAACAGATCCTTATGAAGCTGCGGATGTAGACGGCGCAAGTACATGGAGAAAGTTTGTTTCCATTACACTTCCATTATTAAGACCGACCATTATTGTGGCCGCTATGCTGCGATTGATTGACGTCTTGAAGACATTCGATATCATCTATGCGACGACGCAAGGCGGGCCGAACTTCGCTTCAGAGACTTTGAATCTATACGGATATGTGCTTGGTTTCCAATACTTTAAGCTTGGGATGGCTTCATCACTACTCGTTATTTTCTTCGCACTAGTGATGGGACTGACGTTATTTATGATTTGGATGCGTAAACGAATGGAGGGAACGACATCATGAAAAAAAAGAAGGGTCCGAGAATTGCACAAACGCTGCTTACCTTCCTAGTTGTCATTGTGTTTGCATTTCCATTCGTATGGATGCTCCTCGCATCGTTTAAGACACAATCACAGATCTTATCGACAGGGCAAATGTTTATTTTCAAACCGACGTTTCATAACTATGTCAGTGTGTTTAAAGAATATGATTTCATTAGATTCATTTGGAATAGCTTCCTCGTCGCTGCTGGTTCGACACTGTTGTCACTTATTCTAGGACTCCCAGCGGCCTATGCGATTGCTCGTCATCACCTTCATAAGCTAGGGCTTCTCATCTTAGTCGCGAGAATTATCCCGGGAATTACCTTTCTAATTCCTTGGTTCATCCTGTTCTCCAAAATCCACTTGGTGGACACGTATACAGCACTTATTTTAAGCCATATGCTTGTTGGACTGCCTTTTATTATCTGGATTATGATCTCTTTCTTCGAGGCTCTGCCTACCGAAATCGAAGAATCCGGTCTCATCGACGGCTGTACGCACCACCAAGTTTTCTTACGCATTATTTTGCCCATCTCGGGACCTGGCGTTATTACGGCATCTCTTCTCTCTTTCATCTTCTCGTGGAACAATTTCATGTTCTCCGTAATTCTGGCTGGAGACAAAACGAAGACGCTCCCGATCGCTGTATTTAACTTTATGTCCTACTCCGAAATCAACTGGGGAGCATTGATGGCAGCCGCCTGCATCATTACACTTCCGGTTCTCATCATCGCTTTAGTATCTCAACGTTATGTAGTAAGCGGACTTTCCGCCGGTGCTGTTAAAGGTTAACAACCAGAATTGTGAATACGGGAGATGCCGCCTTTCTTTTGGACAGTATCTCTCGTATATTAAATTTGAAGTTGGTTAGCTTAGCAGATACGTGGAAGGTGATTTCGCATGCCCTATAAATTGAATATTTTCAGCAAAATTTTAATTCTGTTAGTTTTGCTACTGATTCCCATTGTCTTGCTTTACAGTTATACGAATCGCATTACAAACAACGTCGTTCAAGATCAGATTCAATCGTCCAATTTGAACCAACTGTCTTTTTTTATGCACCAGCTGGATGCAGATGTGGAGCGATTAGCGATGTCTCCCGTGATTTTGGGAAGTGACCCCTATGTGAGAGAGTACATCGATAAGAACGATTCACCGGATTATGACATGCTGAAGGAACAATCGCGCATCATCCAAAAGCTTAGCCTGCAAAGTGTCTCCAGTGGATGGGTAAATGAACTCACGATAGCTATTCCCAAAGGAAAGCAAGTGCTATCCTCCAGCATCTTCGTAAATGGCACCGACGCATGGCCTTGGCATAGGCCGATTCAGAGAACTTGGACCTATGAAATACGTGAAGGTGACAAAGGTGTCGGATCGTTCATTAGGGAAGTTAGCGAGCCCATTCGTGCGCAGATTGTGGATCAAACGAATGTGCTTTATCAAGTGAGATTTAGTGTACAGAATATGGTTCAGCTGCTGGATGTGTATAAGAAAGATAAACGAAGCGATCCGTTTTTGGTGGATGATGCGCAATCCTTGATTCTCAACAGCTCTTCAAATTCGTCCATTACGACCTCTATCAGAGAGCAACTAACGGGATCTACGCTACCGCTCTCCGGCCAAATGCAAATAAAAATCGACAAACAGCAGTATTTGGTCAGCTATGTGAAATCAACGCAATTAAATTGGTATTTGGTCGACTATGTGCCCGTTCAGAAAATACTATCTCCCATTACCATGACCCGCAAATTGTTTTACATATCGATCGGACTTTTGCTCATGTTGAGTGTGTTAGCTTCTTTTATCTTGTATCGGAATGTTCAAATACCTATCGGCAAGATGATTCAAAGTGTGCAGAAGGTGAAAAGAGGCGACCTATCGGCACGCATTGACTACAAAGCCAAGAATGAATTTGATTTCCTCATTCAACGATTTAATGAAATGGCAACGCAAATTCAAGTGCTGGTTGAAGATGTTTATGCGGAGAAAATACGCTCGCGCGAAGCCACTTTGAAGCAGCTGCAGTCACAGATCCATCCGCACTTTCTGTACAATTCGTTATTCTTCATTATCAATTCAGCTGAGATGGATGATAAGGAGTCCGTTGTGGCTATGTCACAAAATTTAGCCGAGTTTTATCGGTATACAACAAGAGTCGAGAAACAAGTCGTTCGGCTGCAGGAAGAAGTGAATTTCGTTATTCACTATTTAAACATTCAGCAACTGCGTATTCATCGGTTAGTGTATGACATATGCATGCCGGATGACATGTTGAACGAATCGGTTCCTAGGCTAATTCTTCAACCTTTGGTGGAGAACGCCATTATTCATGGCATTGAACGCAGTATGGAAAGTGACCGCATCACCATCAAAGGCGAGCAAGATGGGGACTGGAACCGAGTGATTGTCGAGGACAACGGCCCTGGTCTGAACCAAGAGCAATTCACTCAGCTATCGAAACAGCTGGAGCAACCAATGTCCGATGACATTGGCTGTGGTACATGGAATATTCATCATCGGCTATTTTATCAATTCGGAGAAGGATCGGGGCTGACTTTTCAATTAGGAGAAGATGGGGGCATGAAGGCAGTGTTGACTTGGAAGCGTGAGAAGCAGCAGGAAGCTCTTCCAGCTGCTCAGGAGAGAAGACCATGATTCAACTTCTCATTGTTGATGATGAAGCGCATGTTGTAGATCGGCTGCACGCTACGATTGACTGGGCGTCGCTGGGCATCGAACAAATTTTCAAGGCTTATTCGGGTAAAGAAGCGTTAGAGCTGCTTGAGCAATTCTCCATTGATATCGTCATTACAGACATTCAAATGCCGGGGATCACTGGCTTGGAACTGATTGCTGAAATCAACGATAGATGGCAGAAAACGAAGTGTATTCTCTTATCGGGTTACTCTGATTTCAGCTATGCCAAAGAGGCCATCCTTCAAGGTACGGAGGATTATTTATTAAAACCCGTTACAGAGAAGGATTTGCTGGCTACGGTTGGTCGGGTCATGGATAAGCTTCAGAAGGAATGGCAAGAAGTCATCTCCACCCAGCGGCTTACTTACACGTTCAAAGAAAACCTGCCTCTACTGAGAGGAAACTTGCTAAATGATCTCCTTCAGGGACGCAAACTTTCTGAGCAATCGCTCCAAGAGAAAATGCTTATGCTGGAACTCCCTGATTTTCATGAACAGACTTGTGTATGTATGATGATTCGACTTGAATCTGACTTCCTTGAATATGATATGGGGCGTCTATCCTTAATGGAATATGCCATCAGTAATATGGTTGAGGAATTATTTGCAGAGAAATTCGATAGCTGGTCTACCAAAGACGCACATGATTATTTGGTTTTTATCATGAAACGGAAGCCGGTTACTACCGAGAAGGAAGACCCTGCTTGGCTTGAACGAACAGCAGCTGTCCTCCAATCCGCCGTGAACAATTATTTGAAGGGCAAAATCTCCATTCTACTCAGCAGTTGGGGGGAGTTTCCTGGGGATATCACAACCTTATATAACTCCTCTCTAAGTGCCTTTCGTAAGCGGATTGGGAGCGAACATGAATTATTAATGGTGCTCGGCGAAGACTCCGCCCAAACGGAGCTTTCCGCTTTGCAGAAACTGTATGAACCTCCTACACTCAATCATCTCTTGGAGGCAGCCCGCTGGGAAGATACCGAAGAGAAGCTTTCATTGATTTTCGACGAAATGGAAGCCAAGTTCTCGGAGTCCCAAGAGCACCTGTTGGAGGTTTACTTCTCGGTTGCATCCGCTTTTGCTTATATTGCTCATAAAAACGGCAGACCCTTGCATCAGCTCATTGGCGGGGACTACGAGAAAATGACGGAAGGCATTCCCTTCCGCAGCGTGAACCAATTACGTGAATGGTCCATTCGCTCCTTACATCGGATGATGGAGGATATGGATCAGGAGAGAAAAGATAGCCGGGTCACCCTAATTAATGACATTCGCTCTTTTATTGATCTGCATCTAGCCAGCGATGTCTCCTTGCAATCGATTGCGGATCACGTGTATCTGCACCCTGTTTATGTGTCTAAAATTTACAAATTGGAAACTGGCGATAATCTAAGCGACTACGTCAATCGGGTACGTATGGATAAAGCTTCCTATCTGTTAAAAAACGGTCACGATAAAATTTACGAAATTGCTACGCAGCTCGGATACCAACGTCCGCACTCCTTTAATCATGCTTTCAAAAAGCATTACGGGATGACCCCTCAGGAGTATCGCGATCAATATTCTTAACCAGAAAGAATGGAGGATGAGCAGCGCTATGCCAAACGTCTTAAACAGGTTACATCAGTCCAAAGTTATTGCCATCATTCGGGGAATTGAACTCACGCAGGCGCCCCCTCTATTCGAGGCACTTGCTGCAGGGGGTATTCAGCTTGCAGAAGTAACTTTGAATACACCGAATGCACTCCAAATCATAGATCACATGCGTGAAAAGTATGATGGCCGCATGATCATTGGAGCTGGGACAGTCCTTAATGCCAGTAAAGCCGCAGAAGCCATACAAGCAGGTGCAGAGTTCCTTATATCCCCGAATGTCGATCAAGGCATGATCGAGACAGCACTAGCGCATCAAGTAACTCCGATGCCGGGTGCTATGACACCAACCGAAATCGTGCAGGCCATGAATTACGGCGCTCCGATCGTTAAGCTTTTTCCTTGCTCGAGCTTAGGTCCTTCGTTTTTGAAAGAGATCAGAGGTCCTCTAAATGAACTCAATATCCTCGCAGTCGGAGGGATAACAAAAGAAAATGCGCCTTCTTATCTGCAAGCTGGCGCCTCCTCTGTAGGTATAGGAGGAAATTTGGTAGCGCTTAACGAAATTCAACAAGGTAATTACAGTGCGATTACTACCTACGCCGAGCAGCTCATGGCGGCCGTACATGCAGTGAACTTTCAAACATTCTAAGGTACAGGGAGAGGAAACATACCATGAAAATTACGAAATTAGAACTGTTCAAAGTACCGCCAAGATGGTTGTTTTTGAAAATCGAAACGGATGAAGGCATTACAGGATGGGGAGAACCTGTCGTTGAGGGGAAAGCCGATACGGTGGCAGCAGCCGTAATGGAAATGAGCGACCATATCATCGGGAAGGATCCGATGCGGATCGAAGATATGTTTCAAGTGCTATACCGCGGAGGATTTTATCGTGGTGGCCCGATTCTTTCGAGTGCCATTTCCGGTATTGAACAAGCACTCTGGGACATTAAAGGCAAATTCTATAACGCCCCTGTATACGATTTATTAGGCGGTGCCTGCCGTGACCGCACACGTGTCTACTCCTGGATCGGCGGAGACCGCCCGAGTGATGTAGGCCAAGCTGCTAAGCTGCAAGTCCAAGCTGGCTTCACCGCGGTGAAAATGAATGCTACAGAAGAACTTCATTATATTGATTCAATCCGCAAAGTAGATGAAGCTATTGCCCGCATTGCGGCCGTCCGCGAGGCCGTTGGCAAAGATGTCGGCATCGGCATCGATTTCCACGGTCGCGTTCATAAATCGATGGCCAAAATCATCGTGAAAGAGCTCGAGCCTTATCGCCCGATGTTCATTGAGGAGCCCGTTCTGCCTGAAAACAATGAGGCGCTGAAAGAAATCGCTCGTTATACCTCGTGTCCTATCGCCACAGGAGAGCGCATGTATACACGCTGGGGCTTTAAAGAACTACTCGCCCAAGGCATCGTCGACATCATTCAACCAGATCTTTCGCATGCTGGTGGGATCTTAGAAACCCGGAAAATTGCCGCAATGGCCGAAGCGTATGACATTGCCATCGCACCGCATTGCCCGTTAGGTCCAATCGCTTTAGCTTCTTGTCTGCAACTGGATATTTGTTCACCTAACGCGTTCATTCAGGAGCAAAGCCTGGGCATTCATTATAATCAAGGCAGCGATCTGCTGGATTACTTGAAAGATCCTTCCGTGTTCCAATATGAAAATGGCTTCGTGAAGAATTTAACGGCTCCCGGCCTAGGGATCGAAATCAATGAAGAGAAAGTCCGCGAAATGGCGGCCATCGGGCACAATTGGAAGAATCCAATTTGGCGTCAAGAGGATGGTACAGTGGCGGAGTGGTAGGAGAGGAAACTCACCTCTAACAAGCACAAATAAGTCGTCCTACAATTCCTTGATGAATTGTGGGACGACTTATTCTGTTTGCAAGGCACTTAGAGGTCTGGATAAGCTAGCTTCGAAGCAATAGATGGAAAACCTCCAGTTAAATCCTGCGCAATTCCGCTAAATCGCAGATTACCTGGAAAAACTCCAGCTATATCGGCCGAAAATCCCTATTACACGGGATATGGCTCATTTTAGCTGGAGGAATTCCAGTTAATTTCCCAAAAAGAACTACTTGGGCTAAATTAGCTACAGAAATTCCAGTTATTCTATTTGCAGTTCCGCTAGCTAATGACATGGAATACGTTTATGTGATTGAAAGCCTACAATAGCAGCTTAAGCCTCCAGCGGATGAACCGCCTCATGGAGCAGCTGCTCCAGCTCGGCGGTGTAAGCCGCTGTCTGCGCTTCGCTCCAGCCGAAGCGCTCCGCCAGGAAGGCCGTCGCCGCAGCCTTCCACTGTCTTGCCCACGCGATATCGAAGAAGAGGGCGCCCGTACGGCGGATGAAGAAATCCGCCGGCTTCACGACCATCTCGCGCTCGATCGCGTACACGAGCGCAGCGAGCACCGCGGCAGGCATACCCCGCCGCTCCGCCTCATCCCGGTGCTGCTCCAGCAGCGCGAATACGGTGTCCACGTTGGACCCGTATCGCTGTGCAAGCAGCATCGCCTCAGGCTCGGTCAGCCCCAGCCGCAGGCCTTGGCTGACCTTGCTGCGCAAGAACGGCGCCAGCTGCGCGGAGCCGCCCACATCGCCGCCGGATATCGGCAGCGTCTTCGTGCGGCTCGGCGGGAGTGCCGCCGAGACCTTGCCTTCCGCCACCAGCATGGCGGCGATCTGGTTCACGACCGACTCCGCCATTTTGCGGTAGCCGGTCAGCTTGCCCCCGGCCATCGAAATGAGGCCGGAGCTAGACACGAAGATTTCGTCGCGACGCGAAATCTCGGAAGGGTCTTTGCCCTCCTGATGGATCAGCGGGCGCAGCCCGGTCCAGCTCGATTCGACGTCAGCCTCGGTCAAACCGAGGGACGGAAACATTTCGTTCGCGGCACGCAGCACATAGGCGCGATCAGCCAAAGTAATACGGGGATTCGCAATATCCCCTTTGTAGTTCGTGTCGGTCGTGCCGACATAAGTTTTGCCATCGCGCGGGATCGCAAACACCATCCGCCCGTCCGGCGTATCGAAATAGATCGCCTGCCCCAGCGGGAATCGGCTCTGATCAAAAACCAAATGCACTCCTTTGGTCAAATGCAACGTTTTCCCCTGCTTCGAGCGGTCCATTTCGCGTAGCGTGTCCACCCACGGCCCCGCCGCATTCACGATTTTGCTCGCATACAGCGAATAGGAAGCTGTCCGTTCTCTCCCGTCTTTCCCATCTGATCCATCTGTTCCAGCCGTTCCACCCGCTCCAGCCAACTGGTCCACAACCCGCACCCCGACCAGCGTCCCATCCTTGACGATCAATTCCTCAACCTTGGCATAATTCACCGCCATTGCGCCGAGCTCCACCGCTTTTTTCATAACTTCAATGGTCAGCCGCGCATCATCCGTACGATACTCCACATAGTAACCGCCGCCTTTGAGATCCTTCTTCTTAAGCAAAGGTTCGTGCTGCAAAGTCACGTTAGGGCTGAACATTTTGCGTCGTTCCGAACGCTTGACCCCCGCCAAGAAATCGTAAACTCTTAAGCCGAGTGACGTAGAAAGCTTGCCGAAAGTCCCGCCTTTATAGAAAGGCAACAGCATCCACTCCGGCGTCGTCACATGAGGGCCATTTTCATACACAATCGCCCGTTCCTTACCTACTTCTGCTACAACTTTTACGTCCAGCTGCTTCAAATACCGCAGTCCACCATGCACCAATTTCGTCGAACGGCTCGATGTTCCCGAAGCAAAGTCCTGCATCTCAATCAATGCTGTGCGAAGTCCGCGACTTTGCGCATCCAGCGCAATACCCGCGCCGGTAATCCCTCCGCCGATCACAATCACATCGAATTGCTGCTGCGCCATCGCTTCCAGCGTCTCTTTCCTTTTCAACCCGTTAAATTGTCTACGTTGATCGACCCGTTTATGTTGTCCAGCTTCCATTTGTCCTGTTGCCATGCCAATCTCTCCCTTTTTATGAATATGAAAAAACCACAACATACCTATCACGTTTGCACGTTAAGGTCCGCTGTGGTTTCTCCTAGTCTCCAACCGAATATGAACTTGTTAGGTGTAGTATAACACTGTATGCATTTATTTAAAAGCGATTGCGGCATTTACTGCTTTTTTCCATCCGTTGTACAACTTTTCTTGCAAATCTGCTGCCATTTCCTGCTCAAAAGCCCGATCCACCTGCCACTGCGCCGCGATTTCCGCCTGATCCTGCCAGAAACCAACCGCTAGACCAGCCAAATAGGCCGCCCCTAACGCTGTCGTTTCATTGATAACCGGACGCTCAACCGTGACGCCCAGCATGTCACTTTGGAACTGCATAAGGAAGTCATTTTTCACCACACCGCCGTCAACCCGCAGCTTCGTTAGCTCAATGCCTGAATCATCCTCCATCGCTTGCAACACGTCTTTCGTCTGATACGCAAGAGATTCTAACGTTGCCCGGATAAAATGCTCCTTCGACGTCCCCCGTGTCAGCCCAAAAACCGCACCTCTCACATCGCTATCCCAATACGGCGTCCCCAGCCCCACAAAAGCAGGAACCACATACACACCATCGGTCGATACGACGCGTTTGGCGTACTCTTCGGAATCCTTCGCGGATTTGATCATGCGCAGCCCATCTCGCAACCATTGGATCGCCGAGCCCGCCACGAAAATACTGCCTTCCAGCGCATACTCAACCTTCCCGTTCAAGCCCCATGCAATGGTAGTCAAAAGGCCGCTGCGCGACGGAATCGCATGATTCCCTGTGTTCATCAGCATGAAGCAGCCTGTGCCGTAGGTGTTTTTGGCCATCCCTTTTTCGAAGCAGGCTTGGCCGAATAAAGCCGCCTGTTGATCCCCAGCCGCGCCCGCTATCGGAATCGAAGCACCGAAGAATAGGCTTTCCTGGGTATGCCCATACACCTCGGACGAAGAT
This sequence comes from Paenibacillus allorhizoplanae, assembly GCF_927798215.1. Taxonomy (NCBI): domain Bacteria; kingdom Bacillati; phylum Bacillota; class Bacilli; order Caryophanales; family Paenibacillaceae; genus Paenibacillus; species Paenibacillus allorhizoplanae. The sequence goes on from NZ_CAKMMW010000030.1 coordinate 17,737, forward strand.
CGAACCTCGGGCAACATCACTGCGGGAATGTCCAAATGTCCCATCAGCTCCTCGTCCCACTTCAGCTCGTGAATGTTATAAATGAGCGTGCGTGAAGCGTTCGAGTAATCTGTAACATGCGCTTTGCCGCCTGTCAGCTTCCAGATGATCCACGTGTCCATCGTGCCAAAAAGCAAATCTCCCTGCTCAGCCCTTGCTCTGGCTCCATCAACATGGTCGAGAATCCATTTGATCTTAGTCGCCGAAAAATACGCATCAATGAGTAGTCCCGTCCGCTCCCGAAATAGGTCGTTCAGGCCCGCAGCTTTCAGCTCCTCACAAATGTCTACCGTCTGGCGCGACTGCCATACAATGGCATGGTACACCGGCATCCCCGTATGCTTATCCCACACTACTGCCGTCTCTCGCTGGTTCGTGATGCCGATTCCGGTAATCTCCGTAGGCTGCACCCCTGTCTCAGATAGAAGCGTTGCGATCACACTTTGAATCGACAGCCAAATTTCGTTCGCATCATGCTCTACCCAGCCTGGCTTCGGAAAATACTGCTTAAATTCCTGCTGAGAAGTATGCACGATACTTCCTTTTTGATCAAATAAAATCGCTCTAGAACTCGTTGTCCCCTGATCAAGGGAAAGGATATATGAGGGCTTGGATCCCGTTGTTGTCATTGATTATGCCTCCTTGTCACGCCATTGTAATGCTGCCAAAGCTCATGGTTCGAGGTCGTCACCGCCGTTGCTCCTGCCGCAAGCGCCTGTTCCACATCATCAATGGAACGGATCAGTCCGCCTGCAAAAATCGGAATACCCGAACGCTCCTTCACCTCTTTGATAATGTGCGGAATGACACCCGGCATAACCTCGATGTAATCCGGCTGCGTGCGTTTGAGCAAGGTGTAGCTTTTATCCAGCGCCGAGCTATCCAGCAGAAAAAGCCGTTGAATCGCGAGCAAGCCATTCTGCCTTGTCTTCGTAATCACATTACCACGCGTCGAAATGATCCCCGCAGGGCGAATGCTTTGGCACAGAAATTCAGCCGCGAACTCGTCGTTTTTCAGCCCTTCGATCAAATCCGCATGAAGCAGCATCTTCTTCCCATGGGCTCGACCTAGGTCTACGATGCTTTTGAGCTGACCAATATGACTGTCGAGCAGCACGATATACGTATACGACGACTTCATGAGCTTCTCTAAATCCTTCATCTTACGGATGGCTGGTAAAATACACTGCTCCTGCAGCGACATGCGCTTCACCTCGATTTTCTGAACTTCTGAACATGACCGCCATGACAAAAAGACTCACCAAGATTTGCCTCCAATATTCAAAGGGCAATCCGAGTGAGTCTCCTGTTCTCCGTCACATGTTATTAACTTACCTGTATTTTACTCAATGGATGGATGCCCTGTCAATGGTCGATGGTTACACCCAGAGAGCTTAGTTGGATAAGGCCTTTCGTACGGCCAAAATATACTTCGACTGATCGAGCGGATTAACACCGCGCCGTTTGCGCTCTGCATGGACATCTGGCGGGCTTGGCTGATAGCCTGCAAAAGAGGACGTAATCACGCCGCGCCCACCCGACATGGCGCTTAGCTTCACGGGATATTCGAGCGACGTTGCCACTGGGAGCCGCCCTTCTAGGACGAATCGGCCTCCCGCTATGCTAGGCGCATCGAAGGTCGCCCGCATCTGCACAAGGTCGCTAAGCACCTTGCCACCGAACTCTTCCGGCACAGTGATGCGTACTTGCAGCATCGGCTCCAGCAGCGTCGTGCCCGTCTGCGCGAGCCCTTGCATGATGCCCATCGGCGTCGCAACGGCAAAATCGAGCGGATGGGTGTGCCACACGTGGTGCTCCCCCTCCACCAACGTCACCTTTATATCGGTGACTTCCCAACCGAAGAGCCCCTGCTGCAGCGCCTCCGGTATGCGGCGCGCTACCTCGTTCTGGTACTGCACGAGCAGCTGCTCGCCGCGTACCTGAGACTCGTACACGAGCCCGCTGCCCGGGCTACCCGGCTCGATGCGAAACCGTAAGATCGCCCAGCACGGCTTGGGCATCGTATAAGCTATGAAGCCTTCACCCGCTTGCGAAGGCGTTTCTTTATAGATGACGGAAGGTTGATCGAACCTTACCACGAGACCGAAGCGCGAGCTTAAGAGACTCGTCAGAATCTCGAGCTGGATCGCGCCCATGACCTTGACGTGCAGCTCACGCTCATCCTGCAGCCATTGCAGGTCGAGCAGCGGATCTTCGTCCGTCAGCTCCTGCAGAGCGGCGACGAGCGCCGGATACTGCGCATCGCTCTCGGCGTGCACTTGCACGGTCAGCAGCGGCACCGCCATGCGCGGCGCAGGCGGCACGCTGTCCGGCCGGCCCAGCACATCGCCTATCCGCACCTGCGTCAGGCCGCAGACGGCCGCGATGTCGCCCGCGGCGACCACACCGAGATCTTCGGCTTTGCGGCCGTCGATGCGGCGAATCTGGGTCACCTTCTCCTCCACGCCCTGCGTGACATTGACGACGGTGTCCCGGTTACGAATCGTCCCCTCGTAGAGGCGGACGTACGCCATGCGCCCCATGGTCTTGTCGCGCTCGACCTTGAACACCACAGCCGACAGCGGCTGCTCCGCATCGCCGCGCGGCTCGGGCAAGTAATCGAGGATCGCTGCGAGCAGCTCCTCTATGCCTATTGCTTTGCTGGAGGCTCCGACCAGCAAAGGGAAAGCCTCCCCCTGCCGCGCGTATCGCTGCAGGGCAGTCTTGACGTCGTGCGCCGCGATGGGCGCACCTTCGATGTAGCTCGTGAGCAGCGCCTCATCGAGCTCGGAGAGCTTTTCGACCGCGGCGGCGAGGTCGAATCCAGGGAGCGCGCCGACTGCAGGTGGCGCGTCGTCCAGCACGTTCTGCGCTCCGCGGAACGTGTCTTCAATGCCCAGCGGCGCATAGATCGGCACCGCCATCCCCGTGAGCTGCTTATGAATCTCTTGCAAGACGCGTTCGGGGTCTGCGCCGACACGGTCTAGTTTATTCATATAGAGAAGCGTTGGGATTTTAAGCGATTGCAGCGCATGCCAGATCATTTCCGTCTGCGACTGCACGCCCTCCACCGCAGAAATAATCAGGATCGCTCCGTCCATCACACGCAAGGAACGCTCTACCTCCGACAAGAAATCGACGTGACCTGGCGTATCTACCAGATTGATCCATGTATTTTGCCACACTAGACTTGTCGTTGCGCTGCGAACCGAAATCCCCCGTTCACGCTCTACTTCCAGGGAATCCGTCTGTGCCGTCCCGCTATCTACACTGCCTAGCGCGCGAATACGCCCACTTAGATATAGCAAATGCTCCGTAGTTGTCGTCTTCCCCGCATCGACGTGCGCAAATATCCCCACGTTCCTTCTCGACGCTATGCGTTTCTCATCTGTCATTCCGGCTCCGGCCCCTTTGGCTTTCATTCTTTCTTCTATTATACTCAAAGAGAGTCAATTTGGATAAGCCACCTAATCCTCTCATCTTGAGAGAATTGTCAGCGAGAATGCGCCGTTTTGGACATGATTTTTCAGAGGAGGAATTATTATGCACCAACCTACCGTGCCTACTACAACCATTAAACTTCATAACCAGCACCCTGCCATCATCGCCCTATCTCAAGCTGACCCGAAACTAGCCCGTCTAATCGAACTCATCGGCGAGCTCACACTTACACCCAGCTTTCGTCCCTATGAATCTCTCGTCATGTCGATCATTTCACAACAACTCTCGGCCAAAGCCGCATTAACGATTAAAACCAGAGTTAAACAAATCATCCCTTCCATTACGCCAGAGGATGTTCTCGCAACAGATGAGGAAGCTATCCGCCAATGCGGGGTCTCTTATCCCAAAATCCGATACATCCGCGACCTTAGCACCAAGGTGCTGAGCGGCGAAGTCATGCTTGATCAGCTGCAGGATGTAGATACCATAGAACTTCTGAAGCAGCTGACTAGCGTCAAAGGCATCGGCGTCTGGACCGCCGAAATGTTCCTCATTTTCACCTTGGGCCGACCCGACATTCTATCACTCGGCGATGCCGGTCTGCAGCGTGCAGCCCGTTGGCTGCATACGCTACCCGAGCGCAAAGATAAGGACTACTTAAGCGTCGCCGCCGAAGGCTGGGCGCCTTATCGCAGCTTTGGCTCGCTCTATTTATGGCGCGCCATCGATACAGGCCTCGTTGATTCTGGCCTGCCAGTGGAAGCGTGTGTGAAACCGATGCAGGCGTAGAGAAGCTTAGCTCCTGCTGAATCTGGGGGAGTGACGGGACCATGCTCGCCTCCCCAGCTTCCACAAGGCCGCTTCACGCAAAAAAACGCGAGCAGTCCAACACAACAGGACACACTCACGCTCACACTAGCACTAACTCTCACTAGCTCGCTTTCGCAACATTTACATCTACTTCTACATATACTTTCTACTCTTATTACTATCCCTATTACTCCCTACTACTCCTACTACGCTCTTTGTTCTACCACTCTGCCTAAGCTTCTGCTGCTCCCTCAACTTCCACGACCCAAACTTCCCCCACAGCCGATCCCAACGCACTTCAACAAATTTAACTGGATTTTATGAAGCTAATTCTGCTGATTATCACCCTGAAACGAGAATAACTGGATTTCCTGTAGGTAATTTCCGCCCAAAGTCGCCATATCATCAAATAAATCCAAAATAGATGTACTTTTTCCATCTATTTATCCAATTTCATGAAATACGGCTATATCAGCTGTATTTTTTCCATTTAGTTGGCCATGCGAGCTTGCGCTCTTCGCTAATTGGGAAGAAGTTAGGTGGAACAGAAGGCAGTATAGTGTGCGTGTGATGTAGAAGTAAGCGTCTCGCTACTTCTCACGACCTGCATCCGCACGCAGCCCCCGCAAATATGTCTGCAACAACCGACGCAAACTCTCATCCCGATCCAGCCCCATGCGGAAGCCATTCCGATGCTCAAGCGAGGCGAATCCGTGCACCATGCTCCGAAAACCCCGCACCACATGCAGCGCATCTTCCTCACTGAGTCCGTAAGGCGCAAGGATGCGCAATAAGAAGCTCACAACCCCAGCGCCGACCTCTTTCAGCTCGGGATCTTCATAATCAGGCAGCGCTGAGATCGCTTCATACAAACCTGGCTGCTTCCGAGCGAAATCCACATACGCCACACCCGCAGCCAGCAAGGCTTCATCCTCAGCTTTACCAATTACGGCTTCGATCATCGCTTCTTTCACGAGGAGAAGACCTCGCTTAGAGAGCTGCTTCCGCAGATCGGGCAAACCCTTGATATGATTGTAGAGGGAAGGTGTTTTGATCGTTAGTTTGGTCGCTAGTGCAGCAAGCGAAAGCTGTTCAATCCCTTGTTGATCTGCGAGTTCTATCGCCGCCTGCAGGACCGTCTCTGCATCTAATCCTTGTCTAGTAGCCATTTTGTACCCCTTTTTATTCTAGATTGTCGCTGATTCGCCCTGAAATTTCGCCGATGCTTCTTCCAGTGCTGCATCCATCACCGCTGCCGGTTGTTCAATCATTCGTCCATGTCCGACTGCCAATAAGCTTGGCGCTAGCTGCCTCAATCTGCGTGTACTTGTCAAAGAAGCTTCTTTACTCCACGTCGCCATCGCTGGGAACGGGAACCAGAATTTCACCACACCTGATACCGCTACTCCGCCTCGCACTTGGAACGCATCTCCAGCGATCAACGCCCGGCTCCGCACATCAAGGAAAGCCATCGAACCAGGTGTATGCCCAGGAGCTGCATAAGCTTGCAAGGACCCAATCCGATCTCCATCGGTCAGCAGCATATCTGGCTTCGTCTGAATCCCTTTTGGAATGCCGCCTTTAATTGGCGTTTGAGGCTCATCTGCCTCCAGCTCCACGTTGCCTGCCAGCAGCTTCGCATCCCTTCTGGAGATGTACACTTGTGCATGAGGCAATTCTTTTTTCAAGCCATCTAAGGCACCAATATGATCGCCATGAGCATGAGTCAGCACAATGCGTGTAATCGGCTTCCCAATTTGCTTCGCTGCCTGTAGGATACCTTTCACACTGAATGGTAAAGCCGCATCAATTAAGGTTAATTCAGATTCTTCCTCCACCAAGTAACAATTCACTGGGAAAAACCTCGGCATAAAAGCCAGCTGATACAAATGTCCGATTCGCGTTATTTTCATGTTCAACGCCTCCAATTAACTATTTATATTAGTATAATAACTAATGTCATTAGTTTTGTAAATAGGCTTCACAGTATTTGTCTGCGTGTTCTTTATTAGACTGTGGTAAAATAGTTCTCATATTTGTCCTACAGTCCATACAAAGTGAGTGAGGTTACCTAATGAACACTGAAACTTTAGCACTTTTTAAAACGTTAACCGAAATGCAAGCTGCGCCTGGCTTTGAGCGAGATATCCGTGCATTTGTACGCGGCGAGTTAGCCAAATATACCGATGAGTTCGTGCAGGACGCGCTCGGCAGCCTCTTCGGGGTTGTGCGCGGCGACGAGACAGGACCGCGCATCATGGTTGCCGGCCACTTCGACGAGGTTGGCTTCCTCGTCACCGGCATCACCGAGCACGGCACGGTCAAGTTCCAGCCGCTCGGCGGCTGGTTCAGTCAAGTCCTGCCCGCGCAGCGCGTGCAGATCATGACGGCGAATGGACCGATCATCGGTGTGATCGGCTCCGTTCCCGTGCACTTGCTGGACGAGGCTGCGCGCAGCAAGCCCGCAGACATCAAGACGATGTACATTGACATCGGCGCCGAAGATCGGGCCGATGCCATCGCCATCGGCATCAAGCTCGGGCAGCAGATCGTGCCGATCTGCCCGTTCACGCCCATGGCCAATCCGAAGCGGATTATGGCCAAAGCTTGGGATAATCGCTACGGCGTCGGCCTCGCGATTGAGCTCTTGAAGGAGCTTCACGGCGGGCCGAAGCTCCCGAACGTCCTGTACGCGGGAGCCACCGTACAGGAAGAGGTCGGCGTGCGCGGTGGACGAACGGCTGCGAATATGATTCAGCCGGACTTGTTCTACGCGCTCGATGCCAGTGCCGCCGGGGATATGACCGGCGACCGCCATGCTTTCGGGCAGCTAGGGCGCGGGGCGCTGCTGCGGATCTTCGATCCCACGATGATTACCCACCGTGGGATGGTCGAGTTCATTCTGGATATGGCGGAAACGCATAAGATTCCCTATCAGTACTTCATCTCGCAAGGGGGAACGGATGCGGGACAGGTGCACGTACAGGGCAGCGGGATTCCATCCGCTGTGATCGGGGTATGTGCGCGCTACATTCATACATCTGCGTCGATTCTTCACGTGGATGATTACGCCGCGGCTAAGGAATTGCTGATCAAGTTAGTGCAAGCCAGCGATCGCACAACGTTAAACACCATTCTTTCACAAGCCTAAGTGTTGTTTATAACCATAAAAGCGTATCAAGATGAATTCTTGCTGCGCTTTTTTGGCATTTCATTAAACATTGTTCTTAAACGTAAGAAATTGACATTTTTTTCATAAATATAGAACTAATGTTCCAATATATGGTACAATTAGCAATATAATTTGTTATTAGAAAGAAGGATACCCATGACTACATGCATTCGTGAAGCAACACCCCAGGATACATCAGCAATTAGTTCACTCGTTTCTCATCTGACCGGCAAACTGATTTCCCCTTTACATATTGAAAATAGGCTGCATAACATGCGCGGCAACCCAGACGAATTGCTATATGTCTATGAAGAAAAGAATCGGATTCTCGGTACATTAAGCTTTCGTATCCGCAGAGATCATGCCGCACACGATGTAACATTTAGTGAAATTTCGGTTATTTCCTATAAGCAAGATCCCGATAGTAACCAAGCACCATTGGCGCAATTGAGAAGCTATGCCGAACAGCTGGCAAGTGATCATAACTGCTCTGGCATGATGTGGTTGACTGATGAAGAATCCACTGACATGTCCCGAAGCGCACGACCGCCCATCGGCTTTCATGAAACCGGCTATCGTTTTGTCAAACGTTTCCTCTAGCTAGGAGAAAGTCGATTCACCTATTCTATCAATACTGCGAAGGAGTGCTTACTTGTGCTAGCTGGGTTAAATGAAGGAGCTTTAAGTACGCTTGTCCTTATCCTCTTCATCCTCATCCTTATTCTTGTGGTTGGCATCTTTCTATTCATTATTATCAAATCCCTTTCGGTCTGGACATCCAATAACAATGCACCCATTCAAGATCGATTCTGTAAGGTTGTTGCCAAACGGATACAACTCTCTGGAAACACCAGTAATTTAGATTCTAATACCTCTTACTTTGTTACTTTTGAGTTTGAAGACCGGAGCAGAATGGAACTATGGATAGGCAGGCAGCAGTTTGGCCATATGGTCGAGGGGGACGTAGGGAATTTAACTTTTCAAGGCACTCGTTTCAAAGAATTCGAACGCAAGAAAGCAATGTGAGCAATTCCACGAATACGTAAGCATTTAGAAGGAAAAACAAAAAAATAGGCATATTCAGGCAGATATTTGAATAATCTGAATATTTACAATATTTTAATAATGGGCTATTATAAATCCAAGGCAGACAGGGAGGACAACCCGCACCATACGGTGCAGAATCAACGAAGAGCCTTATTATTACCTTCTAGGAGAGGGGATAGTCCATTGGGCCACGTTAGCGAAGCATGCTACTCACTTGCGTTCTAAACGACAAGAACCGAGTGCAGGAACGTCCCACTCGTTCATCCAGCATGCGGGAAATCAGATCAGGCAGGTCATCATTCTAGGAAAGGAACAGAAGTGAGGGACTTGTCGTATGGTTGATTAAATGGGCAATTAACTAAGAGGAAAGGACACTTTAACTTTGAGGCGAATGTATCGATTGCAGCAACTGACTTACGAATTTTCGGGGAACGGAGTGTGTGGAAGAACAATTGAATAGGCAAAATGACTCATAGAGACCTCCGGTTATCATGGATAAGCGGGGGCCTCTATTTGCGTTCACATGATGTTATATGTTGGGTAGCTGAGCCTTCTGAACAATCGGTAATCGGACGATGAAGGACGTCAGTTCTTCCATCCCGCTCTCCACTGTGATCGATCCATGATGCATCTCCACGATTTTCTTCGCGATCGACAAGCCCAGCCCATTGCCGCCTGCCATGCGATTTCTAGATTTATCTGCTTTGTAAAATCGTTCAAAAATATGCGTCTGATCCTCTTCAGGAATGCTAGGCCCATTATTCGAAATCCGCGTTACAGCCTCATCTCCGTTACTGACCACTCGAACACGAATCGTTCCGCCAACAGGTACAAATTTCACTGCGTTGTGGATGAGATTCGTCCATACTTGGCTGAGCAAATCCTCATCGGCCTCGGCGGTTACAGGATCCAGCTCGATGTCCATTTCAATATCTTTATCTACCCACTGCGGCTCACAAGCGAGGATATGATTGCGCAGCTGTTTATCCAAACGATAGCTCTTCGGTTCAAAAGGATGATGCTGCGACTCCAAGGAAGTCAGTTTCAGCAAGTTTTCGCTGAGCTTGGATAACCGTACACTTTCCGTTTCAATAATGGTCAAATAATGCTTACGCTCCTCCGGCGACAGCTGATCATTCTGCAGTGCGCGGGAGAATCCGCTAATGGACGTTAATGGCGACTGGATTTCATGTGAGACGTTCGAAATAAACTCCTGCCTCATTTTCTCTAATTGCCCGAGATCAGTCGCCATTTGATTGATGGACTCCGCTAACTCCACGAAAGGCCCATTCCGCGGGTTATTATCTACCAACACATTGAAATCCCCTCTCGACATGCTGCGGATCGCTTGATTCAAACTTTGGAAGAAAATCAACTGATGCTTACGCATAAATTGGCCAAGAATGGCCATAGTAATCCCCCAGAAGAACATGCCTCCGATGCAGTTGATCAATTGCACGATGACTTCCGCAGGCCGTTTCCCCAGATGCACGTAGAGATACTCCGTGCCATAGAAGGCAGCCAACCAATACACGATAATAAGAGTAAATACCAGTAAGGCAAAAAAGAAGCCGCTTAATCGCTGGAGAATGGACTGCTTATTATTCTGGCTCATTCTCCGCTTCTTCTGTCTTTCTCTCCGCTCTCTTCTCTCTACTCTGTGTCGATGATTCATTTCAGCACCTCCAGCCGATAGCCCAAGCCTCGAATTGTAGCGATGCGAAAAGCGTGCCGCTCCTCAGGAAATCGCTCACGCAGCCGATTTATATGCACATCAACCGTCCGTTCATTTCCTTCGTAGTCAAATCCCCAAATCTGCTCGATCAATTGATCGCGCGAGAAGGTTTTGCCAGGATAGCTCGCGAGCTTATAGAGCAGCTCGAATTCCTTAAGCGGCAGCGTGATGCTCTCTGCGCCAACGGTGACTTCATAGGTTTTGCGATTCATACTTAAATCGCCAGCCTGAATCGTTTGCGAGGAAGCGATTTTGTAGCGCTTCAGCAGCGCTCTCACTCGCATCGCTAACTCAAGCGGCTCGAAGGGCTTGGTGAGGTAATCGTCTGCACCAAGCTCGAAGCCCTTGACCTTCTGGGCCGTTTCTCCTTTGGCCGTTAGCATGAGTATCGGCAAATCATAATGCTCTCTAAGCTCCTCGCACAGCTTCCATCCGTCCATGTTCGGCATCATCACATCGAGAATAACCATATCGACTTGGACGGTTTGCAGCTTCTTGAGCGCTTCGACGCCATCTTCGGCCTCGACGACATCGAAGCCCTCGTTCATCATGAACACGCGGACAAGCTCACGAATATACGGATCATCATCTACGATCATAATGGGTGCCATGATTCATTCATCCTCACTTCTTGATGGTATTGTCTGCATATAGACTGTGGATATGATAGAAATTAGCATAAAGGAGCAATATAAACTGAATTTAAACCAAAGCCTATTTTTATAAAATGAAAGGGCTTTATTTGGAAAATGTTTTATGATAAATTTGGGAAAAGGAACAGTTTGGGGGGTTGTGGCCTGTATGACAAATAACACATTGGCGGATTTCAACAAGCTGACTACCGCGGAAGCGGAAGCCCTATTTAGGCGCGAGGTACTCTCGGAAGGATTCGCAGGTTTCAGGCGGTTACTCGACAGTCTCACGGATGCGATCAAAGCCGCGGGTGACACAGAAATGGATACCGTGGAACATTCGGTTGCGAAAGCGAAGCGACTTTTCCCTGAACCCGTTGATTTCAGCCCATCTTGGGAGAAGATTTGGCCAGAGCTCGAAAGTACCATAGCTGCCAAGAAACACATTTTCGCGAATATCCCTCAAGCAGAGAGAGCTGGAGAATGGCAGGTTATCATGGATAATCCACTCGTGGTGCAAGAGGTTGTCTGCTATCCCGCCTTGACGTTCGAGGATGCGGCCTATCTGTACGCTTATTTCCGACCGCAATTAGAGAAGTCCGAATACATTCGTCTGCAGAAAATTCAAACGGTCATTCAGGAAATCGGCAGTTAGGATCACTTAAAAATACTTCGAATCACTTCAATTTCTCCTTCATCCACTCACACCAGTACAAATCCGTATCTACCTTCATTGTGGCTTTATGTACCAATACATACATGCCGAATGCATCATCACCAATTTCTAATTGATCGAGCGGTTTCTCACTTCCTTGTTGGATCTTATCCATCAGGAGGTTGAATCGCTCTTTTTTTTTCTTATAATATACTTCGCGTACTGCGAGCATCTTCCTCGCCTGCTCTTTATCCACTAAACCGATGCAGTACACCTTAAGGGAAAGCTCATCTCTCGTCACGGGTTCATCCGTTGGCTCAGCAATCCAGCCCCGTAAAGCATCCTTCCCTTGCTCCGTGATGGAGTAGACTTTCTTATCCGGCTTATCCGATTGAGCAACATGTACGAAAGCGACGTGCCCCTTTTGCTCTAATTGTGCTAAGAGTGGGTAGATCTGGCTATGTTTGGCTGACCAAAAAGGCTGAATATGCTGCATAAGCTCATACCCCGAGCGGGAGTTTTTGGTTAAAAGGCTTAATAATCCATATGAAAGGGTATTCAATAGCGCTCCTCCTTTATGTCATTATTGACATATAAACAGTTCGGTAGTATGATGATTTTCATTCAAAATTATAGAGAATACTATCTTTAAGATCAATGATAGAGTGGAGGCATTATTTTGAGTAAGGATGAGTTACAGCAAGTGCGCTTCTGGCCAATTATGATAGCTATCTTCTTCGGATCGTTCGTTTCGATTCTAAGTATGAGTACGATTAATATCGCGATACCGATTCTTAGTGATCATTTCCATACGGATTTGAGCAAAATCCAATGGACGATTACTGGTTTCATGCTCGCAAGCGGTACAATCGCTCCGATTACAGGATATTTCGGGGAGAAATTCAGCTACAAACGATTATACGCCATTGCGTTGATTGGTTTTACCGTATTTTCACTCCTATGCGCTTTAGCATGGGACGCTTCATCACTGATTGCTTTCCGTATTATTCAAGGGGCTTTCAGCGGTCTGATTATGCCGGCTACCATGACGATTGTGTATCAAGTTATCCCGCGTGATAAGCAACCTATCGCAATTTCACTTTGGTCCTTGTCTGCTATGATGGCGCCAGCAATCGGTCCTACATTGAGCGGCTGGTTACTGCAAAATTGGAGCTGGCACTGGTTGTTCCTCATGAACGTACCTGTCGGCATTGTTGCTATTATTCTCGTTTTCAAATTAATCCCTTATTACCGTCTTTCTGTTCCAAAAAGATTCGATTTAATCGGCTTACTCACTGTTGTTGTCAGCAGTCTTGCGTTGCTCGTTGGGTTCTCGCAAGGCCATGCTTGGGGATGGTCATCAGGTCGTGTTATCGGTTTATTTGCAACAGGATTCCTAGTCCTTCTGCTGTTTATTTGGAGAGAGCTCAAGGCTGATTCACCTTTATTGAACATCCGTGTGTTGAAAAACTCACGTTACACGTTATCTCTCATTATTTCCAGTATTGTTACGATAAGCTTGTACTCAGGTACCTTCCTGACACCGATTTTCTTGCAAAACATTCAGCACGTAACTCCATTGGATACAGGTTTAATTCTATTACCTGCCTCCCTCGTGATGGCACTTTGTATGCCAATCGTAGGCAAGCTGTATAGCAGTGTCGGACCTCGTATTCTAATTTTTATCGGTATTTCGTTAATCGCGATTGGTACGCTCACGCTCAGTTGGTTAAGTACAGACGTATCACGCGGCTATATTGTGTTCTGGATGATCGTTCGAAACGTCGGGATTGCCTTCGCTACGATGCCTGCAAGTAATGCAGGGATGGAGCAAATTCCGAGAACTCTTTCTGGCCATGCAACATCTATTAATAACTGGGTTCGTAACGTATTCGGGTCCTTCGCGATCGCCCTATTCACTTCCGTTTTATCATCCCAAACCGCAACACATAGCAAGGATCTTGCTACCGGCGGGATGACGGACAAAGTACAAATTGGTACTCACGCCTTCACGATGAGTGTCAATGACGTATACTTGCTTGCAACATTTATTGTGCTGGTCGCGCTACCGCTCAGCTTGTTCCTTAACAAGCGCTCCCTAGCACCCGACAATCCTTCCGCGTCGGCACCTGCTCCTATTGTAGCAACGCCGAGCCCGAAAGCCTAATGCATGAATAAAGAACCCCAGTCCGATGTGATGACTTTCACATTAGGCTGGGGTTTTCGTTTATTCTCAAGCGCGGTAGAAATCGCGCAACAGCTCGTCCATCACACGATTGGTACGTGCAGCTGTAACGCCTGTGCTGGGGCTCTGACCAATGCCTCGAAGATCGTCCACCACGGTCTGGATCAGTGGTTGTTGAACGTGTGGAGGGTTGGGAATCGTCAGTTCTTGAACCTCACCGTCAGCGGTTTCAATGCGCAGATCGCCACTGAACGTAGAGAACGATAGTTTGCCAAGGCTACCCACAATCTCATTCAAATCTAGGCGTGTAAACGCATTGAAGCTCCATACCCCTGTACCCATCACACCGGATTCAAATGCGTAGCTCGTTGTCACGATATCTTCGACCTTTTGCTTGCCGGTTTGATTGCTTGCGAAGCCTTTGACTTCTCCGATCGGCCCCAACAAATAGTCAAGAATATCTAATGCATGGCTTGCCAAGTCCACAAATAGACCGCCACCTGACAGTTCAGGCTGAATGCGCCACGGTTCTAATCCTTCTTCATAATCTCTCATCGGTTGCAGGTACGTTGATTGTACGAAGCGGATCTCACCGATCACTCCACTATCAATAAGACGCTTGATTTCCACGAATTTAGGGAGCCCTCTGCGATAATACGCCACAAACAAAGGCACACCGGCTTCTTCACAAGCGGAGATCATTTCTTGACACTCTGCGTGATTCCTAGCCATCGGCTTCTCCACGTAGACAGGCTTTCCTGCTTTGGCAGCGAGTAAGGTATAGGCATGATGGAATCCTGGCGGCGTTGCAACGTAGACCGCATTTACATCTGGATCGTTGACTAACGCCGCGGCGTCATCGTACCATTTTGCCACACCATGACGCTTCGCATAATCCTCTGCTAGTGCCCCATTGCGGCGCATAACAGCGACTAGTTCCGAGCCTTCTGCCTTCTGCAGAGCTGGGCCGCTTTTGACCTCCGTCACGTCACCGCAGCCGATAATTCCCCAACGAACCTTTTCCATTCTATTGCCTCCTCTTGAATTGCGTAGTTGGTTAGGTATTCGACATCAGGGTTGTGACCTCCTGTACAGCATTCGTAAGCAACATGAACCTATAGGCAAGATCGTCCAAAGCGGTCTATTCAAAACCGAACTAATTGGCACTTTTTATGTACCATATCGACTGCTATACTATTGCTAAAATGCTAAGACAAAGCAGGTGCAGCCATGTGTACACCCTCCCATTTTAAAATAGAAGTGCTGTCGGAGATGTATGACCTCATCAACGCACATAGCTTCGCTACGGTCGTTTCCCATCATCAGGAGCGCCCCTTCGCGACGCATATCCCCTTGATGTTGCGTTCAGAAGAGCAGTGCTTATATGGGCATTTCGCTCGTTCTAATCCACAGTGGATGGATATCGAGGGACAGGAGATTTTGGTGATTTTCCAAGGTCCCCACTGCTATATCTCGCCTTCCTGGTATGGAACGCCTGCCGCTGTCCCAACGTGGAATTATACGGCTGTTCATGTGTATGGCAAGATCGAGCTCATTCACGACGATCAAGAAGTTTTACGCGTCTTACGGCAGTTAACAAGCAAGTATGAAGGGGCAGACAGCCGGTATGATTTAGACAGCATTGATCCTCACTTTATTGCGGGGCTGAGCAACGGGATACAAGCTTTCCGGCTCTCGATTTCCAGCATCGAAGGCAAGGCCAAGCTCAGCCAGAATCAGCCGGTCGAACGCCAAGAGCGCATTATTCGAGAATTGGAGCTTAAGGGAGATCAGGAGCAGCAGATTGCCGCACTTATGAAAAGAAGCCTACGCGGTTCCTAACACCGTGAATGAACAAAAGCCTCCACATCCCGTCATTTCGTGGGTGTAGAGGCTCTTTCATTTAAGAATGGATCTGCTCGGTCGGCAGCAATTCAGGCGTCAGCGGGGAATGCACCGCAATCAGCTGTTCTTGTATCTGCAACTGCTGCGTTGCAAATTCGCGATACATCTCATGCGACTCGATGAGCTCTTGATGCGTGCCGCGGCCGGTAACGACACCTTTGTCGAGGAACACGATCTGATCCGCGTCCACGACCGTGGATAACCGATGGGCAATGACTAGCGTTGTACGTCCTTGCATCAAATTCTGCAGCGCTTGCTGAACGACGACCTCGGACTTGCTGTCCAAACTCGAAGTAGCTTCGTCCAACATGAGAATCTTCGGATCGCGCAGCAGCGCTCTGGCAATAGCAATCCGTTGGCGTTGTCCGCCTGACAACTTAATCCCGCGCTCACCGACTTCCGTGTCATACTTCTGCGGAAGTTCTTCAATGAAGCCATCCGCATAGGCCATCTCAGAAGCCCGCTTCAGCGCCTCTTCCGTCACTTCGTGCTGCAAGCCATAACAAATATTATCCCGTATCGTCCCCGCAATGAGCGGACTTTCCTGCGATACATAGCCGATCTGGCTGCGCCAGGAGATAAGCGAGTAATGACCAATCTTTTCTTGGCCTAGCGAGATGTTACCTTCTTGCTGCGAATAAAAACGCTCCAGCAACGAGAACATCGTCGTCTTCCCGCTTCCGCTCGGTCCTACAATCGCGGTAACTTTACCCGATTCCATTGTAAAACTAACATCCTTGAGAACCGATTCGCCCTCTTTATATCCAAACGATACGTTTTCGAAATGCAGGGATTGGGAAGCATCTTTGACTTGTAAACCTGCATGCGGATCTTCCTCCTCATGATCCAGGACCTTGAGAATGGTATCCGTTGCGCCCATCGCTTTCTGCGTTTGCGTGAAAAATTGTGTAATCTGCGTTATCGGCATCACTATTTGGAATAAATACAGCATGAAGGCCACTAACTGCCCCGCAGATATCGCGCCAGACGCTACACGCGTGCCGCCATAACCGAATAGGACGACGAACATCATTAGCATGACAAACATAATCAGCGGCGACATCAGTGCTTGAATTTTGCCTTCTTTTAGCCCAAATTTGAACAACGTCTGGATCCCTGCACTGCCTTCCTTGTATTCCACAGGCTCTGCATTAGCAGCCTTCACCAACCGAATTTCAGATAAAACGCGATTCAACACAGACGTGAAATTAGCCGTTTCGGCTTGCATGCCTTTAGAAATTTTGTACATTTGCATACCCAATGGAAAAAGGATCAGAAAAGCAATCGGGAATATGCTGAACATGATAAGTGTCATTTTCCAATCCATATATAAGAGCACGATAATAGACCCGATAATGGAAATGCTGCCTGTAATAAAGCCCGCGGTATGCTCCGCGATAAGTCCTTTAATAATTGCGGTATCGTTCGTCATCCGAGAGATGGTATCTCCTGTTTGATTGTTGTCATAGTACCGGACTGGCAGCACAAGCAGCTTCTTCCACAAGCGATCTCGAATACCTGCCACTACGCGCTGACCTGAATAGTTAAGAAGATAAGTAGCTACACCAGAAGCTACAGCTGATGCGATGAACGCAAGAGCCATCCCGCTAATTTGCCACCAATTTAGGGATGAGATCGAGAAATTATCAACCACATTTTTCGTGAATAGCGGGATCACCAACGACACCAGTGTGGCAATCACACTTAACCCCAGTGCAATACTTAATAAAAGCTTAGGTGGCTTCGCACTCATCATTAAGCGGAGGAAGCCCCGCCAGTTGCTTTTTTGTTTCGGTTGTTCGCTTTTCGTCATAGCCATCTATCTCTACTCCTTTACCGTTCGGATATGATTCCGTGTGTACGTTGTATTTACCTATGGATATGATCATACTCCCCTATTTTAAACAGAATATAAACGGGTTCGAATCGGTCCTCGGGCGGAAAAAGCAGCTCTGGAGGGCGAATCCCCCCCTATTCAGCCCTCGCCCCGTCTAACGGACACAGATGACCGCTAATCGATCATTGGGCTTGATTCGCATGTTCTAACGGATAACACAGCCGTTATTCTCCTAAATTGTGGTGCAATATTGCCTCCAACACGTAAATAGCGGTGCCTATGTCCGTTAGACAAGGAATTTGTGTGATTCTCTCGAAATAGCGGCAATCGTGTCCGTTAGAATTGCACAGGAAAAAAACTCCCTCACGAAAGCCATACGGCTTCTCACAAGGGAGTTCTCATTGTTCTACTTATGTCTCGGTGGCTACCTGCCACATGACTCCGTAACGATCTCGCACACGACCCAGCATCGTGCCCCAAAACATGCGTTCAAACAGCATAATAACATCGCCATCAATTGCTAAACCATCATAAATCGTACGTGCCTCCTCCTCATCCTTAAAGGTGAGTGCTAAATCCATGCCAGTGCCTCGATCATTGGCTTCTATCCCTGCATCAGCCATGAAAAATCGCAAGCCCAGCGCCTGCAATTCCAAATGCATAATCAAGTGCTTCTTCGACTCTTCCATCCCAGGCAGGTCGCCATACGATTGAATGCTGGTGATTTCACCGCCAAACACGCTCACATAAAAGTCAGCCTGCTTTCTCGCATCGGCACTATAAATATAAGGAGATAAGGTTGCCATCGCTATCACTTCATCCCTTCTGTACGAGCCCATAGCAATTGATTTTTGCCATGTGTCTTCGCTTCATATAGTAACTTATCCGCCGCGGCGACCAACTCCGACTTACCTTGTCCCCGATCACGGAGTGCGGCACCGAAGCTCATTGTAACTTGAAACGCGTCTTTGCCATGCTCAAATACTTTGGCTCGCAGCTTATCCAAAAATACATGATAAAGCTCCGTCGCCTTATCCTGAGAATCTGTATAAAAAATAATCGCAAACTCCTCGCCACCATAGCGAAAGGCACGACCTTGTGTACTTGGGATGGACGTCTCCAATAAACTGCCGATCTCCCTCAACACCGTATCTCCCGCTTGGTGACCATAACGATCATTAATCTGCTTAAAATAGTCAATATCCCCCATCAGCAGCGTAACCGGTTGTTTACTTGAGATAGCTTCTCGTATGTGTTCTTGAAAGCTTCGATGGTTATATAGTCCAGTTAAGTAATCCTGTTTCGCTAAATTTTCAAAAATGCCTTTCTCGACAAAATGCTTTCGCTCCCTTGCTACAAGGATGCCCCCAATGAATCCAAACATAAGCAGAAAGGCAAAATTAAAAAAGTGTCGGGGCAAGTCGTCTATCCGAAATCCACCATCCACTAGCACAACTATGAAGCAATATCCGATGATGATCATCCCCGTCGCCACCATGGATCCACGGAAACTCCAGTATAACGAAGCATGAAGAATAACCAAGTAGCCTATTGGGAGAAGTGGGCTATGTGTGCCATCTGTGAGTGCGATAATGGCGATAAATGAGAAGTAATCCATAACGACACCCAATCGCGTCACTGTGCGATAAAAGCTTGAAGCGATAGAAGTAAAATGCAGGGCCACTTCCGTAGTTCCCATATAGAGAATAGCGACTGCTAGCATGCTCCAAAAAAGAGATAGACTCTGCGAGGCGCTGTAGTAATAGTTCAAATACACATAAGATGTAGTAACAAGAAGGAACCAACGTACACAGCTATATGCAATTTCTAAGATATGGTCAGACTTTCTTATTTTCACCATGCTGCAATCACATCCCTACCAGATGACATTCTCCTTATTCATTCTATAAATGATTTCTATGTCCTTCTTATCTCCGATCCCCTGTTCTTTCGCTAATTTTGTTTTTAGCAGATGGTTACTATACAATAGTAAGAGGGCACCTATGCCCCAGATATGTTCGAGGAGGTATAATCATGAATACTTTTACTTTCCATAATCCAACTACCCTACATTTCGGTCAAGGACAATTAGACAAACTAACGACCGAAGTACCGAAGTATGGGAAAAATATTTTACTTGTCTATGGTGGTGGCAGCATCAAAGCCAATGGCATCTATGACAAGGTTGTTCAGCTCTTACAAGGTCTAGAAGCAACCATCGTAGAACTTAGCGGCGTTGAGCCCAACCCGAGATTAACGACCGTCCACCGCGGCGTAGCCCTGTGCCGTAGCAACAATATCGATCTCATCCTTGCAGTAGGCGGCGGCAGTGTTATCGATTGTGCGAAAGCCATTGCCGTTGGTGCCAAGTTCGATGGCGATTTCTGGGATATCGCAACCCGCAAAGCAGCAGCAACAGGCGCACTTCCGTTAGCAACCGTGCTGACAATTGCTGCGACCGGGTCCGAAATGAACTCCGGTTCTGTCATTACAAATTGGGAAACCCAAGATAAACTTGGCTGGGGAAGTCCATACTCATTCCCGAAGTTCTCTATCCTCGACCCCGCTAATACGACATCCTTGCCTGAAAATCAAACCGTATACGGCATGGTCGATATTATGTCTCACGTGTTCGAGCAATACTTCCATCATGACACGAACTCTCCTGTGCAGGATGGATTCTGCGAAACGATTCTGCGTACGGTTATCGACACGGCTCCTCTTTTGCTAGCGGATCTGAACAATCTTGAACACCGCGCAACCATTCTGTACAGCGGCACTATGGCGCTGAATGGCACGCTAAGCATGGGCATCCGCGGGGATTGGGCGACGCACAACCTGGAGCATGCGGTTTCCGCCGTCCATGATATTCCGCACGGCGGCGGCTTGGCCATTCTCTTCCCGAACTGGATGACTCACAACCTCGATGCCAACGTGGGACGCTTCAAACAGTTCGCGCAGCGCGTCTTCGGCATTGATGCTGCAGGCAAATCCGATAAGCAAATTGCCGAGGAAGGTATCGCGGCATTGCGTGCGTTCTTCACCAGTATCGGCGCACCTAGCCGACTGGCTGATTACAACATCGACGAATCCAGCATCGAGCTCATGGCCGATAAAGCCATGATTTACGGCGATTTCGGGAACTTCCAGAAGCTGACTCGCGCAGATGTCGTGAAAATTTATCAGATGTCGCTATAAGACATCATAGCTAACATGAAAAAGCTGCCCTCCGAGGTATCAACCTTGGGGGCGGCTTTTTAACTTTGAGATCCTAACGCTGCACAGGCAGCACCTTATAGTCGCGCCATTCTTCCGGCAACAGACGCTGATAACGCGGCTGTAGGTACCGATCGTCAATCAGCAGCAGCATGCCGTGATCCGTTTCGGAGCGAATTAGCCTTCCGCCAGCCTGCTGTACTTTGTTCATGCCGGGATAGACATAGGCATAGTCGTAGCCGTTTTTGCCCGTGCGCTCCATGTAATCCTTGATCAGATTACGCTCAGGTCCTAGCTGTGGCAAGCCAACACCCACTACAACGACGCCCGTTAAACGATCGCCGACAAGATCAATGCCCTCGGAGAAGATCCCACCCATCACCGCAAACCCCACTAACGTCATCTCCGATCCCGCCTGAAACGCCGATAGAAAGTGCTCTCGCTCTTCCTCCGTCATTTTGGCCTGCTGGACGAGTATGTTGAGGTGCGACGTATCCGCCGCCTCACCTACAAGATCCGTAAAAGCCTCATACACACTGCTCATATACGCATACGAAGGGAAAAACACCAAATAATTCCCCTCTCGTCCCGTGACTAGCTCATAGATCGAACGAGCAATCTGCGTACGACTGTGTTCCCGATCCTGGTAACGGGTGGAGAGCGGCTGCACGAAAACTTCCAGCTGCTCTTTCGCAAAAGGCGACGGCACCGTCACAGAGTAATCGTCTTCTCCTGCCCCTAACATGTCCATGAAATAGGACAATGGTGACAGTGTCGCCGAGAAAAACACATGCGCCCGATACCCCTTCCCCATCTGCCGCAGCAGATGAGATGGATCCAAGCACACGAGCTTCACGCTGACCTCGTTCCGGTCATTCACAGCTAGCGTCACATACCGCTCGTCATATAACTTCGAGATGCGCACGAAATTTTGAGCGCCAAAATACGCATCCAAAAGTACCGCACTCGTTGAAGTACCACCGGCCGATCTCGCTAATTCCTTTTCCGCTATCGCTATAAATGCTTCCACATGCACCAATAACGATTCCGGCAGCCCAGACTCCACCATCATCTCACGATCGCCCACCTGCTTACGGAGCGCTATGAAATAGGCATTTACAGCTTTAGCCGCGTCATGGAGCTCTTTACTCACACCTTTGAATTCCCGCTGCAGCGTAAGGTAGACCGATTTATGCAACTCACTGGCGTACATCTCCCGTGCTCGATCAACCAGATTATGCGCTTCATCAATAAGCAGCGTTGTTTTGCGCTTCTGCTCCTCAAACAGCCTTTTCAAATTCACACGCGGGTCAAAGATATAATTGTAATCACAAATCACAGCATCCGCCGCATAGGCCACATCCAATGAGAACTCGAATGGACACACGCGATGCTTCCGTGCATACGTCTCAATCACCGAACGCGTCATCACCGTTTCCTGCCTCAGCAGATCCAGCACCGCCTCGTTTACCCGATCATAGTAGCCGTCCGCAAACTCACAGTGTGTCGGTGTACACTTGACCTCGTCCTTCAAACACACTTTCTCCTTCGCGGTTAGCGTAACCACCTGTAGCTGCAAGCCCTTGTCCTGCAACAGGTAAAAAGCTTCCTCTGCCGCCGTGCGCGTGATCGTCTTCGCCGTCAAATAAAAAAAACGCTGCAACACGCCCTCCCCCATCGCTTTCACCGACGGGAAAAGCGTCGACATCGTCTTTCCAATGCCTGTCGGTGCCTTAGCGAATAGCTTGTGCCCATCCTGGATAGTTTTGTACACCGCCCCCACCAGCTTGCGCTGCCCTTCACGATACTGTGGAAAAGGGAACTGCAGCTCCTTGATGCTCAGATTTCTGCGCTGCTCATGGTCATATTTCACCTGTGCATACGGATAGTAGCTCTGAATCACCTCATGCACAAACCGCTCTAGTTCTTCGTAAGCAGCTTCCCTCACAAAATGCCGCGTCTCCTCCGTATCTACCTGTGTATACGTCATCTGAACTCGCATCTGGTTTAGCTCTCGATCATGAGCAATCATGTAGGCATAACACATCGCCTGTGCCCAGTGCACAGGGTACGAATTCTCTTCAATCAGCGCAATATCTCCGGAAGTCGATTTGATTTCATCTACCGTTAATGCACCGCCGTCATCAGTCCCAGTTAGCAGCCCATCACAACGCCCATCTATAACAAATAAAAGCCCCTCATACGCAATCTCCGCAGATACATACACTTCACGTTGATCGGATTCTCCGTATTGCTTTTGCAATCTTTGATGTGCCTTTGTACCATCACTTAATGACTTACTCGACCGAAATCCCGTATCAATACTCCCACTGCTAAACACATATTCCACAAGCGAACGAACTGATATCTGAACAACAGGTAGCATACCACGTCTCCATTTTTAGAACATTTGTTCCTTATTATACCATGTACATTGGTGAAACACTACTGGCTCCTGTCAAAGTTGATGATGGCATCGCAAACCCCTAGCTAACCCCACGCCCCACGCCAAAAACCCCCTCTACGGCGAGCCTAACTCATACGCAGAAGGGGTGATTAGTCTTGTTACCGTATCACTTCACGATCATTTCCCCCACTGAAACGGGGTTGTATTAAAAAACAAGTCCGGATTGGCCTGAATATTATGCGCCCAGAAGGTAAAATGCAGATGCGGCCCCGTGGAGAACCCCGTTGTGCCGACAAGCCCGATAATGTCGCCCTGCTTGACGCGGTCGCCAGGTTTGACGCGCAGCTCGGAGAGATGCGCGTACTGCGAGAACAGCCCCATCCCATGGTCAATATAGATGGAATTGCCGGTCAAATACAGGAGTTCCGCTAGCGCTACAACGCCATCGTTCGTAGCCTTGATCGGCGTGCCTTCTTTGGCGGCCAGATCAAGGGCCATATGCGCGCTGTCGTATTTCCCGTTCACATAACGGGTGTACCCATACGGTGTGGTCAAAATCCCCTCGATCGGCTTCACGAACGGCCCGCTGAACAAAAAACTCGGCTCCGACTTGCTGCGCGCCAGATCGATCTTCTTCTGATCGGCGTTGATGCGCGCCGTATCCTGTTTCATGCTTTCCATTTGCTCGGTAACCTTCAAGTACTGCGTCTCGAACTTCTTCCCCTTGATGGTCAGCGTCTGATCACCAATCGGATATGTGCCTGCCTTCACACTCATCGAGATTGGCAAATACGTGAAATATCCCGCTTCATAAGGTTGAAGTGTGTAGGTTTTGCCCTGCCAAGCAATACTGCCTGGCTCCTTATGACGCACAAGCACGATATCCCCCGGCGACGCCTGTTCCGGTATAAGCCTCCAGCTAGCGCCCATGACTGCTTTCGCGCCCGCTTCATCTTTATAGAGCAAAGCCTCCGCTTTGAGCTGCGTTAAATGGGCTTTCACCCCTTGAATGACCGCTTTTGCGTCCTTCGTCATGCCATCTATCCAACTCTGTCCACCATCCACGGTGAGCACGAGTGGGCTTTTACTATTCGTTGTGCTTGGTAATAGAGCCCAACCAATCTTCGGTGTCACGAACTGTGACTGCTTCACATCAAACATAGCCCCGTTCAGCGTAACAATATCCACGGTCAAGCTTCCTGAGGGCGTCGTAGCTGAAACTCCTGATACGCCTTCCGCCGCACTCCCAGTCCCGCTCTCCAAGCTCAGCAGCTTTGTGATCGCTTCCAATCCATCCGTAGGCGTTCCCCCATCTGTCTGCAGGGCTTCCGTACTAGTGACTTCCTGCCAATGCGCGCCGCCATCCGAAGTTTGAGCCATCCCATCCGCGTATTTCACCCAGCCTCGATCGAAATCAAGCATCCGAAACTCCAAGGCTTCGCGAGGTGCTGGGGTTGGTACAGGTGTTGCGACTGCGATATATGGTACCTCCTTATTCGAAGAGGTCGATGTTTCAAACGGTGAGTCTCCCATGAAAATGACCACACCAGCAGCTAGGATGCAAGCGCCAACCAACAGTGGCCATTGACGCCTTTTTCTTGGTCTCACAGACGTTCCTACCTCCCTTGAATGACGACAGGTTGTCTAATTATTAAGACGACTTCGTCCTCTGATTTCACTCTTCTTATGGTAACACAAAAAACCCGAAGACAGTTATGTCTTCGGGTTCTATAACGCTATATTTGTACGCCCTTTTTGAGCGTTTTCTGATCACTATTCGTGTTATTAACTAATGGAAGTAACTTGACACTTCGAACCATTGTGGACTGACATAAATGACATGTCGGCACGTGATCGAATGCAAAATTATCTCGCATCCAGCCTTTACAGCCTTCATTTTCACAAGACCATACCGTCACATTTTCTAGAGGCATCTCTTCAAGCGACTTTTTTCTGGAATACATGGATAAACCTCCTTAGAGTACTAAGCGTCAGCTAGCTTTAAATTGAAAAAGACTGCCATTACTTAAGTAAAGGCAGTCTTTTTAATTATATTACAGTTTTACAACGTTTTCTGCTTGTGGTCCGCGGTTACCTTGAACTACGCTGAATTCAACGGATTGACCTTCGTCCAAAGTTTTGAAACCTTCACCTTGGATTGCGGAGAAGTGAACGAATACATCGTTGCCGCCTTCAACTTCGATGAAACCGAAACCTTTTTCTGCGTTAAACCATTTTACTGTACCAGTAGCCATTGTGAAATACCTCCAAAAATTATTAACATGTTTTTTATTCTTCAAAGAGAAAAAATTCACACATTGTATAAGGTTCACTAACAAAAATGAAAACCCTTTACAATATGTGAATTCAGGTTCTATTTGTCGATTGGATTTATCATAACACACCACTTATGAAAACGCAAACTATTTCCAGACTTTACAAGTATAAAATTTAAAAAAGGGCTCCCCAACTTTAGTCTAGGTTGCCTCTTGGTCTCCAGACGGTTTGATGCGCAGGGCAGGGGGACTATACTTGTGGTATCGAGTCTAGGAGGGTTTTAATCGTGTATAACGCAAGTATTCAAACGATATTAGCCGTAAGTGTTTTATTCGTCATTTTCACATGGATCGGAAGCGTCAAGGCGTCCCGATTATTGTACAGTGGAAGCTTAGAGAAACTGCACCGCAAAACGCGCAAGCTGCTTTTCTGGGCATGGTTTCCCATCATTCCTGCGGCAGCAATTGTAGCCGCCATCGTCTGGCTCCAGATGAATATGGACCCTATTTTCTGGAAGGACCGCATCTTCCTGCAAGCACCGCTAGTCGTTGTTCCGCTTTTGAGCATATGGTTCGTGGCCGTTCCTAAGCTCCTGAAGCTTCGCTCTCTAACCAAGATAAGCATAGCAGAGAGTGGCTCTACAATTGAGTCTGCTATGTTCCAAAGGGCTGCTAGCCCAGGCCTTATATTTCCTTACCAATTAACCGCGCTTAGCGCAGTAACGTCACTATACTTCTCATTTGTACCTCCAGTTCCTTTCCACTGGTTAGAAATCACTATTCCACTGGCAGTGTTTATTGTTTTAGCCGCTGGACTTTGGTTGAGACATGATCTGCGTGCCAAGCAGGTACGTAAAGCACCTAACTATCAAGCACCTCGTCTATTAGCGCGCTTTGGTGCCATGACGGGCGTTCTCATCGTGACTGCGGGTATCGGCTTTTATTTAATTACATTCGCGATGGATAAAAGCGTACTGCCAGCCGAAATCGACATGGCCAGCGGAACGCATGATTACGGCGGCGGAGCGGTAAGCGAGCATGCTGGTCATGACATGACCGCTATGTCCAATATGGCAGGCATGGTATCAGTGGCCGACCTAACGGGCCCGAAAGAGGGCACGCCGGATCGTCATTTTACACTCGTAGCGCAGAAAAAAACGGTCACACTCAGCTCTGGCAAAACGGTGGATGCTTGGACCTATAACGGTCAAATCCCTGGACCTGAGCTTCGTATGAAAGAAGGCGAACTCATTGAAGTCACGCTAACGAACGAAGATATTGATGTTGGCGTCACCGCCCATTGGCACGGTTTAGATGTACCAAACGCCGAAGATGGCGTTGCTGGGGCTACGCAAAATGCGGTTATGCCAGGCGAAACCTATACGTACCGTTTCCGCGCCGAGCAAGTGGGCAGTTTCTGGTATCATTCGCATCAGGATTCACAAGAAGCGGTAAGTAAAGGACTCTTCGGATCGTTAATTGTGGAGCCGAAAGAGGTTGCAGATACAACAACGTTTACAATTCCGTTCAAAGATATCACGGTTATGACCCATCGTTGGGAGAATACGTTCGCTATTGGCGCAAATGATGAGCTCGATCGTCAAACAGTCGCTCCTGGGACGCCTGTTCGTATGCGTCTAATCAACACTGATGATTGGGTCGATCAAACATATACGCTAGTGGGTACTCCTTTTGAAGTGGCTGCTATCGATGGGACGGACTTGAATAAGCCGGATCTCTTGACCAATACACGTGTCATTGTGCCAACTGGCGGACGATTTGATCTTACGTTTGTTATGCCTGATCATCCTGTTTATTTAAATGTGGGAACGAATAAAAACGGAGGCATTCTTCTGTCAGCCGATGGCCAAGGGAACGTTCCTGACCTTCCGCAAACCGTAGCTTTCGATCCGCTTACCTATGGCAGTCCGAAGGCCACACCCTTTGATGCGGATAGCAAATTTGATCGAGATTTCACACTGATTTTAGATAATAAACTAGGTTTCTATAACAGAAATTTCGATTTCCTTTATACGTTGAATGGAAAAGTGTTCCCAGATGCGCCGATGTTCATGGTGAAGGAAGGGGATTTGGTTAAAACGACGTTCATTAATCGCGGTAATGTCGAGCATCCGATGCATTTGCATGGTCATCATGTGCTGGTTCTGTCACGCAATGGTAAACCTTCCATCGGGAGTCCTTGGTGGTCGGATACGCTAGATGTTCAGCCTGGTGAAACGTATGAGGTCGCTTTCGTTGCTAATAATCCTGGACTATGGATGGATCACTGCCATAACCTCGTGCACGCTGCCGCGGGAATGTCGATGCATTTGATGTATGAAGGCGTTACAACGCCATTTTCGGTTGGAAGTGGCACTCAGAATCGTCCGGAATAAGAATTCCACGGGGGGAACTATTCACATGACAGAAGATCTATTTGGTGCCGCAGGATTTAGTTCCTTCGGCCTTCTTTTTTTGTGGTCCATTGCTGCCTATTGGAGCAGTCGTTTGGCCTATAGCTCGGGGAAAAAGCAGTTGCGACGCAGGTCTTTGGGTCTACTCACCCTCGTTCTGCTAGGTGAGGTGCTTGCCTTTACGAAGGCCACGATCATACTCAGCTCATGGCCAACAGGATGGCCACAGATGCAAGTGAAGCTGGGGCTGGAGCTGGGGTTGTTCGTCGCACCAGCGCTGGCGACGCTGGTGTGGTCCGTGCCGAGGCTGTGGCGTATAGCACGGACGGAGGGTGGACCGCAGGGCAAAGCCTTACCTGCGGAAGTGCGTGTCAACGCCGCGCATATCGCGGTGGCGCTGCCGGTGCAAGCGGTCATGCTGAGCGCGATGACCGTGTTCTTTTACACCTTCTTCACCGCGGTTCCGCTGCCGGTGAAGATGATTGTCGTGCCGCCGCTGCTTGCCGCAGCCGGCACTTCCATACAAGGGTATCGGCTGCACCGCCGATACCTGGCCATGCGCAGCCCCGCGTGGACGAAGCCACGGCTCGGGGTGCGGGTAGTGCTCGCCGCCGCCGGTGTCCTAGCGGCGGCGGCGGGGTTAGTGATCTGGCTGAGCGCAGCTAGCCAGATCAGCCGTTTGCCCGCCGAAATGAACATGGCGGCGGGGGTCATGGACTACGGCGGCGGCGCAGCGCTGGCCACTACTGACCACGCCGTCCACCACGGCGTGGGCGGGACGAGCTTGGCGACGCTGACGGGTCCCCGCGAGGGGACGCCGGATCAGCGGTTTACGCTCACGGCCAGCAAGAAAACGGTGACGCTCAGCTCTGGCAAACAGGTGGAAGCGTGGACGTTTAACGACCAACTGCCAGGCCCAGAGCTGCGTGTAAAACAAGGTCAATTGGTAGAAGTCACGTTGGTAAACGCTGATATTGAAGATGGCGTAACCCTGCATTGGCACGGTCTTGACGTCCCCAACGCAGAAGATGGCGTGGCAGGTGTGACACAAAATGCCGTCATGCCAGGCCAAACTTATGTGTACCGATTCATAGCAAGTGATGCAGGCACCTACTGGTACCATTCGCATCAGCAATCGTATGTAGGTGCAGGTAAAGGACTGTTCGGATCGTTACTCGTTGAGCCCGCTGAGACTTCGACCGAAATTAAGCCAAATGAACTAGATATCCCGATTATTGCACACACCTATACGACCGTAGACGGCACATCGAATACGATCTCCTTCGGAGCTTCGGATAAGCGGCAAATCCGGCAGATTGCGCCGGGTACAGCGGTTCGCTTACGTCTTATTAATACGGATAATTCACCAATGACGTTTAAGTTAGTAGGAACTGCTTTTCAAGTGACCGCCATTGATGGAACGAGCCTGCTTGGGCCCACAGATCTAGTAGGGAAAAATCTTCTCCTCGCAGCAGGCGGGCGTTATGATGTGACGTTTACGATGCCAGAGGGAGATGTGCTTCTAGGTCCACAGTCCGAGAAAGAAAGGGGCAGCCACGCCTCCTTACTAATGAGCCCAGACGGTAGGGATGGGGATTTCGACGATGCAGATGCCGTAGATTCACGCGGACCTGTTTTTGACCCCTTGACGTATGGCAGGCCAGATAGCCGAATAGTTGCTGCGTTCACAGGTCATTATGATCGTGAATTCCAGCTTATTTTAGATAAACGATTAGGCTTCTTCGACGGAAGACTCGCGTATTCGTTTACGATCAACGGAAAACTTTTTCCTGATACGCCAATGTTGATGGTGAAGGAGGGCGACATGGTGAAAACGACGATCGTTAATCATAGCAGCGCTAGTCATC
The DNA here is from genome assembly GCF_927798215.1 of Paenibacillus allorhizoplanae. NCBI lineage: Bacteria > Bacillati > Bacillota > Bacilli > Caryophanales > Paenibacillaceae > Paenibacillus > Paenibacillus allorhizoplanae. The sequence goes on from NZ_CAKMMW010000030.1 coordinate 47,376, forward strand.
CCATGCATTTGCATGGGCACCACATGTTGGTGCTGAGTCGCAACGGGCAGCCTTCATCCGGAAGTCCCTGGTGGGTGGATACGTTGAACGTTGCCGCAGGAGAGACTTACGAAATTGCTTTCGTCGCGGATAACCCCGGACTCTGGATGGATCATTGCCACAATCTGCAGCATGCGACGGCGGGGATGACCATGCATTTGATGTATGAGGGGATTACAACGCTATATTTCGTGGGAAGTGCGACTACAAATCATCCGGAGTGACGGTATTCACCATTTTGACAAGATTGGAAGCCGTTTTTTCAAAAAAGAGGGAGGGCATGTCACATTAACTTACACACAGTTGACAAAATACACCTTGGCAGTTTACTCTAAAAGAGGAAGGCACGACAAATTGCATATCACCTCTTTCGTATAACCTTAATAATTGGATTAAGGGTCTCTACTTAGAAACCGTAAATTTCTAGCTACGAAAAATGTGCACTGAGAAACAGGCATATTTTTCATGGCTAGTTTTTTTGTGCCTACATTTTCATATATTAGGGGAGTAGGAGGTTTTGATCGATGACAACGATTTTAATTAAAGATGCTCAGATCGTGACCATGAATCGGAACGGAGACATCATAACGGGGGATATTCTGATCGAAAATGACCGCATTACCGCGATCGGGCCCGATTTGAACCCTGCACATGCCGATAAAATTATTAACGCTAAGAATCGCACCATCATTCCGGGCTTTATTCAGACGCATATTCACCTGTGCCAGACATTGTTCCGAGGTAAAGGTGACGATCTGGAGCTTATGGATTGGTTAAAAAAGCGGATCTGGCCCCTGGAAGCCTCCCATGATGAGGAGTCGATTTACTATTCAGCGATGCTCGGTATTGGTGAACTGATTCAAAGCGGCACCACAACCATTGTGGATATGGAGACGGTTCATCACACCGATTTTGCTTTTCAGGCCATTGCTGAGAGCGGTATTCGCGCGCTGTCAGGCAAGGTGATGATGGACAAAGGGGACGAAGTTCCGTTCGCCTTGCAGGAAAATACGACAGATTCGCTTCAACAAAGCGTTGATTTGCTGGAAAAATGGAACGGGCACGACGACGGTCGTATCCAGTACGCGTTCTCACCGCGTTTTGTTATCTCGTGTACGGAGGAGCTGCTGCGCGAGGTTCGTAATTTATCGGAACAGTACAACGTGAAGGTCCACACACATGCTTCTGAAAATCTCGGTGAAATCGAGATCGTGCAAGCCGAGACGGGCATGCGCAACGTCGTCTACCTCGATCATCTCGGCTTAGCGAATGAGCGATTGATCTTGGCGCACTGCATCTGGCTCGATGAGCAAGAGAAACGTATCATCCATGAGCGAGGCGTGCATGTCAGCCACTGTCCGGGCTCCAACCTGAAGCTGGCTTCAGGGATCGCCGAGACCCCAGAGATGCTGGGGCTGGACATCTCCGTCAGCTTAGGGGCAGATGGTGCGCCGTGCAACAACAATCTCGATATGTTTAACGAGATGCGGCTCGCTGCGCTCATCCAAAAGCCCGTGCACGGACCGACGGCAATGAACGCGCAGACGGTGTTCCGCATGGCGACCATCGGCGGCGCTCGTGCCGTCGGGATGTCCGATGAGATCGGTTCGCTCGAAGTCGGCAAGAAAGCCGACCTCGCGATCCTCGATCTCAACAACTTCCACACGTATCCGTCCTACGACGTGGATCCGATCTCGCGCATCGTCTACTCGGCGACGCGTGCTGATGTCGAAACGACCATTATCAATGGTCGGATCGTGATGGAAAACCGCATCCTGCGGACGGTTGATAAGGACATCGTCCTGCCTGAAGCGAACCGCTCGATTCAGCGGTTGTTGAAGAGAGCTAACCTGCGCTAACATTGTCGCGCAGCTCAAAAACCCTCAACAAATCCTCCTATTGCGTAGGATTTGTTGGGGGTTCTGCATTTCGGCAGGCTGACTACTCATTCAACGTACAAAACACAAAGGTACCATAACCACCACAAATTTGTCCTTCCATCCAGCAATACATGTAAAATGTACAGTTATTTATCTCGAAATCGCCTATAAATAGGAAGTAGATGGAAAATGTGCAGTTAATTTAGGCAGATTCCCGCAAAAGAGGTGGTTCACGTGAAAATAGATGGAAGTTTTCCATTTATCTTATATTGTAGCTAGTTTCACAAGAAATTACCTACATGTTCTACAGCTAAATTCGATGCCTAGTGAATCAGCCCCAACCACTTCCAATAGGGCACACACAGAAGAGCAAGCAGCAACACAGCTAATCCGTAAGCAAATGCAACCTTCTGGCCTTGGCGATGGCTAAATGCTTTCCCTTCGGAACTATAGTAAGCCGTCAGATATGTCGGCGATTGATAGGCGAAGAAGAATGGGTCCGTAGATAATAGTACCACGAATACGAGAATCCATGGGTGAACCCCCGCTTGGTCGGCTAAAGGCAAGAGTGCCGTGACCAGCAAAATAACAGCTGGATCGTCCCTGACGATCAACGTGACGATGAATGAGAGCACAATAACGGCGGCTAGGAAGAAGAATGGCGACGTTACGAAAACGCCCATATGCTGGCCTAGGAATGATGACAAGGCTTCGACAAGCCCAAGTTCATTGGCAGCAGCAGAGAAGCTGAAGGCCACGCCAAGGAAAAGCAGGAACGTCCAGTCGATGCCTGTGGAAATCGTTTTGCGATCCAGCACGCCGCTGATGACGAGCACGGCAAAGCCAATCAGCATAATCCAAGCACTGTCGATACCATGGAGTGGTTGTAACACCAGCATGATGATGCAGCTTAGGACGGTTACGACGGCAATGCGCTCCTCGCGCGTCAATGGTCCTAGCAGTCGCAGCTGCTCGTCTAAGACATCGGCAGCAATCGGCTTAGCGGAAGCTGTTTTGCGGAACATGATGAAGATGATGGCAAGCAGTACGCTGCTAAATATGATAAATGCCGGTAAAGCATAGATAAACCACTGAATCCAGTTCACTGGTGAAGCTGTTGTGACCAGTCCGAAGGCTAGTACGTTCGTGTACGAGCCTGTGAGCACGAATGGCGCTGTGAAGCCGTAGAACAGCATGGCAGTAAGGCCTAAACCTGCTGCGCCGTGACTGCGTGCTCCGAAGCCCATGGATTCGGACAACGTTTGGGCGATCGGCACACCGAGTGATACCTTCGCTGAAGAGGAAGGGATCATCGGGTTCAACATGATACCGCCGGCCACGATGCCCCACAGCTGCCCGCGATAGTTAGCGGGAAAGCGCTTCAGGGCATGGAGAGAGAAGCGGTATAAGAAGCCTGACTTCGTAATCACGGCGCTCATCGCCATGATGAAGATCATATACAGCCACGTCGGCGAGGCGAAGCCCGACAGAGCGACCTCCGGCTCGACGAGGCCGCCGAGCACCCAAAGCATGGCCATGCCCAAGGCTACGATGTAGTCGGGCATGATGTTCACGATCCAGAGGATCACGGCGGCTAAGCCGATCCCGATGAAGTCCATGCCGTGGCGGGACAGCCCCGCGACGGGCTCGGCGATGTGGAAGCCGAGCACCGAGGCCACGGCCAAGATGATTGCCGCTAGGCCCAGCCAGCGGCTGCGGTCACCAAGCCGCCCCGCGCCTGCGGCGAGGCGCTCGCTCTTGCTTCTGGCCAGCATCTGCTTGGCCAGACCGAAGCTTTGGTCGCCGCTGCGCTTGGCCGCCCCCGATCCCGACAGCGCGGTTGCCTCCGCGAGCTGCAAATATTCCAGCGCAAGCTGGTTGCGCCCCAGCTTACGGCACAGATCAGCGCCCCACTCGTAGACGGTGGTGAGCTGCTGCGCCGAATAAGCGGCGCCTTGCTGATCCAGCGCCGCCTCTACGATGGCCAAGCCCGCTTCAGGCGCGTGTTCCACGCAGTAGCGGACATAAGCCCACAAGACCGCGTAGCGCGCGACGAGCAGCTCGTCCGGGCAGCGCCGAAGCGCTTGGCTGATTACCTCTTGCTGCCGCACAGACTCAGCCAGGGCGGCTTCTGCTGCCTTAACGTGCCCCGGCTCCGCCAATTCACCCGCGGCAATAGCCGCCACATCCAGCGCCAGCGCCCACTCACTGCGCGCAGCATAGACCTCAACCATCGACGCCCAATCACCTTCGGTCCGATAGTAAGACAAAGCCTGATCCACCCACAGCTGCTGCTGACGCTCACCGTACCGCTGTGGCAGGATGTCGAGCAGGACACGAGCGATTTCGGGCCGCATGTGAACGAAATCCCGTTCCACGTCCTGCTGGACGAATCGTCCTAGTGCAGCGTATGCCTGATTGGCTTCTTCTATGGTCATACCAAAGAGATGCTTAAGCAGACCATCGCGCACACTTGGCAAGCAAGCACACGCGAAAAGGAAATCCCGCAACAACGCCGGCAGTAACTCCACCTCATGCAGTACCCATTGCGCTTTCGCTTCCTTGGAGGCTTGTAATCGACCATTGGTTGATACCAACCGTTGCGAAAGCAGCCGAATGAAATAGGAAGAAATCTGCGGTTGCTCGACGACTAACCGATCGAAGGTCTCTCGATCAATATAGTAGAGAACGCTTTCTGCAGCTATGATGGCCGTTGCCGATCTGGGCTCGCTCGTTAACAGCGCCATTTCCCCGAGCGTATCCCCATCCTGTAAGCTTGCGAGCGACTGGCGTGTACCATCTTGCTTCTGAGAGAACAGTTCTATTCTGCCGCTCTCAATCAGATACATGCTATCACCAGGATCACCCTGCTCGAAAAGCATGTCTCCCGCTTGCCCTTTCACCATGTCCAATTTGCCAAGAAGCTTGGCTAACTCTATGTTAGAGAAATCCTTAAACATCTCCATATCTTTAATCGCCACGAATGATCTACTCTCCTTGCACGATGCTATGACTATTCTCAAAGCTATTAACTCCAAGAATACTGTACGCTTGGTATGACAAATTTGTCCACAAAAATTGCTAGCAGCCTCCCAAACGCAAAAAAGAAAGACCCTTAACGAAGTTAAGGGTCTTTCTAGAGAATGCTATATTTGCAAGCTGAAGCTTACAGTTTTACAACGTTCTCAGCTTGTGGTCCGCGGTTGCCTTGAACTACGTTGAACTCAACGCGTTGGCCTTCGTCCAAAGATTTGAAACCTTCGCCAGTGATTGCGGAGAAATGTACGAATACATCGTTTCCACCTTCAACTTCGATAAATCCAAATCCTTTTTCTGCGTTAAACCATTTAACTGTTCCTACTGCCATGGGTAATACCTCCAAAGTTTTATTAACATGTCTTTTTTCTTGTTTCGAACAAAAAAATTACACATTGGAAAAGGTTTCATTTACTTAAATGATAACCCTTTGCAATACGCAATTCAGGTTTTCCCTTTAAGACTATTAATACTGTACCACACTATATTAGGTATTGCAATTATACCTGAGAGGGATTTATTGCTAAAGCAACGAAGGCTTCCCTATCGTCAATTTTAAGTGCTATAGCTAGTGCTAATGCGACATCTTTCGACGGGATGATTCGACCATTTTCGATAGAATTTAGGATGGAATAGCTGATCCCCGCTTTCTCGCCGAGCTTACGTAATGTGAGATTTTGCTGTTGCCTCAGCTCTTTGAGCCGTTTGTGGAAGGCCATGCTAGCCCCACCTCAACTTTCTTTATTTTTTTGTTTTTGAATTTCGGTTCTAATTTTGTCGAATGGGTCTTCCCAGTGCGGCGGCTTGATGGTTTTGCCCATTTCATTCTTGTGAACCTTCCCATCGGGCCAAACCTTGGACATATTCGCATGCTGAACAATATCAAAAATCGGTCCAGGCTCTACTCCCATTTCAACAAGTGTCCCTAGTACAAAATACAATTCATCAATCATCGCATCTACTTCATCTTCTAGCGTAGCTGCTTCTTCAAACTCATTGAGCTCTTCTTGCATCCACGCCAGGCGCGCGGCTTTACGCTGAGCAGATAGGCGCTGTGGTGATGCGCCCACTGGGTGCTCGAACGTTTCATGGAACTTCTTCACAGCTTCGAAAGCTAGCTTTAATGTCATTGTATCTGATCTCCCTTAACATGGTTATAGTTTTCTACTATATACCACCCGAAGGGAGTTGTGGTCAATATGTCGGATGTTTATTAAACATGGCGCCCCATAATAAAACGGTCTTTCCAATAGCCTGAGGTCATGGAACGTATAACGACACCTGAGCTTGTTGTATTACTGATAAACTGCCCATTACCGATATAGATACCTACATGATTAATCCGGCCTGGTGTCGATGTACTGAACATGACCAGGTCGCCCTTGCTTAGGCTTGTCTTCTTGGAGACCCGAGTTCCTAGCTTCGCTTGCGCTTGGGAGCCCCATGGAAGCTTGATACCATTCTTGCTAAAAACAAGTTGCGTATAGGCAGAGCAGTCCAGGATTAGACGGCTAGTATTTCTAGTACCATATCGGTAAGTGACATCTCCGATGTATGACTTGGCTGTACGCACAATGCTGTCTGCACGGGACGTGCTCATGGCTGTCGCGGCAGCTACCGCCCCATTCGTCGTTGTCGTGGCAGCAGAGGCCGCTTGCGAGCTCAATAACGCTGTTCCAGCGATTAGCAAGGAAAGACTAAGACCTACAACAGATGGATTAAGGCGGTTCTTCTTCACAAAAATCATGATTGATTTCCTCCTTTGATATGAAAATCTAAGTTTGTTGGACCTGCTACTACCATAGCACATACCAAATAACCTAATATTTAACAGCAAAGGAGGAAAGTCGCGCCACACCTAATTGTAGACATTTTTCTGAGAATTTCATGAGAATTCCATGAGACTCAATCTCTTGACACCAATGAATCCGCTTTATCGCCAGTATGTTCCTGCCGGAACTCTGAAGGTGTCACGCCATACTTCTTCTTAAACACTTGAGAGAAATGTCTCATATCTTGATAGCCGATGCGCTCAGCAACGTCCGCCAGCTTCATCTTTGGATTCTGCAGCAGCTGCTTCGCCTGCTCCAGCCGCAGGTTAATCACGAAATCCTTGAAGCCTTGCCCCGTCTTCTGTTTAAACAACTGGCTAAAGTAAACTGGGTTCAAATACACGATCGAAGCCACTTTCTCAAGTGAAAGATCGTCTTGATAGTGCGTGCGCATATATTGCAAAGCCACTTCAACAGAACGATCACTTCCGCTGGCGTGATGCTCATAGACCTGTGTCGTGGACGCTTGCCGCATCCGCTGTACCTCCGCGGGTACGGATTGGAACTGCTCGATCCGCTCCGTTGACATGATCTGGAACGGGACTTTCAAATATTTAATGAGATGGCTGCGAAGCTCCTCAATAAGCTGCGCGATGCTAGTGCCTTCAGGAGGGGTGACGAGCCCTAATAGGCTTTTGCTGTCGTGAACCGTCACGAAACCTTTGCCATAGCGTTCGATCAGCTCCAACAGGACGTTCTCGATAATAAAATTCTCCAAGAAAACGGCCTTATCGGTCTCCATTTTGACCATGATCAGATAGAAATAAGGATGCTGCTCCACGAATGGCCCCATATCAATCCGCCCCGTATCCAGACCTTGCACCCAGCGCTGGAACACAGCTTCTTGCAAATATTTGCGATTCGTCTTGAGCAGCTCTGCTTCCTCAATCAGTTCGGTATCATGGGCGATTTCCTCGCTCAGCTTCCTAATCATTTCGCTCAACACTTCTTTGCCAATCGGTTTCAGCAAATAGTCCTTCGCACCAAGGCGTACAGCTTCTTGCGCATAAGAAAACTCCGAATAAGCCGAAATTACGACCCACTTCACATGGGGATGGCGACTACGTGACATATTCATGAGCTCTAACCCTGTCATTCCCGGCATCAGAATGTCCGTTAGCACGATATGAATCGTCTGACTGCGAAGGATACTGATGGCTTGCTCTGCATTCGAGGCTAAGTGGATCGTGTGCTCGGGAAAGCGATTCTGAAGCGTGCGCTGAATGCCTTGAAGAATAATGGTTTCATCATCGACTATAAGAATATCCATAATGGTCTGTTATACCCCCTTACGAGGAAGCGGCATCGCAATGATAACCGTAGTTCCTACCTCTTGTTTACTTTGTATCCGAAGTCCATAGGCCTCTCCAAACAGTAAAACGATACGCCGGTGTACATTCGTAAGCCCGATGCCTCTCCGTGTCATTTTGCTATTCAGATCAGGCTTCACTTCGCCCCGAGACTCCTCCGCTTGATAAGCGTACGAATCTCCGATCATACGAGCATCTTCTACTAACCTCATCTGCATTTGATGAAGGAGATCTTCTTCGATCCCCACACCATTATCCGAGATAATGATGTGCAGTTCTTGATCATGCACCTCAGCGAAGACGCGAAGCACGCCAGGCTCTCTCAGCGGCTCTAGCCCATATTTAACTGCATTCTCGATAATTGGCTGCAAGGTCATTTTAGGCAGAACCACATCCAGCCATTCTGGATCAATGTGAATCTCCGTACTCACCCTGCCCTCCAAGCGGTTCTCGATGATCGTCATATAGTGGCGCATCTGATCCAACTCTTGCTGCAGCGTCGTTTTGGACGCTTCCTGCCAATCACTGCTATACCGGAACATATGAGATAACGAAAGGATTACTTTACCTAAGCGATCATTCTCCCGTTCATCCAGCATCCAATAGATCATATCCAAAGTATTATAGAGGAAATGGGGATTTACCTGAGATTGCAGTGCCTGCAGTTCGGCATTTTTCTCACTCATAGAAGCCAAGGTAATGCGTTCGATTAGCTCATCCATCCGTTTCACCATGCGATTGAAGGAGGATACTAGCGAGTTAATCTCTTCAAAGGATTTGACCGTCACGGACCCCTTGAAATTCCCCATCTCTACTTGTTTCATCTCACGAATCAACAGCTTTAACGGGGAAGCAATATTCTGCGAAATCAAACTAGCCAATGCCGTAGATAAAATAATAAGGACCACGACAACAACGTATAAGTACTCTCTCGTTTTGACAACTTCGGCATTAATATCCCCTTTTGGAGTCAAACCGAAGACAGTCCAGTCCGACATTTTTGCTTTTGCTGCTACAATCAACTGATCGGTACGATCATCGATGATGATCTCGCTCGTTTGGGGTCGCGGTAAGCCTGTAAAAGAGGGAGGCAGATTCTTCTTATCTTCCGCCGTCGTTGCAATCATCCTGTTCTCTTGATCAACGATATAGACTCGGCTATTCGGACTGATCGTGACGTTCGATAATGCTGACACAATTGGCTGTGGATTCGTTTCAATCAACATGACACCAATCACGCGATGATCTGTAAGATCATATAGTTTTCGTCCAAAAACAAAGAGTGGATTTCGTTGAAATTGATTGATTACCGACCCTTGCACGAGTCCTAACCAGACCATTTCTCCAGAGGAGTCCAGAAGCTTTTGGTACCAATCCGCTGATGAATAGTTGGTGTCGATGACACTGTCGAAGCCGCGTTCATAGTTGTAGTTTTTACCTGCATTGGTTATGACATGAATCCCTATAATATCATCCCGCGAATAGTAAATAGCTCCCAAAATGTTCGTAATCGTACGTTCATTCAATATGTTAGCGGTCATATCTGAATTGGAGTCGCGATCCTCAATGAGTCGGATCATTTCATAGTTACTGTTCAAAGATTTCGTAATACTATCATATCCTTGTAACAGCAAATCAAATAAACCAACCGTTTGTGAAATATTTTTCTGCGCTAAATCGTTAATCTTACTATGTATGATTTGCGTGGTCTTTTGATAATACAAGACACTGACAAGCACAACAAGCACTAGCATGGATGAGATAAATAGCAAAAAAAGCCGATTATGAATGGAATTAAAGCCCCGTTTCACGCTGATCGTGATCCCCCTTCGCAGCGACAGTATTTGCTATTTTAACACAGCTGCGCATAAATGAAAAAAAGAGGGTGAAGTTAACCCTTCACCGCTCCTGCTACCATACCTTTTGTAATTTTGTCCGCAAGTAAGAAGTACACGATAATAACCGGTAACGCCCCTAGTACAAGGAAAGCGCCAATGGCACCGTAGTTAACGGAATACTGACTTACGAAGCTGTTCACCCCGAATGGAAGTGTCTTGAGTCGCTCGGATGAAATGAACGTTGCTGCTAAGATGTACTCGTTCCAGATGTTGATAAAGGTAAGAATACAAACCGTCATCATCGGAGGAACGGAAATTGGAAGAATAATTCCAGTGAAAATTTTAAATATCCCTGCACCATCCACGACAGCTGACTCTTCAATCTCTGCCGGAATGGATTTCATGAAGCCGCTGAGGATGAATACCGCAACTGGCGTCTGAAACGCAATGTAAGGCAAAATGATGGAGAGATGCGTGTTCAGGATGTGCATGTTTTTGAAAATAATCATGAGCGGCAGCAAGGTTGCCTGCATCGGAACCATCATCCCGATCAGGAAGATAACCATGACAAGCTGCCCGTACTTCCATTTGAACCGCGTAATGGCAAAAGCCGTTAAGGAACTCAAGAAGAGGACACATACCATTGTAATTAAGGTAACGAAGAGGCTGTTCTTCAAGTATTGGAAGTAATGCCCCGACTTGATTGCATTCGTAAAGTTGCTCCATTGAAGCACATGCGGCAGTGAGAAGAACCGCCCAGACAGGATTTCCTCATTCGTTTTGAGGGAATAAATGAACAGCCAGAGCAATGGATATACCTGTGTGACCACAAGTAAGGATAGAAATATGACAACAAGAACCTTTAGGATAGAGAAGCTTTTGCGTCTCCGGATGATGGCAGGTTTAGCCGAAGCTACATCCCTGGCGTTTAACATGGTGACACTCCCCTTCCTACGTATATTTTTTCTCTAGTTTGTTGAATAACGAGTTAATAATGACGGTTGCTACGAGACATACCACAACCAAGAAGGCTGCAATCGCACTTCCGTAACCATATTTCAGGGATAGGAAGGAATTGTTGTACATCAAGGTGGAGATCACATCTGTCGCATGTGCAGGTCCGCCGCCTGTCATGACCATAATCATGTCAAACGCTTGTAAAGAACCAATGAAAGCAAGGACGATCGATATTTTGAAAATCGGAATATTCATAGGGAAAGTGATATACCAGTCAGCCTTCAGGCCTTCTGCTCCATCCAGACGCGCAGCTTCATAGATATCAGCTGGAATGTTCTGAATACCAGTAAACTGGATTAATGTGTGATAACCCAAGTACTGCCATAGGGCTACAAAATAAAGGGAGTACATAGCAATTTTCGGATCCGTTAACCACGATCTCGTCCAGCTATGTAAGTTAAGTAAATCTAGAACTTGATTGAGCATACCGCCCATTGATGCTGGATTATAAATGGTTTTCCACAATTGTCCAATGATAACTACGGATAAAATTACTGGTAAAAAGTAAGCAGAAACAAGGAAATTCGGTTTCTTGATAAAACGATTTAGCAAAATGGCTACACCCAATGCAATCGGGATTTCACACATGGAAAACACAGCAAACATTAATGTACGTTTGACAGATGGCCAGAATACAGGATCATGGAAAAGCATCGTGCGGAAGTTCTCTAAACCAATGAACTTCGAAGTGCCAATCCCATTCCATTCGAGCAATCCACTGTACATGGATACGAGAATAGGTACAAACACAAGGCCAACATAAATGATCAAACAGGGCAGTACAAACATGGCAATCGTCCACTTGGAGACTCTTAACACATTCACTTGGCTCGCCTCCTTCATGGGGTTAGATATACCCATGGGGAACTTACCCTTAGCACCTCTGAGGTGCTCTAGGTAAATTCCCTATTGGGCTACTACATCAAATCAATTTATTTCTTTTTATTTGTGTCGTAAGCTGTTTGGTGCTCTTTCGCTACAGTTGCAGGATCAACTTTTTGTACGAAAAGATTTTGAATGCTAGTTAAGTGACCTTGTGCAGTTCCTGGGTTCATTGTGTTATCAAACGCTAAGTCGCCGCCTTTAACTTTCTTGAACAAGCCAAGAACATCCATTGCCATATCGGAGTATCCAGCAGCTTTGAAGTCGCCGTCAACTTTTTGACCTACACCAACAGCGCCTTTAACTTTGAACGCTTCTTTCGGGTAGTTCAACATGAAGAAGTTTAAGAAATCTTTTGTTTCTTTCAAGTGCTTGCTATTTGCAGAGATAGCGAATGCGGATCCCGGAGCCAACATGAACTCATCAGGGTTACCTTTACCTTTAACTGTAGGGAATTGGAACACGCCAACTTTACCGTTAACGGAAGAAGTTTCGATACCGCCAGTTGCCCAGCTACCCATGTAGTACATAGCCGCTTTACCTGTTTTGAACAAGTTCTCGCCTGCGTTGTAATCAAATGAAGTTGCGCCTTCTTGGAACGCGCCAGCTTGGATCAAGTCTTCGAAAGAGCTAACAGCATCCGTGAATGCAGGATCAGCGAATGTTTTCTTACCGTCAACAACAGCTTGCAAGAATCCAGGGCCGCCGTTGGTGCGAAGCAATACGTTCATGAACAAGAAGGAACCCGTCCAGGAGTCTTTTTCACCGATCGCCATTGGCTGAATGCCTTTGGATTTCAAGATTTTTACGTCCTCAACCATTTCTTCGAAGGTTTTTGGAATATCTGCAATTCCAGCTTGTTTGAACAAGTCTTTGTTGTAGTAGATAACACCGATGTTGTTACCATCTGGCAATGCGTAAATGTTTTTGTTGAAGCTATAGAAGTCAAGAATACCGCTTTGGAACGTATCTTTAAGTCCGTTTTGCTCAACCATGTCATTCAACGGTGCAAATAGGCCTGCATCTACGAAGGGCTGCATTTGAGCAGCAGGATTCACGATTGTGATGTCCGGCACTTCTTTGGAAGCTGCTTGAGTTTTCAATTTAAGCTTTTGTTGATCCGTGTTCAAGGAATCAAGTTCGATTTTGATGTTTGGGTTTTTCGCTTGGTAATCCGCTACGATTTTTTTCAACATACCGTTTTTCGGATCAGTCGGATCCGGATATATGTTTTGGAACGTGATCGTAATGTTTTCAGCTTTTGCTGTAGCAGCTGGAGCTGTTGATGCGCCTGCAGCCGGTGAAGCCGTGCTTTTGCTATCTCCGTTAGAACCACATGCTGTTAAACTGATGGCTAGCACGCTTGCCCCAATAACTTGTAGTGCTTTATACTTTTTCACCAATGTAAATCCCCCTCGTTTGAGTGAATGTCTTTATGATCCTATTATGCCGTGTAATTGGCACCCCTTACAATGCGTGAACTTTAGGTATGATGTTTGATTTCTATAGGTTTATCTCTGCACCTTAAGTTTCCCCCTAGGGTGTTTTTTTATTATTTTAACGATATTTAACAAGAAAAAAGCGACCCCTCGGCAGCTCTCGCTGACATGGAATCGCTTGGTTAAACAGGATATTTTAGTAGGCCTTTGGCACTTCTACGCGGTTCGTGATACCGTCTTCGGTGAAGTAGATATGAACGTCAAAGCCTTGATCGTCCATGAAATACGATACGTATTTCGGTTCACCATGCTTGATCGGTACAAGCAACGTTGCGATACGATGGCTCCGAGAAGATTGAGTCCTTGCCTTCAAATGATAGTGCGGCGGCAAACCTTCGATCTCCGACTGATCGATGTCAGTGAAGCTCTGATGCTGTGTAAGCTCTAGCTCTCCAGAGGAGCAGTAGACGAAACGACCGTCCATGTCGGCCTTATGCCCTTGAACCTTAAAGGTCTGTCCATTCAGCTTCATCTCATACAAGGTCTGGAATAGCCAATCTACGGTCCCCGATTGTGCGAGGTCGATATGATCGACAACCACTACGTAAGTGCCGAAGAAGTAAAGCTCCCGCACATACCGTTCCAGGTATGGCACATATTCTTGGTATGCCGCGGTTGCATTAGCACGGGAATAGCCATAGCCTTTGCGCTGCTCGGCAATTTCGACAAAACCATTGGCCGCCATATTTAGCACTTTGTTCTTCTCAGCGTATTGACCGAGTCCGTCGATCAAAATATTATTCGTCGAGCGCGTTTGTCTTCGCCAATTCATATGCATCGTAGAGCTGAACGCCACGTAATAACCACTCTCAATGGCCAGAGGTTCGCCGTAAGCATGCAGCAAGAAGCCATTCTGATCGCCATGACTATGACTCACAGATCCGTATTTACTGCTCTTCGTGAGAAGCATAATGTGACGCTCCGGATCCGCCATATTGGAATGGAAAGCGACCCAGTCAATGTCACGGAACCATTTGACCGACTGAATATTCGCATCGGTAGGTGCGATGGCTTCAACCTGCGGATAGTCATGGCGATAGACCATTTCATCAAATCGGAAGTCCCACCACCCATAATTGTAAAACTTCATTTCTGAATCTGTATCTGTCTCGCGAACTCGTTCGAAATACCATTGATACAAACCGTTTCCTGTCACACCTGCAAATTGACGAATGTTAAAGCCCGTTTTCAAGCTGACTGGATCCCCCAATGTCGACTGATCGCCGAAGCTTGCACGCAAGGTGTCTGGGCTGAACGCATACAGTGGGAAATCACCTGTTTTCGCGAAAAATGGTCGCTTATAAAAGTTAATCCCTGTATATTTCTTCAGCAAATTCATCGCTTCCGTAACAAAAGCCATCCCCGTCGTCCAATACATCGGACCTTCGGCCCAGCCCCCATCCGGCCCGCCCCACGGCGAGTAGAGACATGCATAATATTCAAGGGTATAGTCTAACCATTCTTGAACCTCAGGCTCCTCCTGCAAAAGCACAATGCAGCATGGCACCAGCACACTGGATAAAGAGCGTACGGCGTGACTGTCGAACGGTACGTGATGAATTTTGGAATGTTCGATCACGTGTTGCGCGATTTGGCGTGTACGTTCGAGCAGCACGTGGCGAATATGCTTTCGTTCATCTTCGGATAGTTGATCATAGAGCCAGTCATAGCCCCAGGCGATGGCGCCAGCCATTCGGAAGGAAGCCTCGTCGTTATAGTCGCGACTCGTCGTCCCTTTAATGTCCCATGTACTAATGTTTAGCAGCCAGGTTTTGGCTCGATCTAATAGTGTGGCATTGTTGAGTAGCTTACCTGCTACTGCCAGATGACGTACCGCATACAAGACTTCTTGTGTATCCATATACATTTGACGCCACAATTTGGCTACTCGCTTATTTCCTGGGTAATGAAGCGGCTCGGCAATCAGATCTCGTTCGATCCAAGGTTTGACAGACTTCTCGAAGAAGACGTCAAATTCACAATAGCTTGGATCCGTCGTCAACTCGGCGCGAAAGGCTTCTACCTCCGATGCTTGCAGCCACAATCTTGGATGTTGAACAGAAACCTCTGCGTATCGGGTGGCTCTGCTTGGCAGAGGTGTTTCCGGCAAATCTGCTGGTACTTCGAAACGGCGAATGCAGCTCCATGCCGTTTGTTCGCCATCTTCTTCGAGCAATGCATAGCGCCAGTAGTATGTGCCTGCGTTGAGCGCAGCATCAGGTGTATACAAGTTATAGGGAATTGGTTGGACCGTCTGTGTTTCGGCAGGTTCGAAAGTCTCTGATTGTGCAATCTGCAGCACATAACGATCGTGCTCTAGCTGTGCAGGAATCCACGTGAAGCGAGGCGGGTTTTCCAGCAACACCGTCTTTTCGTTCGGCTCGTATTGTACAGTTAATACACCGCTCTGCGGTTCGTAAAGTGGCGATAATGACATGGATTGTTCCCCTCCAGGCTTGGTTCTGTAAGGCTTATGAGTGTTACGGAAGTAGGTGAAGCTTGATAAATTATAAGAATGAAATGAATGTGAAAATGATTGCAACTTCATAAGCTCGATGAATGCGAAAGTGTGTCCATGCGTTAGAAGTGAGTTATATAGTGTTTTTGAGTTTATGAGTTTCTGCGCGTTGAGTATATCTTTCGAACAAAAGACCGAATGACAAATTACAGAATTTGTAATCCTTTATCTGTCATTTTAACACGGACAGCCTCATTAGAAACATTAGCAACGGTTATACTGATTTCATGATCCGTTATTTGTGAAAGCTGAACTGGACTGCCTGCGCGATAGACATGAATGAAATCCGCCTTGTGGTCCATACGGCGGTGAAGCATCGCTGTAAGTGAACGATTAGGATCCACGGCATCGCCTGGTGTCTGAACAGCCACAATCTCATCTCCTGGTTGAACGAGTGCGGAGTGGAAGATGACAGCGTCTGAGTTCGTGAGGTTGTAAGAAGCTTGCAGTTCACCCGCTTCATTGCCGGCAACCCCTTCAGTCGGTACGAACCGGCTAGTAATCGGCAGTTGCTGCTCCTTGAGCGTCGTAACGTCCCCTACTTTCTCAGCGACAAGCAATTGATAACTAGCCTCTGGGTTAAGTGGTTGTTGCAAAGCTTCTACCGCTACAACAGGGTGCATCCACCATTCAATCGCTTGCGGTTGATCACCAGAAAGCTCAACTTGGAACCAGTCCAACATCCAATCCTCCGTAAGCAAAAGATGTCGATTCATCGTACAGCCTTCGTAGCCTTCCATTGATTGCAGCCAAGCGTAAACGGAAGACGCTGTCGATTCATAGTGCTTCAGGCGCCCTTCATGCGGCGCTTGCGATTGACCTGCCAGCGAAACCGTGTTGTGGCTGGCTGTCTCTGCGAACCACGATCTGCGCATGGACGAGCCGTAAGGCACCATCCCCAGATCGGGTGTTAGGGTTTGATCTTGGTGCATCAACGTCAGATGTAGCTTGTCGTAGTGGCCGTGGGAACCGCCGTGCTCGCCGAAATCGGCGAGGAACGACAGCGGGTTCCCCGCGATGCGGCCGATGACGAAGCCAGCGTCCGGCCAGAGCCGAGATCCGCGAGGCTCTGAGGTAGCGGCGCGGTCAGCGCCTCCGCCGTAGAGCAGCGCCTCAAGCTGCTCGTTTCCGGCAGCGCCTAGCTGCCTGTAGGCTTCGCGCAGCACCTTCGCGAGGCCGGAGATGCCGTAGATCGCGAGCCCCTGCTCAGCGATCTCGGCGATTTCGCGGGCGTAAGGGCCCCGCTCAAGCGGCCCGTCATGCAGGGCCGGCAAAGCGCCCTGGTCGTCGGCTAAGTCGGCCAACGCTTCGAGCATGCCGCGCATGGACTGCCCCTCTGCGCCAGTCGTGGCGTAGAGATCAATGCCGAAGCGCTGCGCCATTTCGGCAGCGATGAGATAGGCACGAAGCACGAATACATGGTAATACGTGCTTCCTTCGAATTCGAATTGATCGGCTTTCACGCCGATGGATAAATGATGAATGAAGCCGCCTTGGCCTTCAATAAGCGCTTCAAGTAGCGCTTGCTCGCCACGAGCCGCGTACACACAAGATAAGGACGCATTCAGCCAAGCGGTATAGTTGTTCTCCGCATTGTTCCGCTCATGGATCAAAATATGCCGGTACTCCTCCATACTTCCCGCCAACAAACCTAAGAACACGTCGATTGCTACTTGCTCCTTCGCGTCAAAGGTAATGCCTCCATCGCGAAGCAGTAAATAGGCTCGTATCAGCGTTGTAGACCAAATTGCCTCCGTCAGTGCTTGGTGGAAGGCACGTCCCTTAAGCATCCAGCTCTGTGCTTCCGGATGCACCGGGTAGTGCGGGAATTGCTCCGCATACTCGACAAGCAAACGTTTACTAATCTGTGCATAGGAAACATCACCCAGCGCTGCATAAACAGCGGCCGACTGCAACGCCACTCGTGCCAAGGACTGGTGTTTAAAAACGAGCCAAGCACCACGGTAGGCATCACCTGTGATCACACACCCGTGTGGGCACAGAAATTCTGAAGCATCTACAAATCTTTCATCGAACGTCAGTTCGGTATGATGGTGTGGACAAACATACTGGTGCCACCAACCACCAGGTTCTTTAGGAACGATCAGGCTGCCTGCTTGCTGCAGCCTGTCGATTTCTTCTTTAAGTTTGTGAGCGGTTTGACCCGCCCACGTCAATGTCTCTACTTTAGCGGCCAAAGGGATCGCGGTACTCATCGCATCATCATCCCGCCGTTGATTTCAATCGTTTCACCTGTTACATAAGCAGCTAAATTGGAAGCCAGGTAAAGAACTGCGCCAGCTACATCATCTGGTGTTCCTTCACGTTGCAGTGGAATGCCATTAATTGTTGCTTGGCGCGCAGCATCCGTCGTGAATGTCGCATGGAACATCGTGTTGCCGATGAAACCCGGTGAAACGTTGTTCACGGTGATACCACTTGCCGCAACTTCTTTGGCCAAACCTTTAGAGAACGTAAGCACTGCTGCTTTACTTGCCGCATACACACTTCCACCTGGTCCGCCACCATTATGTGCAGCTACAGAAGTCATATTGATGATTCGGCCGTAGCCTTTTTCTTTCATACCTGCAAGGACGCGTTTGGATACGAATACCGTGCTTTTCAAGTTGACATCCATGATGCGATCGTACATTTCCTCGGACATATCTACATTCGGAACGCGTTGTACAAGGTGACCCGCGTTATTCACTAGAATATCGATTGTTCCACCAAGCGCTTGCTCAACTTCGTTCACTAGTCTGTCGATTTGCTCCACATTCGTTACATCTGCTTGTACAAGTACCGCTTCCCCACCTAAAGCTTGGATTTCAGCAACAACTTCCTGGCCTTGTGCTACATTGTTCAGGCAGTTCACGCCTACTTTCGCACCGTTGCTAGCCAATGCTAGTGCAATCGCTCGTCCAATCCCTGCATTCGATCCTGTTACAAGTGCTATTTTCCCCGTTAAGTTAATGTTCATTGTGGTATCCTCCCATGGATGTAAAACTTATTTTTTATTTGAATCGCTGCTTATGCAGCGTAACTACCTGTGCAATTCTAATGGACATGAGCGCAGCTATTTCTAAAAAGAGAGACAGTATCCTCCTGTAACGGACACCAGCGCAGCTATTTACGGTTTGGGGCAAAATTGTGCGCCAAACAGGAGAATAACGGCCGTGTTGTCCGTTAGAGCATGTGAATCCCGCTAAAAGACCGAATAACGTCCCCTGTGTCCGTTAGACGAGGCGGCGGGTACGGGGCGAATGGGCAATCCGTGGGCAGAGACGGGAAAAGGGTTCGGTTTGCTCCCTGTCACCCGCGCAGCCGAGGCCGCGCTGTCTCCGGCATCGTCATCGTGACACAGGTGCCGCGTCCCCACTCGCTGTCAACGGACAGCCCGTAGGCTTCGCCGAACACCATTTGAATCCGTCGATGGACGTTCATCAGACCGATGCCGCCACCACGCTTGGTCCCGGTGCTCGCTTCTTCCGGCTCCGCCAAACGATTCTCCTCCAGCTTCCTGCGTAACTCAGCAAGTCTTTCGGGCTTCATGCCCGTGCCGTTGTCCTCGATGAAAACTTGGAACAAACCGCCCTCTTTGCGAGCATCGATACGAATGGTATGCCGCTCTTCCACACCATCTGGAAAAGCATGTTGAAAAATATTTTCAATCAACGGCTGTAACGTCAAGCGGACCATCTTTTCTAGCAGCAGGCTTGGCGGGATCGCTACATCAATCTCGAATTCCCGCTCCGTACGATGCTGCAAAATAATCATATAGTTCCGTACATGATTCAGCTCATTCGCAACCGTGATTTCCTCTAGGTTGGTCTGAACGGAGTAGCGAAGCATGAAAGCCATGGCCTCAACCATCTCCGTGATTTCTCCCGAATCCTGAACAATGGCGTAGCAGTTGATCGTTTCCAGTGTGTTGTATAAGAAGTGCGGGTTAATTTGCAGCTGCAGCGACTGAAATTCGGCCCTCTGACGTTCCAGCTTGGTCTCGCCAAGCTCGAGCGCGTTTTTCTGCTGCTCCAGCTCGGCCTCATATACACGCTCGATCATATCCGATAGACGCGTTACCATCAGGTTGTAGCTGTGAATGAGTCCACCCATCTCATCCGTTCTCCCCGCGTCCTCGATATACTGCCAGTTCCCTTTCTCCGTCTCCCGCATGCTGTCTTTGAGATCCCGAATCGGCTTAATAATGGAGCGACCAAAGCTAGAAGCAAGCACAAGTGCAGCAGCCAATGTAACCAGACCTACAATGATCGTCGTTGTTCGAATCGTGTTGGCAGGTCGGCGCAGCTCCTGCACCGGCATAGAGGCAACAAGGTTCCAATCGGAGTAGCCCGATTTCCTCGACACAAACATACGTTCTTCGCCATTATATTTGGACAAAAATGTTTGATTTCCACTTGTCAGCACCTGCGAAGCTAACTCATCCTGTGATTTGCGTTCACTCATCGTACGTGGATAAATGTAGTTGCCAGTGTCATCCACAATGAAGAAAAAGCCTTCTTTCCCCAAGCTAACACGGTCCCACGTCTTCGCAAGTTCATCTAGCTTGATTTCAATGGCGACAACTCCGCGGTTGGCATCCCCATAGGATGGACCCCTCACTTTGCGAGCCATCGTGACAACGGACCCTTCATCAACAGGACGGATACTCATATTGAGCAGCGCAATTTTGCCATCACCTGGCGTTGATTTCATCAAGTAGTCGAACTTTTCACGAACAAGCACTGGATCGAAATTCAGCAGGTTCTGATTCTCATAAATAACAGATCGACCGTGCTGACCCACGACGTAGCTCATGTTTAGCTGTTTATACAGGGTAATGACGGAAGTGACCGAAATTCGGGCGAATTCCTTGATTTTTTCCGAATACACATAGTATTCATAACCATCATCTGGCTTGATTTCCATGAATGCCCGCACGTCCGAATTCGACGAAAAGGCATTGCTGAGCAGCTCATACGCCTGTAAATAGCTATCCGTTTGATAGTTCGCACTATCGACCATCTGCTCCATATATTGCTTAACTTGATCATCCAGCGCTCGTGAAGATTGCACATAGGACACAGCCCCAACGGACACCAACGATAGGACGATAACGATAAGAAAATACGCATAAATTTGACGCGATAGCGACTTTCTCTTCATTACCGGATCCCCATTCGCTGACGGTATTCCGAGGGTAGACAGCCTTCATACTTTTTGAACGTTTTGGTAAAATGCGGATGATCCGCATACCCAACCTCACCGGAAATATCGGTAATGCGCCAATGCGGCTGCTGCAGCAGCTTTTTCGCCTTCTCCATACGTCGACGCGTTCGATACTGAACGAAGGTTTCTTGCGTGTTTTGCTTAAACAATTGGCTAAAGTAGGAAGGATTCAATCCAATGAATTCAGCTACCTCTTCTAAGGAAACTTCCTCCGCCAGATGCTTCTCCATATACTGTTTCGCTTCTTCAACAGGGTCCTTCTGCTTGCCTTTGCGCTTGCTCTTGAGCTCTTGCAGCAGCGCTTTCACAGAGGACGTAAACCACAGCCACACATCTTCCTCGCTGAGAGAAGCAGAAATCTGGGGCTCTTCCTGAATCATATACACATCGCGGACTGTAAGCCGCCCATGTACAAGGGTATAAATCTCCTGCACAATATCGCTCATGCGATTGAGTTTTAGTTTATAAGTACCTAGCTCCGCTTTGATCTCCTCGAGATCCCGGTCAAGCTCCTCTTGCTGCAGCATCCACACCGCTTGCTCCAAACGAGTAGCCCAGCTCTCTAGCTTCGTGACTGCGACAAAAGACTCCGAACTGACCTTGCTTTTATTCAGAATGAGCTTCTCTAACACGAGCTGAAACCCCTTAATGTTGACTGGCTTCAACAAATATTCTTTGACCCCGTAAGACACACACTTCTGCGCGTACTCGAAATCCCCATAGCCGGAGATCACGACCACTTGAATGTCAGCATCCATCTCGGCAATTTGTGAACATAGCTCCAGACCATCCATCTTCGGCATGCGTATATCGGTAAAAAGGAAATCAGGTCGTTCCTCTTGGATCCGCTGCATTGCGACAACACCATTCTCAGCCGTTCGCAAGCTTTCAATGGGCAGCCCCGATTGTTCCACAAGCTTCTGTAATCCTCTGCGTATCATCGGTTCGTCATCGACAATGAGTATGCGGTACATGAGAAACTCTCCTTTCAAAATGGGATGAAATGCACGCTCCCCACGTACCGTTGGGCACGTGAGGAGGCGGCATGCTCAGGAACTGAGCTTATTTTCTTGGCATCGACACAGTCGTACCGGAATCTTTACTATTAAATTTCTCTGTTGCTTCCTTGATAACTTCGTTTCCACCTTTGGACTTCCACTCTTCCAATACTTTCGGCCAGTCGGAAATTGGTTCTTTACCATAAACCATTTTCACCATGTGGGAAAGAATAACTGGAGGCGCTTGGTCGGAAAGCGGTGAAATATCAGGGTTCTTCATCAAAGATTCTAGACGAGGCTCAAAGTTGATACCATCGCGTCCTTCATTCTTCAATGTCGTGTCATACACGTTCATCAATTTCTTACCATCTTCTGTCAAGCTAAGTGTACCCTTATTATAGGTTGTATCTTGGACAAGCCACAAGAAAGATTGACGGTAACGCTCTTCATCGACTGCAGCTGGATCTGTTGGTGCTTTGTAGTCGATTTTACCATTAGCTTCTGTATACGTGTCGCCTTGGATACCGAATGTGAAGAATTTCTCAGCTTCATCGGACATCATCCAGTCGAAGAACTTAATAATTTGCTCAGCATTTTTCACATTTTTGTTGATGAAGTAAGCACGCGGCGCTGGTCCATACAAGTAGTGACCACCTTTACCGTCAGGTCCAGTCGGGGAACTGATAATTTCGATATCGCCCGTTGGCACTGTTGCTTTCAGTTGTGTCTCCCATTGCAGCATTTCATTGGCGTTCATGGACCACATACCTGCTTTACCTGCAAGAATCGTGTTTTTGAACACAGTCGCATTGATGGTTGCGAATTCTTTGTTGATCAAGCCTTCGTCAAACATCGTTTTGTACGTTTGCAGGGCTTTCGTCATGTTCTCTGTATCAAAGAATTTCGGCAGGATTTGATCGCCAGACTTCTCGAACATCGACAGGTACGGATACACATCATAAGCACCGAAGAAGGAATCAGCATACTTAAAGTTCTCACGGCCCATGTATGGGTTCTCAACACCCATTTCTTTGAACTTACGCAGAACAGCCATATACTCATCAACCGTTTTCGGCACACCTAAACCTGCTTTGTCTAGCAAATCTTTACGGATAAAGATCGAACGACGGGACGGATTGGACAAGTACTCCGGAATCGCATAGATTTTACCGTTGTACGTTACGTTATCCCAAGCGTCTTTCGGAACTTTTTTCAACAAATTTTGACCATACTTCTTCAGCAGCTCATCTAACGGTTGGAATACGCCTGCTTTTACAGATCCCGCCATTTCCTTCCCGTTCACGCCACCACTGCCTTGTACGACGTCAGGGATGTCATTTGTTGCAAACATTTGGATCATTTTTTGTTCATATTCTTTGTGTGGAACAAGCACGATATTCATATCGGAGTTAGTTAGTTCTTCGAGCTTTTTCACCCATTTGTCTTGATTAATATCAGGCGATTTCTCAACATGTCCGAAAGCAAGTGTACGTAAGGAAATAGAGAACTTTGTTTTTTCTGCTGGCTTTGTGCTAGCAGCTGTAGTCGCACCAGCATTTGATGCCGGTTTATCCTCAGTCTTGGAAGAAGAACAAGCAGCCATCACACTGGCCATTAATACGACAGCCATCGTCGTGGGAATCCATTTTTTCATTTCTACCCCTCTTTTCATATCGACTAAGTAACTAACACTTTCATACCCTCATTGTAAAAGCGTTTACAATTAGCGACTATGGACTGTCTTTAGTTCGAATTGTCTTTTTTTTAGAATTGTGTAAAAAGAGTTAAAAAGTAGGTTTTTTGTATAAATCTGTCGACACCGACTAGGATTTAACCGACCCAACCATCATACCTTTAACGAAATGACGTTGTAAGAACGGGTAAATAATAATGATCGGAAGCGTTGCGATAATGATCGTCGCCATTTTGATGCCTTCTGGATCCATGTGAGCAAGTCCACTGAACTGGGAGGCGTTCGGATCAATACTAATGTCCTCGGATACAATCAGTTGACGGAGCTTTACTTGAAGCGGCCATAGTGCAGGCTTATTTACATAGTACAATGCAGCTTGAAACGTATTCCAATGGCTGACAGCGTAGAAAATCCCTAGAGAAGCCATAACCGGTTTGGATAGCGGCAAAACAATATTCCAAATCATTCTGAGCTCGGAACAGCCGTCGATTCGTCCTGAGTCAATCAACTCACTCGGAATTTGCATGAAAAACGAACGCATAATGAAGAAGTTAAAGGCACTGATCGCACCTGGAATCATTAAAGCCCAGAGCGAGTTCGTCAGGTGTAAATTTTTCATCAAGATAAAGTTAGGAATGAGCGGCGCTGTGAAAACCATCGTAATCAAAACCATAATAACAATCACATTACGGCCGGCATACTCCGGACGCGATACTGGATAAGCGAGTGAGGCGGTCGCGATCAGATTGATGAGTGTTCCCACTACAGTAATATACACGGTTACTCCGAACGAACGCCAGATTGCCGCATCACTAAATACATATTGATAATTGATCGATGTAAACTGAACGGGCCAGAACAATACCTTCCCATTCACAATAGATTCCGAAGAACTGAACGATTGAGCCAGCACGTTTAAGAACGGCAGGAGCATCGCTAACGATAGGAGTGATAGAAATAATATATTAAAGCCGTTAAACACTTGCCAGCCGGCTGTCGGCTTGCGATTCATATAGCGTTCACCTCCGTCTTAGTACAAGCTTTCACCCGTTGTTTTTTTGCTTAAAATATTACCTGTTACAATAAAGATCACGCCTACAACGGCTTTGAAGAGTCCAATTGCTGTCGTATAACTAAATTGTTGACCTTGTAAACCTTGCGCATAAATATACGTATCTAGAATTTCGCCACTTTCTTTGTTAAGCGGATTCAAGAATACATAAACACGCTCGAAGCCAAAGTCAAGGAATTTACCAATGTGTAAGAGGAACAAAATCATAATTGTCGGCAACAAGGAAGGCAGTGTAATTGATATTGTTTGTCTCCACCGATTGGCGCCATCTACCTCAGATGCTTCATATAGATCGGGATTAATCCCCGCTAGTGCCGCTAGATAAATGATGGTACCATACCCGGAATCCCGCCAGATACCTGAGGAAATCAACACGGTACGAATCCACGATTCTTCACCCATGAAATAAATAGGCTCAAAGCCTAACCAAGTAATGAAGTGGTTGACTGCTCCTGTAGACGGGGATAGAATACCGATCGCAATCCCGCTCACGATAACCCAGGACAGGAAGTGAGGCATGTACACGACCGTTTGAAGAATACGTTTGTACACCACGATGCGCAGCTCGTTCAAAAGCAATGCGAGAATAATCGGCGCTGGAAAGCCTAGCAGCAAATCATAAACACCGATGAGTACCGTGTTTTTCAAAATATTAAGGAAATCATAGTGTGCAAACATCCGGGTAAAATGCTCAAGGCCAACCCACTTACTGCCTGTGAAGCCGTCGAAAATGTTGTAGTCCTGAAAAGCAATAACGGATCCTAGCAACGGCACATATTTGAAAACAATAAAATAAATAATGCCCGGCAGCGATATTAGATATAGCGCCCTATACTTCCAAAACGTACGCAGCAAGGACTTGCCTTTGCTCATCTGCTTACGTCCACTCATTTGCTTTACCGCTTGTGCGTTGACCGCCATCCTCTGGCCCCCCTCACTAATCTTCGTCGATGTTATAGGTCTATCGTACCCTGATACAGCGCTTTCAACTATGGAATGGCTTTTCACTCACTTGTGTTTTTTTTAGGTTTTTGGGTTAAGCAAGGGGACGATCACGCTTAAACCGTGCATCACGCTCCCCTTGTTGTACATATATTTATGAATGATCAGCCTTCACCCAAGGCGAATAGAGCGTTCTTGACGTTCTGCGAAGCTTTGAAATGACCTGTATATCCAGTTCGGCCTCTGGTAATATCTCATTCTCCCACCGATCTTTAATTTGCTTCCATAGTTTAGGATTTCGATCTTCAAGGCTGTTGCCGAAAGCGAATATGTCCGAATGGTAGTCAACCGCAACTTTACGAAAAGCCATCTTCACTTCATTTTGTATCGTTTTGGAGAATTGATCTTGGACATAGGCGATCGTTTGGGGATCTGTTTTGAACTTGCTGCTCGCTTTATCTCCGATATTGAACTCCACAGTAATGTGAAGATGAATCTTGGCTTTACCGTCCTGATAGTCCACTCTTCGTTTACTAACCTTTTCACCGGATAGCTCCAATGATAAGTTACAATCGGTTTCATCCGGGCAGGGCACGACGACAAGTGCCGATTTTATTTTCCCCATGACCCACAAAAAGCCCCTTGTCTCCATCCCATTTAGTGTCCCTACCATTTTTCCGTCTGAAAAAACGCCTGTTCCAGAGGCATAAAATAACATAGATTGATGGGTGTCTCCCGCTTCATAGGGCTTCACGCCAACAATCGTTTTGACGTACTCGTTTTGATTAATTAAACGAAGAATGGGACTGAAAGGCTGAGCGCCTGTTGGTTGTGCAAGTTTTCGCGCAAACTCAGATAGATACACCTGAGATGCCTTCCCTTCCAAATCCGAGTTTTTGATGATTTCTTTCAAATAATTCGATGATAAAGCGGTAATGTCTGGACTGGACTCCAGCATATCCAGTGCCCTTCCTTTTACCGTGGCAATATAAGCCGTACCCCGAAGCTCGGGATCCGACGAGAAGAAATCAAAGTAATAACGCGCATCCGTTTTCGCAGCGGATTCTCCAATGAGCAGGATTTGCAAATGTGACCAGTACAGCTTTTTGCCGGTTATTTTTATATAAGATCGTACAGCCTCGAATGTCGTATTCCCAACGACACTCAAAGTCTTCTTTTGCTCCCCTTTCAAACCGCTCATAGGCTTTAGCGCTTCCAATACAGGTGTAAGCACGGTAAGAACGATTTGTCCTTTATCGTTGAGATCAATACCTGCAGCAAGGACGTATTCGACTTTATCTGGTTCTTGGCGATTCCAACAGCCTGTGGTTACGCTCAGCAGGAAACCTAGCGATAGCACCATTCTAAGTATTCTGTTCATTCGCGGTTCTCCTTGCTTTCAACTTGCCCGCTAACCAAACAATCACGAGAAGGATGAGGGCATACCAACAAAAGGTAACTCCTTTCGCGATTTCAAAACTAACAATGGACACGTAAATATTGTCGGGAAGTAACGAAATATAGAACATAATGACGGAAATGGGCAGCATCAGTTCCTTATAATCTTTCGTTCCAAACAAGTCTCGTGTACCTAAACAGCAGGCATAGAACGATAATGCCCCCTTTGACACATTGATGAATACCCATAGCGCCAAGAAGATACTCTCCAAATGCTCAATAAAATCAAAGATCGCAATATCTTTGATTAACTCGACGACCGGGAACATAAGCCTCTGCGTATACGCACTGCCAAAGGTTCCTATCGTCACTAGAAAGATAATTTCGAATAGAAACATAATAATGATCACGGACCAAATCAGCTTCTTGAACATATGGTTTTTATTCTTGATTTGCGGATAAATAAATAGCAGCACACTAATTTCAGAGAAAACACTGCAAATGGCTAAAGAACCCTTAAACACATCCATGAAGGAAGCATTCAAAAGTGGCAATATGCGTTCCATACTCACTTTTTGAAAAGATAGCCCAAACATAATAATGATTAATACGACAACACCTGGCATAACCACTTCTCCCCAGCGAGCAATGGAAGCCATCCCTCCTTTCGCCAAATAATAGCGCAGGACAATCAACATGATAGCAATAATCTCCAATGGCGTTTCTGGAAGAATCAGCGTAACGAATAGTTCGCCAACGAGTCTGATCGAGATGCCAGAAAGAAATACCAGTGGCACCAAAATGAAAAGTGCAAACACGCGGCCGAAGAAGGGTCCGAATAAGCTAAT
Source organism: Paenibacillus allorhizoplanae (assembly GCF_927798215.1). Lineage (NCBI taxonomy): Bacteria > Bacillati > Bacillota > Bacilli > Caryophanales > Paenibacillaceae > Paenibacillus > Paenibacillus allorhizoplanae. Next base: position 75,407 of record NZ_CAKMMW010000030.1, read on the forward strand.
GCAATAAGCGATAATACTCATCTCTTGCATAGACGGACCAATTTGTGCGATTAGCCAAAGAAGGGGAATAACCATCAGGCTGCCGATCAGAATCGACACCCATCCACTGTGCCCCGAAGCCTGCGTTATTGTTCGTGGAAGTGTAAAAAAAATCGTACCAAACACAGTAAAACAGAGAAGAATCATAATTTGTTTGGTTGTTAGTTGAGCAGATGACAAGGATGTTCCTCTTCTCACTTAAGGTTTTTGCTTCTTAGGACCAAGAAAGGATTGACGATATTTGAGCATTGGCGCCGGTTTCTTGAAGACAATGGAATCATCGACAGCTTTTAACGATTGAGGGGTCAATGCAGCCAGATAACTGACACCAAAAGAGCGCAGATGAATCATGTGAATGAGTATGGCGCTGGTGCCAAACACGATACCGAAAATACCGAAAACAGCAGCTAGTACCATGAGGGGAAAACGCAGTAATCGGATGGCCAAAGATGCATTATAATTGGGTATGGCAAAGGCGCCAATTGCAGTAAAGGAGACGATGATGGTCAGTACAGGGCCGACGATATTCGCCTGAACCGCCGCCTGTCCAATCACCAGGGCCCCGACGATACCAATCGTTTGCCCCATCGTGCCAGGCAGTCGCAGACTCGCCTCCCGCAGCAGTTCCAAGCTGATTTCCATAATCAGCGCTTCTACAAAGGCAGGGAATGGAATGCCGCTGCGATTGCTCGCAATGGCAAGCATCAATTCCGTCGGAATCATTTCTTGATGGTAGGTGGTAATCGCGATATAGATGGAGGGCAGCGTGAGCGCCATTGTCATCGCCAAGAACCGCACCCACCGCAGCATCGTAGCCGCGATATAACTCGTGTAGTAATCCTCTGTCGATAGCAGAAATTCAGTGAAGGTAATTGGCATCGTTAATGCAAATGGCGTGCCGTCTACTAGAACGACAATTTTACCTTCTAAGATAGCCGCAGCTGCTTTATCCACCCGCTCTGTCGAGCTGATTTGCGGAAATGGCGAGAGTGGCGAATCCTCCAAATAATCTTCAAGCTGACCGCTATCCAGAATTCCCTCAGTCTCGATCGCCATCAGCCTTCTCTTCACCTCGCCAACAATGCTTGGATTGGCTACATCCTGCAGATACGCAATAGCCCCATCCGTCAACGTGCGCGTGCCAATCTGAATCGGAAATAGAACCAATTTGGGATCTTTAATTTTCCTTCTTATTAAGGCTGTGTTGGTGCGAAGCACCTCATTAAACGCATCCTGAGGCCCTCGAATTATCGGTTCGCTGGTCGGATTGCTTACAAAGCGATGCTCCCAGCCTTCCGAAGTGATGAGCAGGATTTCCGCAATCTCATCAAGTAAAACAAGCGTATTTGAGTAAAGCAGTCCCTTGATGCTCTCAGCGAGCGTGTTTACGCGCTTGATACCGCTAGCCGTGATCACAAATTTCTCGATATACGTTAAGGTAACCTCATCTTGATGACCCATTTGCATCAGGGGGAGAATGACACATTGGTGAACAATATCCTTTTCCGCGAGTCCATCAATATAGAGAACGGCTGCACGAATCTCCGAACCACCCCCCATCTGGAGGGGAAGTTCACGAACAATAAGATCGGATGGATTCTGAGTGGTCGAGAGAATTAACTGCAAGTCTTTCTCGAGATTCCCGCTTAATTGTTGTTCTGTGGGACCAGGTGCATCAGCAGCTTCAGACAGGTGTCCGGGCGATGCGCTAGAGGCTGATTTTTTGAGGAGTTTTCCTAAGAACGACAAACTATCCGCCTACCTTTTCAACAAGACTATTCATTACGTTTTGCATCATGTCCGTTAGCACATAAGAGGTTCCTGTTGCATGAAGTACAGCAAGAATGAGAGCGATTAGCAGCAAAGTGACATAAGCAGGAACAATTCTATGATCTTGCTGGCGAGCACTTTTCTTTGGATGACCGATTACAAACAGAATAAGAGCAACAATCAGTGGAATCACAGACATCACCCCATGTGTTTTACTCGTAGGTTCTGCGTTTACTTCTAGTTTTATCCAACCACCACCTCATGTTTAGCTTTTTACACGCAAAAAAAGCGCCCTTCCACAATAGATGGAAAGGCACTTTTTGATTTAGACTACGATTCGTACACCGTGCGACTCTCTGTCGACACTTTGTGCGCGCTGGCGCCACGCTTTGCCCGTAGCGCTTCTGGCATAGCCAGCAGCGCAGGCAGCAGCATTGGCAGCAAGACGAAGCAGAGCACGATGAGGCCGACGATCACGGCCACCGCTAGCTCGATCAACAGAACGAGGCCGGATGGTACGAGCGTGGCGAAGGTTCCTCCAAGGATAACCATCGCCGAGATCACCACGCCGCCAATGTGTTTAGCGGCTTGCACGATCGCTTTCGAAGGCGATAGATCGCCAAGCTCTTTGTAACGCATCATCAGGAAGATGCTGTAGTCGACGCCGACAGCAATAATAATGATGAAGGAGAAGAATGGTACGAAGGAGGAAACCCCATCGGCACCAATGATTTTATCTGTCACGACATTCGTCGCCGTCATCGCCACGTAGTAGGAAATCACGAGGCTCAGGATGATGTAGACGGCTGGCCAGAAGGCACGAATGACGAACAGCAAGACGATGAACACACCGATAATGACGATAATCGCGGTGCTATTGAACGACTTCAGCTGCGCCTTGTTCGTGTCATATGTCGTCGAGCTCGGTCCTGCCGCGCCGACCTTCGCATTCTCCAGCACTGTGCCTTTCACGCTAGCAGCCAGCTCCGCGTTAATGCCTTCAATCGTATCCATCGCCGCCGAGGAATACGGATCGTCCTTCAAGATGACGATCATCTTCGTCATCGTCCGATCCTTGGACATGAAGCTGTCCAAGGACTTGCCGAAATCCGCGCTCGATAGCGCTTCTTTCGGGATGAAGAAAGTTTTCGAGCCGTTCAGCTGCGTCAGGAACTGGCTCGTCATGCCAAGCCCCTCGGACACGTCACCGAGTCCGTTGCCGCTCTGTCCAAGGCCATCCTTCAGCTGACCCATGCCGCCGCTAAGACCCGACAAGCCTTCGCTCAGCTTCTGCTGACCGTCTTTGACGCTGCCTAGCGCAGTGTTCAGCTTCGCCATGTTCGCAGCGATCTCGCGGCTGCCCGCGCTGCCTTGCTTCAGCCCTTTGGCGAGCTCAGCTGCGCCGCTCTCCAGCTGCGTAAGTCCCGCGGCAAGCTGCACCTGCGCACCATTCACTTGCGCCAGGCCTTGCGTCGCCTCGGCGAAAGCATTGTTCAGCTTGGCTGCGTTCTTGCCAAGCTCTTCTAACCCGCCGCTCAACTGCGTCAGACCGGAGGCAAGACCTTCACCCGTTTGTTTCAGCTTGATATAGTCGGCATCAGTCGCCAGCTGGCTGTACTTGCTGCCAAGCCCGCCAATTAGACCATTCATGCCGACAAGTCCTTGATGAATACCTGTAAGCTGCCCTTCAATTTGGCCGTAGCCATCTGTCACGGCACTATAGCCTTGCCCAAGCTGCGTCAAACCATCCGTGATCTTAACGCTATTGGCACTCACTTGATCCATGCCATCCTTCAGCGCAGCAATTCCCGCACTTAGCTCACCCGCACCATCTGCACCTTGCGCGATACCGCTAGCCACTTGATCCAGTCCAGTCGTCAGCTTGCTATAGCCATCCTGCACCTGACTTGTGCCATCTACAAGTTGGCCAACGCTTGATGTATCTGGCACTTCCAGCTTGCTTTGCATCAAAGTAAGTCCATCTCGAATTTGATTTACACCTTTTTGCGAGGCTGTAATACCATCGGCAACCGTCTTCGTTTGTGTAGAAATATAGAAGTCATCAATCGGCTTCGATTGCGGCTGTGTCACGCTGGATACCATATCGACACCTGGAATGGTTTTCAGCTTCTCCGTCACCTTATCAATTGCCGCTAAACCATCGTTCGTGTTAAGTGGTTTGTCATTCTCAATAACGACCATCGTTGGGAGTGCCTGACCTCGGCTGAAATGGTCCGCCACAAGGCTGAAACCTTTGGTGGATTGGTGATCATTCCCAAGCTCCTTCAACTGGTCAAAAGACAGCTTCTGATGATTCGCAAGCGCAAGCGGAATTGTAATAATCAGAATAATGACCGTCGTAACAATCGGTCTTTTCACTGCGATTTTCGTCAAGCCTGCCCAGAATTTACTCTCCTTATGACCTGTTGCACCTTTGGAAGGCCAAAAGAGTTTATTTCCCAGCATTTTCATGAAAAACGGCGTCACTGTTACGATTTGGAGCAGGAGAATCGCCGTACCAATCGCAACTACGTTACCTGATTGATAAATACCGAAATCGGATAACGTCAATGCCGCAAACGCAATAAACACGGTCAAAATACTGTAAAAAATCGTTTTACCCGCCGTGCGGTAGGTCACAACAATCGCTTCGTCCACGGATAAGCCATGGGATAATTCCTCTTTGAATCGGTTAAATAAGAGAATGTTATAATCGGTCCCAATCCCGAAAAGAATCAAGATTAACAGCATTTGCGTAACACTCGTCACCGGGAAATTGAACTTATCAATGAGCTGCGCGGCAATCCCCATGGACACCAGGTACGAAATACCGACAGCCAGCAAGGAAACCACCGGGATAATGACGGAACGGAACATAATCACCAGGACAGCTAGGATGAAAATGACCGTTAACGCGGCACTTTTTTCAACACCAGATTCGGAAGCCTTAATGTAATCATCCTGGATAAAATCCTCCCCAGAGAGGTAATATTCCACCTTCATGTCTTTCAGAACATCTTCAAACTCCAGCTTAATGTCCTCGACGTGACGCCCTCTTTTATCCAAAGAAAAGCTCGCCATTAAGGTCGTGCCATCCTCAGAAATCAGCGACGACTTCGCCTCAGGCATGGTAAACGGATCAATCAACTGATTGAACCCGAGCTGGTCTTGATGGCTTTTCAAATTCGTAATGCCGGCCTCGATCGCCTTCATATCTGTACCCGACAGTTTGTTTGGGTTATGGAAGACCACGATATCACTCGTGCCCTGGACCCCATTGATTTTGTTCAAAATCGTTGAGGCAACCTTTGACGGCGCGTCACTACGCAGCGGATCCTGCCCTCTAAGTCCAAGGATCGCATTCACATTGGGTTGAAAAACCGTCAGCAACACCGTCGCCACCAACCATACCGCTAGAATCGCCCAGCGCCATTTAATAATGGATTTCATCTCTCTCTTCTCCTCCACTCACTTCAGCTAGTAGTAAACAAGCGTTCATTATTGAGTTAAAAAATTTTATGCTTGTGCTAGCTTTATTTTTTCTGAAATACCCGTGCAATACAGGTACAACAGTTCATCAACGAGCATTTTAATCGTATCGCCATCCTCATGGTCGCGCAGAATAAGACAAATACTCTCCATCATTGTCATCGCAATCATGCGTGCAGCGTGCTGATCCTTCTGGGACAGCGTGCCTGATGGCGCCAATTCGGCTGTAAATACTTCCGAAATAATCTGATGCACCAGTGTAATCATGTCTTGTTTCGCCGAAGCAAATCGAGAGCCTTCACTCAGATTCAGCAGAATCGTAAGCTCCGTGCTGGACTCCTTGAAAAGCACCATCAGAGAGGCATCAATTCGACGTAGGATGAGTAAATGATCGGATAAAGCCGTACAAAGGGTATCATCTACCTCTTGCTTGCACACCCGCAGCACCTCGGCTAATTGCTCCTGAATCGGTTGAATGAGCTCATCGAACAGATCATCCTTGCTCTTGAAGTAGCGATAGATGTTGCCAGGCGTTATGCCAGCGGCTTCTGCAATTTGCCGAATGGAGGCTTTCAAATATCCATGCTTCTTGAACTCGGCCAAAGCCGCTTGGCGGATACTTTTTTTGACTTCATCTTTTAAAATTTGCATTAATAAACACCCGTTCACTATTTGACGTCATAGTTGGATTATACAGTGCCCACTTGGGCATTTCAACGCTATTTCGTTAAAAAAAAGCGCCCAACCTGCAGATGATCACAGGTCAGACACAAGTTTGTTATTTCATTGTTATTTCATTGTTATTCCACATCTACAGCTTTTATAATTCGCGGCTTCACTTTCACTCGGAACTGCTTCAGATCCTTGAACTGAATGAACTTCTTGGACTCTTCATTCCAAATACGGAATTTCAAAGATTCCAGACTCGTCTTCAGTGTGATCGTCTGCACATTGCGAAGTGCCGCGTTCTTGTTGTGCACCTTTTGCAGATTATAATTAGGCACGCGCGGGCTTAAATGATGAATATGGTGATAACCAATATTGCCTGTGATCCAATGTAGAACACGAGGCAAATTGTAGAACGAACTGCCATGCATCGCGGCTTTCACATAATCCCATTCTGCATCATTCTCGTAGTAGGTTTCTTCATAGTTATGCTGAACGTAGAACAACCAAATGCCCGCCATACCTGAGAAGAAGAACATCGGTCCTTGAATTAGCAGGAAAGACTGCCAACCCATGCCCCAGCAAAGCAGTGCAATACTGCCAACAATACCGATATTGGTGATATAGGTATTAATTCTTTCTTTCATGCCTGCCTTCCGGCGGTTAAATCGGTAATCAATCAAGAAGATGAAGATCGGTCCGACAATAAACATCACAAACGGACTGCGATATAGGCGATATGTCATTCGTTTAAGCCATGATGCTTCCATATATTCATCCACGGTTAGCGTCCAGATGTCACCTACGCCTCTTTTATCCAAGTTACCACTGGATGCATGGTGAACAGAGTGTGTATGGCGCCATTGATGGTACGGTACGAAGGTTAAAATTCCTGTTAGTGTGCCAACAATTTCATTGGCGAGTTTGTTTTTGAAAAAGGATTTGTGACAGCAATCATGAAAAATGATAAATATGCGGATCAAAAACCCTGCAGCTATTAGATCAATCACGAAAGTTAGCCAAATTGAAACCGAAAGACTTAGAAAAGCAAAATACCAAAGCACGAAAAAGGGTCCCACTGTATTGATGATTTGCCACACACTATGCTTCATATGTGGTCTTTCGAAAGGCGCGATATCTTTCCGCCACCCACCCTTATCCTCATGCTTCATCCTGTTAGAACTCCCTCTCTCCGCGTCGTGTCGGATCTCGTAAGTTTATATTCCTTGAAGTAGTACGTTACGAATCGAAATAAGTTCCCGTTATAGGATAAGAAATATTACATAGCTAACTCATCATACGTGGGTAAACCCTTTTTGTAAAATGCAATATAAGTAAGTCGCCATAAAAAGAGACGAATCGCCTCTCGTTCTGCGTTAGAACGAAGCGATTCGTCTCTCTATTAAACTGGTCGATCTATCTCAAAAAGCTCGCCAAGCTTCGCATAAGAGTTGCCCGCTAACCGACTTACAGGCTTCAGTTTCATCGGGTCAATACGACCGTTGTCAACTAAGCTCTCATCGATGTGAAAATATACGACGCGTCCGATTAACAAATCTGCCGCAGGTGCGTCCTGTGTTCCGCCGAGCGGAATCACCTGCTCGAGGACGCATTCAATGCGGATGTTGGCTTCGGCGATGCCCGGAACGCCGATGTGGCTGCTCGCGACGGGCGTTAGCCCCGTCAGCGTCACTTCGCTCTCCTCAGGCGGCAGCGCAGCCGCGCTCTGATTGATCTGGTCGATATAGGATTCGTCTGAGATATGTACAACGAAGGCTCCTGTATCGACCGCGTTGCGGGAGGTGTCCTTCCGGACACCCTGCTTCCGCTGTACGGAAACGGCAACCATCGGCGGATCTGCCGTCACGATGGTGAAATAACTGAAAGGCGCGGCGTTCAGCACGCCTTCAGCTGATAAGGTCGAGACGAAAGCGATCGGCCTCGGGATAATGCTGCCGATGAGCAGCTTATAGTTCTCTCGCTCGCTTTGTGCGGATGGATCAATACCTAGCATGGTCATGGTGACAATCTCCCCCTCCTCATCGATTAGAGTGAGATCCCTTTGAGCCACTCTGCTGCGGCAAAAACCTCAGACCGCGTCAATTGATGCCCTGAATTCTCCCAATGCACATGAACATCCGATCCAGCATCGCTCAGCAGACGTTCTAGCTCTTCCGACTCCTCGGGTGAGCAGATCGGGTCGTTCTTGCCAGCCCCGATGAATACAGGGGTGTCTGAGAGATCAGGCAGCGGGATGCCGCGCCGCGGTACCATCGGATGATGAAGAATGGCTGCACGAAACGCATTCGGATAGTGGAACAGCAGGCTGCCCGCGATATTCGCGCCGTTGGAATAGCCGATCGCGACTACGTTGCTGCGATCGAAGCCATGCTCGATTGCTGCTGCGTCGAGGAAATCGTACACTTCCTTCGTGCGGAAGATGAGATCTTCCTCGTCGAAGATGCCCTCAGCCAGCCGACGGAAGAACCGCGGCATGCCGTTCTCTAGGACGTTCCCCCGTACACTAAGTACGGAGGAGGTTGGTGAAATCGCCTGCGCCAATGGCAGCAGGTCTTGCTCGGTTCCGCCCGTTCCGTGAAACAGAACGAGCACGGGAGCAGTCAAATCGGATCCTTGCTGATAGATATGTCTCATTGCTCATCACCTTCCAATACCCGCACTTCGATTGGCGGCAGATTTTTCACGATTTGATCGCGGCTTGCTTCGAACCATTCTGGCAGCATTAATTTTTCGCCAAGAGCATCTGGCGCTTCATCTCTTGCGAATCCTGGAGGATCGGTTGCAATCTCAAATAAGATGCCGCCTTCTTCACGGAAGTAAATCGCGTTGAAGTATTGACGATCCACGATTGGTGTAGGGTGGTAGCCGTTGCTCGCAACATGACTTCTCCATAGTGCATGCTCAGCATCATCTTTCGCACGCCAAGCGATATGATGGACAGTACCCGCGCCGCCAGCGCCGTAATCCATCGGCGTTACGTTGATATCGACGATGTTACCCAAGTCGCCGAAGGAAGTGAAGCGTGCATAGGCGCCTTCTTGCCCTACTTTTTTCAGACCCATGACATTCACGAGGAGCTCCGAAGTTTTGTCAGGTGCCGTACTGTAGAGAACAGCGCCGCCGAAGCCTTTGATCGCTTTATCCACGGGAACACCGCCAAACGCCCACTGACTTGGCGCACCTTGTTCACGCTCAACAATCTCTAGTCTCAGACCGTCTGGGTCTTTGAACTGTACATAAGTTTCACCGAATCGCGCATTTTTCTCATAAGCAACACCGAATTGTGTTAAACGCGCTTCCCAGAAAGATAGGCTGCCTGTTGGCACTGCATACGTTGTGATGCCGACTTGACCACCGCCGACCCGACCTTTGCGAGATCCCGCGTAAGGGAAGAAGGTAATGATCGTACCTGGGCTTCCTCCTTCGTTTCCGAAATAAAGATGGTAAACTTCTGGTGCGTCGAAATTGATTGTTTTTTTGATCAAACGAAGTCCCAAAATACCTGCATAGAAATCAACGGTTGCCTGTGCATGTTGTACGAAAGCGGTGATATGGTGGATACCTGCGGTTTGTTGTTGTGTTGTTTGTGTTGTTGTCATAATAGCCAACTCCTTCATATTTAAGATTCTTTAATTTAAGATAGTTTGCGTGCAATGTTGCCATTTAAATCGTGGAAGTCTGTTCATGCTGAGCTGGATGCCAACTCAATCACTATTTGAATCCTTCCTGCGCATATCTGCCAAGCTTCTTCAACAGCTGACTTGCGAGCTGCTTCTCTTCGTCCGTTAATCCTGCTACGGCGCTTTCGATCACTTCGGCGTGTTTCGGAAAGACTTCCTCAATAAATTGTTTCCCTTTTTCCGTAATTTCAGCAAAAATTAATCTGCGATCTTCCGTCGAGGTATTGCGTGTAACGTATTCCTTTTTGACTAACTTATCGACCACATAAGTGATGTTGCCGCTGCTCATTAACACCTTACTGCCAATTTGTTGAATCGCCTGCGATCCCTTGTGGTAAAGCAGTTCCAGTACACCAAACTCTGTGCGGTTCAGTCCATGCTTGCGAATATCTCGATCCCCGTGGGCGTTCACCCATTCACTCGCTCTAGAAAGGGCGATGTAAAGATCTAAAGAGTGGTTTCTTGCTTCGCTCATGTTGCTTCACCTCATTGCTTCGTTTATCTTAATTTAAAGATACTTTATTTAAAGATAAATGTCAACAGGCAAATTTGAAATTATTACTTATGCCAAAAAAATGCAAAGAATGTCACACCTTGTCGCCTGTCCTCGTGTTATGATTAAACCTTTAAGATAGAAAGGTGGGTTCTATGCAATCATGAACACTTCACATGCCTTACAAGGGACAGCGACCGAGAAAGAACGGTTCCCTATTTCCCTTTTCTCCCTAACGGTTGGGGCCTTCGCGATCGGTATGACCGAATTCGTAATTATGGGGATTCTGCCCAATGTGGCGGATGACTTGAATGTTAGCATTTCGCAAGCGGGTCAATTGATCACGGGCTATGCACTTGGTGTGGCATTCGGTGCTCCGATTCTCGCTATGTTGACTCATAAGTTGCCGCAAAAACGCCTTCTTCTCGTGCTGATGCTCATCTTCATCTTAGGCAATGGCCTAGCTGCGCTGGCCCCGTCCTATGGTGTCGTGATGGTAGCGCGACTGATCACTGCCTTGGCTCATGGTACCTTCTTCGGTGTCGGCTCTGTGATCGCGGCAAATTTGGTTCGGCCTGAAAAGAGGGCCAGTGCTATTTCGGTGATGATGGCGGGTTTAACCATCGCGAACATTCTCGGCGTACCGCTTGGCACCTACATCGGTCAGCATCTCGGCTGGCGGGCATCCTTCGGATCCGTTGTCATTATGGGGATCATCTCGTTCATCGGTATCCTCATCTTCATTCCAAAGATTACTCAGAAAACGAATAGCAGCCTTGTTAAGCAGGTCCGCGCTCTATTACAGCCGCGTTTGTTACTCGTATTTCTGATCGGAGCATTAGGTTGTAGCAGCTTGTTCGCAGTCTTCACCTACATCGCGCCAATCCTTATCAGCATCACAGGGTTCAAAGAGAGCAGCGTGACCTGGATTCTCATCTTGTTCGGCTTCGGTGTAACACTAGGCAACATTGTCGGTGGCAAAATGGCTGACTGGAAGCTCATGCCGTCCTTGATCGGCAACTTTGCCGCGTTGTCTCTCATCCTAGCTGTATTCGCGTATACGGATCAATTCCCGGTTGCTGCGATTATCACCATATTTATATGGGGGATTGCCGCTTTCGGGATTTTGCCTGGGCTGCAGATTCGCATTATGAATCTGGCTAAAGAAGCGCCCGAGCTGGCGGCCACCTCAACGCATTCTGCGTTGAATCTCGGGAACGCTGGCGGCGCCTTTCTAGGCGGTTGGGCGATTACGCACACTGGCCTGTCGTCGTTGCCTTGGATCGGCGCAGGATTGACCGGGGCGGGCTTTGTTCTGATGCTGTGGAGCTATCTGCGGGATCGTAAGGTGAAGTAAGTATAACGAACCAGCGGCAAGCTAGGACTTAATCAACCAGTCTTAGCTTGCCGCTGATTTTTTATTTTAAACAACTAGATCTTGTTATCCATTCAACGGGTTGATCCAGAATAATTCCATCTGTCTCCACCCATTGGGTGAGACTATTCTCCTTGGCTTGAATGACAATAAAATGCAGGCCTTGTGTCGCCGACGTATTCCTTAAAGCTCTCACACCGTCAGGTGCAATGCGAATGGATGTGCCTTCGTGTACATCCACTTCGTTTCCGTCCACTTGGATTCGGCCTTGCCCCTGAAGAAAAATATAGAGTTCTTCATTCTGTTGGTGCTTGTGATAAAAGGGGACTTCCCCCTTCGGGGGTAAGTGATTAAGTGATACTTCCATACTCGTTAGTTGTAGTCCGTCTTTTAGAAAGATTTTACCCTTCAACATGCCTTCCGTTACACTTGCAAAATCCGAAAATGCTCCTGCGTTGCTAACCGAGTAATTCAGTTGATTTGCACTCATCATCTTGCCCTCCTTTAGAACGCTGGCAGCGTTTTGCCTGTTTCGAGCAGACTCTTCAAATTGCTGAGAATAACAGGCCAGCCATTGTTAAATCCTTCAATTTTGCCTTCATCCTTACGAATATCTTGTTCTAACAGCTCTTCATGGCGAAGTGTTAGCTTGATCGTGCCGTTCAATGGTGTTAATTCATACGTCACGTTGGACATCCGATCGCCTTCCGCGTCCTTGACACTCCAAGTAATCGCGAGCAAGCGATACGGCTCATAGACAAGCACTTCACCGTAGTGCTCCGTCTTGTCTTTATTCATTAAGTGAAAGCTCGAACCAACTTGCCAATCCGAAATGATTTCACGGCCAAAAAAATACTGCTTCGTAAATTCACTACTCGTTAAAGCTGCCCACAGCTTCTCAGGTGTCGTTGCGATGTATGTCACATAAACGAAAGACTTCTTATTCATGCTTCGAATCCTCCTCTAGAGCTTGTTTCAAATTGGTTAACGCCTCAATCCGGCGTTGATCAAACTTACCGATCCAGCGATGATAGATCTCCCCGATCGGTACCGGGTTCAGATAATGAAGTTTCTCGCGGCCATGCCACATGACTGTAACCAAATTTGCCTCCTCCAGCAGCAAAAGATGCTTGGTAACAGCTTGGCGACTCATCGTCATTTGCTGACAGAGCTCTGTTAAGGACAGTCCGTTACTCACGAACAAAATGTCTAGTAATTCTCTGCGTGTTCCGTCTGCAAGTGCTTTAAAAAGTTTGTCCATGCGCCTATTATATGCAACGCTTTAGTTGCATGTCAAACAAAATTTGTAAATTAAAACATCACCTTCTACTCCAACTCCCCCTCTCCAAGTGTTAACTGTAAAAAGCACATCTAATTTCGCCACTTTCCTCACTTCCGATAACTTAACTGTATTTCCTGTAGTTATTTTGGCTGTATTTGGCCGTATAGTCTGAAATCGGGGATTTTAACTGGAGGTTTGGACCTCTGTCAAGAAAGTAGACACCTATTAAGAGAATTAACTAACTTCTTTGTAGTAGTTTTCTTCATATTGAACTGGTGAAAGGTAACCTAAA
>NZ_CAKMMW010000031.1:0-66058 GCF_927798215.1 Paenibacillus allorhizoplanae
GCGCGGGGGCGTAGCGGCGCATCGCTAGGCGCGGCGGGGGTATCGGGCGCGGCTAGGCGCGAGCGGCGCAGAGGCACAAGGGCGGGCGGCCCAACGCTAGACGCTGACGCGTTAGCCCCCGCCGGCGCTATCCTAATCGCTACGTCGCACCATCGCCGCTCCCCATTCCCTCACTCCATCGCCGCTGAAATAACTGTATTTTATGTAGCTAAATTTGGCGAATTTCAGTTATAAATCCATTCAACTGTATTTCATGTGGTTAATTTGTCAGCATTTCACCCTTTTGAGCAAAAGTGCTAAAAATAACTACATGTTATCCAGTTAAATGTTCAGTTCAGCGAAATTCATCAAAAATAGCTGTACTTTTTCCATCTAATGCTCGGTTACTTGCAATGTTGAGGAGTGAGGTGAGAGTTGGGTTACTTGCAATGTTGGAGAGCGAGATTGAGAGTTGGGTTACGATTGGATGAGTAGACGAGAGTGGAATGGAGTAAAAGAAAGAGAAGCGAGCGTCGATGGCAGCGTTAATCTAATGTCCATCGGAATCGGGAATTGTGAACAAGCTAATTTGTTTTTGACGGGAATCACCAGTTAGCGTCATTCTATCGAGAATCGATTGTGGAGCAACTAAGTTGTTCCATACGTGAATCTCCCGCTAATACAGCTACTTTAATCAAACAGGCACTCACCAATTACTCAACTAACCACTCACTTCTGCGGCTCCACAGTCACATTCTCCTTCTGCGACTCTCCCGAGCATTCAAAACATACTAACGTTTTATCCGCCTGCACGACGCCATCCAGAAATCCCATTTTGCAATAAATCGGCTTCTCACATATGCGGCAATGACCGATGAGCTCTTCCATTCGCCTACCCCTCCTTCGAACTTCTCTTCTCTTCTCTTATTCGCCACTTGATCTTCCTGTGAAAAACTTCTAAATCAACTCGCTTCCCTCCATCGCACCCGACTCGGCACCAAAAAAGGTTGCCCTCGCTCGATGTTATCGAATGTGGCAACCTTTTGCTATCTCTATAAGTCGATTATGACTACGTATTACGTAGCCGAAGGCGTTGCTGACAGTGCTTGTCTGCGCTCACCGCCGTTGCCTGGCTTACCTTTGAATGAACCACCGTCTCCACGTAGCTGTGGTACTGGTCGCTCACCGCCGCCTTTGCGTTCGACGAAGTTTTTCAGTTCATCTGTCAGGCTGTCCTTGAGCTTAGCGATCAACTGATCCTCGGTGATGCCTTTCGCAGCCGCGATCTCGGCAAGGGACTTCCCTGCTTTACGCTCAGTCGCCAGTTCCTCTTCTGTGATGCCAAGGATGGCTGCGATTTCTTTCGGAGCAACCCCAACGCCGCCAGGCATTGGCATGTTAGGCATATTGCCGCCGCGAGGCATCGGCTTTTTATCGAAATTCATCGCTTGAGGTTTCGCTTCTACGATTTTTTTTAAACGATCAGCAAGCCCTTCTTTAAGCTTATCCGCCTGTTCTTGCTTGATTTTGCCCTCGCTAAGTGCTGTATCGATTTTCTTCGTTTCTGCCTCTGTCAATTTAGCAAGCAGTGCGTCTTCACTGAGGTTGGCTTTCTCCTGCGCGATTTGAACGAGGGTTTTGCCCGCATCAATTTCTGCTTTAAGAGCCGCTTTATCCATACCAAGGATGGAAGAAAAATCGATTACGCCTCCAATACCGCCGGCTTTACCAAAATCAAAACCGCCCCTTGGTGCTTGATGCCTCTCAAAACTATGTTTATCCTGAAACTTCTTAGGTGTTGGTGTCGTGTTGGTGTCGTTAGCAAACGCTTGTTTATGCTGAAGTACGAAGCCGCCACTGATCAATAATCCAGCTGCGAGTGTGCCGATAAGCCACGTTTTATGAATGCGCTTCATGCGTATTAGCCACCTTTTTCACAATTTGGTCAATTCTTCTTTCAGTATAAACCTTAATTGTGAAAAATCCTTGAATTTTTTAAAAAAAGTGCGCTGCACTTACGCTTTTTCTCGCGTCAGGAAAACGAAGCAAAGTACGCTCCCCAGCTCCATGACAGCGATGATGATACCTAGAGGTACGGCCGTCTGGCTGCCGCCAAGACCAACAAGCGGTGCTACTAAACCGCCGATGACGAACGTCATCAACCCGAGTAAGGCTGCGGCGCTGCCGGCTGTTTTGCCTTGATTTTGCAGCGCTAAGGAAGAAGTTGATACGGAAACCGGACCAATACAAGCCACGATGAGGAAGAACGCAGGCAGTATCATAACGAGCCCTGCCCCGATAAGTGTTGCAACGAGCAGCAGCAGTCCTCCTAGAACGGCCATCACTAAGCCTCCAGCTAGCAGACGGTGATTACTGACTTTGCCCGCGAGTCGCCCCGTAATTTGCCCAGCAAGGATGACGCCAGCCCCATTCACCGCGAAGATCACACTGAACATTTGGGGAGAAACATCAAATATATCCTGTAAAACAAACGGCGATCCCGAAATATATGCAAACATCCCCGCGAAAACGAGCCCTTGCGTCAACGCATAGCCCATGAACAAACGGTCCGTGAGCAGACCTCGGAATATGCGCAGCGTATTCGTAAGTCCTCCTTTGGAGCGGCGTTCCGGCGGGTGAGTTTCTTTTAGCCCAAGTACAACAATAATTAGCATCACGAAGCCGATTAAGCTGAGTACAAGAAACACACCGCGCCATGAGGTGAATTGCAGCAGTTGGCCACCGATAATCGGAGCTAGGATGGGAGCCGAACCATTCACGAGCATCAACAGTGCAAAGAACTTCGTCAACGCCACGCCCTCATACATATCACGGACGATCGCTCGGGAAATGACGATCCCAGCAGCTCCTGCCATCCCTTGCACGAAGCGCAGGATCAGGAATGCCCAGATCGATGGCGCAACCATGCAGAGTGCGGAGGCGACGCCATAAATCAGGAGCCCGACTAACAAAGGCATGCGTCTTCCGCGTACATCACTCACTGATCCAGCAATGAGCTGGCCTAGAGAGAGACCGAGCATGCACGCAGTTAAGCTCATTTGTGCGAGCGAAGTTGTCGTGTGGAGATCACCCGCAATGACAGGCAGGGCCGGCAAGTACATATCGAGAGAAAGCGGCCCGAAGGAGGCGAGTAAACCGAGCACCAGCACCATCCATAAGCGGCTGCCGCTCGTTGTTTCTTTGGCTTGTGAAGCGATAGACATAATGAGATCACATACTTTCTTAAGTATCCATTTAACCTACCATTGGGATATAGTTTTGTCTAGTTTGTTCCTCCTGAAGGGACGTGGAGCTGAACGGGAAGCCCCCATCCGAAACAGAAAACAGCCCCTCTGGTCTAAGACCAAAAGGGCTGCCTTCAAGCTCTGTGCCTTTCTGTCCTCCGGCTACTTCGTAACCGTGACACTCACCACGTCGCTAGATGTCACGCCAGCTGCATTGAACAGTTCGACGCGATACTTATAAACACCGATTGCACGACCAGCGATTGCTGTAACAGCGCTTTGTGCGCTTGGTGAAGCGGCTTGCAAACTTTTCTCATCAATGAGCACGTCATTTTCGTAGAGGCGATACCCTGTTGCGTTGGTGCCCCACCACATGTTCATGGTCACATTGTAGTTACCATCCCCATCCCAATTATTCTGTGATACAACTGGTTTACCTGGGGATGCCTCTGTGATCGTTACAACGATAGGCTGACTGGTTGTCGTACCGAATAAATTAATAAGTTCACTGGTATACGTGTAGGTGCCGTTTGGTTTACCGGATACATCCACTTTGGCGACTTGAGCCGCTGGGGAGGCATCGGAAAGTGTTTTCGTGCTGATGAGAACGCCGTTCTCGTATAGTTTGAAAATGGAACCATTATTCCCCCACCACATGTTCATCGTGATCGTGTAGTTGCCATCTTTCAAACCAGTATAGCCGTTATTGGAAGATAAAACAGGCTGGCCAGGAGCGCCGCTCGATAATGGTTTAACCACATTAAATGTCTGCGAAGCAGCCGTCGTGTTCCCCGCAGCATCCGTTACAAGGTACGCCACCGTGTGCGCGCCCACGGCTAAACTGCCTGCGGCAATCGTTTGGCCACTCGTAATCGCATTGCCATCCAAGGTCAGGGATTGCTCTGCAACACCCGAAATGGCATCGTTGGCAGCCAAATCGAAAGTCATTGAAGTTGTCGTCGTTACATCCTTCACCGCATGACCCGATTCCGTAAGGGTGGCTGTTGGTGCTGTTTTATCCAGCTTCACTTGCAAAAACTTTGCCGCTTCAACATTGCCCGCAGCATCCGTAGAGGAATAGCTCAATGTTGTTGAGCCCTCAGCATTAACTATGATTGGCGCTGTATAAGCAGCTGAATTCCCACCATTACTACCATATTGCGTAGTCACTGTTCCCGCTTGATCATCTACAGCAGTTAATGTGACGGTAACATCATCCTTGAACCAACCCGCTCCATTCGGCGCACTGGAAAGGATAGCTGTCGTTACTGGTGCTGCGGTATCAGCAGCCACGCTGAAATCGCTCAAGCCCCGTGGCTTCAATTGGAATACACCTTTGAAAATAGCGCCAACACCTTGAATCGTCACCTTTTGCCCCGCTGTGTAAGGGAAAGTGCTTAAGGACAAGCCTGTTCGAGTATCGACACGAATATGGTTGCTCACGCCGTCTTTGACAGCGTCGAATTCAAAAGAACCCGTCGGTGTTGCCGTGATGATGTTGCTAATTGTCACGTCATGAAGTGTGAGCAATTGTCCTTGGTTGTCCGCTGTCACAGCGGATACTGGAGTGGATGCTGGGAGTGCAGCGACGCCTGTTTTGGCAATCTCTACAGGATCAGCAAGCTCAAACTCCGTGTTGAATAGCGCTGTTGAGGCTGTTACTTTTACCGTATCCCCTTGGTGGAAGCCGCTCAAGCTTTGGAATACATATACGCCGCCTGTTGCATCTTGCAAGTAGAAGGCTTGCCCGCCAAAAGCTCCCGGCTCCGTTGTAACAACACCCTCTACCGTCACCAACGTACCTGCTGCTTTCGCACGTGCATCCGATATGGCGATCTTGGCAGGAATCGGATTTTCCTCTTCCGGCAAGTTTTCTGCAGGCACGTTTCCAAGCGTGACAGCTTCGGTTTTCAGATTCGTGCCATTCAGGCGCAATCTGAGATTCGCTGGTGCGGTCGTTCCCGGAACAACGCGTACATTCAGGTCCTTCGTAGCGTGTCCGTTGATATCTGCCGTTACACCGAACGCAGAGCTATACGCGTAAGCTGTCGGCCAGGTGCCATCTGCATTCTGTACCTTGGCGATTTGTGATCCACCGCTGACCAGGTAGATGCCGAGGCTGAAGCCCGTAACCGTTGTCGATGGTGGTAAGTTATCCACAACGACCCTGATCGGGAAGTCCACCGCATTCGGCAATACCGCTTGTTTCACGAAGCTGTACGTCGTATTCGCTGTAGCCGCAGGTCCGCCATACGAGCCGGCCTTGAACGTGCTGCGGTCGTACCATTTGTAGCCCGCGTTGGGTGCTGCCCAAGGCTCTGGCTGTGGCTCCGTCGATGCCGCTGGAGCTTCAAAAGGCAACAATGCCGTCGGCTGATCCAGCTGCAAGCCGCTGACTTCAGCGAAGCTGGTATAGCTTTCTTTGGTCGAAAGCCAGTTCACCATATTGACGAGCAGCGTTCCGTCGTCCACTTCTTTAAACCCATCATACGTCGTCTTCTTCGCGCCTGTATCCTCGCGCACATATTTCGGCGTTGCATCCTCGACCGGTGAGGAATCCCCGATGAAGGCAGCTTTCCCTGCGCCTGCTTTTGCAACAGCCACGTAAGGTCCTTCTGCCACTCCGCCTCCGCTATACACACCTTGATCAACCGCACTCGCCCAAGCTTCATTCGTTTGCGGCAAGTACACAATGCCCTTCGCCTTCGTCGGATCAATAATCGCTAGCGTAGATCCTGCGTGCATCGCCACACTGGAGACACCTGTCGTTATCCCAAAAGCTTGCGCAGGCGCTACGATGTTATTCGCATTTATATCGCCGAGGGCGTTATAGCGGAAACGCAGACCGAACTGAGTCGCCAGCCAGTCCGAGCTTGCTACATCTTGCATAGCCGAAGACGCAGACTCTTCCGCGCTCATGCCTGCTGCTGGATTCGTCCAGGCACCACGGCGATAGCCGTTGAATACCTCGGAGCCATCCCAGCGGTTTTTGTTCCGATCGGCATTGTAATGATCACCGATGAAAAATATACTGCCGCCTGCCGCCACATATTGGGCTAAGGCGTTTTGCTCACTTGTTTTGTACGGAACATTGGACTCCGCTACCACGAACACATCATAACCGCTCAAATCGGCCAACGTAATTGGCGTTGTTTTGCGAAGTTCTTTTACATAATAACCATTATTCGCTAAGGCATTGCCGAAATCCGAAAAAGCCCCATCAATGACCCAATCCGCTGCTCCAGCTGTCTGCTCATGTGTATTGTCAAAAAGTACTTTCTTCCCCGCATTCCCATTGACGACTTTGGCTTCAATGAACGGCGCTGGATCTGTCGGTCCCTCCGCCATCACGGCCTGCCAGCTGCTTGTAGCCAGCACTTGGAACGGTATTGCTACTGTCAACGCCAACGTTGTCTTCCATAACCTCGTCTTCCATCCTTTGAGCCTACTCATTACAATTCCTCCTTAGCTTATTGGCTGAGTCAAAATCTTTTCTACATAAGCGCTTGCTTATCGGACAGACAAGCTATCTAAGAACCATCTTATTTTACCATAGGATAATTGCGAAATTTGCTATTTTATTGTAAAGACATGGAAATTTGTGCAGGATACCAAATAACTAGATGGATTTCCAAAAGCGCTTGGATTCCCTTACTGCCGCCCAACCACTTCCCCTCACCTAGTTAGATGGAGGTTTTCCAGTTATTCTCTGGGAAGAGGAAGCGTCAGGCATCCCACATATCAGTTATTTCAAGGTTCCTGCACAAACTTCACTCGCCGCTCCGCAACATTGTTCATGAATATCACTTTCGTTCAGTTGTAACCGCTTACATTAAATCGTACGATGTTGTGGAGACCAGCACTCAGGAATGCCGAGTTACGGTCATCTCATTCATTGAAGGAGGAAATTAACGAATGACGATCTACACAAGACGCACGCTCACCGCATTGTTGTATGCACTCTTGGCTGCCGTGTTTTTAGCTCTTATCCCCCATCAAGCAAGCGCTGCAAGTGTCACCATCTCGAATGGCTCAAGCTGGACCGATACGGCAGGTAATGAGATACAAGCCCGAAGCGGTAATATTTTAAAAGTAGGATCGACGTATTATTGGTACGGTGAGCATGCGGTGAGCGGAACGTTTGATAGCGTAAATGTGTATACCTCAACAGATCTCAAGAATTGGACTTTCAGCAACGCCATCCTCACGAAAAATTCAGCGACTGAGCTCAATTCCAGCAAAATCGAGCGTCCAAAAGTCATCTACAACGCCTCTACTGGGATGTATGTCTTATGGGCCCATTATGAAAATGGCACTGATTATAGCTTAGGCCGTGTCGCCGTCGCCACGAGCTCCACACCAAACGGAAACTTCACCTACCAAGGCAGCTTCCGCCCGCTTAACTATGAATCCCGTGATATGACGGTGTTCGCTGATACCAACGGTTCCGCCTACCTCGTGACAGCTTCCCGCAAAAACGGCGGCGCCAACGACACGATGGCGATTTTCCAACTCAACGCCAGCTATACCAACGTGTCTTCCTTCGTCGGCTGGATCTTCGAGAACGGCTATCGCGAAGCGCCTGCGGTCGTGAAAAAGAACAACACCTACTACCTATTCACCTCACAAGCGTCCGGCTGGTATCCGAATCAAGGAGCCTATGCGACAGCTTCATCTATGACAGGTACTTGGTCTGCGCTTTCGCCTTTCGGGGACCCGGCGGCTTACGCCACGCAAATCGAGAATATCATGACCGTCTCCGGCAGCTCGACAACCAGCTACATCTATATGGCTGACCGTTGGAATCCACTGAACTTGAGTGACCATAAATACATTTGGCTGCCGCTCACACTGAATGATACGAGCGCATCAGCTACGCTAAACTGGTACAGCTCTTGGAACATTGATGCCGTAACCGGCACCGTTACACTGCCATCTCTCGTGAATCACGCCACGGGCAAAACAGCAACGGCAAGCTCAACCGCGGCCAGTTCTTCTGCTGCTAATGCGCTCGATGGCAATGCCCAAAGCTCTTGGGCCGCTTCCAGCTCAACATGGCCAGCCTGGTGGCTGGTTGATTTCGGAGCGCCGAAGACGGTTACCGAGGTCGATATCTCTTGGTTTTTATACAAAGGCTCAGAAGGCTATCACAAGTATAAAATCGAAATCAGCAACGACGGCGTCAATTACGCCGCGATAGATCGCACGACGAATACCGCCTATGGCTTTACAACGGATAAGGTACACTTCACGGCGCGCTATGTGCGGATCAATCTCGTGAATGCTGTGCTGTTCAACAATCCGAGTAACTGGTACACGCCGACGTTATACGAAGTTCGTCTCTTCGGGCCTTCCACTGCCGATGCCACTGGCTATAGTAAATTTGCGTCGTACAATTTCCCAACGTATTTCATACGTCACTCTAACTACACACTTCGCGTAGATCCTAACGTTTCACCTGCTCTGGATTCACAGTTCCGTGTGGTGCCTGGTTTGGCTAACGCATCTAGCGTTTCACTCGAATCCATCAATTTCCCGGGTTATTTTATCATGAAAAATGCGAGCAATCAGATCGTCCTTGCGCAATTTGACGGTACGACCGCCTTTAATCAAGATGCTACTTTCAACCTCGTGGCCGGTTGGGCCGACAGCAGCAAGGTCTCCTTCCAATCCTATAGTGCGCCTACCTATTACATCCGCCATTATAATTACGTACTGAGAGCTGAGGTCATCAACACTTCTAGCACAGCAACTGTAAAAAGTGATGCAACGTTTACGCGCACGAATTACTGAGCATCTGGTTGTTAGCTGTAAAAAGAAAAACAAGGCAGCCGGAACATCCGGTTGCCTTGTTTCGTTGTAGCCAGACCAGACAGCGAGTTTCACGTTTGATGGCTTAAGATAAACGTTGTAGAGCATCAACGGTGAATGGAAGTAACTCGTCGAATCGACCGCCCCGCACTTTGTCAGCCCAAGCAGGGTCAACCAACAGCGCGCGTCCAATCGCAACAAGATCGAACTCATTCTGCTCTAGGCGAACAAGCAGCTCATTGATGTCAGACGTACCTGCGCTTTTCCCTCTGAAGGAGCCCAGGAATTCATCATCTAAACCAACGGATCCCACTGTAATCGTAGGTTTGCCCGTTAACTGTTTTACCCAGCCTGCGAAATTGAGGTCAGATCCTTCGAACTCGGGTTCCCAGAACCTGCGGGTCGAGCAGTGGAATATATCTACGCCAGCTTCTACGAGTGGTGCAAGCAATTGACCGAGCAACTCAGGTGTAGCAGCGAGTTTGGCCGTATACTCGGCTGATTTCCATTGCGACAGCCTAATAATAATCGGGAAATCTGGCCCTACTGCGCGGCGGCAAGCTTCAATGATTTCAACAGCAAATCGCGTGCGAGCCAACATGCTGCCACCGTACTTGTCCGTACGTTGATTGGTTTTCTCCCATAGGAACTGATCAATCAAGTAACCATGGGCGCCATGGAGCTCGATGCCATCGAAACCGATTCGTTTCGCATCCGCTGCCGCTTGCGCGAAAGCTTCTACAACTTGATCAATGTCCGCCTGTGTCATAGGCTCATTCACTTGTTCACCAGCTAAATCTCGGCCAGATGGTCCAATCGATGGTGCTTCCGGATGCGGAAGTGAACCATTCGGGCGAGTCATTCCGACATGCCAGAGCTGAGGTACGATACGTCCTCCTGCTTCATGCACAGCAGTGACAACACGTTTCCAACCTGCGAGCGCGTCTTCTCCATGGAAGTTAGGGATATTGGGATTGTCGGTTGCCGCTGGATGATTGATGAGTGTACCTTCGGTAATAATAAGACCAACGCCATTCTCTGCGCGGCGACGGTAATAATCCACCACGTCCTGCCCAGGGACACCCCCTGGCGAGAAGGCTCGCGTCATCGGAGCCATCACGACTCGATTCATTAAACTAAGATTGCCTAGTGTAAAAGGTTGGAACAACGCTTCCACAGAATGAGATTGCGTCGTTTGATTGGTATTGGTAGTAGACATGGTCGTTCCTCCGTTTCATTTGGGGGCAGCCTGTTTATCTAATGCGTTCCCCGCAGATATCGTTTATTAAATTCGATTGTTATCGAACAATAGAAATATAGCACGCAATGTGGTAAAATGCAATCACTAAGCGTCAACGAGGAGGAAGCATCCTGAAAGTACTATTTCACCCAGACAAAGCGGATATGCATCTCTCATCCGTCCTCTATGCGTTAAGCGATCCCGTCCGATTATCTATCGTCTCAGACATCCACAAATTAGGGGAATGCACCTGCGGCGGCATTGATGTAACCGTCGTTAAATCGACCTTGTCTCATCATGTGCGAACGATGCGTGAAGCTGGTGTTGTCCATGTCCGCGTGCAGGGGACTCAGCGCTTTTTGTCATTACGCAAAGATGACTTAGAAGAAAGATTCCCTGGTCTACTCAATTCAATCCTACATGCTTACGAAAATTCCAACGAACCTATCCCCGAACCCTAATGAATAAGATGAGATGAAAATTTTATATGTAGATTAGACAAAGTCAATCGTTGAAAGAAAAGGAGCTAAACAGATTTGTGTTTAGCTCCTTTTCTTTGCTATCTTTCTACTGCTGCTTTCTTTCGCTGCGATTGGGCTGGCAAAAACGCATACGTAGTTATTCGTCCATTCGTAGGTAGAATCGCCTGAATATACTAAGTTGGATTACAGATCGCTCAACTATACAGCGAAGGAGGTCCTCTATGAAAAAAGTTCTCCGGCAGGTAGTTAGAAAGACGGCCAAAACGAACCGGAAACAAAAGCTGCTGAAGAGAAGCCGCAGGAAAAATGGCATCAAATTGACACAAAGGCGGAGAACAATCAAATTACGCAAGCGTCCTTTGCGAACTATAAAACTTCGCAAGCACCTATTGCGAAAAGTTAAAAAACGCTTGCGAAGAAGCAAATCATTACGATTGGCTCCACAGGTCAAGCAGCCTCCTCCTTTATTAAACGTTCCTTTCGTTTATGAACCGCTGAATGTTCCGCATGCTCCGCTACCCGAGCCGAAGCCCAAGCTTTCGGTCATTGTGCCGATCTTGAATGAGGAAAAGTTCCTTCCGCTGTTTCTAGAAAGTGTCGCTTCCTATGCAGATGAAATTCTCATTGTGGACGGAGGAAGCACCGACGACAGTGTAAATATCATCAATCAGTGGAAAAACCGCGCGAATATTCGACTATTCCATATTAAGCAAACGGGCTTACCCTACTCCGATGATTGGAACGAGTCCATCGTAAGGAATTTCCTGGTCGACCAAGCTACCGGAGATTGGATTATGGCGATTGATGCAGATGAGATTATGGACGATAGGTTCCGTGATGCCTTGCCCCAGCTTCTGGTCCAGAAAGAAGCAGATGCTATCTCTTTTCCATGGGTACAATTCTGGATGAATCCCCAAACCGTACGAATAAGTGCACCGAACGACGAACACTGGTCTGTCAATAAATGGCTTATGTGGCGCAATCATATGGGTATCCGATACGACGATGCCAAGAATCACTGCAAAGTGCATCTGTTCGGACGTTACATGTGGGAAATTCCCAATAGGGCTGAGTCGATTTCAGCCTTCCATTATCATTATGCTTTCGGTTCCCGCGTTAAAGCGAACGATAATCGTCGCCGTGATATCGATCAATACTTAGGGAAACCGGTGGATCGTATCGAATATGACATCGTGACGAAGCCTTTTACTGAGAAACATCCAGCTGTTATGGAACGGTATTTTGCTAAAATGGTGTGAAAACAAATAAAAAGTGACCGAAAGTCGAAACTTTCGATCACTTTTTATCATTTCTCTACGTTTCTCCTTCACTATAAAGCGGACATCATACTCTCTAAGGCTCTTGATCTGGAGAAGTAAGTTTCCACGTACATCCTACTTTGTTCGGCCTTATGCGCTAATAAACTGTCATTATGGTATAACTGGATGATTTGCTCGGCAAATGCATAAGGGGCGTTCATAGGTTCAATAATCTCCCTAATATTCTGCAGCCCTTCTATCCCCGTGCTGGTCGTAACGACTGGCATGTGATGGCGCATTGCTTCCACTGTTTTGCCTTTCACGCCTGCACCGTACCGAAGTGGAACGATGGCAATTTTCGTATTTCCATACAGCTGTCTAAGCACATCGTCTGGTATAAATCCTGTGACAGTAACCCGATCCGATTGTAATCCTACTACATCAGGCGGTGGATTGGAACCCGCGATGAACAAGTGTATGTGAGGAATGGCTTGTTGCACAATAGGCAGGATATCGCGACAAAACCACAAAATACCGTCGGTGTTAGGGCTGTGGTTGAAGCCGCCAACAAAGAGCAGACCATTGCGTTCATGCCATTGCCTTGTTGTCGGTATCGTATGGTTAAAGTAGTAGGCCGGAAGCAATACCGTTTTTTTATTCGGAAAATTCCCTTCGATAATTCGTTTTTCTGAGTCGCTGCAGGTAAGAACGGTATCCGCTTTGCTGAACATGTCGAACTCCAACCTTTTATAGAACTCAGATGCTTGCAGCAGTTCGCGGTTGTTCTCCAATCCGAATCGTTTCAGCTCCCGGATATAATGCATGTCATGGCCATAATACAGAATTTTCGCACGGGTATAGGCTTTGATTAGATCCATATATTGATGTGAAATGTTAGGCCGGTTCAACAGAACATAATCAATGTAATCCTTGTGCTTAACAATCCAGTGCTCGTAATATCCGCGGTCCTGCGGTCCGTAAAGGATCTCAATGCCGAGCTGTTCAAGCTCTGAACCATAAGGCTCAGGTTTGATGAAATTATCTGGTAAAAATTTGACATTAAAGCCCATATCAACAAATAGTTTCAGATACATAAATGTCGTTCGACTGCCCGCATCTTTGTCGAAACTTGGAACACCATAGTCAATGACAAGAATGGTTTTTTTATTCCTTGAGCGTTCCCTCGCCCAAAAGAGGTGCTCACCATTAGCAAGTTGATCCCGCTGCAGTACGCCCGCCCATTTTTCTATAAATTTCTGCTGGTTAATCACCTGATATTTCTTTATTCCGGAGTTGAGGTCGGTACCGTGGGATACGCCCTCGTAGTGCACGACAACGGATTTGGGTTGGTAGATAACTTTGTAGCCGTGTTGTCTTGCTTTGAATGCAATGTCCACATCCTCTGAGTAAGCAGGTGCGAAATGCTGGTCAAAACCGCCTATTCTATTCCATACGTCTTTACGAATCATGATCGATGCCCCTGAGATATAATCTACTTCCTTAACATAGTTGTATTCATGTTTATCCGGGTTATCTAATCGACCGTAATTCCATGCATACCCGTTACTAAAGACAATACCGCCGGCCTCCTGCAGCCTCCTGTCCGGATATACCAATTTTGAACCTATGATTCCGATGGTTGGGTCTTGCTCAGGTAAAGACAACAGATGTGCCAACCAACCTGGAGTCACTTCGGTATCGTTATTTAAAAATAAGACATATTTCCCTTTAGAAATCGCTGCCCCATGATTGCAATTATGAAGGAATCCCCTTTTCACCTTATTGCGGATGGCAGTGACGTGTGTGACAAAATGTCCGATACGTGAAGTTAAATCATTTGAATGATCGTCCATCACGATGATTTCGTAAGGAATTCCATGTGTGTTCTGGACGATGGACACCAAACATTTGTAAGTGAAATCCCATTTATTGTAAACCGGAATTATAATACTGACCAGTGGCTGAGACGAGCTCGGTACCACCAGCTTATTCACGAGCCGCAATCCTTTACGGATCCGCCGGCCTTTCAAACGTCTGCTCCTGTTGCGTTGATAAAGCTTCATAACTGACCGTTTTCTCCGATTCTTCCACCTTGCACGTACGGATTTTCCACGTTTGAGCACTAGTCGCCGGCCTCTACGAAGCTTACGCACGCGAATAGCCCCCAATATCTTTCTCTTAGTTCTCTTAATTCTCCTAGCTTTTAGCTTCACCTAGACACCTCCCGGCACTTCATTAACACATAGCTATACTATTCCCTCTGTAAAAGGTCTGAATGGGACAAACGTTTATTTTCAAAAAGCACGGAGGGTGGAAAATATTCGATGCAGCACCATCCGTCCATACAAGTTGTCTTACTCCTACATATGCTGAATTGGTTATGAAGTATATTGGACAACATGGAACGGAGGTAGCACATGATCATTAGATCTAAAGCTCCTTTAAGATTGGGGCTAGCCGGAGGCGGAACGGATGTGTCGCCCTACTGCGACTTATTCGGAGGATGCGTACTGAATGCGACGATTGATTTATACGCTTATTGCACGATTGAGGTCCTCGATGACGGTAACCTTACTTTTGTCGCTGCGGATCTCAATGAAGAATTCACCACGGTCCCTCTCCCAGAACTAGAGTTGGATGGCCGTCTAAGCTTGCATAAAGGCGTGTATAACCGGATTGTTAAACAGTTTAGGCAGGACGAGCCACTCTCTTTTCGGATGACCACCTATTCTGACGCTCCCGCAGGATCTGGTCTCGGTTCATCATCCACGATGGCGGTCGCTATGCTGAAGGCTTACGTAGAATGGCTTAATTTGCCACTCGGGGAATATGAAATTGCTCAACTTGCCTATGACATCGAGCGTATCGATGTCGGATGGGGTGGCGGTAAGCAGGATCAATATGCAGCCACCTTTGGTGGATTCAACTTTATTGAGTTTTACGAAAATAATCGGGTCATTGTGAACCCACTTCGGATAAAAAACTGGATTATCAGTGAGTTGGAGAGCTCTATGATTTTATATTACACAGGAGCATCAAGGGAATCTGCCAAGATCATTGATGAACAAGTCCGCAATACACGGAGTAACAAACAGTCCACCCTAAAAGCAACCCATACCTTGAAAGCGGAGGCTTACGCGATTAAGGAATGTATATTAAAGGGTGAAATCAACAAGTTTGCTGAGCACTTGGGAAAATCCTGGAGTGCCAAAAAAAAGATGGCCACCTCTATTACGAACGAACGAATTGACTTCATATATGATACGGCGATGAATGCCGGTGCACTAGCAGGCAAGGTATCTGGAGCAGGGGGTGGCGGATTTATGATGTTTATCGTGGATCCCGTCAAACGCATACAGGTTGTACATCGCTTGAACGAATTAGGAGGTAAAGTATTTCAATTCCATTTTACAAAGAGCGGAACGCAAGGATGGAGGGTATAAGTTTGAAAGCGTATATTAGCAGCGAAATTTTACGGGCGATGGAGATTAAAAGGGCGATTTCAAAGGATAGCGATCTACTTCGTTTAATTGAGCAGGCAGCAAGAAAAATGATCGAGGTTTACCGAAACGGAAATAAAATAATGCTCGGTGGCAATGGAGGAAGTGCGGCCGATGCCCAGCATATTGCAGGCGAATTCGTCAGTCGTTTTTATTTCGACCGTCCCGGCCTGCCTTGCATCGCGCTTACGACGGATAGCTCCATTCTTACTGCAATCGGAAACGACTACGGATATGAACAGTTGTTTGCACGGCAAATTCAAGCTAACGGCCAACGTGGAGACATATTTATTGGCATTTCCACATCCGGTAACTCACCCAATGTGATTAGAGGTTTAGAAATGTGCCGTGCAATGGGCATCACGACAATTGGTTTGACCGGTGAATCGGGTGGCCGCATGGCTGCCCTATGCGATATCTGCATACGAATCCCCTCCCAAGAAACCCCGAGAATTCAAGAAGCGCATATTCTGATTGGCCATATTTTGTGTGCGATTGTAGAAGAATCTATATTTGGTAAGGGATTTTAACCCGATGGAAGCCATCATATTAGCAGGCGGGCTGGGGACACGTTTGCGGGAGGTTATCTGGGATTTACCCAAACCGATGGCTCCCGTATTGGGCAAGCCATTTCTTCATTACATTCTTGAGCGATTGGAGATGCAAGGGGTTCGTAGGGTGATCCTTGCGGTTGGATACAAACATGAAACCATTAGCTCTTATTTCGGCCATCGCTTCGGAGAAATAAGAATCGCTTATTCGGTGGAAGAAGAACCGCTAGGAACCGGAGGAGCTCTGAAGAAGGCGATGACTCAGATTTCCAGCGATCAGGTGCTTGTACTCAATGGAGACACGTTGTTCCACGTCGATATCCCGCAATTGGTACAGGTTCATAAAGAACGCGCTGCCGACCTTACGCTTTCACTTAAGCCGATGAAACGCTTTGACCGTTATGGGGCCGTTATCGTAAGTTCGGATTGTAGGGTATTGAGCTTTGAGGAGAAACGGATGTGCGAATCTGGCTTAATTAATGGTGGTGTCTACGTAGCTCGTACCGATTTATGGGATCTGTTCGAGCTGTTAGCAGCCCCATTTTCATTTGAGCAATTTCTAGGAAGTCCTGATGCACAGAAGCTTCACATGTATGGTTTCCCGAGTGAAGGTTATTTTATCGATATCGGTATTCCGGAAGACTATGAGCGTGCGAAGTCTGAGCTTGGAACCGGAAGTGGAGACAGATGAGACCAAAGGCGCTTTTGCTCGACCGGGATGGTGTAATTAACATTGAAAAGTCTTATGTTCACAAAGTAGAGGATTTCGAGTTTAGTAAGGGTATATTCGAAACACTCTTACGTTTTCAGCATGAGGGGTTTTTACTATTCATCGTAACCAATCAAGCGGGTATTGGACGGGGTTATTACACAGAGGACGACTTTTTGGCGTTAACGGCATGGATGACGGAGCAATTCGAGGCACATGGGATCCAGATTGCCAAAGTCTATTTCTGTCCCTATCACCCCGTACATGGCATCGGTGAATACAAGCAAGATGCCTATTGCCGAAAACCGAATCCGGGTATGATTTTGCAAGCAAAGCGGGAGTACCAACTGGATCTAGCCTCATCGGTGATCATAGGCGATAAAGAGAGTGACATCGAAGCAGGTCTGCGCGCTGGTGTCGGAACCACAATCTTGATCCGCAACTGTAAGGCAAGTTCTTCTACGGCGGCTACGTTTACTGTGAAGCATGTAGGCGAGGCGGCTGAGCGTTTTTTCGAAACATGTAAATAAGCCATCACTTGTGAAAAAAGGCGGCATGCGCCGCCCATTTTGATATTTGTGCGCTAGCACGCGATCGCCGACGGGGATACTTCACTTCCGCACAATATTAGCCACTCTTAGCACAAAGTCCTGCATTTTTGCAGGACTTTGTGCTTTCCCAGTGGGGATCACTAGCTCCCCTTCGTCTGCCCCCGATACGCATTCGGCACGAAGCCAGTATGCGCCTTGAACAGCTTGCCGAAGTAGTTCTTATTCTCGTAGCCGAGCATATCCGAGATTTGTTCCACGCTTTTATCCGTGATCTCCAGAAGCTCCTTCGCTTTCTCCATCTTCATCCGCGTCACGTACTCGATGAAATTCTCGCCAGTCTCCCGTTTGAACAAACGGCTCAAGTAACTTGGGTGTAGATGCAGATGCGCCGCGGCATCCTCTAGTGAAATTTTCGTATCGAGATGGTTATACACGAACCGCTGACACTCCAAGATTTCACGATTGTGGGACTCTCGGTACACCTGTCCCGCCCACTCGATGGCCTGCTGCAAATAATCCTTGAGCCACAACTCCATTTCGCGGATGGAGGACAATTCGTGCACATCATGATGCAGCAACTCCGAGGAAAACGTCGATTGATAGTGCTGCAGTGACTTGAGGCGCATCCGCACATCGAGGATCATTTTGAGCAGCCAATCCTTCACCTCTAGGGGGCGGAAGCGATTGTACTGGATGAAATCGACCCATTTCGAGACGAAGGCATCAATCCCTTCTGCACGCTCATCAAACACCACGCCGCGGAATTCATCCAATGCCTGCGCATACTGAGCGAGCAGCTCTCCCCCGTCTCCGAAGCCTTCCCGCAAATGCTCAAGCTTGCTGATCGAGGACTCTGGCATGTAGAATCGGATAGCCTTCGCCTCTACCATGCGGATTAACTGATCCTTCAACGCCCGAACATCCTTCACCGGAGTCCCTGTGATGAACGAAAAGGAGATTTTCGCATACTTTTGCAAGCACGCCTGCAGCTGCCGAAGCGTCTGCTCCATCTTCTGGCTGTTGTTTACATGCAGCTCCGAGAAATGAGGGAATAGCAACACAATTTCACCCGTATCGTAGGTGAACAGGGTCACTTCCTTTTGATCCACGAGCAGCTCTTCCACAATATTCTGAATCGTATATTCGAATAAATCTGTCGATTGAAACCGACTATTCGCCTCTTTTACCCGATTGGCATAGCCGAATACAGGCAGGACAGCATGCTTGTTCAGCTGAATGCCGAAGTCCCCTGCCTTGGCACTCCATTCTACAGCATCAAATAACGGCTCATTCACCGTGCTTCGGATGAATTGGCGCTTAGATGCACCGCGTTGCTGCGATACCTCTTTCTCCAGCTTGCGGCTCTTCGACTGCTGCCGATCTTCCGCATCCAATTGCTCCTTAAGCCTAGTCAATACCTCCGTGATATTGCTAATGTTCATCGTTTCCTTCAGTATATATTCACTCACGGAAAGCTTAACGGCCGCCTGCGCGTAATGAAATTCATCATGACAAGAGAGAATCACAGCTTTCACGTTAGGATCCTCTTCCCGGAGGGACTTAATTAACTCAAGTCCATTGATTTCTGGCATCCCAATGTCACTGATCAATACATCTATTTTGGTTTGCTGACCTGCTTTCAGCGCATCCAGAGGACTCGCATAAACGCCAGTCAATTGATAGCCGAGCTCTTCCCATTTTATCGTCGTTTTCAGAAATTCAAGAACTGGAATATCATCATCTACAATCATGACGGTGTACATAGGTCACACCTCCTTCTCTGGTTGCTGTGGAAAGAGCAGAATAATCTGAGTGCCGTGTCCCAGACTGCTTGCAATATCGTAATCGAAACGATGACCATAAATCATCCGAAGTCGCTCAAACACATTATGTATACCGATGCCTGATAGGGAAGGACTGCTCGCTTCTTCCACTACAGGCAGTATTGGGGTAGCTTCTAAATGATTACGAAGCTCCAACAACCGCTCTGGGGTCATGCCAACACCGGAATCCTGAATCTCCACTTGCAGCCTGCCATCCTCAACAATTCGGGAAATAATCGATATTTCACCTGCTTTACTTTTAAGGCCGTGTATATAAGCATTCTCAATAAGTGGCTGCAGAAGGAACCTAGGAATTTGAATGAGCAAAGTGTCCGAAGCCGCGGATACTCGCAAGACAACCCGATCACCATGCCGCGAATTCAATAAACGAACATAGTGCTCGTTGATTCCAATCTCTTCATGGAGTGTTATGTATTCGTTATTGCGATTAATGGTCATACGCAAAAGGGCAGACAATGAGCTGATCAATTCCGCATTCTCTTCGTCGCCTTTCATCATGATCTTCAACCGAATGGAATTCAACACATTAAAAAGAAAATGCGGATTAATCTGCGCCTGAAGCATCGCCAGCTCAGCCTTCCGCTTGAGCTCTTGCTCTCGCTTATTCTCAAAGAGCGTCAGCTCGATCCGATCGATCATGCGATCAAATACATAGCCGAGCCGACCGACTTCATCCCCGCCACTAATATTAGATCGTTCACTCAATTGACCAGACTCGATTCGCACGACGGTTTGGACAAGCTTGGCGATAGGTTTCGTCAATGTACGGACCACATAGAGCAGCACAACGGCGAACAAGATCAAAAAGAAGAACTGAATAATAAAGTCCGTTTTCCGGAACGACTCAATTTGTTGGGCAGCAGACTTGTATGGCGCCATACTGACGAGCTTCCAATTGGGCGAAATTTGATTACTCTGCATAATATACTCTTCACCTGCTACTTTGACAAAGGAAGAACCCTCTTCGGTAGGAAGCTGATCGTAATTAGCAAATTGCGTACCAATGCGACTAGTGTCCTGATCAACCAAGATGCGGCCATGCTCATCAATAATGACCATCGTTTCATTTTCCTTGTATTGTGCAAACAAGTTCTGAAGAACATTCAACTCAAGTCCGACAATGACATAGCCGTAGGTTGTACCATTCAATCCAAGTGGCTTAGCTGCTGCTAGTAAATACGGTTGCGTTGACTCACTATTGTAATTGAGTTCAGTCCCAATCCAATGTACATTATAACCTTTTACCTGATTTACTTCCTTCATCCACTCTTTCTCCAAAAATGATTTCGGGTCGAAATGAATGGTCGTATAGGAAGATACATACTGCCCATTAGGGAGTAATAATGTCACATTCATATTTCCAAGCGTACTATTGACCGTTGTAATTCTTTTATTGATGGTAAGCTTAGCTTGAAAAATGTCCCCAATTGTCGTCGTGTCATTCACATGACTTAGACTGAGGATAGGAATTTGCAGCTCCTCATCAAATTGAATGAAATTCATCATATACACCATGTTCTTCAATTGTCCCGTTACAATCTGACTAGTGATACGCATGGATTGCCTTGCGTTATCTGCCACTTGTGAACGAACCGCATCCCGTGTAAAAAAATTCGACACATTCATCGATACGATGGACGGTAACACCAGACAAATCAGAATCGTTAGTACTAATTTATTACGAAGTGATAATGTGCGAAACCATTGCAGCACTAACGTTTCCCGCCTTCCCCACTAAAATGGGAAAAAAGAGGGGCCCTATGGCCTCCTCTTGCTTCCTATACACATTATACCAGTAAAGCTAGCCTAATCGTTACCGATTACTTTGCATTACTTTTTCTGATGTCTTCAATTTTAGCTTTTGCTGTTGAAATTGTTTTCTCCAAATCTTGTTTGCCTGTCAGGAACAACTCAACTTGCGTTAAGTATTCTTTCTCTTGTTGCAACGCGTAAGTTGGAGGAACAACCAATTTTGTAGATTTGTTCACTTTCAAAGTAGACAGCAAGGAAGTTTTGTCGATGAACTTAACTTGATCTGGCTTACCGCTTGCAAGGATTGCATCTACGTTTTTGTTAATATCTGCTTTTTTCCAACCGGAGAAGAACAGACCTTGTGTTTGGATACCTTCTGTTGTGTACCATTTCACGAAGTCATAAGCCGCTTGTTTGTTCTTGGAGTTTGCAGCTACACCCATGAAGTCAGCGCCTACTTCAGTCAAACCGTTTGTATCTTTCGCATCATATTTCGGATATGGAGCAAATACCGTGTTGAACTTCGCGTTTTGCGCTAGCTCACCAACCATCCAGTTACCTGTTGCTAGCATAGCTGTTTTACCTGCATAGAATACGTCACGGTAAGCCATCTTTTGCGAAACAACTTCGAAGTAAGGTACGGACGATTTATCCACGTTCTCCAATTGGTTACGTAGGTTCAAGGAGAAACGAACTTGTGGGTTATCAATGTTCTCAGTACCATCGGATTTAACCAAGTAAGGGTTATCCATGTTGTTGTTCAAACCAAGAAGCGCGTAGTCTTTCCAGTTATGGAAGTAAGAACCATATTGCTTCGCAGCGCCTTCGCCTGATGTTAATTTTTTCGCATATTCCGCATAGTCGTTCCAAGTCCATTCCGTCGGAACTGGAAGCTTAGCTGCATCTAATTTATCTTTGTTCAAAAGAACGAACCACTCGATCATTTTACCAGGCAACGCATAGTATTTACCGTTAACAACCGGATCAAGTTTATACTCGTCTTTTACAACGATGTTGTCTTTTTTCAAATATGCATCTAGCGGTTCAAGAATCCCTGCACCTACACGTTGTGCGAAATCAGAAGCACTGGAGTACATCACAACGTCCATTTGCTCACCGGAAGCAGCTAGTAGATCAAGCTTTTTCATCCCTTCTTGGGAATCACCTTTCTCGGACATGCTCTCATAAACGACTTTAACGTTCGGGTGAGTTGCATTGTAGGCTTCTACTGTTTTGTTCCAGTTACCTTGAGCTTCTGTATACCATGCTTGTACTTTAATGGTTACAGGCGCTTTTGTTGTTGATGAAGTTGCTGCACCGCCAGACGTTTCTGCTGGTTTATCTTCACTTTTGCTTCCACAGCCTGCTAGTGCAGCACTGATCGCCAGAACACCACTTAATACGAGTAAACTCTTTTTCATATGAACCCCTCCAAGAAGATATTTGTATATGCTGCGAATGACTGAAAACCTTTACATGACGAATCGTAACAAACTTAGTTCGAGCACACGAGGCAATATTTTAACCTCATGCACTCTTATTTTGACATCTTGCTTGTAACTGGTGTTTAACCTTTTACCCCACCCATGGAGATCCCTTCGATAACCTGCTTCTGTCCAATGATGAAAATGATCAACAAAGGCAAGATCGCTGAAACGGATGCGGCCATGATG
Organism: Paenibacillus allorhizoplanae; assembly: GCF_927798215.1. Lineage (NCBI taxonomy): Bacteria > Bacillati > Bacillota > Bacilli > Caryophanales > Paenibacillaceae > Paenibacillus > Paenibacillus allorhizoplanae. Next base: position 22,597 of record NZ_CAKMMW010000031.1, read on the forward strand.
AGGGAGTAGAACTCGCCATTTAAATCGGCAAAGGAATGAATGCCCAGCGGAAGCGTGAATAACGACTTGTCTCTTAGGAAAATCAGTGGATTCTGGTAATCATTCCAGGTCCAGATAAAGCGCAGGATCGCATAAGTCGCAATCGCAGGACGTACAAGCGGTGTACAGATGGTCCAGAAAATGCGGGCATGACCAGCGCCATCAATCCTTGCAGATTCCATGTACTCATCATGAATACCAAGATAGAACTGACGCAGCATGAAGGTACCCAGTACGCTGAAAGAGCCTAGAAGAATAAGTCCTAGATGCGTATCATACAGGTGCATCGAACGAAGCAGAAGGAATTGGGGCACCAGAATCGCCTGACTTGGAATCATATAAATAGCAAGAACGAGAACAAAGAGAACATTCGAACCACGGAACTTAATTTTGGAGAAAGCGTAAGCTGCCATGGATGAAAATAGTACGGATAATGCTGTCGTGATGACAGAAACCTTAATCGAATTCCAGTAGTATAGCGGAAATTTCGTCGTCCAAACTGTTTTATAATTTTCAATCAGGCTAAAATGTTTCGGAATCCACTGGATCGGGAAGACGAAGACATCCAGTTCTGGCTTCATGGAAGCGGATATCATCCAAAGGAATGGCGTCATGAACAGGATCCCGAAGAGGGCCATTACGATCGTTATAATAATCTTTTTGAGACTTAATTTGTTATCCATGTGTTTACCTCCATTCTATTTTAGTAGTTGACCCATTTACGTTGGCCGAACCATTGAATTAATGTAATCAAGAGAACCAGAATCACAAGCACAATCGCCATCGCAGAGGCATAACCAGATTGTAGGTTAACGAAGGCTGTTTCATATAAACGGAATACCACAACACTCGTTGAATTTGCAGGACCGCCATTCGTTAGTACGGAAATGACATCGAAAACTTTGAAGGTTCCGATAATACCCGAAACGAGCAAGAAGAACGTAGTTGGCGACAATAAAGGCACGGTAATGCCGTAGAACTGTCTCCATTTCGATGCCCCGTCAATATCAGCAGCTTCATACAAATCCTTCGGAATAGATTGCAGCCCTGCCATGAAAATAATCATGTTGTACCCAATATTGATCCATACCATCAGCCCCATCACACAGTACAAAGCGTAATCAGGATCAGCCAGCCATTTCGGCGGATTCGCAAAGCCCCAGTCCATCAACGTCTGATTAATGGGTCCGTACGTAGGATGGAAGAGAACTTGAAATACGATCGCTACCGCAACAACACTTGAAATATAAGGAATGAAATAGATAACTTTGAAAACACCTTTGAAATACACTTGCTTATCAATCAGCACTGCTAAAACCAGTGAAATAATGAGTGTTAACGGTACAACGACCAACAGAATCATATTATTTTTCAATGAAAGTAGAAAAACACTGTCATGAATCAGCTTTATAAAGTTGTCCAATCCCAGGAATTTCACCTTCGAAAACCCGGCAACAAAATTCCAATCGGTAAAGCTCAATAAGAAGGAAGCGATGATTGGAAATAACGTGAAAACGAATAAGCCAATGATCATGGGACTAACAAAAAGATATCCGGCCAAATTCTCTCGAATTTGCTGTTTAGACTGTTTAGATTTCACTTTAGTTCTTGGGATACTGCCTGCTTGCGATTGTATATGGTTAGCCATGAAATTCACCCCATGTCGTGTTTTCTATAGTCTACCTTGTGTGCGATTCATGGATAAGTCACAGAATTGACCCTTTCGAGTAATATTTTAACCTGCAGCGTCGATTACTATTAGAAACCGAGCATGCGATCGGCTTATGTCTTGCTATAATCATCGTTACAGACCTCACGCAAAAAAACCAGAACGCCACTTGGCCCTCTGGTCTCCTACATCCTTACTTATTCGCTTCATGCACTTTCAGCAATTTCCCCTTGATGGTTGTGTTCTTCATGATCTTGAGCACCATCGGCCCTTTGCCATTCAAAATGTCGACGTACGACACATTATCCTGAATCGTAATGATGCCGATATCCTCCGCGGTGACACCTTCAATCTTGGCTAGGGTGCCGACAAAGTCGACGGCGCGAATCTTTTTCTTTTTGCCCCCGTTAAAATAGAGCTTCATGATGCCCTTGTTCAACTGGTCACTGCGATCCCTCTTGATGACAGGCGTCGCCTGCATCTTCTGATCGAAGGCTGCTTGCTTTGCGGCAACCTCCTCGGAATCCGGTGCATCCTTCCTTGGAATTTCGAAGCCTAGGTAGCCCTCGATATCCGCTAGGAACTTGTCCTCATGCGGCGTTACGAACGAAATCGCCTTGCCCGTCTTCCCTGCTCGTCCTGTCCGTCCGATCCGGTGGACGTAGCTTTCCTTCTCCATCGGAAGATCATAGTTGATGACATGCGTGATGTCCTCCACATCGATCCCACGCGCCGCGACGTCCGTGGCCACGAGGAATCGGAACTCTCCGCGCTTGAATGCATTCATGACAAGGAAACGATCATCTTGAACCATGCCGCCGTGAATTTTATCACAAGGAAAATCTAGCTGATCGAGTTGGTTGTAGAGCTTATCGACATGCTCTTGTGTCCGGCAGAAAATAATACAGTTCTCCGGATTCTCCATCACGAGCACATTTTGAAGCAATGGCCACTTCTCGTTCTCCCTTACTGTGATGAGAGAGTGTTCGATCTGAACCTTCGCTGCTTCCGGTGTTTCAATCTCGATATCGATCGGCTTCCGCAAATATTGATGACACAGCTGCTCTACATCCTTCGGCAAGGTTGCCGAGAAGAGCATCGTCATCCGATCCGTCGGCAGCTCATCAATGATTGCCCCGACCTGTTCAATGAAGCCCATCCGCAGCATTTCGTCCGCCTCATCGATGACCAGATATTTCAGGCGCTCTACATCCAGCGTCCCTTTCTGAATATGATCCAGCACACGCCCTGGTGTACCAACGACCACGTGGCACTTCTGATGCAGCTCAATCTTCTGCTTGGCAAAAGGCTGCTTCCCATACAGAGCAACCGCTTTAATCCGCTTAAAACGTCCGATGTTCGTCATATCTTGCTTCACTTGATCAGCGAGCTCCCGTGTCGGCGTCAGGATGAGGGCCTGCGGCCTGTTCTCTTCCCACTCTACCAGCTCGCAGATCGGTATGCCGAATGCCGCCGTTTTCCCGCTTCCCGTGCGGGATTTGACCGTCAGGTCCCGCTCCTGCAGTGCGATCGGAATCACCTTATGCTGCACATCTGTCGGCTGCGTGTAACCTAGTGTAGTTAGCGCACGCGTAATATCCTCACTTAATTGATAATCGTTAAAGCTTCTTGTCGTCACGATTTGACTCCCCTTCTTGTTGCTGTGGCTCTATTCTACTACATCTGGAGGCGGAAAAGAAAAAACAGGAGTGAAATACCCAACATTAGGCAATAGTAACAAAAACAAGTCAGGATGATAACGCTCAATGAAGAACTCCATCTTTACCTTCATGCAGAAATTATTGAAACAAAAATACCAACCGGATACAACTGTAAACAGCGAAGTCAATCGCATTCACACGATGCCAGATCAGCTGGAAGAGATCCTGCTCATGATAGGAGAAGGACTAGGGCATAGCACAGATCTTGTGATTCGAAGAATGATGATACCATCCGCGCCTCCCTGCAAGGCTGCCATTGTGTACATGGATGGACTTGCGAATGTCAAAGAAATTCTGGACTCCCTTCTTATCGATTATCGATCCGAAGATATCCACCTCCCCTTGCTAGATAACATAGCACCGTTATCTCTCATCAAAGAGTACTTATTGAAATCAGGTGAAATCACAGGTACTTCTGATTTTGAAACGCTCTATCATATGATTTTATCTGGAGATACAGTCATATTAGTGGATGGGTATAACGAAGGAATTTGCGCGAACTCACGAGACTGGAAAGATCGCGGGGTCACCGAACCCTCGTCTCAGACGGTTGTAAGAGGGCCTCGCGAAGGTTTTTCCGAATCCTTACGCACGAACACCGCATTAGTTCGAAGGAAAATCAAAGATCCTCATCTATGGATGGAAACTAGGCAGATTGGCCGTGTAACCCAGACCGACGTCGCCACCATGTATATCAAAGGACTCGTGGATGACACGATTGTCGAGGAAGTACGTACCCGATTAGCAAGGATCGATATTGATGGGATTCTCGAGAGTGGATACATCGAAGAGCTCGTCCAAGATGAAGCCTATACGCCATTCCCTACCATATTTAATACAGAACGACCCGATGTTGTTGCAGCAGCACTACTAGAGGGACGAATCGCAATCTTAGTAGACGGCACACCATTTGTTCTCATTGTACCTGCCGTATTTACACATTTTATGCAAGCAGCGGAAGATTCTTACCAAAGGGCAGATATCAGCTCATTAATCCGTATTCTCCGATATGTATCGCTGATGATGGCCTTACTCGCTCCTGCTGCCTATATTGCGGTGACGACCTTTCACCAAGAGATGATTCCGACAACACTGCTCATTAATATTGCTGCACATCGGGAGGGAATCCCGTTCCCTGCGTTTATTGAAGCACTTCTTATGGAAGTTACGTTCGAAATCCTACGGGAAGCCGGGATCAGAATGCCTCGTACAATCGGCCAAGCGGTATCCATTGTAGGTGCACTTGTCATTGGACAAGCTGCTGTTGAAGCTGGCTTAGTGGGACCAGCAATGGTCATTATCGTCGCGATTACAGCCATCTCTACCTTTATTATCCCTTCCTTTAACATGGGAATTTCTATTCGGATGATCCGTTTCATCCTAATGATACTCGCTGCATCGCTTGGTCTATATGGGATTCTCATTGGCATTATTGCCCTGGTGCTGCATTTATGCAGCTTGCGTTCTTTTGGCGTTCCATACCTAGCTCCATTCGCGCCTTATCATGTGGAGGATCAGAAGGATAATGTCATTCGCCTCCCTCATTGGGCCTTGTTGAAGCGTCCTAGCTTTATTAGTTCAAATAATAGACAGAAACAAACATATAATCCCCCACAGAAACCAGAAACCTAGTCGTGATTAGCCAAATCTGGGGAAGGTGATCCATACGAATGATTAAACGAGCTGTACTTATTGTCCTCATCCTGTTGATCATAACGGGGTGTTGGAACCGCAAGGAGCTTGATCAGATTTCCATAGCGACAGCTATTGGCATTGATAAACAAGGGGAACATTATGATATTTCGGTCCAATTACTCAACTCCGATGAAATCACGTCATCGAAAGGTGTTGGCCAGCGACAGCCGGTTGTGACACTCCAGATTAGCAGTGGGAGTACGATTTTCGAGTCATTCCGCAAGCTGACAACGAGCTCACCACGTAAAATCCTTTCTTCCCATCTACGTGTACTTGTCCTAGGAGAAGAATTGGCTGGAGAGGGTATCTCCAAGGTGCTGGATATCTTGTCAAGAGATCACGAACTGCGCTCAGACTTCAATATCTTATTAGCTAGGAATGCTACGGCCAATGATATCTTACAAGTGTTGACACCACTAGAGAAAATTCCAGCTAACAAGCTCTATTCTTCTCTCGTCTCATCCGAGAAAAATTGGGGAGTTACCAGCAATGTTGACTTGCATCAACTTATTTACGATCTCGTGGATCCAGGTAAAGATCCCGTGCTTTCTAGTGTTCATATTAAAGGAGACCAAAAAAAAGCAAAGTCCCGCGAAAACTTAAATTCAGTTCTTCCTCCTGCAACATTGGAGTATAAGAGCCTAGGTGTTTTCCATAAAGATCAATTTGTTGGATGGTTAACAGACAGAGAAAGCAAAGGCTACAATTATGCCTTGAGTAACCTTCAAAGTACGATTGTTGCTCTTCCGTGTCAAGCTGGTGGCAAAATGTCCATCGAATTAATGAGTTCAAGATCGAAAATCAAAGCAAGATTCGTAGACCAACAACCTCAGGCCTTCGTCAATGTTCAAGCCGAGGCGAATATTGGAGAGATAGCCTGTAAATTGAACTTAAATTCCACCTATACGATACAAGCCATCGAAGAACAGTTAAATGAAGAAATTAAGCAGACGATCCTAGACGCCGTGGGCAAAGCGAAGGCTTACAGGTCAGATATTTTTGGATTCGGAGCCGCCCTTCATCGCTCCAATTATAAACAATGGAATCACATGAAAGATAACTGGGAACAAGCTTTTGTTGATCTACCTGTTCAAGTGACTGTGCATGCCAGAATCCGGCGTACAGGCTCTGTCGTTGAATCTTTTCTTGATCAAATGGAGTGATTACCTATGATTTGGAGCCTTATTATTGTTCTTGTCTCGCTTTGGACACTGAAAGTTCAAATCAATCATCTAAGAGCAAAGAAACAGTACAAAGAGATTTGGTTCTTTATTCTATTTCTCAGCATCTCTGCCCTGTTTAGCATGGCTGTTAGTTTAAAGATCCCCCTGCTCAATCCATTAGATGTGATTACTTACGTATTCAGACCCATGGGGAAAATGATCACAACCTTACTCACGTAGCTGCAAGTCAAAGGAGTTAGTGATGTTTAATAACGAGAAAATCAGCCTGCGTCAATTTAAAATATTAGTGTTGCTATTCAGCTTGGGAAGTACGATCCTAATCGTCCCATCTGTCCTTACGGCTTTTGCCCATCAAGACGGGTGGCTGTCTGCCGCTCTAGGTATTGCTATGGGTGGAGCAGTGATTGGGCTCTATGTTGCGCTAGGTAATCGGTATCCAACTCACTCCTTAATGGCCTATAGCGAGTTGATCCTAGGAAAATGGTTAGGTAAATGTATAAGCCTCCTCTTCTATATATATTTCCTTCTCATAGCCTCATTGGTTCTTCGTAATGTCGGTGATTTTATTACAACCATCATCATGCCAGAGACACCCATTCAAGTAATTCACTTTGCATTCCTGCTGATTATTATGCTCGGTGCAGGGTTGGGCTTTGAAGTGATCGCCCGTGCTGGGGAAATTTTCCTACCGTGGGTTCTGTTGTGTATTGGTGTGCTAGTTGGCTTTCTGATTCCACAGATTAAAATAGAACGCTTACCACCTATATTTGAAGCAAGTACCAAAGCTATTATTCACGGAAGCTTGTCGGTTCTTTCTATTCCCTATCTGGAAATGGTCGTCTTTCTGATGATCTACCCTGCTATTCACACCAATTTAAAAAAGGGCAAAGGGTTTATTCAAGCAGGCTTTATGGGTGGTATGGTCATTTTTTCCGTAACCGTTTTATGTATCGTCGTACTTGGCTGGGACTTCACCGCACGCCATACGTTTCCTAGTTATACATTAGCTAAAAAAATCCACGTCGGCGGATTCATCCAACGCATCGAAGTATTGGTCGCAATCATTTGGTTTGTCACCATCTATTTCAAACTCGTCATTTGCTTCTACAGCTCACTGGTTGGACTGCAGCAGATCCTGGGCTTGCGTACCTATCGCCCTTTCATCGTGCCGAGTGCGCTTATACTATTTGTGCTCGCCTTTCTTGTTTACCCTAACATCATCTATTTCCGAGATTTTGCTACCAATATATGGCCTCCATATGCCCTTACTATGGGGCTGTTTCTGCCATTAAGTTTGTTGATCGTATCTTATTTTAGGCCTGTAGGCAGGTTGAACAAATGAATAGAGGATTCGTTGTTGCTTCTTCAACCAACATGACAAAAACGTCACTTTAGATCCTGGTATATCGATGGTTAAAGAGTCCATTACTCGATATAGTAAGATGAAGAGGGAGGGCGAAACCATGGCTACAATGATTCAAACGACAAACTTATCCAAATCATATGGCAAAACACAAGTCTTAAAAAATATTGATTTAACGATTGAACAAGGGGAATTCACCGCAATTATGGGGCCATCTGGCTCAGGGAAAACGACATTAATGAATACCCTTTCCACGATTGACGGTTTTAACGGCGGGGAGGTATGGATCGAAGGGAAATCGCTGTTAGATTTGAAAAAGAAAGCCTTACGCGAATTTCGCCAGAAACGCATGGGATTTATTTTTCAAGATTTCAACCTGCTCGATACCTTAACAGTGAAAGAAAATATCCTGCTGCCACTCTCCCTGCAACGAACACCTGTCGCGGAAATGGAGCAGCGATTATCCACCATAATAGAAGATTTAAACATTGCATCGATTCTATCCCAGTATCCGTCTGAAATTTCCGGTGGTCAGAAGCAACGTACGGCTGCCGCACGTGCCATCATTACGAATCCAGCTATTGTGTTTGCCGATGAACCGACGGGTTCACTGGATTCCCGATCCGCTACCCAGTTGTTGGAACAAATTCAATCGCTCAATCACACCTTTAAGACAACCGTTCTGATGATTACCCACGATCCGTATGCTGCCAGCTACTGTCGGCGCGTCATTTTTCTCCGTGATGGCAAAATCGTCAATGAAATGTTCAAAGGCGAACAATCTGAGAAGGAATTCTTCGATCGAATCCTAACGATTCAAAGTGCCATTGGGGGCGACCGGCGATGAGCTTGCTCGATTTATCTTGGCGTAATTTGAAACGAAGTTTTCGGCTATATGCGATTTATTTCATTTCCATGCTTATCGGCGTCATCATTCACTTTACGTTCTCCGCATTAATGTTTAATGCCGATATCTTAGCGGCCATTGAACAAAAGCGAAACTACCAACTGGGCCTATCTATTACCTCTGTTGTGATCTTCCTGTTCATCATTTTCTTCATTTTGTATGCAAATTCATTTTTCATGAAACAGCGCAAAAAGGAATTTGGCATGTACTTGCTGTACGGCATGAGCGAGCGACAAATTACCTCCATGGTCTTTCTCGAGACCTGTTTTCTTAGTGTGATTTCTGTCGTCAGCGGGATTGTGATCGGCGGGTTGCTATCCAAATTCTTCGGCATGCTGCTCATGAATCTGATGCAATATGATGATGTGATTTCCTTTTCTTTCCCGATAGAAGCAGTCGGATCAACCATTCTATTATTCGTCATTCTCATCGGCATCATTAGTGCGCAGAGCTATCTTAGTGTACGCCGAGTACAATTGGTGGAATTATTTCACGCAGTGGCCAAAAGGGACAAGCCGCTTACATTCTCCATGTGGCTTGCGTTGCTAGCCATCTTGTTATTAGGCGTAGCCTATTTTCTCATTAGTCAAAAGGGCGATTCGGTTTTCTGGAGTGATTACCTCCTAGCCAGCATGATTGCCGTGACTGTCGGAATCATCGGTGGGACATACTTATTTTTCCGTCAATTTCTCGGCTGGGTATTGGAGAAGATTAGTCGCAGGAAAACGTATATGGAGGGCAACAAGGTTCTGTGGATTTCTGCGCTGCGTTTCTCCATTCGTGGAAATACGTTAAATCTTACCTTCATTTCATTATTCAGTACGATCGTCATTTTCTTGGTAGGGTTCGTATCGATTAATTATACCGTTCAAATTTTCTCAGCTGGTAAAGAATTTCCGAACCACATTGCGTTTGCATCGCAGGATCCCAATACGCAAAAACAAATTGAACAATTAATTGAAGAAGATCATCACATTACGGGGCATGAAAGAATCGAAGGACTATCTGTAAAGCCAGTTACAGACAGCAGAAGTGCCAATGGAGATAATTTTCAAGAGAACTACCTTCTCTTCTCAGCGTCACATTATAATAACGTCGTCCGTATGCGCAGTGATAAAGAACAAGTGAATGTGCAAAATCAAGAAGCGATAGCTCTTATACAAGGAGCCAGGCCCCTATTGTTTACAGCTAACAACCAGCCGAAATTAACCGTAAACCTTAAGGGAGAAACCACATTCCATCTTATTGAAAAGAAAGACTATGCCTTGCTTAGTAAGGCTACTAACGCAAATGGAGATGTAGGTTTGAAACCGTCCGTCGTGATCATTTCGGATCAAGCCTTCGAAAGGCTAAAGCAAGGGAATGCCCTTGCCTCGTTCGACATCTATCAAATCGAAGATGCCAAACATTCGATTGCTTTATCACATAAGGTTCATGATATTGTTTCAAGAACGCCAGGAACGTACTACGCTGCGTTCATCGATCTCTACTCGATTGATGTTGAAACCTCATCCTTGCTGCTGTTTTCAGCTGCTTTTCTCGCCGCCATCGCCGTATTTGCCATGGGAAGCATCATTTATTTCAAACAGTTGCGAGAAGCGACAGAAGAACAACGACACTATGCGATTTTACGAAAGCTCGGCGTCGATGACCATGAACTGAAATGGGTCATTCGCAAACAATTGCTGTTTGTGTTCTTGCCTCCGCTCCTCTTGGGCATACTGCATAGCTGGTTTATTACGTATTATCCAACTTTGCACGAGGTAAGGAACTTCCCCCAACTCACATCCATTATTTCTGCGATCTTCATCCTGTATGTTGTCATCTACTTCCTGTTCTATGTCTCCTCCACGAGTGTGTACTATAAAATAGTGAGTCAAAAAAACGCAATGAGCTAATCATTGCGTTTTTTGCTGCACAGATACATAAGGATCTTCATCCTTCGGAAAATGTAGGATACATTGCGTATAGACGCCGACTTCGGACGTACATGTAATGTAATGGCCAAGCTTATTTGATAATTGCTGCGCCAAATATAAGCCCATTCCTGTCGACAATGCGAACGTTCGCCCCGTTTCTCCCGTAAACCCACGATTGAATATTCGCGGAAGATCTTGTTGGCTTATGCCAATCCCGCTGTCCCGAATGAACAATTGCTTCTCTTGCGGCGTTTCGCAGATTGAAATGAGGATCTCGCCGCCATTTTCCGTATATTTCAAACTATTCGTTACGAGCTGATTCACGATAAACAGCAGCCATTTCGGATCACTTTGAACCACAAGCGTTTCCGCTTGCAGATGGATACGGATTTTTTTGGAGAAGAATGTTTTCGCATGTGCCTTCACAATCTCTTTCGAGATCTGGATCACATCACAATTTTGAATCGCGTAATCCTGATTAAAGCTATCTAATTTGGCATAATAAAGTGCTTGATCAACGTAATTTTCAATCTTCGCGATCTCTTCCCTTAAACTATTCGCGTCCATATCCGTTTGCTGTAGTAGCCGAAGCACTGCGATCGGAGTTTTGATTTCATGGAACCACGCGACGATAAAGTCATAATGCTCCCGCTGCTTCTCCTGAACGCGATTCATTTCATGAATATGCTGCTTTTTTAGTTCCTCGATCTGTTGCTGGGCAAATTCGCCTTCCAGCGAAAGGCTGTCATACTCCTCACTTTTCATTTGGCGGATTACACGTACGTTCTGCTGGTAGCGGACTAGTAAAAAACCAAGCAACACCATCGACGATAGGACGAAGGCATAGAAGAATGTCCCCCATGCCCAGCCACCATGACTATCCGCAAAAAATACAGCAGCCGAGATCAGAAACCCAGCCAGATATAGATAAATATAAGACTTTTCATAGGCGAGGTAGCGCAGAAAGGTCATTCGATCAAATACCCCATTCCTTTCCGAGTGACAATGAAGTCCTCCAGTCCAAGCGCAGCGATTTTCCTTCGCATCCGGTTCACGTTCACGGTCAATGTGTTATCGTCCACGAACTGCTCTTCATTCCATAGTGCTTGCATGAAGTCCTCACGGGAAACAATTTTCCCAATATTGCGCATGATGAGTTGCAAAAGGATGAATTCATTCCGGCTTAACTCCGTCACTTGTCCATGATATTCAATGGTGGAATTCGTTACATTTAACTTCAAACCTCGATGCATGAATCGGAGGCTCTCTTCTTCCTGATACGTATATTTCCGGCGGATAAGCGCACTGATTTTGGCGACCAGAATATCCAAATCAAATGGTTTCTGGATAAAATCATCCCCACCCATATTAATCGCCATGATGATATCCATATTCTGATTTCTTGATGACAGAAATATGATCGGTACTTTGGACACTACACGTATCTGCTGGCACCAATAGAATCCATCAAACACCGGAAGATTAATATCTAATAGAACGAGGTGTGGTTCTGCCTGCTTAAATTCTGTGATTACCTGGTCAAAACGGGTCACTTCCACTACATCATACTGCCACTTTTTCAACGTATCCGCGACAATCCGCCTAATCTTCTCATCGTCCTCAACCATCATGATTCGATACATGGAATCCCTCAACACTTCCTGTCATTAAGTTGATAGTTTTTTGCGTATGACATACCAACTATCTGTCCGATCTGGATAATATGTATGCTCAATGACTTCATAATGCATCCGTTCGTACACCTTAATATTTTCTGGAATGGATAATCGCACGCCTACCCTCGACTCTTTAAACCCCTGTGCACACGCTTTGTTTTCCACGAAAGTTAATAGTGCTTTACAGATACCCTTTCCCCGGAAATCAGGGAGTACGGATACCCTTCCAATATACATATAATCAGCCACGGGTTCATATCTTGCCGATCCAATAAGCTTATCGCCTTCCCATGTGAGTGCTGCTCCACCTCCGATGTTGAACGTATGGATGGTACGGTCTACCGTTTCCATGAGCGCACCCGAGGGTGGATTGAGCTTGCCGTTGTATTCTTTGAAGGCTTCTATCATGACCTGATAAATGAGTTCGGATTCGTCGATTGAGGCTTCTCTGATGCGCACGGTCATCATTGTTCAGTTCCTAGCCATGTTTCTGACATAATCAGGCATACGTCGCATATATCGCTCTGGATCGTGCTCAAAATCATACTGCTTATACAGCTCATGTGCATCCTTCGTACCCAGCAAGCCTACTAGGTCTTTATAATCATCACAGGTGATCAAGCTTTCCACTAGTTTCTTACCGATCCCCATGCCCCTGTAGTTTTCATCAATAAATACATCGCATAAATAAAACATCGTCGCGTTGTCCGTTATAACTCTAGCGAAGCCCACTTGTTTGCGCCCTTCATATACGCCATAGCATACCGAGTTCTCGATCGCGCGCAGCGTCCTTTCTTCCGGTCGTTTATTCGCCCAATAGCTTCGTGAAAGGAAACCTATGATGACATCTACATCTAGCCGTTCTTTATTATCACTGATAACAAATTGATTCCACGTAATCTCCATCGTATCTGCTCCTCTACTTAACTGGGTCCATTGATTTCCATCTATAATACTACATTCCATTGCCTATCTGTTATCCTCATTTCACCTGCTCGAAATGTCCTGCAAACTTGTGCACGAAATGTCGGATAACTATCTGCGATTCCTGCTATTCTATGAATATAGGAGGTCAGAACCATGGATTTGCTTAAAAACATGAACAGTGCGCTCAAGTATGTCGAAGACAACCTGACAGACACGATCGACACAAGTGAAGTAGCTCGAATAGCCTTATGCTCCGAATATCATTTCAAGCGTATGTTTTCCTTTCTCGCAGGCATTCCGCTTTCCGAGTATATCCGCCGCAGACGGCTAAGTCTTGCCGCTTTTGAGCTCAGAGACAGCAATATCAAAGTCATAGATATCGCCATCAAATACGGGTATAACTCACCGGATTCATTCACGCGATCTTTTCAACATTTACATGGTATTACACCGTCAGAAGCTAGATTGAATGGGCAATCATTGAAAGCCTATCCGCCTATGACCTTCCAAATCACCATTCAAGGGGGAAATGAAATGAATTATCGCATTGAGGAAAAAGAAGCTTTTCATATTGTTGGTATTCACAAACGAGTGCCCCTTATATTTAACGGCGTTAATCCTGAAATAGCCGCGATGTGGCAAAGCTTAAATATGGACTTAATTAACACCCTTAAACAACTCTCCAATGTCGAGCCCATTGGTCTGGTGAGTGCCTCTACCAATTTCTCAGAAGGCCGAATGGAAGAAAAAGGAGAGCTTGACCACTATATTGGCGTTGCTACAACGAATCCGTGTCCCGATAATTTCACACAACTCGACGTATCTGCCTCGACGTGGGCGGTATTCGAAGCCATCGGACCGTTCCCCGAAACGTTGCAAAATGTATGGGGACGCATCTACTCCGAATGGTTCCCTTCCTCTGGCTATGAACAAGTCGCCGGACCAGAAATGCTGTGGAACGCAGATAAGGATACAACTTCGCCTACGTTTCGAAGTGAAATATGGATACCTGTGAAGAGGACGTAGTGAGAGTAATTGCTAGATCGTGAGGAGGCCTCTCTCCAGGGATTCCCCTGGGCTTAGGAACCCTAACCTAACCCAACCACAACCCAACCTCACCCCCCCACTCAGGAATTTTCTCGATCTCTAGTGGTTGCTTTCCATCACCTAACGGACATGAATGCCGTTATATCAAACAGTATAAGCCTTTTCAGAATCTAACGGACACAACAGCCGTTAATAGAGCATAATGACTCCAACTATCTCTGATATTTGGCAAATAGCGGCGTGTGTGTCCGTTAGATTTTCGAAACCTCTGAATCCAAGCAAATAACGTCGTTGGTGTCCGTTAGCAAAGCTAAGAGGCGTGTATCCCCATTATTGTCACCTACTAACCTGACAACCTTGGCCTCACTCCCCGTGACAGGCCAAGGTGACTTGGAGGATCTCTACAGTAGCATATAGAAAAGCTCCTGGATTCCTGCATAATTGCAGGAACTAGGAGCTTTTGGGGTTAGATTACATCACTATTGTATGTGGGAGCAGCTTTTCAGTGCATCCTGCTACTGTAGTGATGTTTTTCATCACTATTGGCAGAGGCGAATGAGTCAGGCGCGGGAGGCTGACATCGAGGAAAGCCCTCAGCTAGACGCTGACCGAGGCCTTCTCCTTAGGAGCGCTACTCACCGCGGGCTTCTTGTACTGCACGCCCGCGGTGTCCCGCTCCCGTAGCGTGAGGGAGAACCCCCACGCTACCGCCAGAAACCCGGCCGCGCCAAGCAGCGCGGCCTGATACGCCACTCGGCTGGTCGCCTCGCTGGCGGCTCCAACAGCAGCGGCATCCGCCGTAGCTGCTGACACGGCCGCCAGCAGGCTGCCGAGCAAGGCCACACCCAGCGCAGAACCTAGCCGGTTCTGCACCTGAAAGAGCGTCGCCGCCTGCCCCATCTGGGGCGGCTCAATCCGGGCAAAGGCCAGGAGCTGAATCGCTCCGACCGTGTGCCCCAAGGTCAGGCCGCCGCTGAGCAGCAGCCCGCGGACCAGCCATGGGTTCGTGTCTTCGCTCACCAGGCAGAGCAGTGCGAAGACCACCATCGCGCAAAGAAGCGCGATCTGGATGATCCGGCGAGGGCCGAGCTTCCTCGCCGTCCACGGCATGAGCTGAGACGCGGCCATAAGGCCGAGCGCCTCGGGAAATGTGGTCAGTCCGGTATGCAACGCGGACGCTTTGAACACATCCTGATACATCAGCGGGAAAATATAGAGCATGCCGAGCAGCCCCGCTGCGGTACACAGTGCGATCATGCCTGTCGTACGATACAGCCGATCCGCGAACAAGCGCAGTTGGAGCATGGGCTGTGTCGTCCGCAACTCAACGAATACCAACGCCGCGAGGAAGATCAAGCCGGTCAGTCCTGTAAGCACAATCTCAGGCGAGCGCCAACCATGCGCCGTCCCTTGACTTAGTGCATAGATCAGCATAGCGAAGCCAGGTGCACTAAGCAGAAACCCAGGTAGATCGAGCTTGCCGACTGCCTGCTTACCGCTTTCTTTTAACCAAATCATCCCAAGTATAATGGCAATAATCCCGATTGGAATATTAATGTAGAAGCACCAACGCCAAGTTAATTGTTCCACGAAAAATCCGCTCACAATCGGACCAACAGCGGGAGCTACTGCAATAGGCAGAATTAAGGAACGAGAGATATTCGCTCTCTCCTGAGGTGGGAAGGCTCTGAACAACATTGCCATCCCAACAGGCGCAATCAGGCCTCCGCCAATTCCTTGAAGGATGCGGAAGAAGATCAACCCGCCAAGGCTTGATGCAAAACCGCAGCACACGGAAGCAACGGTGAATAGCGTTACAGCGATCATCAACATACGTTTGCCGCCGAAACGATCACCCAGCCAACCCGCCATGGGCAGCACTAGCGCCACGGAAACTAAGTAACCGATATTTACTGTTCCTGCAGCTGCCGGTGAGATTTGAAGCTCCTCACAAATAGACAGCAGCGCTACATTCACAATGGTCGCGTCCATGGCGACCAAGAACATCGCCGCTACGTAGACCATTCGGATAACCGTTCGAGGGTTCAGAAACTTGGACTCCGTCATCCTCTCTCCCCGACCGTCACTTCGGACTTGCGCTCGGAAGTTTGCTGGGGACGCATGTCCGTCCAATGTGACTCAATATAAGCCAAGCAAGCTTCTCGATCCTGCCCAAACACTTGCGTCCACCCTGCAGGTACAAGGGCAAAAGCCGGCCAAAGTGAATACTGGCCTAATTCATTAATCAACACGACAAACGCATCGTCTTTCTCCTCGAAAGGGTTGCTCACTTGCTCATCTCTCCTCGTCTTCTAGTTAGTTGCTTTCCCGATACCTTGCCTCTAATTTCCCGGATAAAATACGGCCAATTTCGGCCAACGGACCCGGTTGACACAGATCCTTATGCCGGCAGGCCAGATCATATTGCTCGATCTCCCCATCGATGTAATCCATCCACGTCGCTGGCGCGATGGGCTCGAACCAATCCGGAATCACCGTTGAGTGGACAAAGAGCAGATTTCCTGCAAATTTCCCTGGTCGATACGTGGCCAAAATACGCACCGAGTTCACATAAGTATCCTTCAAGCTCATGATGACGGATGGCTCCAAGCTAGCTAATGCACTGCCGTCACTGCGCAAAATGTCCACAGCCGCCGCCATATCCAACGGTTTATCCCCTAAGCTGTCAGGGTCGTACCCACCCAGTGCTAGCAAGGCAATGAGCGCTTCTTCCTCATTCGGACCTTCGCGAAGCGGCAGGAAGTGACTCGGGAACGCATCGAGCATCACAAGCATAGCGATTTCCTCGCCATCCCCTTGCAGCAGCGAAGCGACTGCATGGGCTACGTTGCCTCCTAGCGACCAGCCCAGCAAATAATAAGGGCCATGCGGCTGCACCGAGCGAATATGCGAGATATAGTCTGCCGCCATTTCCAGTAAATCGCCAGGAAGCGGCTCCGGCCTAGCAATACCTCTGGCTTGCAGCCCATAAATCGGATAATCCGGCCCAAGCGATTTCATCAAGCCGGCGTAGCACCAGCTAAGACCTCCAGCTGGGTGGATACAGAACAGAGGCGAGCGTTTACCGCTCGTTCGCAGCGGCAACAGTACCTCCAGCGCGCCTTCACTGCCGCCGCCCTCCAACCGCTCCGCTAAGCCGGCAACGGTTGGTGCCTCGAACAACGTGCCGATGCTCAAGGATACGCCAAGCGCTTCGCGAATGCCGCTCATGAGCTTAACAGCCAGTAGCGAGTGGCCTCCGAGATCGAAGAAACCATCGTCGATGCCAACTCTCGGCAGTCCTAACGTCTCTGCATAAAGATCGCAAAGAATTTCTTCTTGCGGCGTACGAGGCCCTCGGCCTACAGCCGATAAAGAGAAATCCGGCGCAGGCAGCGCCTTGCGATCCAGCTTGCCGTTCACCGTGAGCGGAAGCTCCGCGATTTCTACGAAAGCTGATGGCACCATATAGCTCGGCAAAGCTATTCCCACTTGATGACGCAGTGCCGTTACATCCAATTCAACCTGCGAGTCTGTGATGACATAGGCGACTAGTCTTTTATCCCCAGGCGTATCCTCACGCACAATAACCACAGCTTGCGACACACAATGAACCTGTGCAATGACCGCTTCGATTTCACCTAATTCAATGCGGAAACCGCGGATTTTGACCTGATGATCAATGCGTCCGATATAATCGAGCGTCCCATCCTGACGCCAGCGAGCCAAGTCACCCGTCCGATACATCCGTGTACCCGGAGCGCCATAAGGATCTGCAAGAAAGCGATCTGCCGTCAAGCCTGAACGGTTCCAATAACCGCGCGCAAGACCTGCACCAGCTACATACATTTCGCCAGTCACGCCCGGCGGCACATGCTGTAAATAAGCATCCAGCACATATACGCCAAGATCAGGAATCGCACCGCCGATGAGACTATTCGCCTTACTTTCGGTCATCTCGCGCGTAATCGGATTATAGCTGACATGAACTGTCGTTTCCGTAATGCCGTACATATTAATTAACGTAGGTACATGATCCTCATGCCGGTCGTACCAATCTTTCAGATGACCCAAGTCCAAGGCTTCTCCGCCAAAAACAACGTAACGAAGCGCCAGCGCCTGACCTTGCAGCGGATTTTCTTTATCCGCTTGCATCAACTGGTAGAACGCCGACGGCGTCTGATTCAGTACGGTAACTTGCTCGTCACACAGAAGTTTTAGGAACTCATCTGGCGAACGCGTAATGCGATGCGGTACAACAACGAGACGTCCACCATGGAGTAAAGCGCCCCATATTTCCCATACGGAGAAATCAAAGGCATACGAGTGAAATAAAGTCCACGTATCCTGCGCATCAAAATGGAACCAATCCTCTGTCGCTGAGAACAATCTCACGACATTGCTGTGCGGGATGACGACACCTTTGGGTTTCCCCGTCGAACCAGACGTATAAATGATATAGGCCACGTTATCCTGCGATAACGGCGCAACCCTATCATCGTCCGTTGGATTAAACTCGATGTATCGACTCAGAATTTCACTCGTCGCCGGTTCATCCACGATTAATACGTCCTCACCGCTTAGAATAGCGGCAGTCTCCAAGCAGCCAATCACACAAGCAGGCTGTGTATCCTCCAGCATGAATGCCAAGCGATCCAACGGATAATCCGGATCCAACGGTAAGTACCCCGCACCTGCTTTCAACACAGCGAGCATGCCGACCAGCATCGTTGTTGACCTCGGAAGGAGTAACCCGACGATCTGCTCAGGTCCGACACCTTGGGCAATCAAGTAATGGGCCAGTTGATTCGCCTGTACATTCAGCTCGGCATAGGTGAGCGATTCTCCTTCATAGACAACAGCTACGGCATCTGGATACAGCTGAACCTGAGCCTCGAGCAACGTCACAACATGGGAAGTGACAGGGAACTGGTCTGCGATTAATCGTTCAGCATCGACAACACGGCTCAATCGTTCCTCTGGTGTCAAAATATCCAGTAAGCCAATCGCCTTATCCGGCTCTGCCCAAGCTTGCTCCAGCAAAAGCTGCAAGCGAGATGCGAGCTTCTCAACAGTTTCACGTTCGTACAAGTCACTCGTGTACTCGAACCAGCCATCTATTCCTGCTGGTGTACCATCTTCCCCTCGCCGTTCACGGAATTCAATTGTGAGGTCGAACTTCGCACGTCCCACGGTATCCAGCCTAAGCTCCGCATCGATACCTGGAAGGATAAGGGATGGCTCGGGTGTGTTTTGGAAGGCGAGCATAATTTGGAACAGCGGATGCCTGGCTCTCGATCTGACAGGATTCAGAATTTCAACCAATCGCTCAAAGGGCACATCCTGATGATCATACGCCGCCAAATTCACAGACCTTACCCGCTCCAACAGCTTGCGGAAGCTTGGATCACCCGAGGTATCTGTCCGCAGCACAATCGTATTAATGAATAAGCCGACCAAATCTCCTAACGCATCATCGTTACGTCCTGCAATCGGACTTCCCAGTGGGATATCTGTGCCAGCACCTAATCGTGTAAATAAGGCCGACAATCCCGACTGAATAACCATGAACAAACTAGTACGACTTTCGCGAGCAAGCTCCAACAATCGCGTATGCAAATCGACGTCAATTCGCATCGCAATCGTATCTCCGCAGTGTGTCGCCTCAGCAGGACGCGGATAATCGGTTGGCAACTCCAATTGATCGGGCAGATCCTGGAGGGCATGGCGCCAGTAGTCCACTTGACGAGCAATCAAGCTATTCGGATCACTTTCATCCCCTAGCAATTGCTCCTGCCAGATCGCATAGTCCGCGTACTGTATCGGCATAGGCGACCAAATCGGTGCCTCAGCTCGCGTGCGAGCTTCATAGGCAGCTGATAGATCCCGGGTCAGCGGATCCAGTGACCACCCGTCCCCAACAATATGATGCAGAAGCAATAATAAGACATGCTCATTCTCACTTAGGTGATACAAATGAACGCGGAACGATGGTTCTGTGGCTAGATTAAATCCGTAGCGCACAGCGAGCGCAAGCTCATCTTCTAACTCAGACTCCGAAATCGTTGCCGTTTGCAAATATACCGGACAATCGGCTCCATCCAATACAAGCTGCGAGGCTTCCCCATTATGCTCTGGAAAAATCGTACGCAATGTCTCATGCCGCTGAACGATGTCTTGCACCGCAGCTTGCAATACCAAATCATCCACCGTACCCGACAAACGTGCAACGAGCGGAATATTATAGGTCGGGCTCGGCCCTTCCAGACAATTCAGGAACCATAAGCGACGTTGGGCAAAAGAAAGCGGAGCTTTCGCCGTCCGAATGGCCGGACGAATCGGTGGTCTAGCTGCTGCCGCCGAATCTATCCGTTTCGCAATCCCTGCTACCGTTGGTGTCTCGAATAGGCTCGCGATGCCCAGTTCAACACCCATGACTTCACGTATGCGGCTCATAAGTCGACCGGCGAGCAAGGAATGCCCACCTAGATCGAAAAAGTTATCGTCAATGCCCACGCGTGGAACACGCAATATTTCAGCAAATAGTTCACGTAGGATTTCCTCTTGTGGCGTACGGGCCGCTCTACCTGCCGTGTTTGCCTGATAATGAGGTGCAGGCAAAGCTTTACGGTCCAACTTGCCATTCGGTGTTAATGGTAATTCCTCGAGGAAAACGAAGGCTGATGGGACCATATAGTCCGGCAATCCCGCTGCCAAATACTCACGTAAAGCCGCTGCATCAACTACAGCCCCGCTAGCCGCTACAAGATAAGCGACGATCCGTTTATCACCAGGCTGCTCTTCTCGTACAACAACTGCTACCTTGAGAATGTCCGGATAGTCAGTCAAGACCGTTTCAATCTCCGAGATTTCAATGCGGAATCCACGGATTTTGATTTGGTGATCGGCACGGCCGCAGTAATCCAAGTTGCCATCTGGCAGCCAGCGAGCAAGATCACCGGTGCGATACATCCGCGTGCCTGGAGGGCCATAGGGATCAGCCACAAATCGCTGTGCTGTCAACGAAGGACGACGCAAGTAGCCAATCGCTAAACCATCACCAGCGATGTATAAATCGCCAGTTACGCCAGCAGGCACAGGCTGCAAGCCGCTATCCAGAATATACAGCTGCGTGTTCCAGATCGGCCGGCCGATCGGAGGCTTGTTGTATTTGTCCTGTTCGGAAAGTGCAATAAACGTCGACCAGATCGTCGTTTCAGTAGGTCCATAGAGATTCGTCACTTTACAGTCGAGCGCTTGGAGATCGCGCAGCAATCCGTTAGCCAGAGCCTCACCGCCTACTAGAATGCGTAGGCCTCGAAGCGACTCTGGGGCTTGCTCAACAAGGGCATGCCAAAGTGACGGTGTCGCCTGCATCAGCGTGGCACCGGAAAATTGAATGATTTTAGATAATGCCATCGGATCTTGAATCGTACGTTTATCAGCAATAAGAAGCTGTGCGCCATGCAGCAAAGGCAAGAAGATTTCGAGTACGGAGATGTCAAAGGCAACGGTGGTAACCGCCAGTAGACGATCTTCCACTCCTAGGTGAAACTGTTCTTGCATCGCAAAGAGGAAATTCGTGAGATTTCCATAGGAAATCGCCACACCCTTCGGCTTACCTGTAGACCCTGAAGTATATAGAATATAGGCGGGGTCCGACATGACAGGCGTACTTAGACGATCCTCATCCGATAAGTTTGTAGCACCAAGAACAGCCAGTTGCTCAATTGTAGCTGGTTGATCCAGGACCAACTGATCCTGATTAGCCCCAGTTTGAGGCAAGCGTGTCGACGTTTCAATATTGGTAATCGTGACTAAGGCCTGTGCATCCTCGAGCATATAACCAATGCGATCCGCAGGATACTCAATATCGAGCGGCAAGTAGGCAGCACCGGTTTTATGTACAGCCAGCATGCTGACGATCAGATCAATCGAACGCGGCAAGGCAAGCGCCACGATGCGCTGCGGTCCTGCACCTTGTGTAATAAGCAGGCGAGCAAGCTGGTTGGCACGAGCATTTAAAGTACCATAATCCACGGCTTCCTCATTGTGAAGGATAGCCGTGCTGGCCTGGCTCAATCCAGACTGAACTTCGAACAAATCCGTAGATCTCTTGGCAGGCACAGTACGTGCCGTATGGTTCCATCGTATTAGCTCTTCTGTGCGTTCGTGGACAGCAAGAAGCTCGATTCGCCCAATAGGCTCTGTCGTGGGAGCAGCTGCCAGCTTGCCAAGCAACTGCACAAATCGCTGATGATGCGTCTGCAACTCCACTTCGGTATACAGCTCTGGATTGCCATCCATATCGACCTGCAAGCCACTGCCATCCGCTTTCAGATACACATTGATCGCCAGATCATCAACAGGTCCTGCCGATAAATTTGTTTTGCTCCCTGCATATCCATTGAAATTCAAGTTAATATCGAAAGGCATGATATTAACGAGAGGGCCAAACAATCTGCGGTTATCTGCGACACGTTTCAGATCACGCCGAAGCTCCTCATGGCGATAGCCTTGGTGCTTGCGAATCTCGCGAATCTCACGCGCAACCTGCTGTACCAGCTCTGAGATTGTCATGGCAGGCTTCACAGCTAATCGCAGCGGTACAATATTCATCACCATCGCAGGTGTATTGAGCGATACAGAGCCCAATCTTCCCATCATCGGCAGCCCTAGTATAATTTCTGATGCTCCAGTGAGTCGATGTAAATACGTGGCTACCGCAGCCAGCACAAGATCCGACCATGCCGCTGCATGTTGTTGGGCTGCACTTCGCAGGTTTTTGGCTTCCGACGAAGACAGTTCCGTTGTGCATCGTAAGAAATGATCGGAAGGCCGCGGAGAACGATCTACAAGACTGACCGCATCCGGCTCGTCGGCAAAACGATGCAACCAGAATTCACGGTCCTTCTGCGCCTTCTCCGAACGGCGATACGCTGCATCCTCGTCCAAGACTAGCTGCCAGGAGCCGAAGCTCCCCTCCGCCAGTGGAAGATGATTCATCATCGCTGTATAGACTTGGGCTACCCGCTTCGAGAGCAGGGCAAACCCATAGCCATCCATCACAATATGATGAATGCGTTGGTACCAGATGAAGCGGTCTTCTTTTATTTTAAACAGCGCCTCGGTAAATAACGGTCCTCTCCCAAGGTCACAAGGCTTCGCAAGATCTTCGTTCATCCAAGCACGTGCTGTTTGGGTTGGTTCGTTTTGTTGGCTGACATCTATATAGTGGAGAGACCAGGAAGATGAGCTTGCGTTCGTAACTTGCCATGGCCCTTCCCCATTTTCTTCGAATAACACATGAAGCGATTCTGCTTCTTGCACGACTTGGCGGAGCGCCTTTTCAAAAGTTACCGGATCGACCGGGCCGTCAATCTCGACATATTCCCCTGTATTGTACATGGGATTACTTGGATCTAGCTGTTGGGCATACCAGATGCCTGATTGCGCACCCGATAAGGGAAGACGCAGCGTTGAAGCGACTAGCATGTAAGCAACCTCCTTATTTTCTAGCAAAATAGTCGAGATTCGGCACGGGAATTTGCAGCCTGGACGTAAGCAGCTGCCACCAGCTCGCCAAAGTAGGCTGTTCAGCGAGTTCTACGAAAGTGACCTCGGCTCCTAGACGGCGCCAATGCTCCACTAAGCTCATAATGCGTATGGAGTCCAAACCTCTCTCATTAATGAGATCTTCCTCGTACGTGAAGCTCTCTGGGGATTCATTCAACAGTTCTGCCACCTGCTCGCGTACGGCTTCAATGCTAATGGGATTTCCCTCAGATACAGGGGCTGGGGCGGGCGCTAAATGACGGAGCACATCCTCTGTTGTCAATGTCACGGCACAGCGTTGTGCCGCATAGTTGATCGCCATATGGTGATTCTCTAATGAGAAATCGGCTACCGCATCCGCCACAAAAAACGGCTGAATATCCTGCATAAACGCCTCACAAGCTGTCATCAAACAGCCGATATGCGCATAAATCCCACTAACGATGAGTTGATCTCTGCCGCTATCCTGCATGATTTCGGCCAGGTTAGTTTTGCGAAAGCCGCTGTAGCGCCATTTCGTGAGGACAATATCGCCTTCCTCGGGTGCCAGCTCAGGTACAACATGTTTGAGTTCCGGATGATCATTAATCCCGGTACCCCAGAAATCAAGAAGCAAGCCCCGCTGTTCCGGGGTTTGGGCATCTGGCTGAGCTGTATACACAACGGGAATGCCGAGCTTTCTGCACTGCTCACGCAGCGCATAGATATGAGCTAGAAGTTCATTAACAGGCGATTCGCCGAGCGTAAAAGCATTCAAGAAATATTGCTGCATATCGTGGATAAGCAGTACGGCCCGCTTCGGATCGGGTGTCCAAGCTACACGATTTTGTGGTAAATCAGCTGCTACTGGCATGCTGTACGGTTGAATTTTAGGAAGAGCCATGGAGGTCCACTTCTTTCTTTATAAGGATCCGTTGGTGACGGTTGTTAGGAATACTTCGCGCAGTGCCTTTTTGCTCACTTTGCCCACGTTTGTTTGTGGAAAAGTCTCGACAAATTGGATACGATCAGGAATTTTGTAAGAAGCCAGTCCGCGTGTACGCAGATAGCTTTTGAGCTCGGTGGCAGATAACGTCTGCTGACCGCGTGGGATGATAAATGCACAGGAGCGTTCACCGAGAAATGTATCCGGCATGGACACTAAAGCAGCATCGAAAACACTAGGATGCGATAACAGGTGGTTCTCTACCTCTTCGGCGGCGATTTTGTCACCACCACGATTGATCTGATCTTTGGCACGGCCTTCTACTACGATGTAGCCTGCCTCATTGACTTTAACCAAATCACCCGTCCGATAGAAACCATCTGCTGTAAATGCCTTCGCATTATGCGCTTCCGCTCTATAATAGCCTCGGATCGTGTAGGGGCCTCGGGTTAACAGCTCGCCAACCTCTCCAACAGGAACCTCGTTATCTTCCTCGTCAACAATGCGAATTTCATCCCAGTCCGACATCGGTCTGCCTTGTGTACGTACAATGATATCCTCAGGATCATCTAACCGTGTATAGTTCACCAGACCTTCAGCCATGCCGTATACCTGCTGCAGCTTACAGCCAAGAACTGGCTCAACACGACGTGCCGCTTCTTCGCTAAATTTGGCCCCGCCTACTTGAAGAACCTGTAGACTAGATAGATCATCCTTGCGTGCAGAGGCCGCCTCCATCCAGATCAAGGCAAGTGGAGGAACGAGTGCCGTAATGGTCACGCCTTCCTTCGCAATCAACGGAAACGCATCGTCCGGGCTTGGTCTTGCGGCTAGTACGATTTTCCCGCCAGCGTAAAGTGTGCCCAACACACCGGGGGAGCTCAGCGGG
This sequence comes from Paenibacillus allorhizoplanae, assembly GCF_927798215.1. NCBI lineage: Bacteria > Bacillati > Bacillota > Bacilli > Caryophanales > Paenibacillaceae > Paenibacillus > Paenibacillus allorhizoplanae. The sequence continues at coordinate 48,113 of NZ_CAKMMW010000031.1, forward strand.
AAGTTATGGGCCACGGGCAGTGCTGCAAGATACACGCTATCTTCGTTAAGCCCACAGATTTCATTACTGCGTCGAAAGCTGTACATATAATCATCGTGTGTACGGGGAATGAGCTTGGGTAATCCTGTGCTTCCGCCAGAGAGCTGGAGGAACGCGACGTCGCTGGCTTTGACATGTGGCCAAGCTACAGTAGGCTCTGCTTGCATGTCAGCTATGCTAGTAAGCGAACGGAACTGCCCTGAGTCGCCAGCAACAAAAACATGCTGCAAAGACGGCACCTTCGTCTGTACCTCCTGTGCGAGAACACGGTAGTCGAAGCCCGCTTCTTGGTCAGGAATGACATAAGCCACCGCTTCACTCCATTCGCATAAATATTGAATCTCACTCTGCCGATGAAGCGGTAAAGCAAACACAGGAATAGCCCCAATTCGAAATAAGGCAAAAATGACGGTAAAAAACTCAAACCTATTCGGAAGCTGCACGACCACGCGATCTTCTGGCTTAACGCCCAGTTGTAGGAAGCCTGATGCGAGCTTATTCGTTTGTTGGTCCAGTTCCGCATAACTACAGCGGCTTTCTCCACTTACTACTGCGATCCGGTCGCCGTGCCTCAATGCTCGTTCTGCCAGCATGTCGCCGAGCGTTTGTCCTAGCCATAATCTTTTTTTTCGATATTGTACAGACCATGATTCTGGCCATGTTGGACAATGCGCTAACATATGATCTCTCCCTTTCATGATTCTTGATTTAATCCCATAGCATGGAGCATCGTTCGGAACTTGGCTGATGTCTCCTGGAGCTCAGCCTCTGCACTGGACTCTGCTACAACACCAGCTCCTGCATATAAGTTCAGGGATTGATTCTCCGCTACAGCGCAACGTATGGTTACGATCCACTCCCCGTCTCCACTAGCATCACACCAGCCTACTAAACCGGTATAAAAGCCACGATCAAATGGCTCAATGTCTTTAATTGCTTCTCGAGCAAGCTCTGTCGGTGATCCGCAAACAGCCGGCGTCGGATGCAGGGCAACGGCAAGAGCCAATGATGAGACAGACGGATCTATTAATTCCCCCCTTATTTCGGTCGACAGATGCCACATGGTTGAGGTTTGCACAAGCGAAGGTGCAGCTGGGACATGCAAGGGATCACAGTACGGACGAAGTGCTTCCGCCACGGCTTCTATGACTAGCGCATGCTCGCGCAGATCTTTCGGGGATTGGAGAAGTGCCTGACTTCGTCTTACATCCTCCTCTGGATCTTTACTTCGTGGTGTGGAACCCGCAAGCGGATTAACAACGACTACGCGACCTGTTCGGGCCACGAGAAGCTCAGGACTAGCGCCGATTAAGGTTTTATTTTCCTTGTCCGTTTGACCTTTGGTCAGATCTACCGCAAACGTATACCCATGGGTATTATGAATGGCTAAATTGTGAAGCAACTGCTGCAGATTGATGGGCTGTGGTGTGGTCAGTCTTAAGGTGCGTGCAAGCACGATTTTGTCGAGCTCCCCTGCTCGTAAACGTTTCAGCGCTTTATTAACCCCCTCCACGTAAGCTTCTGGGGCTGGCACAGCCTCCATTTCAAATCGGCTCCCCATTGGACGCCATTGGCGTTCGCGCTGAGTAAAGCTTAGCGACCCCAGTTTCCGTGTATCGAGAGGTACGACCAACTGCGCGGGCTGCATAGGGTCAAAAGGTACAGCCCCCACTAACATCGGCAGGCTTTGCCCTGGTTGTTTGAGCTGTGCCAGCAGGCGCCCTGCGCGTTCAGGCAGCGTTTGAAGCTCGTTCGCTCCTTCCGATCGGGGCAGCACAGCCAGAGTTCCTTGTGCAAGCAAGGTTGCTTGGGGAGAAGCGAAGAAAAACGAATTCCCCGGACGGTAATCCGCTAGCAGATCCGCCGCTGTGGGCATCGTGGCTATTTGAACATTGGCATTCATGTTAATCATCCTCCTTCATTTGGTTCAGACGCCAAGTGTAGCGCCACCATCAATACGTAAATCATGCATGGTCACATGCCCAGCACGCTCTGATGCCAAGAACAGTACGCTATTCGCGATATCAGCCGGTGTCGCTAGCTTGCCGAGTGGGATACCCGTTCGGTACGTTTGCGGAGAGCCTTCGATGGTCCGCTGTGCGCCATGCTCACCTGTCCACATCCCGCGCAGCATTGGCGTATCCGTCGAGCCGGGAGAGACAATATTGCAACGAATACCATACTCGGCAAGCTCAAGTGCCAAGCATTTGGTAAACATCGTCACCGCTGCTTTCGAGGTTGCGTACGCCGCCATGTCCATGCGAGGAATGGCTGCTGCATTCGAACTGACGGTGATAATCGTCCCTCGGCGACGTGGAATCATACGTTCACTCACCGCACGAGAAACGTGAAATACGCCGCTGAGATTAACTCCGAGCGTATTCTCCCAATCTGCGTCGGAGTAGGAGACGATAGGGCCCATACGCAGCACCCCAGCCGCATGAACAAGGATATCAATAGCGCCTAGCTGCTGCTCAATCTGAGCGATAGTTTGCTGCACAGCCTTGCTGTCAGTGACATCCAACGGATAAGCAGTCACATCATAGCCGTGACTTGTTCGGTTGGATGCGAAGGTTTCTATAGCAGCCATTTGGACATCGACCGCTGCTACTCGCGCACCTTGCTCTGAGAAAGCTTGAGCGACTGCTGCCCCAATGCCTTGCGCAGCTCCAGTTACGAGAACGATTTTGCCTTTAAATTCGTTAGGACTCATCGGCTCACTTACCCCCTTCTCAGGAAACGAACAGCACGACTTACCAGTGCCGGAAGCACAGAAACATGCCCTTCGCCTTCAAACTCATAGAATTGAGCATCTAACATCTCATTTGGCAAGAGGGCTAAGCGCTCATACAGCTCTTTGGCATTCTCGCTCATATTGCTCGGGTGATTCTTCTCGAGCTCACCGATGGTGATGAGCAGCTTATGATGAATTTGCCCCTGCTGGAGACTGGAAGTATACTGGTCTTCCTGCTCGCGCAGCATCGCTTTGTTCCAGTGAACCGATGGACTGCCTGCAATATAGGTTTGAAAAATGTGCGGCTGCGTGAACAAGGTTTGTAACACGAAAAGTCCACCTAGCGAATGACCGAAAATCGCTTGCTGTTCTCTGTTAATTGAATAGTCGCGTTCGATGCGCGGTTTGAGCTCAGTTTCGATAAAGGCCCGAAAAGCGTCGGCCCCTCCCACTTGTGGTCTTACAGCATCTTTGTTGCGTACAGGTAGAGCATCAAGCACTTCTTTCGGCGTCGGCATCGTAAAATCATAAAACCGTGAGGAATCGAACGGCTCCTCCGTCGGATAGCCGATACCAACAACGACTGCCGGGTAGACACCCGTCTTCTCGGGAACTCGTGATTGTACACGCATCGTTTCAACCATCGTGGCAAAAAGCGCATTTGCATCCAGCAAATAGATGACTGGAAATCCTTCAGACGGTGCCTCCTGCGAAGGCTTAAATACGTAAATTTGATAGGGTTGCTCTCTTGTAGCGCTGTGAAGAAGATACTGTTCTGTGTTCGGTAATGTAAAAGACTGACGGACAACTTCCCTCGAAGGGGTAGTGGTCTCGATGGATGAATGGGGCAAACGGGTCATTGGGTTTCCTCTCTTCTCCTCTCGTTTCAGGTTCAACGATCAGGCCGGATCTAGTGTGTTTACGGATCGATGGATTGTCTACGGAAACATCAGTTGATAATGATTCTCATTATTGATTATAGAGAAAAGTAAACACATCGACCATGAACGATATCCACATAATGGAATGGAGAATGTTCAGGTCATCCCGGATGCAGTTCAATGGCTAGCTAGTTTGGTGGGGGCGAGAATGTGCTCCTTTGGAGGATGTGTTGGTGTTGGTGGAGGTGGGGGTTCAAGTAGCTAGTTTGGTGTGGTAGTCCATCTGGTGCGTGGAACGATGTGGTTGTGGCGTGAGGGACTTCAACTAGCTTGTTTGGTGTTGCTCCCCTCCCTGCGGCGGATTAACAGTATAAACTCCAGCTAATTTCTGCGGAGTCCCTCGATTTTGATGGTTAACTGGATTTCCTACATCTATTTCTGGCGATATCAGTGAAATCCGCGACTTCGCCCCAAATTAGCTACAGGAAATCCGTCTATTTGCTCGAAGGCGCGATTTCCCACCAAATTAACTGTAGGAAATCCATCTAAACCGCTACGAGGTGAATACGAGAGGCTATTTGCACGCCAATAGGTTTGCCCATCACCGACCAGCTTTGCCTTTTCCTTTGCTCTTGCTCTTGCTCTTGCTCTTGCTCTTGCTCTTGCTCTTGCTCTATTATCTCTACTCTGTCCATCTGTCCCGCTGCCCTGCCCGCACACACCAGCACCGCCACAAACAACACAAAAACCGCCCCCTCCCAGGGGCGGCTCCACAACGCTCTATCGGCGATGCTTATTCCGATAGAGCAGCCAAACGAAGTACGGCACGCCAATAATGGCGATGACGACGCCGACGGGCATCTCCACCGGCGCGAACGCCATTTTGGCGATGAAATCGGAGATCATCACCAAGAGCGCGCCGACAATGGCGCTGACGGGCAGCAGCCGGCGATGCGTTATGCCGACGAGTTGGCGAGCGATATGCGGCGCCATGAGGCCAATAAAACCGATGCCGCCGGAGACCGATACGCAGGCACTAACAATACCGATACTGCTCAGCAGCAGTATCGCTTTCTCTTTGTCCACAGCGGCGCCCAGCCCGCGGACGCTCTCTTCGCTCAGCTGGAACACATCCAGCACAAGAGATCGCCAGACGAGAACTGGTGTCAATAAAATCAACCAGGGCAGGATGGAAATAATATACTTCCAGTTCGCATTATAGATGCTGCCAGATACCCAAACGGCGACCATCTCGAAATCTTTGGCATTCATTTTGAGCGTAATGAACACGGTCACTGCAGATAAACCCGATGCTATTGCAATCCCCGTAAGCAGAAGGCGCTGTGAATCTAGCCTCCCTTCCTTTTGAGAGAAGACATAAATCAGAAGAGCTGCGCCCAGCCCACCGACCAAGCCAACAATAGGCATCGCCAATATCGCCGCCCAACCCGTTCCTTTCACCTTCCCTTGAAAGAAAAACAGGAAGATGACCATCGCCATCCCCGCTCCCGCATTGATACCCAGGATGCCCGGATCGGCCAAGTTATTCCTAGTCAAGCTCTGCACAACTGTTCCCGCCATCCCTAATCCCATCCCCACCAACAAAGCGATGACGATACGAGGTAGTCGGAACTCTAATATCACTAGATCATAATCATGCTGCGTATCAATCCGTAGCAGAGTTTTTAACACATCTTTCAACGTAATATCGAAAGCACCATTTGTCAGGGACATATATGCCGTTAATAACAGAAGTCCAATACCAACGATAATCTGTAAGGCATAGTACCGATCATTTCTTTTATCGATGAGACTCCCCTCCTCGCGTGCGAATGAGATAGAGGAAGAAAGGAACACCGAGTATCGCGGTAACGACACCAATCGGCATCTCGAATGGATAATTTAGGAATCGGCTCAACACATCACAAAGCCCCAAGAAAACGGCACCGATCACAGCTGAACATGGGATAACCCATTTGTAATCGATACCCGTTAGAAAGCGAGTGATATGTGGTACAAGTAGGCCAACAAATCCAATTTTACCTGCAATAGCCACAGAAATCCCCGTCAGTAATACGACGCTTAATGTCGTTAACAATCTGACCTGCATCGTCTTCTGTCCAAGTGATACGGCGATTTCGTCCCCTAATGAAAAGATCGTCACCGACTTGGACATCCATATGGCAAGCCCTAAGCCTACAACGGCAAAAGGAACCGCCAGCATAATCAGCTGTGGGTCCAGTTGATGCAGGCGTGCGTTGTACCAGAAGCTAATATTTTGGGATACTTGAAAATACATCGCAATTGCCGCAGACACACTACTCAGAAACGTCCCAATCAGTGTCCCTAGAATCGCTAAACGTACAGGTGACAATCCCCCTGGCAATAGCGAAGCTAGCCCGAATACAATAACGATGCTTAGCGCCGAGCCAGCAAAAGACGCCATAATCATAGCCATCATCGAGGAATAAGGTGCAATGACCATACACAAAGTTACTGCGAATGCTGAGCCATCGGATATACCCATGATTGAAGGGGATGCCAGATAATTCCTGGTCATCCCCTGCATGAGAGCGCCTGACACCGCGAGGAACGCACCGACGAGCAGCGCTCCAATTACCCTTGGCAGTCTAGCGTGCATAATAATTTGATGATCAACATCATTCGCATCAAAATGGATGAAAGCTTCAATGATACGGCTGAAATCCATGCTTTTGGCCCCATAGGAGATGGACAGCACGATCGTAAAAAATATCGCGAAAGGTGCTGCCAATAGGATGAGGGTTGGTGCGGGTACTCTCCATTTCATAACTCTACTCTCACTTTGCTTGAACTAATTTAGAGCCATTAATCGCTTCTAAGAATTTAATTTTACTGTAAGCTGTACCGCCTTGTAGTAATGGATCTACGAGATTGGTATATAATTGGCCATTTTTAACGGCATTAATGTTTTTGAAGATAGGGTTGTTTTTCAAGTCTTCGAACACTTTCGGTGTATCTTTGTTCTCTTCCTCAGAGAATTCAACAATCAAATAATCCGGGTTCATCTCAGCAAGCTTTTCGAGTGAAATATTTTGTTGCGCTTTCGCTGCTTTCACTTCCGCTGGTACTGTTGCACCAAGCTCAGCGTAGATAGATGGATTAAAGAATACATCCTCAGGGAAGATGAATAAGCTGCCTGCACGTACGCGAATTGCCAATACCTTCTTATCCTTGAAAATAGGACCGATCTTCGCTTTCAAAGCTGCTGAATCCGTTTTGTACTTATCTAGCACTTGCTTCGCTTTATCTTGTTTGCCTGTCAGTTCGCCAAGTAAATTCAAGTTATTTTCCCAATCTGTTGCAATGTGAGATACCGGAATCGTCGGGCCCACTTTCGTCATTTTCTCAATCGTCTCAGCAGGGAATTTCGTGCTCATCAGAATAACATCCGGCTTCAACTTTAGAATCGTTTCTAGGTTCGGCTGTGCTTTCTCGCCTACGCCCTCTGCTTTGTCCGTAATCGGCGCGAATACTGCTGGGAATTTCCCACCAACCGTTAGTGCACCAACCGGCTTCACATCTAGAAGCAAAGCATCCTCCAAGGACTCAAGTGCACCCGTAATAACGAGTTTATCCACTTTTCCAGGGACTGTGTACTCTTTGCCAACGTATTTGATGACCCTTGGCCCTGAAGGAGTCGCTGCGGGAGCAGCTGTTGGAGCCACCGAAGCAGCTGGAGCTGCTGTACCTGCTGCTGCAGGAGCCGTTTCTGTTTTCCCCCCGCCACACGCCGTCAATCCTAACAGAACCAATGTCGTAATACCGATTGTTGCTAACTTTTTCATTTTTCTTAAATCCCCTCTCTATCCGTTACGAATGATAATCATTCTCATTAAATTATAAAAGAAGTTGCCCATGTCGAACATGGACAATATACGGAAGTTCTCATGTACGATTGTCACATAAGAGATCATGAATATCTTGAACCATGCGTTCCATGGCATAAGCTGAGTACTCTCTCCAAGGATCCGATGAGATTAAATGGACGCAATTTCTACGGACAACCTTCAAGTCCTGCCATAACATAGAGGTTCTAATTCGTTCCCAATGCTGTAAGGTCTCGGACTCCTGTCGAATATTGAGTAGCAGGTGATCCATATCGAGATGAGCCAGCTCCTCAAGCGTCAAGCATTGATTAGTCTCATATCGCTCTGATTCTGCTGGCGACTGCAAAGCCAGATCTTCAAACACGTCTCTCATCCCGCGTGTCGGAAATAGAAAGAAGCGATCGCCTAGTAGGCTAACAAATATTACGGTGTCATCCTGCAGCTCTTCTTCCAGTCGCTCTCGCACCAGCTTTACTTTGCGATTATAGCCATCCACCCAAACAACTGCTTCATCCAAAGCACCTACAATCTGTGCCGTGGCGTGCAGTTGTTCCTGCCAGCTTTTATCATAAAGAGGGACGATATGAACGGGGGCAATTTGCGACAAACGTTCCTTCTCCTCGATTTCCAGTTGATCCGTACTAATAATGTAATCGACTTGACTGTTCACCAGTGCGTCCACATTCGTTTCCCAATCCTCATTAAAACGGTACCCACTTAAGTGCAGCGGGATATCTGTCCGATAGTTGTTGTAATAGTAAGTACTCCATTTGGGGTGTAGAGGGGCAGCATAGGGCATGATTTTGAGTGCGAGTAATTGTCCTAGTACCGCCACGGAGTACGCAACGATTCGTTGTCGGCGATTTTTCAAATAAACAGTCGGCGAGACACCAACCTCTTTCTTAAACATGCGGCTAAAATAAAACTCGTCATTGTAGCCCACTTGGTAGGCAACATCCTTTAAACGCACATCGGTTTGCAGCATAAGCTGCTTCGCCATGTTGACCCTTACTTCCGTCAAATAGTCGATGGCCGTTTTGCCGTACGTTTTTTTGAATAAACTCACGTAATATTTCGGGCTTATTTCAGCCATGCGTGCGAGCTGTTCAATCGTCATACTCTCTCGAAAATGGGCTTCGATATAGCTCTTGGTACGATCCATAGCGGCCCGTGAGTTGGATTTGGAATTCTGACGAATGTGGGTCATCACCCAATAGATCAATTCTAGGAAAACGGGCTGTCCTCGAAATCGTTCTATGGCACTCTCACTTCGGCTGCGCAGACAGAGCTGCTCACAGAGCTGATGTAGCGTACTCTCCATATGGACGGACAACTCACCTAAAAGTGGAAAATTCACCTCGTCGTCAGAAGTATCACCCTGAATATCAAATGCAATGAGATACAACTCCGACTTCTGGCCCTCACAGAAACCGATGGTTTGGCCAGGCACCACGACATGTACCGTATCAGGTTGCATGCGATAGGATTCTAAATCTATTCTCAAGTGGCCTTCACCTTGCTTGACAACCACCATGCAATAAGAAGAAATAAATTGCTGCGCTAATTTAGCCTCTTGAATGAGCTGCGCAGTACGAAATTTAAGCCATGTACGATCAAGGCAAAGGAAAGTGTCTTCATCTTTAGTCATCACTTCAGACAAGATAGCAGGCTCCCCTCTATTATGAAAATGAGAATCATTATCAATTTAAAATTAACACAAAAAGAGAAGACCTGTCAACGATTGACAGACCTTAATGTTGTTATAATTTGGTCTATCTCTACGCGTTCTGGCCCCTTTAGCTCTGAGGCTGATCTGCAGCATGTCGTTAAATAGTAGGTATTCGTGTTCACGCCAGAAGGCCAATCTAATTCAAAGGATGAGAACTGCCATGGTTCACCGCCTAACTGCTTATTCCCCTCCACACCTTTTGAGGTCACAACCGAGAAGTTGGTAAGCGGCAGCGATAGCCCTTTGCCTACAGCTTTGATATAGCTTTCTTTGGCTGTCCAAATCTGATAGAAACGCAGTTGTCTCTCCCAGTCTTGAGCACCTTCCAGCACGAAGCGATACTCATCCTCCGCAAAAAAAGATCGGGCAATGCCCTCTTCGAAGGCTTGTACGCGTTCCACATCGACGCCAACGGGTTCGTTGTCCACCAAACAAACCACCCAATCCCCGGAGTGGGACACGTTGAAATGGTAGTTACTCACCCCGATAAGCTTCGGTTTACCGTAGCTATTTAGCTCGAACCTGATGCTTGCATTGTCCATGTGAAGGTCCTCGATAATGCGACTACGCAGCAGCAGATCCGCCATCAATCCTCGGATCAGATCTTCTCGGTGACGAAAGCGATGTAGGCGTGCCCGCTTCTCTTGCGAAATGTAGGTGAGTCCCTCGGTAACAACTTCTGGGGTTATCGAGGTAATAGGTAATATAAATAAACGCGCGATGTCGAACACCTCATTTGTCCAAACAATTCAGCTATTATAGCCATACTCTCATTTCGTTCCCCTCCTAGTGAATCCTCTTTTTGCCTGTCAGCATAAACAAAAGCTGCGTATCAAAAGGATACGCAGCTTTCACTATAAACGATGTCTATTTAGGTTGTATGGATGCGAAGCGTTGAATCGATTGCTGCAATTGCTCGAAGGCTACGGGGTTCTCAGAGAGTTGCTTGTTCGACCTTACTGCCTGCACCACGTGGTGTAACAGACTTTCTGGCATATCGACATCACCCGTATTCGCTGTCAATGCAACAATCATCTTCAATTCCGGAATACCGAAGATACGTCTACCGCCTGAACCCGAGGCATAGAAAATATCCATTTCCTTGCGACTTCCCTTATTTAACCCTTTGGCAAGTGATTTGGTCCACCAATAATAGCCGTAAGAGCCTTGCGTACCATTACTATAATTTAAAGTAATTCGCTTCATGAATGATGTGCGAATCCAAGATTGGGGAATAATCGACTTGCCTTCCCACTGTCCTTCGTTCAGGTAAAGCAAGCCTAGCTTCGCCATGTCCTCCAGTGATAAAGCCAATGCCCATGCACCAATTGTAATACCTTGATGATCATGATTCCAGTTCACATTCAATATGCCAAGCGGTTCGAATAACCGCGACTTCGCATATTCAAACATGGACATCCCCGTTACTTTCTCTATTACTGCCGAGAGTAAATGCGCATCACCGTTCGAATAGTTAAAGACCACGCCAGGTTCATGTTGCGCTGGGCGATTTAGAATATACGCTACCCAATCTGGGGCATGCATCATCTCAGTCGATGATTCTTCCTGATCATTATTCCATGAAAGTCCTGAAGTCATGCTAAGCAGATGCTTCAATTGGATCTTTGATTTTAGAGGATCATTTTCTAACTCCGGATAAAATGTAGCCAAACGCTGTTCAATCGTTTTCAGTTTTCCTTCTGCTAAAGCAATTCCGATTAATGCTGACGTCACACTTTTGGTAACTGATTTCATATCTTGCAGGATTCCAGATTGAATCCCTTCTTTACAAGCATCTGCTACCCATACACCATTCCGAATAACGGCTATACTGTGCACGCCATGATCATGGAAAACGTCAAAAGTCTTAGCTAACGTAGCTGAGTATAATCCTTGTGCCTCAGGCGTTGATGTTGGCCAACCATGCGTGGGCCATTGAGCCAATGGACGGGATGTTGCATCCATACTACTTCGAGTTGGACTAATCACATTTGTTACCACAAGATCGATCCTTCCAGTTTGGTTTTCCCCTTTTTTCTGTAATATACAGAAAAAGTGTGAAGCAAATGTGGAGTGAATCTTAAGAAAACCTTAAACAAGCTGAATGTTTCCTGAAAATCTGTGTTGAAAACGCTCTTATGTTACAATTTGTTGAACAGTCATTTACACCGAATATTCCGGAGGTTACCTATGCGCAAATTAATCTTCTTCATCGGTCCTGCAGGTGCAGGCAAAACAACCCTAGCAAGAGTTTGGGTGCGCCGACATGGCGGAGCTTTCTTGGATATGGACACGTTGCTGCGCCCCGCGGCAGAAGCGATCATGAACCTTGCCGGGCAGGATCCTAACGATCGGGATTCGCCATTTTATAAGCAACACTGCCGCGATTTGGGATATCGCATCACGATGGATGCGGCGCTTGAACAGCTCCTGCTTGATCAGGATGCTATCGTTATCGGGCCATTTACGAAAGAGCAGGGCGACCCGCTGTGGCTGGAAGGGGAATTGGCTCGTATCGGAGCTTCCATACGGGATGTCAGTATTAAGGTGATTTATGCGTATTTACCGAGTGAGGACGTTTATAAGGAGCGTATTCGCTTAAGGGGATCAGCGTTGGACGTATGGAAGTTGGACAACTGGCAGCAATTCCGTTCTTCCCTGCAGCGCAGAGAAGTTACTTGGCGGATGGAGCCGTCATCTCTCCTGTATTGGGATAATTCGGAGCCTTTATCGGATGCTAGGGAAGCTGATTTAGCTGCTTTTATCCTAACTTGATTAGGATGTAGACAACTAAGTTGAGAAGTGCAAAAGGGGCTGTCTCCAGGTTCTAAATTGACCTTTGGAAATAGCCCTTTCGTGCGTGTCCTATGCATTTCATGAAACTTAAAATCCTGATTCCAGATAATCGTCATGCTGATCGAAAGTAGGAATATCCTGCTCCTGATTCGGATCTATGACCGATACGCCATCCGTTGTCGTTACATGCCAATCTTCGTTAGAGCTGAGAACTTCAGTTAAGAAAGCATCAATATCCATTGAGTTGTATTCCTTCCATCATGTACCTCAAGGGTGTAGCCCTATTATTGGTGATGAAGGGTATGTTTATTCAAATCTACTGCCCCTAATCAATACCGGGATTACCTAATTGTTTGCGAACTCGCCAAGCAGTCTAGAAATCACTATTGGTATTCAAGATATAATGTTTCAATATCAAGGCTACAGCATCACTCGGTACTACAACAGGATAGTACTTATTACATCGATCATAAACTGTTATCTTGAATGTATACACACTTACCCAAAATTGCCACTAAGTTATAGGAGGTTGCTTCTTGGACATTCATAATCGATTTGAGGACTTAGAAAAGAGAGTTGTCGAGCTTGAGAAAGAACTCGCACTTTTAAAGCAGAACAAACCAACTGAAACCAGAGTAAGTCATCCTAATCCTAATCACACTCCCAATCGCAATCGCAATCCCGTTCAAGCTCAGCCCATTGCACCACCCCAACAAGAAGTTATGAAAGAAGAGACCGACTGGGAACACCTTATTGCCAGGGTATGGCTGCCGAGAATTTTTATGTTCGTACTTCTGATCGGTATCGTATGGGGATTCAAAGCCGCGGTTGACAACGGACTTCTCACAGAGCAGATGCGCTGTGCAATTGGCTATGTAGTCGGTGGCATCTTTGTCATCCTCGGTTTCAAACAACACAAGGCTAATCGTCCACTGCTGTCACAGGTGTTATTAGGCGGTTCCATCGGACTGTTTATGCTAACCACCTTCGCTTGTCATCAATTGTATGAACTCATTGGGGCGCCCATTGCGTTCACACTGAATGTGTTATGGGTCGTCTTGGGCTTATGGTTTTCACACCAATTGAAATCACAATCCTTAGCGATCATAGCAAGTGCCGCAGGTGTTTTGACGCCTTTCTTATTAAATAGTAACAACCCTTCCTCCCTATTTTTCGTTGGTTACGAGACGCTGTTATTTGTAAGTTTCATGATGTATGCGATACGAAATACATTTATCGGCTTATTTTACACTTCGTTCGGATTACTACCACTAGCCTTGTTCCTATTTGGCCTTGGTGTACATGGGGATACAAAGGTTGCAGCAATCGGGATGTTAGTACAACAAGTAGCTTTGCTAGCGTCGATCTGTTTGAAAAGCCCCACAATGAATCACCAACTTCGATTGCTGATTCCAAGTTTCGCGTTCACCGCTATTTGGTTTAAAGTGGCTTACACCGATACGCAATTCAACGTTGTGATGATTTCCACTTGTATAGCCTATGCCTTCATTTCCTACTGGTTCAGTAGAAAAGCACACGAGAAGCTACCCTATACGATGACAGTAGCATCCTATGCTTTACTTTTCTACTCGGCCAACTACTTCAGCGCTGATGCATTACCTGGTTTCCTATTGGTTGAGGGAATTATTGCGCTGTTACTTGGTTTCATCGTGAAATCAGTATTACAAAAAATCAATGGCATCATCATCTATGTACTCGCTTTTGCAACTGCATTGGGTACAGTCTCCGAGGGTATGAGCAGCATCATATCGGCTGGCATGGTAATATGGCTGCTACTATTAGGAACTATGGCGAGTATGATCGCAATGTTTTCACATTTCGGGGTCGGCACCAGAACGAAGAACACCTTAATCACACTTAAGTACGGGCTTGGATTCCTATTCTTGTGTTTCATAACGGAAGTAACACGAACATTGACAGCCGATTTCAGTGTGAATATCCAACATTTGTGTGTTTCCACGGCCTGGCTCCTTTACGCGATTAGTGTGATTGCTTACGGACTGAAGAAAGAAGTCAAACAAATCAGACTCACGGGTATCGCTTTGTTATTCCTAACTTTAATGAAGGTCATCTTGATGGATTTGCCAAATGTCTCCCTGACAATTAAAGCTGTTTTGTTTATTGGACTTGGTTTTGTCGGCCTTTTATTATCTCGCTTCTTCTACAAGAAATCATCTGCCTCTTGAGTACTTCCCCTAATGTTGCAAAAAAGGCGTTCACTCCATAGAGTGAACGCCTAATTTCTTCTATTCTCTACTAGCATCCGTGCGGAATGTCCCCGCTGGCAAGCCAAGTCCATTTACTAAATTGGCCTCCGTGTAATTCGTCCAAGCATAACGCGCCTTGGCTGGCTTCGTAATCTCTGGATGCCACACTTGGGCGGTGTTCCCAACGATGCTCGCTTCAGCCTTCAGGAAGTTGCCATCCTCAGCAGCGATTTGGAAGCCTATGAGTTGCTCGCTCCCTACAGGAAGTGCTAGCCCCCCATCTGTATGATCAAAATGGAGCACAATCCGCTCACCTTCCATGTGCAGCTCACGGTACACGGGGCCTGAGCTCGTAAGCTCTCTCCCATAGACATGCTCCAAGGCTGTTAAAGCGAGGCGCTACCCCACGGTCCGCTTATCTCGCGGATGAATGTCATCGCGTTCCCCGCAATCTAATGTGACGGCCATGCCCGTATGCGGGACGCGCTCATTCACGATCGCTTGAGACTCGCGCAGCAGCGGCCAAGATTCACCGTCTGGCTTACCATCCGCACAGTAGGATGTCAATTGGACGAAGTGGAAGGGGAGGTTGTCATTGTGCCAGAGTGAACGCCAATTATGAATAAGTCCTGTCAGCAGCTTATCGTACAGCTCAGCATGACCTGCATCGCTTTCTCCTTGATAGAACAGAAACCCCTTTAACCCATAGGGAACTACTTTGAGCAGCATCGTTTCGTAGAGACCGCTTGGTCTCATGAAGCTATGCGGACTCATTGGAGGCGGCCATGGATAGCCGCCGAGCTCATCATCACTTGCACCAGCAGATTTGCGTAATTCATAGTCTGCCGTTGATTGATCATAGGCATGACGGATTATTGCGAAGGCATCCCAGTCGAAATCCTTCACCTGCTCTTGGAAGGAATCTAGATACACCTGCAGTTCTGGTTGCTGGCTAATGGTGGTCTCACTCACCCAGCTTGATGCCGAGGTTCCTCCCCAATAGCAGCCGATTATACCAATCGGTACGCCTTCTGAAGCCTGAATATGATGAGCAAAATGATAGGCAACCGCTGAAAAATCAGGGACATTTTCTGGAGCAGCCTTTTTCCACGTTGCGTTCAAGGGTGTTACTTCAGATGGATCCTCCCACTCTATTCGAGGAACTTCGAAGTGACGAATGAGAGGGAAATTGGCATTCGCGATGTCCGCCTCCGCGTGACTAGTATCTCGTACCTTCCACTCCATATTAGATTGTCCGCCAGCTAGCCAAACATCGCCAAAGTAGACATCTTGAACGGTTGCAAGTTGTCGTCCCTCGGAGCTGACCGTTAAGATATGGGGCCCTCCCGCTTCGGATGCTGGCAGTATCGCCTGCCATTTACCGCCTGCGCTGACGGTTTGTACCTGTTGTCCTTGGCACTCCAAGGTTAGCTGTATCCCATCGGGGCCTGTCCCCCAGACGGGGTTCTCTTGATTTCGCTGCAAAATCATTCCTTCGGAGAAGATTGCATGCAGTTGAAAGCGGTTACTCATTGTCACACCTCGTCATCTAAAATTGGTATATAATGGCTTATTTATCTATCTCATGATACACTATTTCGTAGACGAAGAACGTCCTTTTTGCCATTTTGGCTGAGGGGCGTTTTTTTGTTTTTCTAAAAGGAGGCGACGACTGCACGGTGTCATTTGAACCTGCTCACAAAACATTTATGGAAGATCACCTAGCTCGCCGATCTGGAGAGCGTAAGGGACGCTTGCTCCGCGGGCATAACTATGCTGAGAAGCTATTCCTCCAGCAGGTGTGGTGGCCTTTATTCGAAAGCTTAGACCATCTGCATCCCGAGTATGAGATTTATGATTGGAATCGAAAATCACAATTCCTCGACTTCGCTTACCTCAGCCCTGGTGGACGTTTCGGGATAGAATGCGATGGCTTCCAGAGTCATATCAGAGAGATGGATCGCGAAAAGTTCAGCTATGCGCTGAATCGCGATACCTTCCTTACTGGGATGGGTTGGAGAATGGTCCATTTCGCCTTCGACGATATTCAGAACCGCCCCGAAGTATGCCAAATGCTGCTGCAGTTAGTCATTGGTCCCCACCTCATTCGGTCATCAAATGCATCAACGCTGACTCCGGATGAAAAAGAAGTTCTTCGGCTAGCCTTCAACTTGAGCCGACCTATTCGCCCGAAGGACATCATTAACCGATACGAGGTTAACTTTCGTACAGCTCGTAAGTGGCTTAATGGTCTTGTTGTGAAAGGAGTTCTACGCAAGAGAGAGGGTGGCGGTGCCTATGCGCGATACTATGAGTTAAGCGATGGCGCTTGGCAGCGATTGTTGTGACAATTTGAAACCATGACAACACGTTTTGAAGCTAGTGCTGTGCTAGAGACAGAGACAGAGACAGAGACAGAGCCCCTCACACTCTCGGCAAGTTGCATTATGTGCAACATTATTGCCGGGTAACAGCTGTTTTGGGCTTCTATGTTGCATTTCACGCAACATTATTGACTGATTTGGTCCGAATTTGGGCTTTCTTCCTCTAAATGTTGTATCAAATACAACATCAATGGCAATTCAGCCCCAGAAACCCGAATCATGTTGTGCAGAATACAACATCTCAATGACTTGCTACTTTTCACTCGCACGATTCTCCTCAGTTTCATATCTCCGCCTCAGTTACTCCCATTGGGTTCAAACTAGCTAGCCTTCAATTTCCCACCAATAATCTAATGGGGATGGGGGGTATGGGACCGTGCAGGTGCGGGTGCGGGTACAGGTGTGGGCATGGCGAGTGTTGCCGACGGGTGCGTGTACGCGGGGTCGGGTGTAGCTGCAGTGGAACTAAGTATTCGAAGACCGGATTTAGCCGTCACACTCTCAGCATGTTGGATTATGTGCAACATTATTGCCCGGAATCAGCTGTTTTGGGCTTCTATGTTGCATTTTATGCAACATGATTGGCTGTTTTGGGCGTAATATGGGCTTTCCACCCCGGAATGTTGTAACAAATACAACATCAAGGACAATTTAGCCCCGAGAGCCCGGATCATGTTGTACAGAATACAACATCTCAATGACTTGCTACTTTTCACTCGCACGATTCCCCTCAGTTTCATATCTCCGCCTCAGTTACTCCCATTGGGTTCAACTAGCTAGCCTTCAATTTCCCACCAATAATCTAACGGGGCTGGGGGGTATGGGACCGTGCAGGTGCGGGTCGGGTACGGGTGCGGGTGCAGGTGCGGGCATGGCGGGTGCTGCCGACGGGTGCGTGTACTACCGGCGGGGTCGGGTGTAGCTGCAGTGGAACTAAGTATTCGAAGACCGGATTTAGCCGTCACACTCTCAGCATGTTGCATTATGTGCAACATGATTGCCGGGAAACAGCTGTTTTGGGCTTCTATGTTGCATTTCACGCAACATTATTGACTGATTTGGGCCTAATATGGGCTTTCCACCCCGGAATGTTGTAACAAATACAACATCCATGGCAATTCAGCCCCGAGAGCCCGAATCATGTTGTGCAGAATACAACATCTCAATGACTTGCTACTTTTCACTCGCACGATTCCCCTCAGTTTCATATCTCCGCCTCAGTTACTCCCATTGGGTTCAAACTAGCTAGCCTTCAATTTCCCACCAATAATCTAACGGGGCTGGGG
>NZ_CAKMMW010000032.1:0-65925 GCF_927798215.1 Paenibacillus allorhizoplanae
GAAGGGATCCACGCGTTCCCATCTCGAACACGACCGTTAAGCCTTCCAGCGTCGATGGTACTTGAACCGCAGGGTTCTGGGAGAGTAGAACGTTGCCAAACAACTGAAAGAGCCTTACTTGGAGAAATCCAGGTAAGGCTCTTTTATTGCATTTCTCCATGAAAGAAGCGCTATGAAACCCAAATTAGCTGTAATTAATACAGCTAATTCAGTTAATGACATTTTTCAAGTTAATTATTTAGCTAAACTTGGTTACTGTATATAACAGGAAGTATCCTTACTTGATATTTTTACTAAACCAGCTTTACGATAAGGCTGGAAACGGAACAGCATCCACAACCGCGGCAGAAGCATCCAACAGTGGAAGATCGTCAGGTGGATCAGCCAAGTACCAGGTATCCAAGGATACAAGATAAGGATCAAGGCAAGTCCAATGCAGAACAGGTGAAACTGTACTTTGGTAACGAGACGTACGGATGCATTGCCTTCAGGCAAGAAACCGGACCAGAAGATGCCAAAGCGGTAGGACCAACCGCGCATGGCCATGCCAATGGTGAAGTGGAAATAAGCGCGAATGAGCAGGGTGTGGAAGATGAGCAAAAGTGGGTAGCTCACAAGTAGTGGGAGCCAATGAGATGGGTCAAATTTGTACAAGACTATTAGAATAAGGGACGCATAATAGAGAACTATTTTATAGATAGAATGATAAAATCGCCTCATTAACGTGTAGCTGTAAATCGTAGATTGTTTAGATAAATTGGATTCTTGTTTGATTGACATAAAAGGGACCTCCGCGCTGCGGTAACGTGTTATGAAGGTATTATCGGCATCTCCCTGCCAAAATATGAGCATTTAGCTAGTTTAGGAGAATCGAGAATCGGACATACTAGTCATAAAAGATCGTGGGGTGATCATATGGAGGAGAATCGGCTTGGACTATGTATGATTTGTGAGAAACAGCGGATTGGCGGTATTCATATTGTGACGGCGTTCATATGTGATGAATGTAGTGAAGAGATCGTCAAAACCAACGTTTCAGACCAGAAATATCCGTTTTTTGTGAATCAGATGAAGAAGGCATTTTACATGGGAAATTCGAGGCAGTATATGAATTAAGAGGAGAAGCTTCTTTATAGAAGCTTTTTTTGTTTTTTTATCGGTAATCCACTACTATAGAAGGGTAAATTGAAAATTGAAAGCTATTGTAGCTGGGGGAGTTTGATCTGTTTGTGCAGCGAACATTTACATAAGGCTCAAGCCCCTCTTTTTGAGGCTATGGTTGCCCATCACGCTACGAGGTCCATTAGCCTGCATGTGCCAGGTCATAAATCAGGCCAAGGGCTGCTCGAAGAAGGAACAAGCTTTCTACAATCGATCATGTCTATTGATTATACAGAAATAACGGGACTGGATGATTTACATCATCCGGAAGGCGTTATTAGGGAGGCAGAACAGCTCGCGGCAGCATGTTTTGGCGCGGAGGAGACGTATTTTCTCATTGGAGGGAGTACGATTGGTAATTTAGCCATGATCGGAGCTGTTTGTCAGAGGGATGACCTCATTCTTGTTCAAAGGAATGTACATAAATCAGTCATTCATGGGCTCATGCTGGCAGGTGCGCAAGCTATATTCTTAGCGCCAGAGGTCGATCAAGAAACAGGTGTAGCAACATATGTACATATCGAAGTTGTTAAACAAGCGATGGAGCAGTATCCAAATGCGAAGGCGTTATTTATAACGAATCCGAATTATTATGGTATAGGAACGGATTTGAAGCCTTTTGCAGAGCTAATGCATGAGAAAGGAAAGCTTTTGCTAGTGGATGAAGCGCATGGTGCGCATTTCGGCTTCCACGAAGAGGTGCCAGCATCCGCCTTGTCCCAAGGCGCTGACGCCGTCGTACAGTCGACACATAAGATGTTAACCGCTATGACCATGGGAGCTATGCTGCATGTACAGGGGCCCAGGATCAACCGGAAAGCCATCCAGCATTTGTTGGCGATGCTGCAGAGCTCAAGCCCATCCTATCCAATCATGGCGTCTTTAGACTTGGCGAGGAAGCGAATGCATACGGAAGGGCACGCGTGGTTGGAACAAGGACTTCATATGATGAAGGAATTCAGAGAAAACTTAGAGGCGTTGCCATGTTTCCATGTCTACCCAAGGGAAAATCAACAGGCGATCGGCGCGGGAGTCGTCGAAACAACAGATCCTTTTAAAATTGCTATATATGACCCTACTCTTATCCTTTCTGGAGCCGAGCTCAAAGAACGTTTAGAGGCCGAGGGCTGTTATATTGAGATGACTGATGGCTATCTAGTTTTACTGGTATTTACCCCTGCTAACTCAAGGGAGGATATGTTGCGTGTAGTCCAAGTTTTAAGCAACATTTGTTTGGACATCATGAACCGTAAGCAGGAACTTCAGGCGCCTATCTCGAATATAATTAAATTACCCACCTACGCACCCATCTCCTCACCGATAAGGTTTGACCATCGTGTCTTGTTTCAAGGGACAACTCAAATGGTTAATATAGAGGAAGCGATTGGGAAGCGTTCAGGTGAGATGGTCATTCCTTATCCGCCAGGTATTCCTTATTTATATCCAGGTGAAGTCATAACGGCTTCTGTAGCTGAGGCACTCGTATTTTTGGCTAGACAGGGGATCAGGTTCCAAGGAACCTATTTTGGACAGACGCACAAATTAACTATATACACAGATCACGAAGAGACTTCGTGAGGCAGTATGCAGGAGGAACACGTGAACGGAATATTCATAACGTTTGAAGGGCCAGATGGCTCCGGAAAAACAACACAGCTCAAAAAGATAGCGAAGGAGCTACAAAAGTTAGGACATGACGTACTTGTTACAAGAGAACCGGGTGGCACTGCAATTAGCGATAAAATCCGCAGTATTATTCTCGATCCTGTGAATGGGGAGATGGTGGATCAAGCAGAAGTATTGCTTTATGCAGCATCGCGTGCGCAACATGTTCATGAGCTTATCCTTCCAGCACTGAAAGCTGGTCGAATTGTCCTTTGCGATCGATTTATTGATGCTAGTGTAGCCTACCAATCTTATGGGCTTGGTGTAGATATCGAGATGGTGAAGAATATTTCGAAATATGCGAGCTCAGGGCTGCAGGCAACTAGGACTTATATGATGGACGTTCCCGTTGAAGTGAGTTTGGAGCGGTTAAATCAGCGAGCAGGTGCTACGGAGTTTACACAACAGTTGGATCGCATTGAGCAGAAAAATGTCGAATATCACAGCAGAGTACGAGCAGGCTTCCACCAAATTGCAGCCGATCATCCTAAACGAGTCATCATGATTGATGCTAATCGAGATGTAGAACGCATCGCCGCGGATATATGGCAGGATTGCAAACAGTTGCTTGAGGAACATATTTCCGTCTAAAGCAGAAAACCAATTCTTAGTTTATAATATAAGGAGGCATCACTTATGAAACTAGTCGTAGCCGTTGTTCAGGATAAAGACAGTAACCGTCTCTCTAACGCTTTAATTAAGGAAGGGTTTAGAGCCACGAAGTTGGCAAGTACCGGTGGGTTTTTGCGTGCGGGGAACACAACCTTTATGATTGGTACGGAAGATGATCGTGTGCAAGAGGTGATGCAGGTGATTCGAGCAAATTGTAAAATTCGCGAGCAGTTGGTGACACCTGTTTCTCCAATGGGAGGAACGACGGATTCGTACATTCCATTCCCTGTGGAAGTACAAGTGGGTGGAGCGGCCGTTTTCGTATTGCCAGTCGAACGATTCGAGCATTTCTAAATATAATCAGCTCTACACAAGGATGGATGCGTCTTGAAAATTAACCCGGGGCTGCAGCCCATCGGTAAGAATATTAAAGTTGGTGAGAATGTTCCTCCGCCGCAGATGGCTCCGCGCAATTTCTCTGACATCATGCAGCAGCACGATGAGAAGTATACGCAGGAACAGTTGACCAAAATGGTACAGCAAATTACACTTCAAGGCGACCGCTTATCGAGAGGCATGACAGTTAGAGAGCTTCTGCAATATAAGCTTCTCATTCGTCAGTTTCTCGAAGAAACGGCTCGTCGAGGTGTTAACTTAAGAGATACGAAGGGCTGGGATCGTCGCGGTCGTTCGAAGCGATATAAGCTTTTGGAAGCAATCGATCAAGAGCTCCTCTTGTTAGCCGATGAATTATTGGAGAATGAGCAGGGGCGGATCGAAATTTTGCATAGAATCGGAGAAATCCGAGGCATGTTGATTAACTTGTTATTTTAAAAATATAAGTGTGTAATGGGGCGAAAATAAATGTCCTTTCAAGCTATACCGGGACAAGCAGCAGCCAAACGGCTGCTGCAGAACGGACTACGTCAAGACAGGCTGTCGCATGCGTATATTTTTAGTGGTCCTGTTGGGACAGGGCGTTCCGAGATGGCAATCGCACTCGCCAAAGCGATCTATTGTCAGAATGGGACAGATGATGCATGCGGTGAATGCCTAGAATGCCGTAAGGTCGAACATGGCAATCATCCAGATCTCCATATGGTCGCTCCTGAAGGCGCTTCAATTAAGATTGAGCAGATTCGGGAGTTGCAGAAAGAGTTCGCCTACAGGGCAACAGCGTCTGGAACGAAAATATATGTCTTATACCATGCAGAGAAAATGACGGTACAGGCTGCGAATAGTTTGTTGAAATTTCTAGAGGAACCGAACTCTCGTGTGGTCGCGATTCTGATCACCGAGAACGGAAATGCGCTGTTACCTACGATTCAATCGCGGGCACAGTGGATCCAATTTACACCAATGGCACGTGAACAGATGGTGCTCACATTGCTGGAAGAAGGACTTCCAGCGGCATTAGTACAACCTGCAGCGCATGTAACAGCAGGTTTGCAAGCGGCAAGAGATTTAATTGCAGCAAATTGGTTTGCAGAAATGAGAACCGTAATGTTACAATTAGCGAAGGAGACGCTCACACGTTTCCCTACTTCCATGATTACCGTACAACAGCGGATTGTGAAAACAGAACTTGCGGATCATGTTTCGGCTTTGTTCGACTTATTGATCCTCTGGTTTAAAGATATGGTGCAGTTGCGCCTTGAGCGCAGAGATAAGCTTGTATATAATGACCAGCTAGACTGGATGAGCTCCCTCGCTTTAAGTCGAGATGTCTCGGTCTGGGTGCGTATGATGGAGCAAGCCGTAGATTTACAAAAGCGACTGCGTTCCAATGCCAATTCTCAGCTGGTTATAGAGAAAATGCTCGTGGAGATGCAGGGGGTGTAAGATGTACTCAGTGGTTGGCGTCCGCTTCAAGAAGGCGGGTAAAATATATTATTTTGATCCCATTGATTTACCGATCGAGAAAGAAAGTGCCGTTATAGTTGAGACCGCACGCGGTGTAGAATACGGCAAGGTCGTGGTGGGCAAAAAGATCGTCAAAGAAAACGATGTGGTTCTGCCACTCAAAAAAGTCATTCGCATTGCGGATGATACGGATGCTGATCTGGTTGAAGAGAATAAAAAAGCAGCCAAGGACGCTTTCCAAACGTGTCATGATAAAATAAAAGACCACAGTCTTAAGATGAAGCTAGTGGACGTAGAGTATACCTTCGACCGAAATAAAATTATTTTTTATTTTACAGCTGAAGGACGCGTCGATTTCCGTGAGCTTGTGAAGGATTTGGCTAGTATTTTTCGGACAAGAATCGAGCTCCGTCAAATTGGTGTGCGTGATGAAGCGAAGATGTTGGGTGGCATAGGTCCGTGTGGGCGAATTCTATGTTGTTCTTCCTTCTTAGGTGATTTCGAGCCAGTCTCCATTAAGATGGCGAAAGATCAGAATCTGTCCTTGAATCCGACCAAGATATCAGGGTTATGCGGAAGATTAATGTGTTGCTTGAAATATGAACATGATAACTATGAAAGTGCCAAAGATTCGTTGCCGACGGTTGGCCGATTAGTGATTACTTCTTTTGGCAGTGGCAAAGTATTGGGACTTAATATTAAAGAACGTACGGCAAAAGTTCAATTGTTTGATCTTGGGAAAGCGCTAGATCTACCATTCGATGATGTTGTTGAACAAGAGTAGAAGATCGAGGATCCAAGGAGGCGCTGGCCAGTAAGCATGCATGGCACTAGAGGTGAAAGCGTGGATAAACAAGATATTTTTGGACAAATAGATGGGATCGAAGAACGAATGGGTACCACGTATGCGGAATTAGGTGCCTTGAAGAAACGGATTATTACCCTCATCGAAGAAAATAAGAGATTAAGCATAGAGAATCAGCAGCTGCGTAAGCTCATTCGCCAAGAGGAAACGGTGGTTGAGGAGCCGACGAGAGATACTGCTGAGGAACCGGTACAGCTACCAGGAGCCGGATATGATAATTTAACCCGCTTATACAATGAAGGATTTCATATTTGCAATGTGTATTATGGACACCTTCGGACCGAGGGAGATTGTTTGTTTTGCTTATCCTTTTTAAATAAATAAGACGTTTGGCCGTAGGGGTGTATCCCTTACGGTTTTTTTCCATAATAAGCAACAAAGAGAAAGGAAAGACGTATGAAGCAAGTTTCGTTACTACAGACTGAACGAATTGATGATTTATTGACATATGATTTGAAAATTATCCAAAGTGATGAAGTGTTCAGCTTCTCGATGGATGCAGTACTCCTAGGGAGGTTCAGCAGTGTTCCGCCCAAGGGGCGAATCGTAGACTTATGCACAGGTAATGGCGTGGTGCCCCTGTTGCTGTCAACAAGGACACGTGCGGAGATCTGGGGCGTTGAGATCCAGGAACGCTTGGCGGATATGGCTGTGCGCAATGCAGAGATTAATGATCTATCGGAACGGCTGCATATGGTGCAGGGCGATTTGAAAACGATTCACAAAACCTTGGGACATGGACAATTTGATGCTGTCACGGTGAATCCACCCTATCTGCCTGTTCCCAATGGGGAGCAGAATAGTAATGCGCATTTTGCGGCGGCGCGTCACGAGATTCATTGCACGCTGGAGGATGTGATTGCGGCAAGTGCTAAGCTTGTCAAAGCAGGCGGTAAAGTGGCCATGGTACACCGGGCTACGCGGCTGGTGGACATCGTTTGTCTCATGAGGCAGTACCGTATCGAACCGAAACGAATCCGTTATGTCCATGCACGTGCTGGAGAAGAAGCGATGATGGTGCTAATCGAAGGGATGAAGGACGGTAAGCCAGAAATTCGCACCCTGCCACCTCTGATCGTATACACAGAGAAGGAAGAATACTGCCAAGAGCTGAAAGACATCTACTATGGAGGACGGAGCGCTCTGGAGTTCTCGTAGATAGGCTAACTGTACGATTAATATAAAGTGATGAGGGATTGAACTGTGAGTGTAACGATACAGAAAAGCTACCGCGAGGATGCTAGCGGTGTAGGCACACTATACCTGGTTGCCACACCGATCGGCAACCTTGAAGATATGACCTTCCGCGCGATCCGCACGCTGAAGGAAGTAAGCATGATTGCCGCGGAAGACACGCGGCAAACGCGCAAGCTGCTGACCCATTTCGAAGTCGCTACGCGACTGGTCAGCTATCACGAACACAACAAGCAAGCAAGCGGCCCGGAACTCGTCCGCTTGCTGCTTGAAGGGCAGAGCATCGCGCTAGTCAGCGATGCTGGCCTGCCGGCCATTTCCGACCCAGGTTATGACCTGGTGCGGATGGCCGTAGACGAGGGCGTGCCGGTGGTGCCCATCCCCGGCGCCAATGCGGCCCTGTCGGCGCTGATTGCATCAGGGTTGCCGACAGAGAGATTTGCCTTCGTCGGATTTCTCCCTCGGGAGAAAAAGGATCAGACGAAGTTGCTTGAAGGGCTGCAGCATGTGCAAGACACATTGCTGTTCTATGAATCGCCGCACCGCGTGGAGAAAACACTTCTGCGCATGGCGGAAGTGTGGGGGGCGGAGCGCAGGGTTTGCCTCGCCCGCGAGCTGACGAAGCGGTTCGAGGAGTTCCTGCGCGGCACAATCGCAGAGTGCCTCGCGCACTTGGAGCAGTACCCGCCTCAGGGCGAGTACTGCGTGATCGCCGAAGGCGCATCCGACGCGGCCGTGCAGATTGCTGCTGACGGCTGGTGGGAGGCGAAGTCGCTCGGTGAGCATGTCGCCCACTATGAGGAGCGCGGAATCGATCGCAAGGAAGCGCTGAAGCTGGTTGCAACGGATCGCGGATTATCGAAGCGTGATGTATACAATGCGTTACTGGAGCGTTAAGGGGCCAAGCTAAACATAGAAAAGGAAAAGGCCCCTTAAGGGGCCGATTCATCTACCATATATAGGATCATAATATTGTTGAGTCACTTCTAGATGTCAGTCTTCTATCTTCTAAGGTCTATACAAAAAAAGATCTCTAACCCGTGGCCGAAGCCAACAAAGTTAGAGATGAAAGGAGATATGAAAAAGGTTAGAATTACCAATAGGATAAGTGCTACTTCTATTATATACTACTTTTCTTATTTTGTCACAGGTGTTGGCATTTCTGATAAACAAATATGACAAACAATTTTTCCTTTGAAGTACGATACATTCTCCGCATTGCCACAGAAGATACAAGCTGGCTCATATTTCTTCAGCATGATGCGCTCACCGTCTACATATATTTCCAAAGCGTCTTTCTCGCCAATACCCAATGTGCGGCGCAGCTCGATAGGAATAACAACGCGTCCTAGTTCGTCCACTTTTCTAACGATTCCTGTAGATTTCATCATATATATAAAACCCCTTTCGATTTTATCAATTTTTTATCAATATCGTCATGTTTCGACATTTGCTTATGACTTATGATACCAACGATTCCCAAAATAGTCAACCATATTTTCACTGAAAACGAGTAGTTTCATGTCTATTTTGATTTATTATGTAAAGCGGTAAAAAACGATGATGGCGCTATCTATAAGGGGTTGTAAGGATTATATTACGAACTTTTCAAGGGCCTATTTCATAAGAAATACTGGAAAATCAGCGATTAAGTACTGAATAAATTGGAATTTGATATTCGACATTAATCGACATGACAAAAGGTTTCATGTCGAAAATGTCGAAAGTATTTAACTATATCAAGGGAGGTTCAAGCTGTATGAATGAAGAGAAGGTGTTTAAAGATCCCGTTCACAAATACATTTATGTGCAAGACGATACGATTTGGGATTTGATTAATACCCGTGAGTTTCAACGGTTGCGCCGTATTCGTCAATTAGGTACGTCCTATTTAACTTTTCATGGTGCTGAGCATAGCCGCTTCTCCCACTCGCTTGGTGTCTATGAAATTACGCGAAAAATTATTTCGCAATTCGAGCGCAATCACTATGAGGATTGGCCGAAGGAAGAGCGTCTGCTATGTTTATGCGCCGCATTGCTGCATGATTTGGGACATGGTCCTTTTTCACACTCGATTGAGAAAGCTTTTGGTACAAAGCACGAGGACTGGTCCTGCCGCATCGTGTTAGGGGATACTGAGGTGAACGAAGTACTGAGTCGTGTCTCACCTGATTTTCCGAAGAAGGTGGCAGGTGTCATTTGTAAATCCTATAATGAAGAGATTGTCGTCAGCTTGGTTTCCAGTCAATTGGATGCGGACCGTATGGATTATTTGCTGCGCGATGCTTACTTTACCGGTGTGAACTATGGCACATTCGATCTGGAGCGCATTCTACGTGTGATTAGGCCTTACAAAGGGCATATTGTTGTCAAAGAGAGCGGTATGCATGCTGTTGAGGATTATCTAATGTCTCGCTATCAAATGTACTGGCAGGTTTATTTTCATCCCGTTACGAGAAGTGCAGAAATTCTTTTGCATAAAGTATTTGCACGAGCTAAACATTTGTATGAGGAAGGCTATACGTTCGGATTTATGGTCGAGCCGATTCTTCATCTCATTCAGAATCAAATCTCCTTAGAAGACTATTTGCTGCTGGATGAGTCTGTCATGCAAACGATGCTGACCTTCTGGATTCAAGAAAAGGATGATATGCTGAGGGATATGTGCAAGCGCTTCTTGGATCGTAAATTGTACAAGTACAGTACCTTCGATGGTGAGCAGGGGGAGCTTATTCAGCGTATGGAAAAAGTGATGAGAGAAGTTGGTTTCGATCCGACGTACTATATGGAAATCGACTTCCCTTCGAATCAATCCTATGACGTGTACAGAGCTGGTGAAAACGATGATAATTTGCCGATTTTCTTGCTGGATCACAAGGAGACGTTAACTGAAATTACGCATCGGTCCGAAATTGTACAATCGATTAGTGGCTTCCAGATGGGTAAGCATCATGTATACTATCCTGAGGAGTTTCTTGAGCGGTTGAATGCTGAAGAGTATCCGGATGTTTGGGAGATGTTGGGGGAGCAAGAATAAGCAGGTATAAGTAGCTATAAGCAAAATGATGGAACATCATTCATATTCAGTTACATAAGGGAGAACAGTCATGCTAACGGATTCACATACACATTTAAATGCTGAGCAATTCAAAGATGATCAAGATGCAGTCATTCAGCGGGCGTTAGAGGCCGGGGTTACAAGAATTGTGAATGTCGGCTTTAATCGAGAAACGATTCCTAGCTCAATCGAGCTAGCTGAGAAATATGATTTTATTTATTCGACGATTGGCTGGCATCCTGTAGATGCGATAGATATGATGCCTGGCGATTTGGAATGGATTGAGTCCTTATGTCAGCATGAGAAGGTGGTCGCGATCGGGGAGATTGGTCTGGATTATTACTGGGACAAGTCGCCCAGGGATGTTCAGCAACGAGTCTTCCGGGAGCAAATTCGGCTTGCGCGGAAGTTGGGGATGCCAATAGTGATTCATAATCGGGATGCACATCAAGACATTCTAACGATTCTCAAAGAAGAGAAGGCGGCGGAGGTCGGAGGTATCATGCATTGTTTCTCAGGCAGTTGGGAGACGGCGAAGCAGTGTCTGGATATGAATTTCCATATTTCCTTTGGAGGCCCTGTTACGTTCAAAAATGCAGTGCAGCCGAAAGAGGTGCTGGCGCAGGTTCCGCTTGATCGATTATTGATCGAAACGGATGCGCCATACTTAACGCCACATCCTTTCCGCGGTAAGCGCAACGAAACCGGTTATGTTCGCTTGGTGGCCGAGACTGCCGCGGAAATTCGAGGGATGACGTTGGAAGAGATAGCTGAAATTACAACCAACAATGCGATTCGGTTACTCGGCCTCAAGTAAGGCGTTTTTCTTGAACTTCCGGCGTAAAACAACGCCGCATGCGAAAGAAATAAAGGCAAGACTGAGTAAAGGGACTACGATATACAGGATGGGGGTTCCCATCATAAATGGAATCGTTAGGATAACAAGCTCTAGCAAAAGGGTTAGCCAGATGATAAAGGCTAGGGAACCTGCTCTTGCTTGAGGCTCCAATGGGTACATATGGAGCCAAAATGTATATCGATGTGCACGTTCCAATGAAGTAAGCTGAACCATCGAGATCACAAGTGCGATGAGTAGGATGACGCTTCGTGCAGTCGTAGAGTCTGCAACGACTAGGGCTAAGATGCCGATCACAATCAGACGGAGTACAATGGCGAACATCTCGGTGCGCAGCAATGTCTTCATATATAAGTAGAGAAACGCCGAATCCTGTCGAAATGGAATCGTTCGGGTAATCCCGCTGATCCAACCTCGGCGGGCTATTCGCGTTGGTAATTGAGGTACATCCACGAACCAGTTAAAGAAGGCGTAGAGTCTCGCTTGCTGTTGTTTCTCTTTGGCAATCAGATAGTCCCATCCGATCACATATTTACCCGCGTATCGGAATGCAATCAGCCAGACGAATACAAGAAGTATTGCGGCAATGCTTGCCCATAAACTGCTATAGTGAAATTGGACCGTAATTAAGGCGAGGGATGCTATCCAGCGGTAACAAACAGATACGAATCGAGTTCGTTCAGCGGCAAATCTTCCTTCCTGCCAACTCGCTAATAGGTTCGCTACTTTTAATAGAAGTAATAGAGCGAAAATGAGAAGAAATGGCTGCGCTTCGGTACCTAGACAGTGCTTATATAGGGGGGTTACTGCGACCCAACCGAGAAATAACCAAGCACCCTGAAGTGATAAGCTATACAAGAAGCTGCTTCGAAAATAGACGCCCATTTCGTGTTCAATCCGTAATAGAAACATCCGATCGGCACTGCGAGTCAGTGTTCGAATGGAGCTTGAAACGACGAGTGGAACGAGCACGAGCAGCACGATCCATAGGTACGGATAATCTGTCGGAAGACGCTGTAATGTTTTTGCATAATAATAGGAAGAAACGATGACAAGAAACAACAAAAAGCCGATAAAGTTACTGCGTGCGGCATACTGCCAATATCCCATGGATTCCTTCCAATAATGTTGAAAACGCTGCTTCCATAATGCATGTGTGTTAAATGCAGGTGTACTATCCGTTATGTAACTCATGCCATGTCTCCTTGAACGAGCTTGTAGAAGATGTCGTCTAATGACGCCTGAGGCAGCGCTGTCTGGGCGCGTAATTCGACTAAATCTCCCTGAGCCACCATGTGACCTTTGTGGAGAACGACATAAGCATCGCAATATTTTTCAATTGTAGACAAAATGTGTGAGGAAATGAGAAAGGATGCACCTTTCTTCTTCATTTGAACCATGAGATCAAGCAAGGAACGAATCGCTAAAGGATCGAGTCCGAGAAAGGGTTCATCGATGATATATAAAGAGGGTTCGATTAGGAAGGCATTCATGATCATGACCTTCTGCTTCATCCCTTTAGATAAATGACTTGCGAAGCTATTGAGCTTGTCTTTCATTTGAAACTGCTCTAATAAAGATCGAGAACGGGTTTCATAATCCGCTTTAGAAATACCGTAAGCCATCGCTGTTAGCTCGAGGTGTTCACGAATCGTAAGCTCTTCGTATAACTCCGGACTTTCAGGTACATATGCGTATGTCGTTCGGTAAGGCAATGGATTTTCGGCTAATGTTAAATCGTTAATGCGAATGGACCCTTTTTGCGGTTGAAGCAGCCCGAGAATATTTTTGATGGTGGTACTTTTCCCTGCACCATTGAGTCCGATTAGCCCCATCATTTCACCTTGACGGATCGAGAAGGTAAGGTCATGAAGAACAGGTTTGTTGGGTAAATAACCACCGAATAAAGCGTTTACTTGCAAGATGGGACCCATCTCAATTGCCTCCCTAAATAGCAAATTTTTGGTATTTTTCAATCAAATACTTCCAGAATCATTATAAACAAATTTGCATTTATAGCCTAGTTTTGACCATTATACACTAAAAAATCGCGTATACGTACGTTAAAGTTAGATACGTGTAGATATAAGTGGGTTATATATGAAAAATAAACGAAATTTAAGCGATTTAGCCCTTTTTAACGGGTGTTAATCCCTTTACAGGTTGAGATTAACAGCGTAATATACTTTTCATAATAACTTAATATCCAATTTGCCAATTTTCCATTCGCTGAGTTCCAAATGTGGGAACGGGGGAACCACTGCAAGCTTAATGAGCATTCCAATGCGGTTAAGTAAGCAGACAGTAATAGGGGTGAATCATAGACGTCAAACAAGCAGTTTGCGTCTACGTAGGGCGACTCTCACGTCCGAATCCGTCAGCTAACCTCGTAAGCGTAAGAGAGGTAACGATTGTCGTGCGTGCTATTTGTATTTCATTATGCAAACTAAGCCAGCGAGAAGAGTCCTCTTCTTGCTGGCTTTTTGTCCTCATTTAGGGTTATACACAGATCATAAGACATAAAACAACCCGGAATTCATAGGATGATGAATAGGTAAAAGGGGGGGACGACCAGATTCAGCGGAATAACTTGCTGATGATGGCGAGCGTTAAGTTAAACTAAAAACCTTAGTCGCGTCAAATTAATCATGCTGTAACCTGGCGGCGAGGCTTTGAAGGAGGACCGAAGAAGTGGGCAGTATCTCAATTAGCGAGACCCATGTAAAACGATCATCCAGCATGTCCTTCGCATTGCGATGGAAGCATGAAAACTTGCGTTTGATTTTAAGCCTAGCTATAATCTCAATCGCAATGACTTTCATGTTTTTGGTGTTGTTGTACGGAACGGCTACCAAGAGCGTATCCGTGGTTGTTAATGGACAAGAAACTATTGTGCACACGAAGCAATGGGTCCTGCAACGCCTACTGGATGAACAAGCCATAACGATTGGTGAGCACGATGAAATTTCAGCTTCACTCACGACCAAGCTCAAGGGTGGAGACAAAATTGTTATCGAGCATGCCTCACCGATTCAATTGACTGCTGATGGAAAGACCACCACTGTTTACACAACTGCAAGAACGGTAGAAAGTGCATTGCAACGTTTACATATTGCACTTGGGGAGAACGATCGTATTTCTCCCGAACCGACGTCCGCTCTTACCACTGGCGATGAAATCAAGATCGTCCGTGTGAAAAAAGAGACGGAGGAAGTCTCTGAACCGATCGCATTCGAGACAGAGAAAAAGAATGACGCATCTTTACTCAAAGGGAAAGAGCAAGTGGTCCAAGAAGGTAAAGAAGGCGTATTGGTCAAGAAGAAAGAAAAGACTTTCGAAGACGGTGTTTTAGTCGCGGAAGCAGTTGTGGGTGAAGAAGTACAAACAGAAAGTGTTAAGAAAGTAGTGTCCGTAGGCACGAAAAATCCTGTGGTTGTTCTCTCCGCCTCTTCACCGAGTGTGGATGAGGTTTCCAAGAATGGTGTGACCTTCGGTTACAAGCAAATTCTCAAAAACGTGAAGCTTACTGCTTATTCAGCGGACGCTGCGTCGACAGGCAAAACCGAGGGCTCGTCTGGGTATGGTAAAACCTACACAGGTACTACCGTGACTGAAGGGCGTACAATTGCCGTCGATCCGAAAGTTATTCCGCTTGGTTGGTGGGTGTACATTGAAGGGATTGGTTTCCGTCGTGCTGAGGATATTGGCAGCGGCGTGAAAGGCCAAATGATCGATGTATATTATGAAGATCACGGATATGCAAATAAATTCGGCACGAAGCAAGGGTACACTGTGTATGTGGTTGGCCCTACAAAACCGTCCCAAAACTAACGTGTAAACGGTAGTTTCGACGGGAACACTACAATATACACGTAGCTTGGCATCTGCCTGCGCGAAAGAAGAGGAGACCCCTCTTCTTTTTCTGCGTACTGGGGAAGGAAAACGGTGATGATAAAAGAAATGATCGTTGTGGAAGGTAAGGACGATACAGCTGCGATCAAGCGGGCTGTGCAGGCGGATACAATTGAAACAGGCGGCTCCGCCATCGGACAAGCCGTACTCAAGCGAATTGCACTGGCTCAGCAGCGCAGAGGCGTCATTATATTCACGGATCCGGATCACGCAGGGGAACGGATTCGCAAAATTGTAGCAGCCAAAGTTCCTGGCTGCAAGCATGCTTTCATTACGCAGGAGCAAGCGGCGTATAAAGGTGACATCGGTGTCGAGAACGCGACGCCGGAGACGATCCGTCAGGCGCTTCAGAGCCTGCGGACAGAGTATAATGCAGCGGTCTCGCAGCTGACGATGGAGGATCTGATCGCGGCCGGTCTCATCGTGCATCCGGATGCCGCAGCTCGCCGTTTGGCCGTGGGCAATGCGCTGGGCATTGGTTATTGCAATGGCAAGCAATTTTATAAGCGCTGCGCAATGTTTCAGATTTCACGAGAGGAATTTGAGGCTGCGCTTGAATATTTGAATCAGTAGAATCCCTAGAGTCACTAGAACCCTATAGATACGAGGTCTATACTATGAATATAACCGGACAAGAGGTTGTTGTAACAGCAGAAGATGTAGCAACACCAAGTAAAACAAAACAAATTATTAAGAAGAATGGTCTCGTGCTGAAAAAAAGCTTGGGCCAGAACTTCTTGATTGATCAAAATATATTGAGCAAAATCGTTATGGCTGCTGAGCTTGGGCCTACAAAGGCTGCACTCGAGATCGGCCCCGGCATCGGCGCGCTCACACAGCAGCTAGCCAAGCTGGCTGGCCGCGTGCTGGCCGTCGAGATCGATCAGCGTCTGCTGCCCATCCTGGACGAGACGCTGGCTCCTTACCCCCATGCCACTGTCGTTCATGGGGATATCTTGAAGACCAACCTGCCGGAGTTGTTCCGGCAGCATTTCGAAGGCATGGAAGGCGTCAGCGTTGTCGCCAACCTGCCTTACTACATTACGACGCCGATCATCATGAAGCTTCTTGAAGAGAAGCTTCCCCTGGAGAATATCGTCGTGATGATCCAAAAAGAAGTGGCCGACCGCATGGCGGCTCGTCCGGGCACCAAGGATTACGGCAGCCTTAGTATTGCCGTGCAGTTCTACTGCAAGCCGGAGCTCGTCACGATCGTGCCTCGCACCGTCTTCGTGCCGCAGCCGAACGTCGATTCCGCTGTTATCCGGCTGCGTGTGCGTCAAGTGCCGCCTGTTGAAGTGGCGGACGTGGACTTCTTCTTCGCTGTTGTCCAAGCGTCCTTCGTTCAGCGTCGCAAAACCCTGTATAACAACCTCGCGGCGAGGTTCTTTACCAAAGAGAATAAGCCTGAGCTGGAAGCGTTGCTGCACGGCATTCAGATCGAGCCTTCACGCCGGGGTGAAACACTCAGCATGGAAGAGTTCGCGCGTTTGTCAACGGCGCTTCGTGCGCACGGCTGCAAATAACCCGCACCAAATGCCTAGTCTCGCCATAGGATACCCTTAGGAGGGGATTTGTGCGATGAGGCAAGGAGATTTTGTTACCCGTATTTCCTATGGCGGCGACGTCGTGTTTAAAATTGAACGAATTGAGCATCTCAAGGCCATTCTGAGGGGTGTCGATTTTCGGTTACTTGCAGATGCGCCGCTCACGGATCTGACGAAAACGAATCCTAAGGAGACCTTAGATCATCCACGGTCAAGCTCGCCTGAATTTCGTGAGTCACTGCGTCGACTTGCGGTGTCCCAAGTGCAATTGCAGGAGAAGAATCAGATAGCCGTCAACCATAAACAAAAATCACAACCGGCTCATAACAGTTATTTTGAAGTGCCGGGAAGAGTTCTTCACTTGGATGGCGATCCGAGTTATCTGCGAAAAAGTATGCAGCTCTACGGCGAATTACGCGTACCGGCAGAAGGGTTCTTCATTCCTGAGGCACAAATGGCGGAAGCGCTGCAAAGATTGCTTCCTCAATATAAACCGGACATTGTTGTCATTACGGGTCATGATGGTATTTTGAAAAATCGGCAAAGCGTGAGCCCGAGCAATCTGTCGAGCTATAAGAATTCCCAAAACTTTGTGAATGCGGTGCGAGTGGCTAGACAATTTGAGAGGAATCGGGATTCCTTAATTATTGTGGCGGGTGCTTGTCAGTCGCATTTTGAAGCGTTATTGCGGGCTGGGGCTAACTTCGCAAGTTCTCCTGCACGAATACTTATTCACGCCTTAGACCCTTTGTGCATCGCTGCTAAGCTGTCCTATACCCCAACAAGAGAAACGATTTCGATGTTGGATATTATGGATTTAACGGTGACAGGCCTGGAGGGACTAGGTGGGGTTGAGACGCGCGGTAGCTATCGGATGGGTGTTCCTGGTATTCAGCACACAGAAGAGTCTGTGTAGCTGGATTAGGCGTCTCTAGAAGAGGGGATAGGGCAGTAGTCATTTTAAGCTAATGAAAGCCTTTCTGATTCGTGTGATTCATAGAAACACTTTTTGTTCTGAACTCCGTGTGGGTGATGACAGGAAGTGTTCTTTTTTTGTCCTCATCAGGCAGTAGTTCCTTGGTATTTGCTCCATATTCGTATGTACAAGGGAAAGAAGTTTCTCCTTAACTGGAAAAGTGTGAATAATTTGCGAACATTGGTGACAACCTGAAGGGAGGAGAAATCGGAAAACCTATAAAAATGCCGTTGACAACGGGAATAGGGTGCTGATATAATATTTGCCCTCATTTGACATGGTGGGGTGAATGGGTTATAATTGACTAGGAAAGAGGTGGTAGTTGACAATGGCAAAAAATGCGCTATTGGAAATCAAACGCAGTTTGGAGCCCCATGTTGGGCAGAAGATCATGTTGAGAGCGAATGGTGGCCGTCGTAAGACTGTCGAGCGTTCCGGTGTTTTAGAAGAAACCTACCCTTCTGTGTTTATTGTGAAATTAGATCAAGAATCCCATGCCTTCAAACGAGTGTCATACAGCTACGCCGATATCCTCACCGAGTCCGTCGAAGTTACCGTATGCAACGATGATGGTCAGGTTCGCATCACTTACATACAGCATTAGCTTAATAGCGTTCCGATATTGAACAGGCCTCTGTGGCCTGTTTTTGCTTTGTATCTATCCTAACGATCAGGGCATACTATTCGAAATCGTCATTCAATCACTGCTTATGATGGTTGCAGCGTTCATTGTGCGCAAATGATAAGGAGGATTTGGTATGAGTCGAAGAAGAAGTGTGATGTCTGAGAGTTTTAAATATGAGTTAGCGAAGGATCTTGGTTTCTACGATGTCGTACAGCGAGAAGGCTGGTCAGGGATTCGCACGAAGGATGCAGGGAATATGGTGAAGCGGGCGATTCAAATTGCACAGGAGCATTTGGCCAAACAATACGTTTCGGCTCCGACCAACGCGCACACCCCCTCGTCTAACTATCGTCAGACGACCGCTAGTCAGCCGGCATTTAACGGACAGGGACATACAAACTATTCACCGTCATATAACAGTCATCATCAGCAACAAATGGGCACAGCGAATTATCCGCCGGCTGGCTACCAGCAGTCTAATCAGCAGTCCGGACAAGGCACGCAACGTCCGTATTACAGCTAAAGCAAATGCTTTAGCTTTTTTTTTATGCTTTTGTTATAATATCGGGGTGGCTAACGAGCAAAAGAAGGTGATCGGATGAAGATTTTTGAGAAAGCACCGGCTAAAATTAATTTGTCTCTTGATGTTTTACATAAAAGGCCAGACGGCTACCATGAAGTTGAGATGGTTATGACGATGGTGGATTTGGCTGATCGGATCGAAATGCAGGAGATGGCACGTGACACGATTATCATATCGAGTCAGGCGGGGTACATTCCGCTCGATGAGAAGAATCTAGCCTTTCAGGCTGCACGTCTCATTAAAGACCGCTACGACGTCAAACAGGGCGTCTATATTCACTTGGACAAGCGGATACCTGTGGCTGCAGGTTTAGCGGGCGGGAGCAGCGACGCGGCTGCAACATTGCGAGGGCTCAACCGTCTCTGGAACTTGAATATCCCAAATGAGGAGCTTCAAGTGCTAGGTGCAGAGCTTGGCTCGGATGTGCCTTTCTGTGTGACAGGAGGAACTGCTCTTGCAACAGGGCGTGGCGAGAAGCTGGAACATATCTCAGCACCGCCTCAGTGCTGGGTTGTCCTAGCGAAGCCGCCTATTAATGTGTCGACCTCAGAGATTTACGGAAAGCTGAACGCGCGCGAGATCAAGCATCATCCTTCCACGTCTGGTGTATTAAGTGCGATACGGGACAAGCAGTTCGATCGTTTATGCGACAATTTAGGCAATGTACTGGAGGAAGTGACGCTGGATCTGTATCCAGAGGTCAGACATCTGAAGGAGTGCATGCAGCGCTTAGGGGCAGACGGTGTATTGATGTCGGGCAGCGGGCCAACCGTCTTTGGTCTTGTTTCCAAGGAGGCGAAAGTGCCGCGCATCTATAACGGGCTGCGAGGCTTTTGTAAGGATGTTTACGCTGTGCGCATGCTGACCTAAAGAAGCTTGTTGGAGCCCCGCGACGGGGCTCTTTTTCATCTAAAGGGGTATAATGGTAAGGATGGATCATGAGCCTTAATCGATGTCAGATGCATGTTAAGTTTATGTTAACATATTTTTCATGGTTCGCTTGAACAAATACGTATAAAAGTGGTATATTTTCATTATAATATTCGGATTTTGGGGGGTAGTGCGATGAAAAAGTTGAAAAGGAGCGCTAGGCTGGTAGAAATGACACAATATTTGTTATTTCGCCCCCACTCGTTAATCCCTTTAACGACTTTTGCCGAGCGTTACAACTCCGCGAAATCTTCCATAAGCGAAGATCTTGCCATCATCAAGGAAGTTTTTGAAGAAGAAGGATTGGGCGAACTGAATACGCTGGCCGGAGCAGCCGGAGGCGTGAAGTTTTCACCGAAGGTGCCCAAAGAAATATCACTGAAGTTTATCCAGAACCTATGTTTGCAACTTCAACAACCAGAACGGATTCTCCCGGGTGGCTATTTGTATATGTCAGATATAATGGGACAACCCCAGTATTTGAACGAAATTGGCAAAACCTTTGCATCCGCTTTCGCTGGTCGCGATGTGGACGTAATTATGACCGTTGAAACCAAAGGGATACCGCTTGCTTATGCAACGGCTACCTATATGAATTTACCTGTTGTTATCGTACGTAGAGACAGCCGGGTGACGGAAGGTTCAGCCGTTAGCATTAACTATGTGTCGGGCTCCAACAAAAGGATCCAGACGATGTCACTTGCACGGCGTGCACTGAAGGAAGAATCCAAGGTACTGATCATCGACGACTTCATGCATGTTGGCGGAACGATTCATGGCATGATGGACCTGCTAGCCGAGTTTAAAGCAACTGTACAAGGTGTTGGTGTATTCATGGAATCCTGCGAGGCCGAGGAGCAGTTGGTGGATAACTATGTGTCACTAGCTCGGTTATATGGCGTAGACTCCAAAACGAAACAAATTACGGTAGAGCCTGGCAACTATTTTGATTCCAAATAAAGGAGATTTATACAGATGGAATTCATTTCAACATCAGCAGCACCTGCTGCGATCGGACCATACTCACAAGCGGTTAAACTGGGTAACCTGTTGTTTACTTCCGGACAAATCCCGTTAGGCTTAGATGGACAAATCGTAGAAGGCGGCATTAAGGAACAAGCTGTTCAAGTTTTCGAAAATTTGAAAGGCGTGCTTGAAGCAGCAGGCTCATCGTTCGGGCAAGTTGTGAAAGCGACTGTCTTCTTGAAGGATATGAACCAATTCGGCGAGCTGAATGAGATCTACGCTAGCTACTTCGGAGATCATAAACCTGCTAGATCTACCGTAGAAGTTGCGAGATTACCTCGTGATGTTTTTGTCGAAATTGAACTAATTGCTGTGATTCCTGTCGAAATTTAACAGAAACATTAAGAACACATTAAGTTATCAAAAATTTCAAAAAAATAAGAAGGAATTTGCATGGAGATGTTGAATATATCACCCAAGTCTCAGAGATGGAAAAAGGTGGTGAACACAAGTGCAAATTACAGATGTAAGACTCCGCCGGGTAAACTCCGAGGGGAGGATGAAGGCGATTGCTTCTATTACCATTGATAACGAGTTCGTCGTACACGACATTCGTGTCATCGATGGCAATAACGGAATGTTCGTTGCTATGCCGAGCAAGCGAACACCTGACGGTGAATTCCGCGATATCGCTCATCCGATTTCGTCCACGACTCGTGAGAAAATTCAAGCAGCAGTACTCGCTGAATATGATCGCGCGGCTGTAGAAGAGGAAGTTATTGAAGAAGGCGCATAATTCAGATTATTGAGAGAGCCCTTGGGGCTCTCTTTTCTTTTGGCAGGTAATGATGCTATATTGGGGGAAGAACTCATTGTTTTAGAGATAAGCATTAGAGATATAAAGAGAAATCATGAAATCATAATAAAGGAGTTGGATATTCGTTGAAGCTCATGGCAATTGTGCTAGCTGCAGGACAAGGGAAACGAATGAAATCAAAGCTATACAAGGTGCTTCATCCGGTCGTTGGTAAACCGATGGTGGGTCACGTTGTGGATACGCTGCAACATATAGAAGTAACGCAAACCGTGGTGGTGGTTGGATTTGGTGCGGAAGCCGTAAAAGGCTACTTAGGCGATCGTGCTCAGTATGCACTGCAAGAGCAACAGTTAGGAACGGGTCATGCCGTGCTCCAGGCCAAGGATCTGCTTGGTGAGGAAGAGGGAATGACGGTTGTTATTTGCGGGGATACGCCACTTATTACAGCAGCTACGCTGCAAGAGACGATCGAACTGCACCAACAATCTGGCGCGGCAGCGACGATTTTGACTGCAAAGCTAGGTGAGCCGCAAGGTTACGGACGAATTATTCGTGGAGAAGACGGACGCGTCGCGCGGATCGTTGAGCAGAAGGATTGCACAGATGAGGAAGCGGCTGTTCAGGAGATTAACACGGGTACGTACATTTTTGATAATCGCAAAATGTTCAATG
Organism: Paenibacillus allorhizoplanae; assembly: GCF_927798215.1. Lineage (NCBI taxonomy): Bacteria > Bacillati > Bacillota > Bacilli > Caryophanales > Paenibacillaceae > Paenibacillus > Paenibacillus allorhizoplanae. The sequence goes on from NZ_CAKMMW010000032.1 coordinate 22,303, forward strand.
CACTGGCGTCAGTTACGAACAAGAATGTACAGAATGAGTACTATTTGACCGATGTTATTGGGATTATGACAAGCGCAGGCGAAGTCGTTCAAGGCTATTGTATGGCAGATCCGGCTGAATCGATTGGTGTGAACGATCGTGTGGCATTGTCCGAAGCGGAGCAACTGTTTAAAGCGCGGATTAATCGCCAGCATATGTTGAATGGGGTTACGATTATTGATCCACTCCATACGTATATCGAGAAGGATGTTACGATTGGCGCGGATACGATTCTGCTGCCAGGTACGATTTTGCGCGGAAACACGCAGATTGGCGAGCTTTGTACGATTGGACCGCAAACTGAAATCATCGATTCCACGATTCAGGACGAAGTAACAATTAAGCAATCCGTTCTTCAAGAGGCTTATGTGGATAGTGAAACATCCGTTGGGCCATTCGCCTATTTAAGACCTGGCGCTAAGCTTGGCAAACAAGTGAAGGTTGGCGATTTCGTTGAGATCAAAAACGCGACGCTGGGTGAAGGAACGAAGGTTTCTCATTTGAGCTACGTAGGTGATGCGGTGGTTGGAACGAATGTGAATATCGGCTGCGGTGCCATAACGGTGAATTATGATGGGTTTAATAAAAACCTAACGGAAATCGGAAATGATGCGTTTATTGGCAGTAATGTCAATTTGATTGCACCTGTGAAAATAGGGGATGGGGCTTATGTGGTTGCTGGCACCACGATCACACATAATGTGAACGAAGGTGATCTGTCTATCGCTCGTGTACGCCAAGAGAATAAAGCGGGCTATGCGGATAAAATTAAGGCGCGGATGAAGGCGAAGAAAGAAAATAAAGGTCGTTAATGGACTGTTTATTGCCATATGCGACGGAGTAATTGAGCAATAGGAATGGAACCTCTTGAGGCGGGGTACGCTAGAAATGAAGTGCTGCCCACTCAGCCTGGTTTACGTGGAAGCGTCCGGGCTGAGCGAAACCGATAGAGGTTCTTTTTCATAGGCTAGTCCATGGAAAAGCAACTGAATTGGGGTTTGCCCCTTCAATGAAAGCGCTTAATATCCAGGGCGCGAAACAAAAGTATGCTTCTTTCTGCTATAAAAGATACGATTAATCTTAACGAAATGACGGTTGTACATTTCAATAAAGCCTATATCCTTGTGCAGATTTTGATAGTATACTTGGACGGGTACGTCCGCATCGATATGATCTTGAAAATGATCATCTTCTGTAAGCTGTTCTCCATGAAGATACATCTTTCTTTTATCACCTACAGCTTTTATGGGATGGATAACATTAGGTAACAGGTATATTGTAAACAATAACCTTTAGAAGCGGGTTCCGCAAAGGTTTTTTAGTTTATCGCTAGTTGAAATAGAAAGTTTTCGTTTTTACTTTCTAGTCAACCTGGACAAACACGCTCGTCCCTCGAAAGACAGCGTATTCGTTTATCTATGGGGGGATTTTGAAAATTATGAAATGTTTTATCGGACTGGGAAATCCGGGAAAGCAGTATGAGCTGAATCGGCACAATGTCGGGTTCATGGCGATTGATCGCTTTGCCGCCAAGTGGGGGATTACCTCTTTTCAGAATAAAGGAAAAGGGCTGCTCGCAGAAGGTAATGTGAACGGGACGAAGGTGTATTTACTGAAACCGATGACGTACATGAACCTTTCAGGTGAATCCATGCGCGCCTTCCTTGATTTCTATAAAGCGAAATTGGAAGACGTCGTGATTGTTTATGATGATATGGACACATCATTCGGTCAAATTCGTCTTCGTTATCAAGGGAGCCCAGGTGGACATAACGGTATTAAGTCCATTATTCAGCATGGAGGCACACAGATCTTCAATCGGATTCGGATTGGTGTGAATCGCCCGGCGCCAGGCTATAACATTGCGGATTATGTACTGTCTAACTTTTCCAAAGATGAGATGAAGTCCATTAACGACGTGTTGGATTTAACCTGTGATGCAATGGAGTTTAGCTTAGGCGAATCCTTCGAGAAGACGATGGCTAAGTTTAACAAATAATCTCAACACATGAATCTACTGTATATATGATGATATGTAAGCTCCCCATTCGAAAATGACAATGGCAGATTCGGCTAATTATTCCGAAGAATGGTCATACTAGGATGTAATCGAATTATCGAAGGAGGCATACATATGATCAAGTATATTTGCAGACATTGTCATACCTTTGTCGGGGAAATTAATCAGCGTGCGATTACCGAGCAGCAGTTAGGCTTCCATTTCTTGACCCCTGATGAGCGTAGAGATATAATATCGTATAATACGAACGGAGATGTTACGGTTAGGGTCGTTTGCGACTACTGTCATGAGGCATTAGAAGCGAACCCAGAATTATCCCTGCTAGCCAGTCCGTTGCAATAATTTATGATGAAGATAAAGAGTTAATAGCCGAGGCAAGTGTGCCGAGGCTTCTTTTTGTGAGGGGAGTGTACTTGTTTGCAAGCTTTAATTCAAGCTTTTTCTGCGGATTCCGACTTTCAAACGATCGTGACAGGCCTCAAGTCCGAAATGAAAGAGCAGCTCATTGCCGGTTTAACTGGCTCCTCCAGGCAAATCATGCTGGCCTCACTTGCGCGTGAGCTGGAGCGTCCGCTTTTCGTTGTTACGCACAATATGTTCGCTGCGCAAAAAATAGCGGAAGACCTCTTGGAGTGTCTATCCCCTGATGAAGTGCTGCTCTATCCATCTCAAGAGCTTCTGACTACCGAAGAAGCGGCTTCAAGCCCAGAGATGCTGGCGCAGCGTATTGACGTTCTCACTAAACTTGCTGGCGGATTCCGCGGCGTAGTTATTGCGCCATTTGCTGGTGTGCGAAGATTGCTGCCACTCAAACAGGTGTTCGAAGAATCCCGAGTAACGATAAATGTCGGTGACACGGTTCAATTAGACGAGCTGCTGGCTTCTTTATCCAGCCTAGGCTACGAACGGGTTGAACGGGTTGAAACCAAAGGTGAAATGAGTGTACGAGGCGGCATTCTCGATTTATTTCCGTTAACGTCGGAGAATGCGATTCGGATTGAGCTCTTTGATATCGAAATCGACTCTATTCGGACTTTCGATGTAAGTGACCAGCGGTCAATTGATAAACTAACAACGGTGACGATCCCTCCATGCCGTGAGATTCAAGCGGATAGAAAGCGTTTACAGTCAGCTGCACAGCATGCGTATGAGCTGCTGCAAGCGCAATTGGCGAAGATGACCGAGCGCTCAGCCAAAGACAAGCTGTTGGAGGTTGTAGGCCGCGATATCGAGCTTATGCGAGAAGGTCAGACGTTCCCAGGCATTTATAAATATATTTCTCTCCTATACACGGAAAGACAGACGCTCATGGACTACATGCCCACAGACTCGATTCTCATTATCGACGAACCTGCTCGCCTCTTGGAAACAGCGAAGCAGCTCGAGCGTGATGAAGCCGAGTGGATGATGCATGCGTTGACTGAGGGGAAGAGCTTGCCGGCTTTTGTGCTGTCTAAATCTTACGAAACCCTGCTGCACCGCAGACCGTTCCCGACGTTGTATGTATCCCTTTTCCTGCGTCAGGTAGCGGGTATTCAGCCGCAGAATATCGTGAACTTCGTATGCCGTGTCATGCAAAACTTCCATGGGCAAATGAATCTCCTCAAGGCGGAGATGGAGCGGTGGAAGAAGAATGGCAGTAAGGTCATTCTTCTAGCGAATGGCGATGACCGTGCAGAACGTGTACGTCGTGTTCTGGGCGACTACCAGATTGAAGTTCCTGAGATTGTAGATGGCAATCTGCAAACAGGCTTTGAAATGCCTTCGATTCACCTTGTCGTGATTACAGAGGGTGAGATTTTCACTCAGAAGCAGCGTAAAGCACGTAAAGTGGAGAAGAAGCTGGAGAACGCAGAACGGATCAAAAGCTATCAAGAGCTGAAGGTCGGCGACTACGTTGTTCACGTCAATCACGGGATCGGGAAATACGTTGGCATCGGAACATTAGAGGTTGGCGGGATTCATAAGGATTATTTGCATATTATGTATGCCGGCGGCGATAAGCTGTCTGTTCCGATCGATCAGATTGATTTGATTCAGAAATATGTTGGTTCCGAAGAGAAGGAGCCGAAGGTATATAAACTTGGCGGCGCTGATTGGGCACGGGTGAAAAGCAAAGCACGCGCATCTGTCAAAGATATTGCAGATGAGCTGATTAAGCTGTATGCCGAGCGTCAAGCTGCGACGGGTTACGGATTTAGCAAGGATAGTTCGTATCAGAATGAGTTCGAAGCGATGTTCCCTTACGATGAAACGCGCGATCAGCTTCGTGCGATTGAAGAAATTAAAACGGATATGGAAAAAGCACGTCCCATGGATCGATTGTTATGCGGAGATGTTGGCTATGGCAAAACCGAAGTTGCTGTTCGCGCAGCCTTTAAGGCAGCCATTGACGGGAAGCAGGTTGCTGTTCTCGTACCTACGACGATTTTGGCGCAGCAGCATTATGAAACCTTCCGTGAACGCTTCTCCGGTTATCCGTTCAATGTGAAAGTGTTAAGTCGTTTCCGTTCTAAGAAAGAACAGACGGAGGTCATGAAAGGGGTCAAGAAAGGCGTCGTTGATGTCGTGATTGGAACCCATCGCCTCTTGTCGCAAGACATTCAGTTCAAAGACCTAGGCCTGCTCATCGTCGATGAGGAGCAGCGTTTCGGCGTGTCCCACAAAGAGAAGCTCAAGCGTCTGAAGACGAACGTAGACGTGCTGACGCTAACGGCGACGCCAATTCCAAGAACCCTGCATATGTCTATGTTGGGCGTTCGTGACTTATCGGTCATTGAAACCCCGCCAGAGAACCGCTTCCCGGTTCAGACCTATGTGGTGGAATACGGGCCGACACTGGTTAGAGAAGCTATCGAGCGTGAGTTGGCGCGTGAAGGGCAAGTTTATTATCTATATAATCGCGTACAAGGCATTACACAAATCGCTGATCAAATCTCGATGATGATTCCGGATGCACGTGTAACCGTAGCGCATGGTCAAATGGGTGAGCAGGAGCTCGAGAAAACGATTCTCGATTTCTTGGACGGGGAGTATGATGTTCTCGTCAGCACAAGCATTATCGAAACCGGCGTAGACATCCCGAATGTGAATACACTTATTGTCCATGATGCGGATAAAATGGGCCTTTCCCAGCTCTATCAGCTGCGCGGACGTGTAGGCAGGTCGAATCGCGTCGCATATGCGTATTTCACGTATCAGCGTGATAAAGTGCTGACAGAAGTAGCCGAGAAACGACTTCAAGCGATTAAAGAGTTTACAGAACTTGGTTCAGGCTTTAAAATTGCGATGAGGGACTTATCCATTCGTGGCGCAGGAAACTTATTGGGTGCTGAACAGCACGGCTTTATTGCATCTGTCGGTTTTGATTTGTACTCCCAAATGTTAGCCGAAGAAATTGCAAAGCTGAAGCTGGAGATAGATGGAGAAGCGATCATTCCAGAACCGGAATGGCATACGTCAATCGACATTCAATTGGATGCGTATCTGCCATCTGATTATATCTATGACAGCATGCAAAAAATCGAAATTTACAAAAAAGTGGCCGCCATTCGTACGCTGGAAGAAGCCGCGGATCTGCATGATGAGCTCGTTGATCGCTTCGGTGATCTGCCGCAGGCCGTGTTCAACCTACTGACAGTGGCTCGTTTGAAAGCATACGGTTCGGATTACCGGATTGAAACGATTAGCCAAAAAGGGGAGGATTACCTAATCAAGGTGCATATCGACCAGAATGGCAGGCTGGATGGCCAGAAGCTGCTCGCTTTGTCCAAAGGCTTTGATGGTCGTATCAAATTGAACGCAGATCCGCAGCTACTTATTGTTATCCGCTTTAAAGGCATGAAGCCGGAAGCCTCCATCGAATTGTTGGAGAAATTCTTGGTACAATATAAGGATGTTCTGAAAACGAAAGGGGAATTACAGGATGTTGCCAAATGAAACTAGCAGACAACGACGTACTTCGAGAAAATGGATATTAGGTTTGGTGACAGTTGTCCTTGCATTCTCTGTCCTCAGCGCGTGTGGAGACAAAAAGGAAGGCGCTGCAACAGCTTCGCCTTCCGCATCAGCGGCTGCTACAGGTAATCCAAGCGATATTATTGCTACGTACAAAGAAGGCGGGAAAATTACACGCGGTGAATTCGATTCTTTCATCAACGTAAATAAAATGTTCTCCCCGCAATTAGCTCAATACTTGGCTGATCCAGCTTTTCAACAAGATATGTTGAAGCAAATGGTTACTTTCCGTGTTCTTTCCGCTAAAGCGGACGACAAAGTGAAAGCGGATGCTGACAAACAAGTAACAGAGCAAATGAAGGCCATTACTGACTATTTCGGTAAACAAGAAGGCGGAATGGACAAGCAGTTGAAAGACAACGGTATCGAATTAAAAGATATCGAGTCCTTGATGAAATTAAGCTTCTACACAATGGGCAGCATGGAAAGCAAGATCACAGACCAAGCGGTTCAAGATTCTTACAAAGAACAAGCAGCTGCGCATGCGTTTGACGTTGCGACCGTTAGCCACATTCTGATCGCGTTGAAGGATTCTGCTACACAAGCAGATCTTCGTACGAAGGAAGATGCGTTGAAGAGAGCGAAAGAAGTAAAAGCGAAGTTGGATGCAGGCGGCGATTTCGCAGCACTTGCGAAAGAATTCTCTGACGATCCAGGTTCCAAGGATACAGGCGGTACGTACAAAGATGCCAACATCAACGAATGGGTAACAGAGTTCAAAGATGCAGCAAGCACCCTTCCATTGAACAAAATCAGTGATCCTGTAGAATCCACTTTCGGTTATCACGTGATGAAAGTTGAATCCAGAAGCACGAAACAACTGGATGATACACTTAAAACACAAATCAAATCTCAGCTTGCAGAGAAATCCTTGTCTGAATTTGCTGAAACAGAATATCCGAAATTGATCGAAACGAATAACCTTCCTAAAGTAGAAGCAGCACCAGCACCGGCGGCAAGTCCAGCAGCTAGTCCTGCGGCTAGCCCAGCTGCAAAGTAAGAACTTACCAGGATGTCCGATAATGGACATCCTGTTTTTATTTCTCATTTTTGGACATGATAAGCGCAGCAGGATGCAGAGCTAAATAAAGTAAATTGCTTAGTCGGGGCGTCTGCATAGAAGAATGGGAAGTGAAGAATACTATGGATAGATTTCAAGTTCCCACCAAATCCCGATCTAGCATACAAGTTTCATGCTCGTGTCGTATCTAATTCGTAAGCGGAAAGTGAGGCATCTAGAGGTATGAAAGCAACTGGAATTGTCCGTCGGATAGATGATTTAGGGAGAGTTGTAATCCCAAAGGAAATACGGCGCACCCTACGCATTCGTGAAGGTGACCCTTTGGAAATTTTCGTGGATCGTGATGGAGAAGTTATTCTGAAGAAGTATTCACCGATTGGTGAGCTTGGTGATTTTGCGAAGGAATATGCGGAGTCGCTGTTTGAAAGCACCAATCATGTTGCCTTGATTTCGGATCGAGATCATATTATTGCTATGGCTGGCGGATCTAAGAAGGATTATTTAGAGAAATCGGTTGGGGCGATTATAGAGTCTTGCATGGAAAATCGTAAGGCTGTCATTGAAAGCAGTTCAGGTCAATTCGAGATTATTAAAGATACCAATGAAACATTCACTTCCTTCGTAGCTGCGCCGATTGTTGCAGGGGGAGATCCCATTGGTTCAGTTATCCTGATCTCGAAAGACGAGAATGTGAAAATGGGCAATATGGAAGTTAAAATGGTCGAGACTGCCGCTGGATTCCTAGCGAAGCAGATGGAGCAATGAACACATAATTCCAAACGAAGGCTTCCTTACGGAGATGATGCATCTGTAAGCGAAGCTTTTTTTTGTCTGTACTGGCAGATTTCGCTATAATACGTACATAGGAATCATGTTTGTGTAGAGGAGTAAATCGGAATGAGGGCTACCATCAAGGAGCAAGATCAGCAGAAAGAAGGGCTCCAGAGGCATGGTGATGGTAAACAGAACAAGCTGTTAAAGGGTGCTGCGCTGCTCGGGGGTGCGGCTGTGCTCTCTAAGCTACTAGGGACGCTTCAGAAGATTCCTTTGCAAAACGTAGCTGGAGATGTAGCTTTTGGTATTTATAATGCGGTTTATCCGCTCTATATTCTGATCTTATTTGCAGCCACGGCTGGATTTCCAGTTGCAGTGTCTAAATTTGTAGCCGAACGCGTCATGGAAGGAGATCATCCGGGCGCGAAACGGATTGTGGTTGTCTCATCTGCGCTATTAATGAGTGCGGGGCTTGTCTTATTTCTCCTGCTGTATTTTGGTGCGGAGACGATTGCTGGTTGGATTGGCATTACGCAGACCGCGACGGCGATCCGCAGTGTATCTTTTGCCCTGCTCTTATCTCCCGTTCTTGCTGTCCTGCGGGGGTATTTTCAAGGGTATCAAAACATGGTGCCTACCGCGGTATCGCAAGTTATTGAGCAGCTCATTCGTGTAATTACGATGGTCGCGCTATTGTTGTATCTGGTGGCGCTTGCCTATGATGAGGCATGGATCGCGGCGGGGGCTACGTTTGGCTCTGTGACAGGCGCAGGAGCGGGTCTTGTAGTGATGGCTGTGTTTTGGCGGCGAGAGCGACGTGGGGATGCTAGGAAAGCGATAGAAGCCAGCTTTGAAACTAAGCAAGTGATCTCATCTTGGCAATGGGCGAAACGAATTACGATATATGCGATCCCTGTCTGCCTTGGTGCAATTGTGGTGCCGCTGCTCACGCTCGTGGATACCTTCACGATGCCTCGTCTGCTGGAAGCATCATCTGGCAGCGAATTGGAGGCAATGCGTCAGTTTGGCCTTTATAACCGTGGGTTTCCACTTGTCCAGTTGGTCGTGATGGTGGCGTCCTCGATGTCGGCTGTCTTGGTGCCAGCTATTGCGGAAGCTAAGATGAACAGGCGAGTGGATCTCATCCGCTTTCGCGCGGAGATGTCCGTCAGGCTCGCATGGTTGATCGGGCTTGGCGCCTCGTTTGGCCTCGCCTTCTTAGCGATGCCGATCAATCTGATGCTCTATACGAGCACCGAGGCGAGCTGGACGATGGCCGTGTTGGCCTTCACGGCCTTGTTTAGTACGCTGAACGCTGTCAGTGCCAGCGTTCTCCAGGGGGCCGGCACGATCCGCACGCCGGCGAATGCCCTGCTCGTTGCCATCGTGCTGAAAGCACTCGGCAACATCGTGTTGGTGCCCCGCTGGGGCATCGACGGCGCCGCGCTCAGCGCGGTGATCGCCTACGCCGCTGCGGCGGGGCTGAATCTGGTGCAGCTGCGCCGCAGCACCGGGGTGCGCTTCGCGCTGCGGCCGTACGCCGTCAGTCCCCTGCTTGCCGTGGGGCTGATGGGCGGCGGCCTCGCAGCGCTGCAAGGGCTGGCCATGCTCGCTAGCGCGGCATGGCACGTGCCTGAGCGATGGAGCGCTAGCGCCATCGCGATCATTGGCGTAGCCGGCGGTGCGGCCGTCTACGCGCTTGCGCTGCTGCGCAGCGGCAGCATCAGCCGTGAGGAGCTGAGGCTGATGCCGGAGCTGGAGCGGAAGCTGGTGGCGCTCCTCGCGAAGCTGAGGCTGACCAACCGTGATAAGTAGCAGCGTGGGATCTGTTGTTCAAACTAGGGAGAAGCTTGATAATGATGTATTTCATACAACATTATGGAGTCGAATTGGTGAATCTCTCGCTTATATTGTATTCTGTGCAACGATTTAGCCCAGAAACAACGGATTGTGCACAATTCAGGCAAAGTTGTTGTACAAAGTACAACATTCCATCCCAAGAGCACGTGAAACACGATTTCATGTTGTATAATGTACAACTCGATGAAGATAACTGGTGGATTCGCCGTATTACTCAACTACAACCATTAATCAGGAGGTGTCATCCCATGGCAACAAGCAACCCGCAAATTACCGTCCTTGGACTCGGGACAGGAGACGAAGATCAATTAACCTTAGGCGTATGGAAGAAGCTTCAACTAACAGCAAAGTCACAAGCCAAGCTATTCCTGCGGACGAAAGACCATCCGATGGTGCAACTGCTGGATGCCAACGAGATTCCGTACGAAACGTTTGATGCGAATTACATGTCGAATGAGACGTTCGAAAGAGTGTATGAGTCCATTGCGGAAGAATTAATCACTGCAGCGAAAAGCCATACGACTGCAGTGCTTTACGCTGTCCCTGGTCATCCCATGGTCGCGGAGTACACGGTGCAACTACTGAAACAACGCTGCCCATCTGAGGGGATTGAACTCCAAATCACCGGTGGAGAGAGCTTCTTAGACCAGGCCTTCTTACGATTTGGCTTCGATCCGATTGACGGCTTCCAGTTGCTGGATGCGACGAGCATCAGCCGTTATGCATTGAATCCACAGCTGCATACGGTGATTGGGCAGGTGTACGATACGTACACAGCCTCTGATTTGAAAATCAGCCTGATGGATGCCTATCCAGACGAGTATAAGGTCGTTGTGGGTCACTCGTTGGGCGTGGCAGGTCAGGAGCAGATCATCGAAGTACCGCTCCACGAGCTGGATCATGTCAAAGGTTATGGCAATCTGTCGCTGGTTTGGGTGCCGCGCAGTGAGCAGGAGGGGCCGTACAACCGGACATTTGGTAAGCTGCATGAGATCGTTCAGACCCTGCGCAGCCCAGAAGGTTGTCCGTGGGATCGTGAACAGACACATGAGAGTCTGCGCAAGAATCTGATTGAGGAAGCTTACGAAGTACTGGAAACCATTGATGAAGATGATCCGGACCACATGTGCGAGGAGCTTGGCGATTTGCTTTTACAAGTCATGCTGCACGCGCAAATGGAAGAGGAGATCGGCACCTTCTCCGTGTATGATGTGATCGCTACGTTGAATGAGAAGCTCATCCGTCGCCATCCGCATGTGTTTGGGGAGTCGAAGGCAGAGGATGCTGATGAGGCTTTGGTTAACTGGAATGCGATCAAGGTCGAAGAGAAGCGGAAGAAAGGCATCGATGTTACGCAGCAGTCAGTGCTGGATGGCATTCCGCGTGAATTGCCAGGCTTAATGAAGGCAATGAAGCTGCAGAAGAAAGCGGCAGCGGTCGGTTTTGACTGGACAGAGCTAGATGATGTGCTGGCTAAGGTGGAAGAGGAGCTCGCTGAGCTGCGTGAAGCGATTGCACTAGGGGCGGAAGACGGGGCTCAGGAGCGTCGTGACGAGTTGGGGGATGTTCTCTTCTCTATCGTCAATGTTGCTAGATTCCTCAAAGTAGACCCCGAAGAGGCGCTAGCACAAACGAATCGGAAATTTATGCAAAGATTTTCATATATTGAGGAACAGTTACGTTTAAAGGGGTTATCTTTTGAACAAACTGGGTTATCAGAGATGGAAAAATACTGGCAAGAAGCAAAAAAGTTATAAAACTTGATAAACGCTAGAAGGATTTTGCCGAAAAAAGCAGAATACTAGACTTGTTGCAAGGTATAATCATGAAATGTAACCACAGTTGGTACATAGAAGACCTGATCTTCAAACATTTTGGGAGGTAAAGAAAACACATGAACAAAACAGACTTGATCAACAACATCGCTGAAAAAAGCGGACTTACTAAGAAAGACGTAGAAGTTGTCCTTAACGGATTCCTTGGTGAAGTGACAGACGCTCTTTCATCCGGAGATAAAGTACAATTGATCGGTTTCGGTACATTTGAAACTCGTAAGCGTTCTGGCCGTACAGGTCGCAACCCGCAAACGGGTAACCCAATCGAAATCGCAGAATCCAATGTTCCTGCTTTCAAAGCGGGCAACAAGCTTAAAGACGCTGTAAAATAATGCGTATCGATAAATTTCTCAAAGTATCTCGTCTTATCAAACGCCGTACAGTTGCAAAGGATGTGTCCGACCAAGGGCGCGTGTGGATTAACGGTAGGGACGCTAAAGCGAGTACGCATGTGAAAGTTGGAGATGAGTTATCCATTCAGTTCGGTCAAAAGAAAGTGACGATTCGCGTTGAGCTTTTGACAGAGTCGACCCGTAAGGAAGACGCTGCGCAGATGTACACGCTGCTGAAGGAAGAGCCCTTCCAATCCGAATAACGCATACCGATGAAGTAGCCTGGGATTCCTGCAGAAGGGATTTTAGGCTGCTTTTTTTATAGGCATAGGATGCAAGGCTTGGTTCTAAAAATGGACATCCTCCCATATCGTAAGATTAGGTGAAGGAGGGGTACAGGCCATGATTGAACCTGTGAAAAACAGCAACAAAAGGCAAGAAATTAAGATGCTGAATCGCAAGCTCTTGGAAATATCAGGAGTTTTGAACGTAGAAAGTTTTGATAGCGAAGAATTCCTCCTAGAAACGGAAATGGGCTACTTGATGATTAAGGGGCAAAATTTGCACATCAAGAACTTGAGCTTGGAGCAAGGATTAGTCGCCATCGAAGGTATTATTCATGAATTAGCCTATGTGGACGGGAATACCCAGGAGAAATCCAAAGGGTTTCTTGGTAAGCTATTTAAGTGACGCTTCACGTTCAATTTCAGACGATTTTCATGATGTTCCTGAGTGGAATTTGCATAGGGGCTCTGTTCGATATTTTTCATGTGCTCTCGGGCAAGCTGCGGTTGCCACGATGGACCATCCCCATTGTAGATAGTATCTATTGGATTGTGGCGATAATCCTAGTGTTTAAGATGCTCATTTACAGTAATGAAGGACAAGTTCGTATTTTTATTTTTCTTGGAATGGGGATCGGAATTTGCTTCTATTTCGCTCTTCTTAGCTCGCTTGTCATTCGTCTAACGCTCATTCTCATACGAATTATTGTGGCGATTTACCGCTTCTTTACGAGGACTGTCGAAATTCTCATCATTAAACCGATTATTGGCTTATATCGTCTAACGGTGATAATTTTAGGCTTTTTGCTAGCCGTAGCTATATTCCTTTACAGAATTGTGCTACAATTGCTCTATCCTATGTGGAGACTATTCCTCTGGATGACTAAGCCTGTGCATAAGTACTTGGTGATCCCTGACTGGTTGAAGAAACTGAAGGGACGCATCATTGCGCTTTATCGCAGGATATTCTCGAAGTAGGAGGATTTCCTATTCATGCATGCTCAAGCAACCGTTTCAACCAAGCGCATCAGTCGGGAAGGCTCGAAGCGAAGACTGCGTATCCTTTTGATCATTGTCTTATGTTTTCTGAGCTGGGCTGCTGTTAACATCTGGGGGCAGTTCGCCAAGCTGCACGAGAAGAAAAGTGTCGTAGCGAATATGGAACAACAACTCGTCGAAGCACAGAAGATCAATGCTCTCACGACGAAGGAAATCGCACGGCTGCATAACGACGAATATTTGGATCAGATCATTCGCCGAGACTTTCATTACAGTAAAACGGGAGAGACGCCACTAAGTGTCTCGAAGTCGCAATAAGAAACGTTATGAAGAAGTGGCGAATGCCGTGTTGACCGTGGTTTCTGCATCGGTTATAATCGGCGTAGCCAGTGTTTTCAACATTTTAAGGGAGGAACATTTTACTTTATGGCAATTGAAGTTGGCACCAAGTTAGAGGGAAGAGTGACGGGGATTACTCACTTTGGAGCATTCGTCGAGCTTGCTGAAGGAGTTACCGGTCTTGTTCACATTTCGGAGATCGCGGACAATTATGTGAAGGACGTTAATGACCACTTGAAGCTAGAAGACAAGGTAACGGTCAAAGTAATTAACGTGGACAAGGATGGCAAGATCGGACTGTCGATCAAGCAAACGATTGACAAGCCAGTTGAGGAAAGACCAGCTCGTCCTGAACGTACAGGTGGCAGCAGCTATCAAGGTCGTCCTAGTGGAGATCGTCCAAGCGGCGGTTACCAAGGTGGTCGTCCAAGCAGCGGTGGAGACCGTAGTGGTGCTCCAAGCGGTGCTCCAGGTGGTGGTGGCGGTCGTCCAGGTGGCGGCGGTGGCTTCAATCGTGGTGGTGGCGGTGGTGGTCGCGGCGGCTTTAACAAGCAGCAAGGCGGAGCTAGACCGTTTTCGTTCGAAGATAAAGTATCTCGTTTCCTAAAAGATAGTGAAGAGCGGATTTCGTCCTTGAAGAAGAACACCGAGTCCAAACGCGGTGGCCGAGGCGGAAGAAGAGACTAATAGATGCAGATGATGAACCACATTCGCTCCAGCGAATGTGGTTTTTTCTTTGTCATGTGCGACAAGTCCGGCAAAAACAATGAAAATCAATCGACATGGAGTTACGGGTATCTCCCTCATATGCGGCGCGTAGTTTCGAGGTAATCAGACTTTTGGAAACGTTTTCAACTTAAGGAACCTAGAGCTGGCAAGGGCTGGGGCCTGTTGACAAGGCTATCAGGACATGTCGGAAATTTCTTTGAATCTATCAACTCATTCTGACAAACTTTCTGCTAGATTGTCTCTATACTAGAGTAACAAATAAGGGAAGAAATGGATGGTGTTCGAGAATATGCAAAGACGAAGCTTAGGCGCGGTGATGGGTAGCGGATGGTCGGGAATTTGGCAGAAAGCAAAAGTAGGTGTTCACAGTGCAGCTGTGGAGAATCGATGGGTACAAGCTTTTGTTGCTAAGAAGTGGTCGTTACTGCTCATCGTTATGGGCTTCTTGCTCGGTCGGGCGATGATTCTGGAACAGTTATCACCATTTGCTTTGGCGTTTGTCGCAGTCATCTATTTTACAAGAAAGGATATCTTGCATTGGGTGGGTATTGCTGCATTTGCTGGTAGCTTGCTTGCGGTGAATGGGAACACCGGTTATCTAGTGACAGAAATCGTTATCTTCCTACTGATCCAGAAGGCACTTGAGAAATATGAACGCTCAGACGTTTCGTTAGCGCCGATCCTCGTTTTTAGCTCAACGTTCCTCGTGCAGCTCTTTGCGGAGCTGGTTGTTTCAAACTTAACGTGGTACTCCTTGATGATGCTTACTGTGGAAGCGTTGCTGAGTTTGGTGCTGACGCTCATTTTCATTCAAGCGATCCCTGTATTCACGCTTACCCGCAAAAACTATCATCTGAAACATGAGGAAATTATTTGTTTAATTATTTTGCTGGCATCGGTCATGACAGGTACGGTTGGTTGGCTTGTGGGTCCTGTCACGGTAGAGCATGTGCTATCGCGTTACTTGATACTCCTGTTTGCGTTGGTAGGAGGAGCGCCGTTCGGAGCGTCCGTTGGTGTTGTCACAGGGCTTATCCTGAGTCTTGCGAATAGCAATGCGATCTATCAGATGAGTTTACTTGCATTCTCTGGTATGCTCGCAGGTCTCCTTAAAGAGGGGAATCGCTTAATGGTAGCCTTCGGGATGCTGATCGGCTCGGTTATTCTATCTTTCTATATGGGTTCTAGTGTGGATATGATCAATTCGGCCTGGGAATCTCTTGCGGCTGTTGCCTTGTTCCTTCTTACGCCGCGCAGCGTTATTCTCATGCTTGCTAAGTATGTGCCTGGTACCCAAGAGAATCTGAAATCGCAGCAGGATTATGCGAAGCGTGTGCGGGATGTGACGGCTGGTCGCGTTGAGCAATTCTCTGAGGTATTCCGCCAGTTGGCGCGCAGCTTTAAACAGCTAACGACTGAAGATGAGGTGAGTCGGAAGGAGGAAGATGTCGGACATTTCATGAATGCTGTCACCCAGAAGGCGTGTGAGTCTTGTTGGAAGAAGAGCCAGTGCTGGGATCAGAAATTCTATCAAACTTACACGTATATGACGGATATGATGAGCCAAATCGAGACGAAGGAGAGTATGACGAAGAAACAGATTCCACCTGAGTGGAAGAAGGTGTGCATCCGTACGGAACAAGTGCTAGATGTGATGAAGCAGCAATATAGTTTATATAAGAATGACAGGCATTGGAAAAAGCAGATCATCGATAGCCGGCATCTTGTTGCCGACCAATTGTCAGGTGTTTCGCAAGTTATGGAAGACTTAGCGAAGGAAATTAAAAGGGAAGGACAGGAGTTGTTCCTCCAAGAAGAGCAAATTCGTAATGCCCTAGAGGAGCTTGGCTTATCTATTCATACGATCGATGTGATTTCCTTAGACGAAGGCAACATCGAAATCGAAATCATCCATCAATATACGAAGGGATTTGATGAATGTCGTAAGATCATCGCGCCGCTTCTGAGCGAAATCATCGGCGAGAATGTCGCCGTGATGCGTGAGGAAATGCACACGCGCGGCGAGGGCTACAGCACGGTCGTATTCGGCTCCGCCAAGGAATACGAGGTGGAAACCGGAGTCGCCGGCGCTGCCAAGGGAGGCGATCTCTTCTCCGGCGACAGCTACTCCACGGTGGAGCTGGGCAATGGCAAGTATGCCGTTGCGCTGAGCGACGGCATGGGGAATGGCGAGCGAGCGCGCGCGGAGAGCGAAACGGCGCTTAGCATCCTGCAGCAGCTGCTGCAGTCAGGAATGGACGAGAAGTTAGCGATCAAGTCGCTGAACTCGGTGTTGATGCTGCGTTCATCGGATGAGATGTACGCCACGGTGGATATGGCATTGATTGATATGTACAGTGCCAATACGACATTCATGAAGATCGGCTCTACGCCAAGCTTTATTAAGCGCGGCACGGAGGTTATTCCGATCTCGGCCAACAATTTGCCGGTAGGCATCTTGAGTGAGATTGATGTCGATCTGGTCTCCATACCTCTGCAATCAGGAGATATCCTTGTGATGATGACTGATGGTATCTTTGATGCCCCGGGCCATGCTGTGAACAAGGAGATGTGGATGAAGCGGATGATTCAGGAAATTGATACGACGTTACCGCAGGATTTCGCGGATTGCTTATTGGAGCGTATTTTCCGCCATCATCACGGGGAAATTCAGGATGATATGACAGTCGTTGTAGCACGTATTGAGAAGCGGCAGCCGGAATGGGCGACGTTCCGTTGGCCGGGTATTACACGCATGGAGCGTCCGAAAACAGTTAGTTAAAGGTTCTAATAAGCCGTGCCGGCTCATTTGCCGGCGCGGTTTTTGAGTCAAGAAAGGCGGTTAATTGAATGATCAGGAGGATGTTTGCCATATTGCTCATACTTCTGGGAGTATGCCTGTTTCTGTATCCCACGATAAATGATCGATATGAAACTTATCAACAACATCAGATTTTGAAACAGTGGCAAGACAATATGCAAGCGATGGACCAGTTGCCCGGAGAGGAAAATGTGGAGGTACTTGCTGCAGGAGGTTCGAAGGCTACACCCGTTGGGAGTGATGTGACCCCCTCACCAGATGCAAGTGTATGGATCAACGAACCATTGGTGTCTGAATCCGCAAAGCCCACAAGCGTGAGCGACACGGTTGTGAAGGTTGTGGCGACAGCCAAGCCTCCCCCTGCGAAACCAAAGAACATGGAGGGGGTTCTGAGTATTGATAAAATTGATTTGAAGCTCCCCATTCTATCTGGTGCGACCATGGATAATATGAAAATCGCAGTTGCTAGTATTGCGAATACAGGAAAAGCTGGTGCAATAGGCAATTATGCGATTGCTGGGCATCGGAATTTGACGTATGGTAAAAATTTTAATCGCTTAGATGAAGTTGTTCCTGGTGATTTATTAGAAGTAGATACAGGGAGCAATAAATTCGTCTACCGTGTAGATGAAAAGTTATATGTTCTACCTACAGATGTGTGGGTCTTGCAGAGCAAAGATAGTAATCGGGAAATTACATTAATTACGTGTGATCCCATGGTAGACCCGACGCATCGCTTAATTGTGAAAGGGAAATTAGTTGAATAGTTAGAAGTTCACGTATAGAAAGGATGGATATTACATATTTTCAAAACATGTGTACTACCCGCTTGTCAAAAATGATACAATTTGTATCAAAAGGAAAATAAATGTTCTTTCTTTTCAATGAAAAGGTACATATCTGAAATGGAGGTCTAAACAAAGATGGTGAAGAAACAAACAAAGGCTTTGCTAATTGCTCTTCTTATGTTTATGCAATGTCTTTATGGGATTACCTTATCTAGCCAGGTGAATGCAACTGAAATATCGGGCAACATCCTCGATAGTGTCACATTAGCGGTATACGATAGTAATGGGCAAGTGGTAACGGGGAATGTGTATAACCAGAATGCTCAAGCTAAGCTGGACTACACTTGGTCTTTGCCGAATGGTCATGGCTACCATAACGGGGATACGTTTACTTTTACGCTGCCGCAAGAGTTTGAGTTATTCAATAATGTAAGCGGTGCTCTCGTCATAGACAACAGTTCTACTGTTGGAAATTTCCATGCCGATAAAGATAGTCATCATGTGGTGATTACGTTTAACGAATTTATTGAGAGTCATGATAATTTGAAGGGAACGTTGAGCTTCCTTACGCAATTTAATAAGAGCCAAATAACAGGGACTACGGAACAAACAATTGTGATTCCTGTTCGAAGCGGCGACCAGATATTTACCATAAAGTTCAGGCCTAACGTGGATTCAACGATTAGTAAATCAGGTGTCCCTCAAGGTTACAATGCCAAATCGATAAATTGGACGGTGGATGTGAACAAATCACTGGATACGGTTCAGGATGCTGTAATGACAGATCCGAACGTGGAGGGATTATCCACGCCAACAGGAGTCAAAGTTTATGCTTTGAATGTGCAACTGGACGGCACTGTCACACAGGGGGCAGAACTGGATAGTGGTCAGTATACAGTGAGCACAACTGGAGGCGTGTTGACGGTTCATTTCACAAACAACCCGATGACGTCGGCTTACCGGATTCACTATGTAACCAATATTACTGACCTCAGCAAGTCGTCATTCACGAATACTGCCAAGTTTGGTGGAAGTCATACGTCATCAGTTGAAGCAACGTCAACAGTTGCAGTGCAACGAGGAAGTATACTCAAGAAAGAAATTACGGATTATCAAGCGATTCAGCAGAAAATAGATTGGAGCGTTCTTTACAACGGTGGAGAGGTATCGATTAGTGAAGAAAACGCTTATATCATAGACACTGTGAGTGTGCCGCATCGACTTATGGAGGGATCTCTTCATGTGTATCCGGTGACTTTTGATGCAGGGGGCAATGAGACTCGCGGCGCTGTTCTGTCAGCCGACCAGTATACTATTACACCGATGGGTGAGAGCGGCAACATCTTTAAGTTGAAATTTAAAATGGCTATTACTGGCGCGTATCGAATTGATTATCAAACCCAAGCTACCCGCCCAATCGTCGCTGATGTTGTCATCACGAATGAGGTGACAATATGGACGGAGGAGCATAGCAGTGCATCACAGAATACTAAACAAGTAGGTCTAATTAAAAACGTAGGAGCGGCCAACTATATCGAAAAGAAGGTAGGTTGGAAAATTGAATTAAACGGCAGCAGCCAGATTATGAATCATGTTGTCGTGAAGGATACGTTCCCTCATAAGGGTATGTACTTTATAGAGGATTCTTTAGTCATAACGCAGGGTAATGAGACATTGCATAGTCCCGCCGATTTCACCTTGGATAACAGTGTGAGTAAATATGATGGCTTTACAATAAACTTTACAGCGCCTCTAACGCAGCCAGTTATCATCACTTATCAAACGAATTTTGATTTGACTTGGATTGTCCCGAAAGATAGTACAGCCATTTTCCATAATACGGCTCAGATGGACTGGAGTTCGACGGATGAAGTGACCTATTCGCAAACCGTTGGGGCCGCTTTCTATGCGCGAGATGAATATATTAACAGTGGTTATAAATATGGTAATTATAATGTGGTGAATAAACAGCTAACTTGGACAGTAGGTGTTAACTACAGTGAGAAGGAGATTGCTTCACCGAGAATCGAGGATGTCTTACAAGAGAATCAGAAGTTCGTTGATGGCTCGCTTGTTGTGTACAACATGGACGTTTCTGTAGATGGCGACCCATCGCCAGGCACAGTCGTAGACGCTTCCCGCTATGGGGTAAGCCTTGATGCTCAGAACAAGCTTGTTGTTACGTTCCACGAACCCCTTTCAACAGCCTATATAATCGTGTTTAAAACAAGTTTAGAGGGAGAGTTGATTCCTAGTACGGTTGCTAATACGGCTAAGGTATATGATGGGCAATCCCCGGTGTCTAGAAATCTTAGTGCCAGCGTAAATATCCCTCATGGTGGGGAATATGTGAGTAAGAATGGCTCACAAAGCGGTGATAAGATCGATTGGAAAATAACCGTTAATCAGGGACAATCGAAGCTGTGGGATGCGGAAATTTTCGATAGACCATCTAGAAATCAAGTCCTGCTATCGAATTCTTTTCTTTTATACAGTATGAAGGTAGCTGCCAATGGTGATTTGACCAAGGATGTCGAATTAGTAAAGGATGTCGGCTATACAGTTGATATTCAGACGGATACAGAAGGGAATCAGACGTTCCGCTTAAAATTCAAGAGTCCCATTTCGACAGCCTTTGTGTTGGAATATCAATCTGTCATTGCGGCCCGCGACCAAGAGTCTGTCACCAATGTGGTTAATTTCAGCGCGAGCAATCTGACAACGATCCCGATAGAAACAGTTAAAAATATCGTGGTTGGCGTATCCACAGGCTCAGGCACAGGGAATGGTGTCCGCGGGTCTTTAGAAGTCAAAAAGGTTGATGCAACGAATAGAGAATTACCGCTTAGCGGCGCTAAATATGAGCTAAGTCGGAAGTCTGGTGAAACGACCAATGTCATACAAACGCAAACGACGAACGAAGCAGGGATTGCTATTTTCCAAGGCTTGCTTGCAGGTGACTATGTGATTAAGGAAGTGACAGCTCCTAGTGGGTATATCCTAGATGGGAGTGATCAACCGTTCACACTACAAGCGGCGGAGAATAAAAGGGTGACGTATACGAATAGTAAAACGCCGCCGCCGACTACTACACCGACACCACCACCAACATCGACACCGACACCACCGCCATCATCGACACCGACACCACCGCCGTCGTCGACACCACCGCCATCGTCGACACCGACACCATCACCATCACCGACACCAAGTATAACACCAAGTCCTTCTATTACGCCGTCACCTAAGCCTTCACCACCGGCTGCGACGGTGCCGTCACCTAAACCTTCCGATCCTGGTGTTGTGAATCCTCCGACTATGGTGCCTGCAACATTGCCGGTCACGGGTGAGTCTAGCCATCTCTATGTCAAGCTTGCGGGCCTAACCTTCGTGTTGTTTGGTATTATACTAGGAAGGAAAGTTCGGAGGAGACGCTAACTTAATCGCGATTGACTATCACTACAATAAGCAGGGGGATGCCCCCTGCTTATTTGGTGCTTATCATAGGCTGTATAGGATAAAATCGAGTAAATACCTTTCGCAATCCCTACCTGCAAGATGATTAGACACTCTCATAAATGGAAAAACTAGGATAAGAAACTACTAGAGAGCGAATCTTATCGGCCAGGGAGGCAGAAGTTCATGATGAAGCAAATTTTATTGATTACAGATGGTTGTTCCAATGTTGGCGTAAGTCCCGTGATAGCGGCGGCACAAGCGCAGGCAGAGGGTGTTGCAGTAAATGTCATTGGTGTGATTGATCATGGGGAGTTAGGCGTATTGGGCTCAGAAGAGATTCGAGAGATTGCAGCAGCAGGCGGTGGCATGAGTCGGATTGTTAATTCCGAACAGCTGTCGCATACGGTGCAAATGATGACACGCAAAACTGTGAATGCGACCATCCAGCATGCTGTGGGCAAAGAGTTGCAAAGTATATTAGGGATTTCACAACTGGAGCAATTGCCACCAGAGAAGCGAGCTGAGGTTGTACAAGTTATTGATAATATGAGTGAAACCACGTCGCTACGTGTTGCCCTTTTAATAGATGCAAGTGCTAGTATGAAGCCGAAGCTTGCCGCGGTACGTGAAGCGATTCATGACCTTTTGCTTAGTTTAAGAGCCAGAAGTGGCGTGAGCGAGCTTGCTGTTTTCCATTTTCCATCTACCAAATCGAGTGATCAGGAACTAGAAATGGATCATGGTTGGACGAATCAGCTTGCAAATGTCGACAAGATGTTCTATAAAATAAACATGAAGGGTACGACACCAACCGGTCCAGCGCTGCTGCAAACGTTGCAGTTCGTGACAGAAAAGCCTTTCTCACCAAAGACGACTGAGGAAGGGATGCTGAGTGACTACGTGGTATGATGAGGCCTTTCGCCCAGGGGCTGTAATTAAGGGGAAGTGGAATGGCCATGTGTATGTGGTCGAACGCTTACTAGGTGCAGGCTCCAATGGCATTGTTGCTCTTGTCCGAAGGGGAAACGCTAGATTTGCGCTTAAAGCAGGATATGAAACGGTTGACCATCAGTCAGAGATCAATTCCCTACTTGCTATTTCGATGAAAGAGAATTCTTTTAAGAACTTTTTGATTGATTCAGATGATATGATGATTCAAGGAAAAGGGATTTCCTTCTATGTCATGCGATATATTGAGGGTGTGACTCTTTCCGAATTTATACATAAGCGCAGTCAAGATTGGATCTATGTGATAGGCACGAATCTATTGCGAAAGCTCACTGAAATCCACAGGAGTGGGTATGTATTTGGAGACTTGAAGGTCGAGAATATGATTGTATCTAACTATGGCGATGTGGACCTTATTGATTTCGGGGGCGTATCACCCAAGGGACGAGCGATAAAACAATTAACAGAAGTTTACGATCGCGGTTTTTGGAATATGGGGGAACGGGTTGCGGAGGAAAGCTACGATCTATTTTCATTTGCTATTTTACTATTAAAAACACTAGATCACCGCAAACGCTTCGCTGGCTTTATCAAAACACTCCCTCAAAACCGTGAGTTAGATCAATTAACGTCAATCATGCGGGAAAATCCAGTTGCTGCTCAGTTGGCACCTTTTCTGAATAAAGCTCTGCGCGGCGAGTTTAATACGTCGGAAGAAGCAATTGTGGAATGGAAAAAGCTGATTGCAGGTAAGAAGGTCGCTCAGTCGACGCTGAAAATGCCATGGCTTAAAATATGCTTTGCTGCATCTATTTTTATTTGTGGAGCAACGATTTATATGTATTGGTAGGCAGGGTAAGAAAAGGCCGAAAGGAATGCGAGATGGAAACGGATCTTGTTGCCAGAGTGGAACGACGAATTGAGGAAGAAATGCTTGCAGATGCAGGGGATGTGATTGTCG
Organism: Paenibacillus allorhizoplanae; assembly: GCF_927798215.1. Classification (NCBI taxonomy): domain Bacteria; kingdom Bacillati; phylum Bacillota; class Bacilli; order Caryophanales; family Paenibacillaceae; genus Paenibacillus; species Paenibacillus allorhizoplanae. The sequence continues at coordinate 45,529 of NZ_CAKMMW010000032.1, forward strand.
TCGCGGTTTCAGGGGGACCTGATTCGGTGGCGCTGTTGCATGTCCTTTTTCGTCTTGCAGATGCCCATCAGTGGTCGATCGTTGTTGCCCATGTGAATCATCAATTTAGGGGCAAGGAATCGGATGCGGAAGCAGACTTCGTTGCGGAGCTTGCGGCAGGGCTAGCACTTCCTTGTGAAATTGGAGTTATTGATGTTCCTGCTTATATAGAGGAAGCTTCTTTAAATGGCCAAGCGGCAGCGCGGGAGAAAAGATATGAATTTCTCCATCAAGTCGCTGACCAGTATGGTGCACAACGGATCGCTTTGGCCCATCATGCCGATGACCAAGCGGAAACGATGTTGATGCGAATCTTGCGTGGGACAGGCCCATCGGGGTTAGTTGGCATGCCAGAACGAAGGCGCGAAAAAAAAGTGGAACTGATTCGTCCTTTTTTACGTATATACAAATCAGATATTGTGAATTATTGCGCTCAGCATGAAATTGCCTATTGTAAGGACAGCAGCAATGAGCTGCGGAAGTATTTCCGCAATCGGATTCGGTTAGATCTTATGCCGATGCTGAAACAGTATAATGAACAACTTCCAGAGTCACTCAATCGATTGACGGATGTGATGCAAGCTGAGAATGATTATTTGGATGCAGAAACGGATAAGATTTTTCGCCGAATCGTGTCATTGCAGTCGAACGTCTGCCGCTTAAATCGGAGTGATTTCACCGAGCTTCACGTTGCTTTACAAAGGCGTTTGATTAAATTAATATTAAACTGTCTTTGTTTGGAAAGGGAACGGCTGGTATTTACACGAATTGAGCGCGTGCGTGAGTTAATGATTAAAGATCAGATGTCGAATCAATTCCTTCAGGTGGATGAACAGATTTATATTGTGAGAGAATATGGATCTATTCAATTTCAGACCTATGCACCAGATCCTAAGCCTTATGCTTATGAGATCCTGTTAGCATCAAGTGAGCTGGACCTCCCGGACATGAACGCCAAATTGATCTACTCATGGCTGCCTCTAAGCTCGTATGAGCAAGCTGCTTCATCACTAGACCATAATGGCGACGTTTTTTTGGATGCAGACCAGGTAGAATTGCCACTTTGTTTGAGAAGCCGAAGATCGGGAGACCGATTGGAACCACTTGGTTTAAACGGGTCCAAAAAGGTAAAGGATATGTTCATTGATGCCAAAATGCCACCAACTCGGCGTGAGGTTATCCCACTACTGGTCGACGCATCCGGACGGATTCTCTGGATTGCTGGATTTCGTAGGTCCAAACACGCTTTGGTCGGACCAGACACAGAACGTGTGCTTCATATGAAGCTAGTGCTGCAGGAACATACGTAAATTTCGTTCTTCTAGAATGTAAATTTATAAGGATTCATAATATAATCTAGGGGGTTCATCCTTGTACAGCGACATTCAAGAAGTACTTTACAGTGAAGAACAAATTCAAGGCAAGATCAAAGAATTAGGGGAATTGCTTTCCACTGATTACGAAGGTAAGAATCCATTGGTTATTTGTGTGCTGAAGGGCGCTTTTATTTTCATGGCGGATCTTGTAAAGCAAATTAGAGTACCTTTGGAAATTGATTTTATGGCGGTATCCAGCTACGGTCAATCCACGAAATCCTCTGGAGTTGTTAAGATTATCAAAGATCTTGATGTACCCGTGGAAGGACGTCATATCCTGATCGTGGAAGATATTATCGATAGTGGCTTAACGCTAAGTTATCTGATAGATGTGCTAGAACGTCGCAATGCTAAGACAATCTCGGTTGTTGCGCTGTTTAATAAACCGGCACGCAGAACGGTAGAGCTTGAACCTGATTATGCGGGTTATGTGCTACCAGATGAGTTCGTTGTCGGATATGGTCTGGATTATGCAGAGAAGTATCGTAACCTTCCATTTATCGGCATATTGAAACCAGAGATCTATTCGAGCTAGTGTCACGTCCGCAGGCGCACTAAGGCAGTAATGTTGTAGCGCTTTACCGGGGTGTGGTAAAATAATAATTGTGTGCCGTTTGAGAGGAGGCTCGTTATGAATCGAATTATCCGGAATACCGGCTTTTATTTGCTTATATTTTTGGTTACCGTGGGGATCGTTCATTTCATCAGTACCCAGAATGAACAGAAGGAGTTAATCACTTACGATAAATTCCGACAAGCAGTTGTAAACAAAAATGTAGAGTCCGTAGTGTTAAAGTTTGATGGGTATACCTATTCGATTAAGGGTAAGTATATTAACCCGCCTAATGGCGCGGATAAGAAGAGCTTTGAAACACATGCTCCTTATGAGCCGTTAGTTGTACAAATGATTGAAGCGAACGGCGTACCTTCGGAAGAGTACGGGCCGATGGAACGCGATAGCGTTTGGATTAGCTTTCTTACGTCCATTATTCCATTCGTCATTATCTTCATTTTGTTCTTCTTCTTATTGAATCAAGCGCAAGGCGGCGGCGGTAAAGTGATGAACTTCGGCAAGAGCCGTGCGCGCCTATATAACGAGGAGAAGAAACGTGTCACATTTGAAGATGTGGCAGGTGCGGATGAAGAGAAGCAAGAATTAATCGAGGTTGTTGAGTTCCTTAAGGATCCTCGTAAATTCGCAGCAGTTGGCGCTAGAATTCCTAAGGGTGTTCTATTGAATGGTCCTCCAGGAACAGGTAAAACGCTACTTGCTCGTGCCGTTGCCGGTGAAGCAGGCGTTCCTTTCTTCAGTATCTCTGGTTCTGACTTTGTTGAGATGTTCGTCGGTGTCGGCGCATCCCGTGTTCGTGACTTGTTCGAGAATGCGAAGAAGAATTCACCTTGTATTATCTTTATCGATGAAATCGATGCGGTTGGTCGCCAACGTGGCGCTGGTTTGGGCGGCGGACATGATGAGCGTGAGCAAACACTCAACCAATTGCTTGTTGAAATGGACGGATTTGGCGCGAACGAAGGTATTATCATCGTAGCAGCAACGAACCGCCCTGATATTCTAGACCCTGCCTTATTGCGTCCAGGCCGTTTCGACCGTCAAATCACGGTGGATCGCCCGGATATCAAAGGCCGTGAAGCGGTATTGAAAGTTCATGCGCGTAATAAACCGCTTGCTAAAGATGTGAAGCTAGATTCACTTTCACGTTATACAACTGGTTTTACGGGTGCTGATCTTGAGAACTTATTGAATGAAGCAGCTTTGATTGCAGCTCGTCGTAATCGTAAAGATATTTCGATGGCGGAAGTTGAAGAAGCATTTGACCGTATTATCGTAGGTACACAGAAGAAAAGTCGTATTATCTCCGAAACTGAGAAACGTATCGTAGCGTACCACGAAGCGGGTCATGCGATTATCGGTTATCATGCGGAGAATGCGGACATGGTTCACAAGGTTACGATCGTACCTCGTGGACGCGCTGGCGGATATGTGATGATGCTGCCTAAAGAAGGCGAAGATCGCATGATGCAAACGAAGAACGAGCTTCTGGATAAAGTAACTGGACTCCTGGGTGGTCGTGTTTCCGAAGAATTATTCATCGGAGAAATTGGCACTGGGGCATACAGTGACTTCCAGAAAGCAACGGGAATCGTTCGTCGCATGATTATGGAATACGGGATGAGCGATAAGCTTGGACCGATGCAGTTCGGCAGCTCCCAAGGTCAAGTGTTCTTGGGCCGCGATATCGGTCATGAGCAGAATTATAGTGATGCGATTGCTTATGAGATTGATCAGGAAATGCAAAGCTTTATTCGTACGTGCTACGAACGTGCACGCACGATTCTTACAGAGCATGCGGATCAGATCCACCTTGTTGCCAAAACATTGCTAGAGAAAGAAACGTTGGATAAAGACGAAATCATCGAACTCTTGGAAAAAGGCAAGCTTAACGCTAGCACCGATGAGGAAGATGTTAAGGTTACTATTCAAGGTCAAAGCCAAGCTAGCGAAAGCAATAAGCTGGAGTTTGACAAAGACAAAGAAGTTAAAGAGATTAAGCCGGATCAAACAGAAGAGTAAGTTGCAATGCGAACTCGGAAATCCGTTGTACACGTCCAGTGTGCGCGGAATTCCGAGTTTTTTCAATGTATTTGCGCATTGACAGGCGATGTGAGAATGTGTAAATTAGTTGTAAATCTCTAATTTTATTGCTTTTAGATCATACTACTTTTAGATAGACGATTGAGACGATTCTTACGTCCCAGATAGGGGAGGAAGCACCATGGAAGCCTTAGCATTAGAGCGCAAAGCGGAACAAAACCGCGAGCTCAAAGAACGACTGTTGCAATTGAAGAAAGAACGGAATGCCATTATTCTTGCTCATTATTATCAGCGTGACGAAGTTCAAGAGGTAGCGGATTTTCGAGGAGATTCCTTTTTGCTTGCTCAGAAGGCGGCACAAACCGATGCGGATGTCATCGTATTCTGTGGTGTTCATTTCATGGGGGAAAGCGCGAAGATTCTTGCACCCAATAAAACCGTAATTATTCCAGACGAACGGGCTGGTTGCCCGATGGCAGATATGGTGAATGTTGAAGGTCTACGTGCCCTTAAACGCCAGCATCCGAATGCCAAAGTCGTTGCTTATATTAATACTTCGGCTGATGTGAAGTCCGAAACCGATATTTGTTGTACTTCTGCGAATGCGATCAATGTCATCAATTCCGTCGATTCAGATGAGATTATCTGGGTACCGGATAAAAATTTGGGTGACTATGTATCAAAATTCACAAGCAAAAAAGTGATCATTTGGGAAGGCTACTGCAATACGCATGATATGCTGACTGTTAAAGATGTAGAAGAAATGAGAGCGCAATATCCGAATGCGCAATTCGTTGTTCATCCTGAATGTCGCCCAGAAGTAGTGAAGCTCGGGGACTTCGTAGGCAGCACGACGGCGATTATTAAATACTGCAAAGAGTCCGACTGCCAAGAGTTTATTGTAGGGACAGAAGATGGAACCGGTTATCAGTTGCGTCTAGATAGCCCTAATAAGAAATTTCATTTTGCAACGAAATACTTAGTTTGCCCTAATATGAAAGTGAACAATTTGAAGAAAATCGTGAAGTGTCTTGAGACGATGCAACCAGAGATTTATGTACCAGAAGACGTAGCTGATAAAGCAAGATTGTCCTTGGAGCGCATGTTACAAGTTAAGTAGCATGCGCTACTCTCTTGTTTTGAATAGGTGCCCTCGTAAAGCAAGGCTAGATCGATCCATAAGTGAAGCGAATTGTGGACGAACTGACGTTGCTTTTCGAGGTATTAATGGTGGAGAACAGGTGAAACGTCATGATTCCTAGATATCTCGTAGATGTTGATTTAGATTCTATTCCTCATATACATACGGATGTAATTGTTATTGGTGCAGGTATAGCGGGGTTATTCGCGGCGCTTCGTGCCAGCGAGACTAAAAAAGTGCTCATGATTACGAAGAAATCTCTCCTGGATAGCAACACACGCTATGCGCAAGGCGGGATTGCTGCCGTAATCTCAGATGAAGATTCACCGGAATATCATCGTCAGGATACTGTGATCGCTGGCGCTGGACTCTGTTCAACAGAAGCTGTTGATGTACTTGTTCATGAAGGGCCAGAAGGCGTTCAAGATTTGATTCGAATGGGAACCCAGTTCGATCTAGAGAACGGGGAATTTGCTTTGACGAAGGAAGGAGCACATAGTCAGCGTCGAATTTTGCACTCCAATGGCGATGCGACTGGTGCGGAAATCGTCAGAGCTCTTTCGGAGCGTACGAAGCAAGATCCGAATATTGAAATCTGGGACGACCACTTTGTGATCGACCTGATTACCCAAGACGGCGAATGCTACGGCGCGCTCGTTCAGAAACCAAACGGACAGCGAGTGTTTGTGCGTGGCAACGCCACAATCCTTTGCTCTGGTGGCGCGGGACAGCTGTTCCGTTACACAACGAATCCGGACATCGCTACAGGTGATGGGATTGCGATAGCCCACCGCGCTGGCGCACAAATTCAGGATGTGGAATTCATTCAATTCCACCCAACAGCGCTATGCTACCCAGGCGCACCGCGGTTTCTGATCTCCGAAGCGGTGCGAGGAGAAGGTGCCTATTTGCGCAACATCAAAGGAGAGCGCTTCATGGAGCGCTATCATCCACAATTAGAGCTAGCGCCAAGGGATGTTGTCGCACGTGCCATTGTTGACGAGATGGAGAACTGTAAGTCAACCTTTGTCTACATTGACATTACGCATGAATCCGAAGAATTGATTAAACATCGCTTCCCAACGATATATGAATATTGCTTGAATTATGGACTCGATATGAGCACGGATTGGATTCCAGTTGCCCCAGCAGCGCATTATATGATGGGCGGCGTAAAAACGGATCTATACGGAGAAACCAAAGTTCGTCGCCTATTTGCATGTGGTGAAGTTTCATCTACAGGCGTACACGGTGCAAACCGTTTAGCGAGCAACTCGTTATCGGAAGCCATTGTATTCGGACGTCGAATTATTGAACGTATCCAAGAGCTACCTGCCCTACAAGGGGATATTCAGATCCGTTCGGCTTCCGAAGCCCCTCGGACGGAGATCCCGAATCAAGCCGTTGTAGAGAAAAAATTGAAGCTTCAGAAAGTCATGCTCCGTTACGCAGGTCTTAAGCGCTCTGCCAAAGGCTTGCAGAAGGGTTATGAGGAATTGGCGAGACAATTGTCGATATTTGATTCGTTGATGACCAAACGTGAAGAGTATGAGTTTGCTAATTTACTTAACGTAGCCCTTTTAACAACGACAGCAGCATTAACCCGTGAGGAAAGTCGCGGCGGTCACTACCGAGAAGATTTCCCGGATCGGGATGACTTGGTATGGAGGAAGCATATAGTTTTCCAGCGCGGGGAAGATAGGATTGAGGAGTGGATCTAGAATGTTAGAAATAAATATGGAAATCGTTCGGAAGCAAATTCGCCTTTGGCTTGAAGAAGATATCGGCACTGGCGATGTCACGACTCTGACAACAATCCCTTTGGAACAAGTATCCAAAGGGATTATCCACGTCAAAGAAGATGGAATCGTCTGTGGGCTTCGCATCGCACAGGAGGTTTTTGCTGTGATCGATGCTTCTCTTCGTTTTGAAACAAAAGTGGTCGAAGGATCGTCTGTTAATAAAGGGACCATACTAGCTGAAGTGGAAGGCAATACACGAAGTATCCTATTGGGCGAGCGATTAAGTCTGAATTTGATGCAACGATTGTCGGGGATCGCCACGAAGACGCATGAATTTGTGGTTGCTTTAGAAGGCTTGCCTACCAGACTGGTTGACACACGCAAAACAACGCCTGGACACAGATTGCTTGAGAAATATGCAGTGCGCGTTGGTGGTGGTTACAATCATCGTTTCGGTCTCTATGATGCGGTTATGATCAAAGATAATCATATCAAAGGCTCTGGTGGCATTACCCAAGCGGTTCAAGCAGCTCGTCAGAACATTCCCCACACGATGAAGATCGAGGTGGAAGTTGAGAATTTCGAGCAGCTTCATGAAGCGCTCCAAGCCCATGCGGATATCATCATGTTGGACAATATGGCTCCAGCTCAAATGAAAGAAGCAGTTTCGATAATTAAAAGCAAAGCGCCGCATATTGTAGTAGAAGGGTCAGGTTCGGTCACCCCGCAAACGATTAAAGCAATGGCAGAAACGGGTGTAGACGTGATTTCTGTTGGACGACTGACGTACTCGGTGGCAGCGCTCGATATTTCATTAGATCTGAATGAGCGGAAGGAGACGGCACTATGATTCTCGTTATCGATGTCGGGAATACCAACATAGTGCTTGGCCTCTACCAAGAACGTACGCTCTTGCATCATTGGCGGGTAAGCACGAATCGGTCGGCTACCGTAGATGAGTATGGCATGCAGCTGCACAGTTTGTTCCAACACTCGGGTATTTCCTTTGCGCAAGTAGAGGGTGTCATTATTTCATCTGTCGTGCCCCCGTTGATGAATGCGATGGAAAACCTCTGCTTACACTACTTGAAAAGGGCGCCGTTTATCGTAGGACCAGGGATCAAAACAGGATTGAATGTCCGTGTAGACAATCCGAAGGAAGTTGGCGCGGATCGGATCGTGAATGCGGTAGCGGCGTTGGAGCTATATGGAGCTCCGTGTATTATCGTCGATTTCGGCACAGCTACAACTTACGATTATATTGATTCCTCAGGGCAACTAGTGGGATGCGCCATTGCGCCAGGCATTGGGATCTCCACCGAGGCTTTGTATCAGAAAGCCGCGAAGCTGCCCCGCATTGAGCTGGTTAAGCCGAAAAGTGTAGTCGGTCGAAATACCGTTGCGGCTATGCAAGCGGGAATTATTTATGGGTATGTTGGCCAAGTGGACGGGATCGTCGGACGGGTCATTCAAGAGTTTAATGTAAATCCTACAGTTATCGCGACGGGTGGATTGGCTGAGCTTATTTCCAGTGAGTCACGGACGATTCAAGTCGTCAACCCTTTGCTTACCTTACAAGGTTTACAAATGATTTATGAGAAGAATGTTTAGGTTGTTTAAAGGAAGGACATGGACATGACTGATTATTTAATTCGAGGAACAGCGCTAGATGGGCGCGTACGCGCGTTCGCTGTTCAGACGACGCACCTAACGGAAGAGCTTAGTCAAAGGCATCAAACGACACCAACAGCGACAGCTGCCTTAGGAAGAACAGCCGCGGCAGCGCTTCTTATAGCTGCAATGCTCAAGGGAGAGGAACATCTCATTGTGCAAGTCAAAGGAGATGGCCCGATCGGGCAAATTGTGGTTGATGCCAATGCGAAGGGTGAAGTGCGTGGATACGTAGATAATCCTTTGGTAGATCCGCCTCTCAAAGAGAACGGTAAGTTAGATGTTGCTGCTGCCGTAGGCACAGACGGTTTTTTATACATAACAAAAGATCTTGGCATGAAAGAGCCTTATAAAGGAAGTGTTCCTTTAATTTCAGGTGAATTGGCAGAAGATTTTACCTATTATTTTGCAAAATCGGAACAAACACCTTCGGCTGTCGCGCTTGGCGTTTTGGTGAATACGGACCATACGATCCTTGCTTCGGGGGGATTTGTGATTCAGTTGCTTCCAGGTTTAACAAATAGTGAAATTGATGAGATTGAAGCGATGTTAGGCCAAATCCCGACGTTCACGCACATGTTAGGCGGAGGATTGAATTTAGAAGAAATTTTACAAACCGTACTCCCCTCCTTCCGTAAGCTTGACGAGATGGACGTCATGTTCCGCTGCAAATGCAGTAGGGAGAAAGTGGAGTCTACCTTGATTTCACTAGGCAAAAAAGAACTTCAAGAAATGCTGGAAGAAGAGGGAGTTGCCGAAGTTGTTTGCCATTTCTGTAATGAAGCTTACCGGTATGAAGGAGAAGATTTACAACGGATGATTGATCTGCAAGCGTGGTAATCTGCTTGATTTAGCTCATGAATACAGGTGCAAGCAGCAATATGGAAGTAAAAGAGGGAAATAGGATGCGCAATGTAAAGCGATTGTGGGGAGTCATCATCGCGATGGCGATATGCATTCTCGTGCTCGCATCCTTGCTGATCAGTCATGCCATCAACCAATCAGAACCAAGACAATCACCGGAGCCAGAACAGCAGGGTGAGAAAAAGCATACACGAGTTATCGCCAAAATTGGAAATCGTGAAATTACTATGGATGAGCTCGAATCAGCGCTCGCACGCCATTATGGCCCAGAGCAGCTAAGTCAAATGCTGGATCGTGAAGTAATTCGCCTAGAGGGAAATGAGTCGGGGATTAAGGTAGAGAGTGCGGAAATCAATCGTGAGCTGAAAAGGATGCAGCAAGGGTACGAAAGTGAACAGCAGTTTTATGACTCCATGCAAAGTCAATTGGGGATGTCTGAGGAGGAGATCCAAGAGGATGTATCGAATAAGTTGTTACTTGAGAAGCTAGCAACGGCATCTATTCACATCTCTGATACTCAGGTTGATACATACATAAAGTCCCATGCAGATGAGTTTGAACAAGAGACAGAATACAACATTCAGCAAATCATTGTATCCACGAAGGAACAAGCAACGAAAGTCATTGCGGAACTAGCCAAAGGGGAGAGTTTTGGGATTCTTGCCAGAGATCGATCCATTGATGATGCCACCAATAACACTGGTGGTGATTTGGGTTGGATTGAAGGGGATGATCCTTTTGTGGAGGCTCCGATCTTAGAGGCAGCGAAATTGCTGAAGGTCGGCGAAGTTAGCAAGCCCATCCCTGTTTTACAAGGATTTGCCGTCGTATTACTCAAGAGTAGACGGGACAAAAAGAATCCGGATCTGGTGTTCATTCGGGAGAATGTACGTAGGGAGCTTGCGTTGCAACAAGCACCTCCATTGAAAGATTTTGTCGCTCAACTAAGGGGTAAATGGAAGGTTAGTGTGTTGGATCCAACACTCCGATAAGGGATTGTGAGAAATTGATTGACAACCTGTAAGTGCATTGTTAAGATTAGTATAATTAATACCGACTAATTAACTCGGAAATCATTAAACTTAATCTGGAGGGGAAATATTATGGCAAGATTAGTACAAAGCATTACGGATTTGATTGGAGATACACCACTAGTTCGTTTGAACCGTGTTGTACCAGAAGGCAGTGCAGAGGTTTATGTGAAACTAGAATACCAAAATCCAGGTGCTAGCGTAAAAGACCGTATTGCCATCTCCATGATCGAAGTTGCCGAGCAAGAAGGCAAATTGAAGCCAGGTGACACAATTGTAGAACCAACGAGTGGTAACACAGGAATCGGGATTGCGTTGGTGGCAGCAGCTAAAGGATATAAAGCTATCCTAGTTATGCCAGAAACAATGTCATTGGAGAGACGTAACCTGCTTCGCGCTTACGGTGCACAGCTCGTTCTAACTCCTGGAGCAGAAGGCATGAAGGGCGCAATTAAACGTGCGGAAGAACTTCAAGCTGAGAATCCTTCCTACTTCATCCCACAACAATTTAAGAACCAAGCGAATGTGAAGGTTCACCGTGAAACGACAGGACCTGAAATCGTGGAAGCGATCAACGCACATGATGGGAAACTGGATGCTTTCATTTCCGGTATCGGTACAGGTGGTACAATCACAGGTGCAGGTGGCGTTTTGAAAGAAAACTTCCCGAACATCAAAATTTATGCAATTGAACCTGCGGCATCCCCAGTTCTTTCTGGTGGTAAGCCAGGTCCTCATAAAATTCAAGGTATCGGCGCAGGCTTTGTTCCTGATATTTTGAACACGAATGTGTACGATGAAATTATTGCCGTTGAGAACGAAGATGCGTTCGAAACTTCACGCCGTGTTGCCAAAGAAGAAGGTATTCTTGGCGGAATTTCCTCCGGTGCCGCGATTTTCGCAGCATTGAAAGTTGCTAAAGAGCTAGGCGCTGGCAAACGTGTTGTTGCTGTAATTCCGAGTAACGGTGAGCGTTACCTTTCTACGCCTTTGTACCAATTCGAAGAGCAATAAGATCAAGTTGCATTGTCAAAAAGATCAAGCCTTCAGCTATTACAGCTGGGGCTTTTTTTCTGTATAGGGTTGGAGTATACTAATGGACAACGAATTAACGGATTTTAAGGAGCGCAAGTATGATCTTAACTACAGTGGAACAATGGCAGGAGTGGTCTTCTAGCTACAACATGCTGCCGTATGTAATCAAATTAGGCTTAGCCGATGATCGAATTGCCTCGTGGGAAGACGCATGGAAAGAAGCTTCACCAGATTCCTTCGTACTTGAAAGTGGGAAAGGTGGACGCTATACGCACTTTGGGCTGCATCCCTTTTCTACTGTGCGGGGTACAGGTTTGAAAGCAGAAATCAAAGGTCATTCGACCTCGACGATCACACACCTGCAAGGGAAGCCGCTCGACATCGTTAAGCAGTGGATGTCCGCTTATCATAGTCCGAAAGTCCAAGGTGCGCCCAAATTTGTCGGTGGCTGCGTGGGCTATTGGAGCTACGATGTGATTCGCACCATTGAGAAACTGCCAGAGCAAGCGCAGGATGATCTTCCGATCCCTGATTACTGCTTCGCTATGTATGATCAGGTGTGGACCTTGGATCATACGGAGAAGAGCCTGTACATCGCTGTGCATATGCCCTGCTCCCCAACTGCAGACCTCAGCGAGCTCTACGCGCAAGCGCACGCTCGCGCCGAATCCATGCTCGTCCGCTGGCACGCGATCCGCGCCGGCAACTGGTCCGGCACACCGCTGAGCGGTGCCGACCAACCGGTGATGGCGCACGAGCAGCTGCACATCGACGTCGAAAGCATCGCAGGCATTCAGCCTGCTTTCGACAAAGCCGAGTTCATGGCTGCGGTGGAGCGCATCCAAGCCTACATCTCCCAAGGTGACGTGTTCCAAGTCAACTTGTCGGTCAGACAGAGCCGGCAGCTGCGCACAACGCCGGAGGAGATTTACGAGGCGCTGCGCATCGTAAATCCTTCTCCCTACATGGGCTTGCTGCGCTTCGCAGGCTTCGCCCTTGTCTCCGGCTCGCCAGAGCTGCTCGTGCAGCTCGAGGACGGCGTCCTGCGGACGCGTCCGATCGCTGGCACGCGCCCGCGCGGCAAGGACGCGCAGGATGATCTGCGCCTGGCCGGCGAGCTCATCCACAACGACAAAGAGCGTGCCGAGCACGTCATGCTGGTCGACCTCGAGCGCAACGACATGGGCCGTATCTCGCGATATGGTTCCGTCCATGTGAAAGACTTCATGGTCATCGAATACTATTCCCATGTAATGCATATCGTCTCCGAAGTCGTCAGCGAATTGGCCGAGGGTAAGGACGCCTATGATGTCATTGCGGCAACCTTCCCTGGTGGTACGATTACAGGCGCGCCGAAGATTCGCTGCATGGAAATCATTGAAGAACTAGAGCCAGTACGTCGTGGTCCTTACACGGGTTCAATGGGATGGATTGACTATAACGGCAATATGGAATTTAATATTATTATACGCACGTTAGTAGCGGTTGAAGGGATGGGGCATATTCAAGCAGGAGCGGGGATCGTCATAGATTCCATACCAGAGCGCGAATATATCGAATCCTTGAACAAGGCCAAAGCGATGTGGAAAGCAATTGAGTATAGCGAGCGGAGCATGAGCCGAGCTTAAGCCCGAGTGGGCTGAGACGAAAGGGGAGCTTAGAATGATTTTAGTGATTGATAATTATGATTCGTTTACGTACAACCTTGTTCAGTATTTGGGAGAGATTGGCGAGGAAGTCATCGTTCGTCGTAATGACGAAATTGATTTGGCGGGGGTCGAAGCGTTGGCGCCGGACCATATCTTAATATCTCCAGGTCCTTGCACACCGAATGAAGCTGGAATTAGCTTATCACTGATTGACCATTTTAAAGGGATCATCCCGATTTTCGGCGTTTGCCTAGGACATCAATCTATTGGCCAAGCTTTCGGTGGCGATGTGATTCGCGCAGAGCGCTTGATGCACGGTAAAACCTCGGAGATTTTCCACGACGGGAAAACCTTATTCGAAGGGCTTCCGTCACCTTTCATTGCAACACGCTATCATTCCTTAATTGTCAAAACAGAAACCTTGCCCGATTGCCTAGAAATTAGCGCACAAACCGCTGAAGGCGAAATCATGGCTTTGCGTCATAAAGAGTATCCGATCGAAGGGGTGCAGTTCCACCCAGAATCGATCATCACCCAGCATGGACATCAGATGCTGCGCAACTTTCTTCGTCGCACAGCGAAAACAGGTGTCTAACGCATGATTATTTCCATCAATGGTATCTTAACCGAAGAAACACAAGCCGTGGTCTCCGTATATGATCACGGTTTTCTTTACGGGATCGGTTTGTTTGAGACGTTTCGAACCTACAATCGCAAACCATTTCTGCTCGCTGAGCACCTTCGTCGTCTCACGGATGGCTGCCATGAGCTTGGTATCGCTTTTGAGCCTAACCTTCAGAAACTGACACATCTCATCGAAGAACTGCTCCACGCTAATCATCTTGAAGAGGCGTATATCCGCTATACCGTCTCTGCGGGAGTCGAGGCATTAGGTCTTCCTTCCGGTGATTATACGAAGCCATCGGAAATCATATACATCAAACCTTTACCTCCAAGGGATGAAACAATCTACCTTCATGGCAAAGCGCTGCAACTACTCAAGCTGCCACGTAATACACCAGAAGGGATGTATCGGTTTAAGTCCTTTCATTATATGAACAATATTTTGGCTCGAAGAGAGCTTGGGAAATACGCATGGGCTACTGGGGCGGAAGGGCTAATGCTTTCGGAAGATGGCTATGTGGCAGAAGGGATCATCAGCAATCTCTTTTTCGCCAAAAATAACTCCCTCTACACCCCGTCGCTTGATACGGGCATCTTGCCTGGCATCACAAGAGCGCATGTGATAGATCTTGCACAGCAGCTTCAACTTCCTACACAGGACGGTTTGTACCGTTGGGAAGATCTCGTAGACGCAGAAGAAGTGTTTCTTGTGAATTCGATCCAAGAAATCGTTCCTGTCACCACATTGTACACGCCAAGTGGACAAGTCTACACGGTAGGCACTGGATCTCCGGGTCCTATAACTCGTCAACTCATCCAACGCTACGCAATCTCACAGTAACGAACAGGAAGTGAATCCTTAAATGAATGTGTTATCCTGTAGAGGACATGAACTGCCCATTGGTGATCGTACGATCATTATGGGCATATTAAACGTAACGCCAGATTCCTTTTCGGATGGCGGCAGCTACCGACAAGTTGAAGATGCGGTTCGCAAAGCCCATCAAATGGTTGCTGAAGGCGCAGATATCATCGATATTGGTGGAGAATCCACACGTCCAGGTGCAGCGATTGTTACATCTGACGAGGAACTGCAGCGTGTAATCCCTGTTGTTGAAGCGATTCGCCGTGAAATTAATATCCCTATTTCAATTGATACCTACAAAGCGGAAGTAGCCAGACAAGCTTTAGAAGCGGGAGCCCACATCATCAATGATGTTTGGGGCGGTCAAGCGGATGCAGACATGGCAGATGTGGTGGCGCAATATGATTGTCCATTTATCATCACCCATAATCGGATAAGCTCAGAATATGTCGAATTTCTTCCAGAAGTGATCGGGGATCTATGTAGCTATACCGATCAAGCTCTTCAAGCTGGTATTAAGCCAGAGCACATCATTCTTGATCCCGGCATAGGATTTGCGAAATCCTACGAGCAAAATCTCTATCTAATGAACAACCTACGCCCGATCGTAGACCTTGGATATCCAGTTCTTTTAGGCACCTCGCGCAAAAGCGTCATCGGACTCACCCTTGGGCTACCTCCCGAGGAGCGCCTCGAAGGAACGGCAGCAACTGTTGTACTTGGGATCGCGCAAGGGTGTGGAATCGTTAGAATCCACGATATTCAAGCCATCAAACGGTTAGCTGTTATGACGGATGCCATGTTGCGCAGCAAACTTTAAGTTATATATATCGTTATTTCAACCCTGGAGGCTTTCCTTATGGACAAAATCATCCTTACCCGCATGCAATTTTTCGGCAATCACGGGGTGTTCCCTGAAGAGAATACGTTGGGCCAACGATTCTACGTCGATGTAGAGCTGATGCTCCCTTTAGATAAAGCTGGAAAGACTGATGATCTGACGGAAACGGTTCATTATGGCGAAGCTTTTTTCTTAATCAAAGAGATTGTGGAAGGGCGTACGTACAAATTAATCGAGGCATTAGCAGAAAATATTGCATCCGAGCTCTTGCATACTTATACTAGTATCAATGAAGTGACGGTTCGCGTTATTAAGCCGCATCCGCCCTTCGCCGTTATTTTTGACGGTGTTACCATAGAGATTAACCGAAAGCGGGCATTGGAATGACAGCCGAAGATCGAGAACGCACGATTGCTTACGTCGCATTAGGCTCCAATATTGATAAGCGTGAACATTATTTGCAGGGTGCTATCGCAGCGCTGAATGAGGAATCGGGGATAACGGTGACGGGGCAGTCCAGCATCTATGAAACCGAGCCTGTGGGCTATGTGGATCAATCTGCTTTTCTAAATATGGTTATTCAAATTCATACGGACTTATCGCCTGAAGCGTTATTGGTTACCTTGCTAGCCATTGAGAACCGTTTGGGTCGAACACGTGACTTACGTTGGGGACCCCGAACAATTGACTTGGATTTGCTCCTGTATGGTGACCACCAGCTTACGACCCCCGACTTGATCATTCCGCATCCGCGGATGCATGAGCGGGCTTTTGTATTAGTGCCCCTCTCTGAGGTTCTCTACGCGCGGCAGGACGCTCTATTTGAATCTATCTCTGCACACTTGGAGAAACTGGAAGGAAAGGAAGGCGTCATCCTATGGAAAAAAGCTCAATAGCACAGCGCATACGCGCTTTTCGTAAGTTAAAAGGCTATACGCAGAGTGAATTGGCCGATTTGTTAGGCGTATCCATTGCCATTTTAGGGGCGATTGAACGTGGAACACGCAAGCCAGACAATAAAATGATTCATAATATCTCGCAAGTTCTTAACATAGAACCCGAGGAATTAGTCGCAGTAGTTGTGAAATGAGAGGAGTGGAATCTTCGGTGCTGAAAATAGGAAATGTCGAAGCTCCCAATAAAGTTGTATTAGCCCCAATGGCGGGCGTTTGTAATCCAGCGTTTCGATTAATCGCCAAAGAGTTTGGCACAGGCTTAGTCTGTGCGGAAATGGTTAGTGATAAAGCGATCGTACACGGTAATGCACGCTCGTTGGAGATGTTATATGTAGATGATCGTGAAAAGCCTTTGAGTCTTCAGATTTTTGGAGGCGACACGGAGACTTTGGTTCAAGCGGCTAGAATTGTTGATCAACATACGAATGCCGATATTATTGATATCAACATGGGGTGCCCTGTTCCCAAAATCACGAAATGTGATGCAGGCGCAAGGTGGTTGCTCCAACCAGATAAGATCGAAGCCATGATCGCGACAGTTGTTGCTGCGGTAAGTAAACCTGTTACAGTGAAGATGCGTATTGGTTGGGATTCGGAACATATTTATGCTGTCGAAAATGCGAAAGCTGTCGAAAGAGGTGGTGGCAGCGCCGTTAGTGTTCATGGGCGTACGCGTGAGCAACTGTATACAGGGAAAGCTGATTGGGATATCATTCGCGAGGTGAAGCAAGCTCTGTCGATTCCGGTTATCGGAAACGGTGATGTCGTCACACCAGAGGATGCCAAACGCATGCTGGATCAAACGGGTGTAGACGGTGTAATGATTGGACGTGGTGCGCTAGGCAACCCATGGATGTTGTACCGAACAGTTCAATACCTGGCCAATGGTGAGCTACCGCCAGAACCGTCGGCAGAAGAGAAAATCCGCATCGCGATTTTGCATATGGATCGTTTAATTGCCCTCAAGGGTGAGCATGTTGCCGTGAAGGAAATGCGCAAACACATGGCTTGGTACCTCAAAGGAATGACAGGAGCAGCCCGTGTGAAAGATATCATCATGGAGACAGAAAAGCGGGATGAAATGGTTCGTACATTGGACGCATATGTTGAACATCTTGCAACAAGTTCCGTCTCAGGGACTGCGGAAGAATCAACTGTGGTGCATTAAAAAGAAGCAGGGATGGTTGACATTGACATTTTGAAACCGTTGCAATATAATCAGTCAATATTAATGTGTTCCTGCATATATTGAAAGACTAACGAGTAAGCAACTTATTATGAAACGTGAATTCATACTACTTGAATCAGCTCTATAAAGACCCAACTCCTAGCAGGAAGCATCGATTCAACGATATGAAAATCTTTCACATGACGGGAGATCAGTTGGCAATGGCTGAAAAAGAGGTCATTCTTACACCAGTAGGGCTACGGAAATTAGAGGATGAGCTTGAGCATCTGAAATCCGTGAAACGCCGTGAGGTTGCGGAAAGAATTAAGGTTGCCATCGGTTATGGCGATATTAGTGAGAACTCCGAGTACGAAGATGCGAAGAATGAGCAAGCCTTTATTGAAGGAAGAATCATTACTTTAGAAAAAATGCTGCGCAATGCGCGGATTATTAATAACGATGATGTCGATATTAACACGGTTAGTGTTGGATCGATTGTTACGCTGAAAGACTTGGAATATGGTGACTTGGTAGAATACAACATTGTAGGCTCGGCTGAGTCCGATCCGTTGCAGAATAAGATTTCCAATGAAAGCCCTGTGGGTAGAGCTATTCTAGGCAAGCAAAAGGGCACCAACGTTGATGTTGTAGTACCTGCTGGCGTCATTCAGTATCAAATTATTGATATTAAAAAGTAGCGTGCAGCCGCAAGCCTTTTGGAAAGCTTCCGTCAGGAAGCTTTTTTCCGTTCACAGCCCTAACTAATTCGTAGGAGATGAAAAGCATGAGTCAGGAACTAGAATTAAATGAATTGCTCGTTATTAGGCGCAACAAATTGGACGAGCTTCGTGGTCTTGGTGTCGATCCATTCGGCGGCAAGTTTGTAAGAACGCATGCAGCAGGGGATATTCTTTCGGCTTATCAAGAGATGAGCAAAGAAGATTTAGATGAAGCGAACGTTGAGGTTCGTATTGCAGGGCGTATTATGCAGAAAAGAAGTATGGGTAAAGCTAGTTTTGCACATCTGCAAGACATCACAGGGAAAATTCAAATCTACGTGCGTGAAGATGCGCTAGAAGCGAATATTTATAAAGCTTTTGATATTCTTGACCTAGGGGATATGGTGGGGGTAGAAGGTGTTGTTTTCAAAACGAAAACAGGCGAAACCTCTATTAAAGTGAAATCGCTTGAGGTATTGACGAAATCGTTGCTTCCATTGCCGGATAAATTCCATGGCCTAAGTGATGTTGAACTGCGCTACCGTCAACGTTATGTGGATCTGATTATGAACCAAGATGTTCAGAAGACGTTTATTCTTCGTTCCAAAATCATTCAATCCATGCGCCGTTATTTAGATTCTTTGGGCTATTTGGAAGTGGAGACACCAACTCTGCATTCTATCGCGGGTGGCGCTTCAGCACGTCCTTTTAACACACACCACAATGCACTGGACATGCAGCTTCATATGCGTATTGCCATCGAGCTTCATTTGAAGCGTCTTATTGTTGGCGGACTGGAGAAAGTGTACGAAATCGGTCGCGTATACCGCAATGAGGGGATTTCTACGCGTCATAATCCAGAGTTCACGATGATTGAGTTGTACGAGGCATATGCCGACTACAAGGATATCATGAAGCTGACAGAAGAGCTTGTTGCTCATATCGCGCAAGAAGTGCTTGGACAGACGACCATTCCTTATGGTGACCATGAGGTAGATTTAGCTGTAGGTTGGAGACGTGTCTCCATGGTCGATGCGATCAAAGAAGTCACGGGTGTAGACTTTAGTGTTCATATGACTAACGAGCAAGCGCATGGTTTGGCCAAAGAACACAAGGTTTCTGTTGAGCCGCATATGACATTTGGTCACATTGTGAACCAGTTCTTTGAGACGTTTGTAGAAGAGACGCTGATTCAGCCTACATTCATATTTGGACATCCATTAGAGATTTCTCCGCTTGCCAAAAAGAACCCTGAGGATCCGCGCTTTACGGATCGCTTTGAGCTCTTTATCGTGGCTCGTGAGCATGCGAATGCTTTTACAGAGCTTAATGATCCAATCGATCAAAGAGAACGTTTTGAGGCGCAGCTTCGTGAAAAAGATCTGGGCAACGATGAAGCGCATGAGATGGATGAAGACTTCATCCGTGCGCTTGAGTATGGTATGCCGCCAACGGGTGGCCTAGGTATAGGAATTGACCGTTTGGTCATGCTATTGACGAATGCACCATCGATCCGTGATGTCTTATTATTCCCGTTGATGCGTGAACGCCAAGGCGAGTAATATCTTCTAGAGGCGCCAATCGGTGCCTCTAATTTTTTTTGAAATAGGACTTGCAAAGTGTGTATCGTCTGTGGTATCTTATAAAAGTTGCCGCTGAGGACAACACGAGAAACACAAGAAACACAACAAAAAACAACTCGAAATTAAGAGTTGCAAATAAAAACTCAGTGTGGTATATTGGTCTTCCGGCTTTCGAAAGAGAGTAGGTTGGACAAGAGTGATTGATCTTTGAAAACTGAACAACGAGTGAGTAAGCACAGTCGAGTAATCGACTATAAAAGAGATTGAAAAATCTTGCTAGCTTCAAATGAGCATTTCAGCTTTTCTATTATGGAGAGTTTGATCCTGGCTCAGGACGAACGCTGGCGGCGTGCCTAATACATGCAAGTCGAGCGGGTTTTTCCTTCGGGATAAGCTAGCGGCGGACGGGTGAGTAACACGTAGGTAACCTGCCTTTAAGACTGGGATAACTATCGGAAACGATAGCTAAGACCGGATAA
>NZ_CAKMMW010000033.1:0-59177 GCF_927798215.1 Paenibacillus allorhizoplanae
GGGACCCACGCGTTCCCATCTCGAACACGACCGTTAAGCCCTCCAGCGTCGATGGTACTTGAACCGCAGGGTTCTGGGAGAGTAGAACGTTGCCAAGCAGAAGATGAAACCTTTTTGAGAGAAATCTCAGGAAGGTTTTTTTGTGTTTATATATGCTCCTAATTCTGTTAAAAGAAAGGAAATAGCCGCTTTTCTTATTTATACATCGAATAAATCCCTAGGTAAGGTCAACAATAGTAAGGTTCACATATGGCTATCGGATTTGTAGGGAGAGACATTTTAGAGCAGTACTTGTCAAAAAGAAAGGAAATGATTATAATTTAGTTAAGGTCAAAGAAAGTCAAAGTCAATTTACTTCTAGAAATCTGGGAGGCCGAATTGATGCGCAATGTATCAGAAATTATTGAACAGTATTTGAAACATGTTTTGCAACAAAGTACGGAAGGGGCTATTGAGATTCAACGGAACGATTTGGCGGACCAGTTTCAATGCGTGCCATCTCAAATCAATTATGTCATTAGTACAAGGTTCACCTTGGAAAAAGGCTATGTGGTGGAGAGCAAACGCGGCGGCGGCGGTTATATTCGGATTCAGAAGATCGAGCTCAAGAGTCATGGATCTATTCTAGATCACATTTTCCGTACGATTCATACTCACATTGATCAAGTCACCTCAGAGGGGCTCATTTATCAATTGCAAGAAGGGCATTATATTTCCACCAGAGAAGCTAACCTGATTCGGGCAGCGATATCCAGAGATGTTTTGACCTTTAAACTCCCGCTGCGCGATGAAATTCGGGCTAAGATTCTTAAAGCAATGCTGATATCCTTGCTTAGCAGATAAGGAGGCAGATGGAATGGTTTGTCAGGAATGCGGGAAACGACCGGCGACTCTTCACTTCACGAAGATTGTGAATGGAGACAAGAACGAGTTCCACATTTGTGAGAATTGCGCCCGCGAGAAGGGTGAGATGATTCCAGGAACATCGAATGGCTTTTCGATTCACAATTTACTTTCAGGTTTACTTGATTTTGAACCATTGTCCGCGGCGAAGTCTCAGGCTATCCGCTGTGATAACTGCGGTCTTACGTACTCGCAATTCAGTAAATTAGGTCGGTTTGGTTGTGGGTCCTGTTATCAAAGCTTTTCGGTCAAACTTGATCCTCTTTTCAAGCGAGTTCATGGGAATATCGTGCATGTAGGGAAAGTTCCCAAGCGAAGTGGCGGTATTATTCAAAGCAAGCGTGAAATCGATCTTTTGAAGAAAGATATGATGACCTGTATCGAGAGCGAAGAGTTCGAGCAGGCTGCCCAGATACGTGACCAAATTCGTGAGATTGAGAAGAAAATTGCGGGTATGTAAGTTTGTAAGGGAGTGTGAATCCAGTGACATTACAGCGGTTTACAGGAGATGCTTTGAGCGAATGGATGAAAGGTGAGGGGCCAGAGTCGGATATTGTCATAAGCAGTCGGATCCGTATTGCACGTAACCTGAGAGATTATCCATATCCTATGCTCGCGACCAATCAACAATCACAGGAAGTGCTGGAACAGTTATCTGGTGTTCTTGAGAATGAAGAGTTGGAGACGATAAGCAACTTCTCGCTCATTCCACTCGCGGAGCTGAATGAGCTCGAGCGAATGGTGCTAGTGGAGAAACATTTAATTAGTCCTAATCTAGCTAACGAATCCAGGAATGGGGCCGTTATTTTAAGCGATAATGAATCGATCAGTATCATGATCAATGAAGAGGATCATCTTCGCATACAATGTTTATGTCCTGGTTTCCAGATTAAAGAGGTTTGGGATCTGGCCAACCAGATTGATGATATTTTTGAAACACAGATGGATTACGGATACGATGAAAAAAGAGGCTATCTCACGAGCTGCCCGACTAATGTCGGCACAGGGATTCGCGCTTCGGTTATGATGCACCTCCCTGCGCTAGTGCTTAGTCAGCAAATTAATCGTATTTTATCCGCAGTTACACAAGTTGGGTTGACGGTTAGAGGATTATATGGGGAGGGTAGCGAAGCTTTAGGTAATCTATTCCAAATCTCTAATCAAATTACGTTAGGTCAATCGGAAGAAGAGATCATTGATAATTTATATAGTGTGGCCAGGCAAATTATAGAGCATGAACGGGCCGCGAGACATAAGCTATTACAAGAGTCTAGAATGCGGATTATTGATCGTGTGAATCGGTCCCTTGGTATTCTATCCTATGCGGGGATTATGGACTCTAAGGAAGCGGCACAGCGGTTGTCAGATGTACGACTGGGTATTGACGTGGGTATTATCAACAATGTATCCTCTCATGTTCTTAATGAACTACTGGTCATGACGCAACCTGGTTTTCTTCAGCAATATGCGGGCGAGAAGCTGAATGCAGAAGAGCGAGATATGCGAAGGGCGGAACTGATTCGCGAGAAGTTCGGCAGGGTATAAGAAAGAATAAGTGAGGTAAGATTCATCCTTTAGGAATTCCATAGATATACTACTTTTGGAGGTGTTCGCTATGATGTTTGGCAGATTTACGGAACGTGCGCAGAAGGTGCTTTCTCTTGCTCAAGAGGAGGCTGTTCGATTAGGACATAACAATATTGGAACAGAGCACATTTTACTAGGACTTATTCGTGAAGGTGAAGGCATTGCTGCTAAAGCACTCGTTGCGCTCGGCCTAGGTCTTGAGAAAATTCAAGATGAAGTCGAATCTCTAATTGGCAGAGGACAAGAACAGCCGACCAACATCGCATATACACCTAGAGCTAAGAAAGTGATCGAACTTTCGATGGATGAAGCGAGAAAATTAGGTCACACGTATGTGGGGACTGAACATATTTTGCTCGGACTTATCCGTGAGGGTGAGGGTGTAGCAGCAAGAGTTCTTAATAATCTTGGTGTTTCCTTGAATAAGGCACGTCAACAAGTTCTTCAGCTGCTAGGCAGCAGCGAAACAGTGTCACCTAGTCATGGTACCAATCCAAATGTGAACACGCCTACATTGGATGGCTTGGCAAGAGATCTGACTGCGTATGCCAAAGAAGGACATTTGGACCCAGTTATCGGCCGTAGCAAAGAGATTGAGCGTGTGATTCAAGTACTGAGCCGCAGAACCAAAAATAATCCTGTACTCATCGGCGAACCTGGGGTTGGTAAAACAGCGATTGCGGAAGGCCTTGCACAGAAAATCATTAACAATGAAATTCCGGAAACGTTAAAAGATAAACGCGTTATGACGCTGGATATGGGTTCTGTTGTTGCAGGAACGAAGTATCGCGGTGAATTCGAAGATCGTCTCAAAAAAATCATGGACGAAATTCGTCAAGCTGGCAATATTGTATTGTTCATTGATGAGCTTCACACCTTGATTGGCGCTGGCGGAGCGGAAGGGGCAATTGATGCTTCTAACATCCTGAAACCGGCACTTGCTAGGGGAGAGCTTCAATGTATTGGTGCTACAACGCTTGATGAGTACCGCAAGTACATTGAGAAAGATGCTGCACTTGAGCGTCGTTTCCAACCGATTACGGTAGATCAACCATCACCTGAAGAAGCTGTTCAGATTCTGTATGGCTTGCGTGATCGCTATGAAGCACATCACCGTGTGAAAATCACCGATGCTGCGATTCAAGAAGCTGTTAAGCTATCGGATCGTTACATCACGGATCGTTTCTTACCGGATAAAGCGATCGACTTGATCGATGAAGCGAGTTCCAAAGTAAGATTGCGTTCTTACACGACACCACCTTCCTTGAAGCAGCTTGAAAGCAAGCTAGAAAACATCCGTAAAGAGAAAGACGCAGCTGTTCAGAGCCAAGAGTTCGAGAAAGCTGCAGGCCTTCGTGATACGGAGCAAAAGCTTCGCGAAGAGCTAGACTCGACGAAGAATGAGTGGAAAGAGAAACAAGGTCGTCTGGATACAGAAGTAACACCAGATGATATCGCACAAATCGTAGCGAGTTGGACGGGAATCCCGGTCAGCAAGCTTGCTGAAGAAGAAACCGACCGTTTGCTCAAAATGGAAGATATCCTTCATGAGCGCGTCATTGGACAAGAAGAAGCAGTTAAAGCTGTGAGTCGTGCGATCCGCCGCGCAAGAGCAGGTCTGAAAGATCCGAAGCGTCCGATGGGTTCCTTCATTTTCTTAGGACCAACGGGTGTTGGTAAAACCGAGCTTGCACGTGCGCTAGCAGAATCCCTCTTCGGAGATGACAACGCCGTTGTTCGTATCGATATGTCCGAGTACATGGAGAAGCATTCTACTTCCCGTTTGGTAGGGGCGCCTCCTGGTTATGTGGGTTATGAAGAAGGCGGTCAGCTAACTGAGAAAGTTCGCCGCAAACCATACTCCGTTGTCTTGCTCGATGAAATCGAGAAAGCACATCCTGAGGTGTTCAACATCCTGTTGCAGGTGTTAGAGGATGGTCGTTTAACGGATTCCAAAGGTCGTACCGTTGATTTCCGTAATACGCTAATCATTATGACTTCCAACGTCGGCGCGGACATGATTAAGAAAAATTCCTCGCTTGGCTTCACAGCTGCACTTGATGCTGGAAGAGACTATACAAATATGAAAGACAAGGTTATGGGCGAGTTGAAGAAAAGTTTCCGTCCTGAGTTCCTTAACCGGATTGATGAAATCATCGTGTTCCACTCTTTGGATGAAGCACACATTGCACAAATCGTTAGCTTAATGGCTGATGATCTGCGCAAGCGTCTGAAAGAGCAAGAGGTTGATTTCTTGTTAACGGATAAAGCGAAGATGTTCCTGGCCAAGGAAGGTTTTGATCCAACCTATGGTGCGCGTCCATTACGCAGAGCGATTCAGAAGCATATCGAGGATCGCCTATCGGAAGAATTGCTGAGAGGTAATATTTCCAAAGGTGATTCACTCACGATTGATGAGAATGAAGGGGAGCTGGTTGTCCTTAAGGGCGAAGGCGTCTCATTAACGAAATAAGAGTAAGTGAAGAAGCATTTCACTTCATCCGATGAGGGTGGGGTGAGATGCTTTTTATTTAAGCCAGCAATATTTCTAGATAAACGCTCTGTCCTAACTGGACGGTGTAGTCGTTTATTTTGTTTCAGCACTTTCATGAGAAACATAAAAATGGTAAACTTTATTGGTAAGGATAGCCAAAAAGGATATCCCCCATGTTAAGGAGCAACTTCTTCTATGAGTAAACAAAAAACCAAATTTAGCTGTCAAGAATGCGGCTATGATTCACCGAAATGGATGGGTAAATGTCCAGGTTGTCAGTCATGGAATACGATGGTGGAAGAAATTGAAACAGTCGTTCGTACGCAGGGTATGACATCTTCGATCCCCAAAACGAAAGAAAAAGCGATCCCCATCATACATATAGAAAGCAGCTCTGAACCGAGAGTTGTCACAAGTAATAAAGAATTAAATCGGGTCCTAGGTGGAGGTATCGTCCCTGGATCACTTATCCTCGTTGGTGGAGATCCCGGTATCGGGAAATCAACCTTGCTTCTGCAAACGTCCTTCGAACTCACACAAGCCCAGCAAAAAGTCCTTTATATATCAGGAGAAGAGTCCATTAAGCAGACCAAGCTTCGCGCCGATCGTTTAAATGCATCATCTCCGCTGCTATATGTATTATGTGAGACGAACCTCGAACTTATCGAGGAAGCTATACAAGAAACGAATCCTGACTTTCTCGTCATTGACTCGATCCAAACGGTATTTCACCCTGCGATCACTTCGGCGCCTGGAACCGTATCGCAGGTTCGAGAATGCACAGGCCATTTTATGAGAATAGCTAAGGGTAAGGGAATTGCAACGGTCCTTGTCGGGCACGTGACGAAGGAAGGAGCAATAGCGGGGCCTAGAATGCTAGAGCATATGGTCGATTGTGTTCTCTACTTTGAAGGGGAGCGGCACCATTCCTATCGTGTTTTAAGAGCGGTAAAGAACCGTTTTGGCTCAACAAATGAAATTGGTATCTTTGAAATGCAAGAGGTTGGTCTCGTAGAAGTTAACAACCCATCGGAGCTATTTTTATCGGAAAGGCCACTTGGTGTGGCTGGTTCTGCTGTTGTTGCAAGTATGGAGGGGACGCGTCCCGTATTAGTGGAGATTCAAGCACTCGTCTCCTCGACGAATTTTCCATCTCCGAGAAGGATGGCGACGGGGGTTGACCACAATCGTCTCTCCTTAATTATCGCAGTGTTAGAGAAACGTATGGGCATGTTCTTGCAAAATCAAGATGCTTATCTCAACGTGGCAGGTGGAATCAAGCTGGATGAACCAGCCGTGGATTTGGCGATCGCCATTAGTATCGCATCCAGTTTCCGAGATCAACCGACGCAACCATTTGATGTTGTGTTCGGTGAAATCGGTTTAACAGGAGAAGTCCGCGGCGTATCTCGGATTGATCAACGTGTGAAGGAAGCAGAAAAGCTTGGATTCCGTAGAGTGATTATGCCAGAGAAAAGTTTGAAGGGGTGGACACATCCGAAAGGCATGGAGATTATTGGGGTAAACACGGTGGCTGAGGCATTGAAAGCGGCGCTGGGTTAGCGTGGTTCTGTAAGCTATAAGCCTTCAGGAGGAAAATGATGAGTAAAGAAGAGATGAAACGAGATGTGATGAGCCAATTGCTCCAACTGGTAGCACCTGGTACACCATTTCGTGATGGTTTGGAGAATGTCTTACGCGCCAAAACAGGTGGGCTGATCGTTGTAGGTTTCAGTTCTGAGGTAACTGAAATTGTAGATGGAGGGTTCTCTATCAATTGTGATTTCTCGCCTAACTATTTGTATGAGCTTGCCAAAATGGATGGTGCGATTATCCTCAGCGAGGACATCAAGCGCATCCTTTATGCGAACACCCAGTTGATCCCGGATTCCTCCATATCTTCGTCGGAAACGGGGATAAGACACCGGACAGCGGAGCGTGTGGCGAAGCAAACGAATAAATTAGTTGTGTCCATTTCACAGCGGCGGAATGTCATTACACTTTATCAAGGTAATTTAAGGTATGCGTTGAAGGATATCGGTGTCATCCTGACCAAAGCGAATCAAGCAATCCAAACGTTGGAGCGGTACAAGGTTGTTTTGGATCAGTCTTTAACGAATCTGAGTGCCTCGGAGTTTGAGGAACTAGTAACCTTGCATGATATTACCAATGTCATTGCCAGATTTGAGATGGTTTTACGCATTAAAGCGGAAATTAATCGATATATTAATGAACTTGGCAATGAGGGACGCTTAATTAGCATGCAATTAGAAGAACTTGTTGGCAATGCGGAACTTGAGGCGCGTTTGCTCGTAAAAGATTATGTAAGAGAATTATCCGAAGAAAGAGTCAAGGAGATGCAGGCTGGTTTGAAGCGTCTGTCATCTGATGAGCTGCTAGAGCCCCAGCAAATTATTCGCTTGCTAGGGTATTCTCATACCAATTCGATTGCTGAAGAGCCAGTTTCCCCACGTGGCTTCCGCATTTTAGGCAAAATTCCGCGGTTACCATCCATCATTATTGGTAATCTAGTCGAGAAGTTTGGCTACTTGCCACACATGATGATGGCGACGATCGAGGAATTGGATGAAGTTGACGGAATCGGAGAAGTGAGAGCCCGCGCCATTAAGGAAGGTCTCAAAAGAATTCAGGAACAAGTGTTCATTGACAGACATATTTAAAGTGGATACAATCATAAAGTATCATTGTTAAGGTTTCATGTAGTCAAGTTTAGGGTATAGTAAATCCAGAGGTGGACAAAAACATATGTTAACAAAGTCAATTCCCAGTCTCTTTACAGTAGGGAACTTATTCCTAGGCGTACTATCGATTATCCTAGCCTTCAGTGGAGAACATGGCATCGCTGCCGTTCTTGTCATTGTCGCTATGCTATTGGATGGACTCGATGGACGTGTTGCGAGAGCGTTGAACGCTCAAAGTGAGTTCGGTAAAGAATTAGACTCCTTATCCGATGTGATCTCTTTCGGTGTCGCTCCTGCTTTCATCATGTATGTAGTTGCATTTAATGATCCTACCGTCATTAGCCCTGCTTTTGCTTGGATTGTCACAGCGATCTTCCCGATCTGTGGAGCGTTGCGGTTAGCTAGATTCAATGTTGTTGCCGGTACGCCTGGCTATTTCATCGGTTTACCGATTCCAGCAGCAGGCGGTGTTCTTTGTACGTTAGCTCTTTTCGTGAACGATATTAACGTCTATGTGCTTCTTGTAAGTACAGTTCTATTGTCATACTTAATGGTCAGCACAGTGAAATATCCGAACTTCAAAAAAGCGGGTATTCCTAAAGCAGCGATTTGGATTACGCCAATTATCGTGGCAGCAGCGATTTTGATTGCAATTAAATGGCCTGAGTCCATTTCCAAAATGATTTTCGTACCGCTTTTGATGTACGCTCTTTACGGCCTAAAAAAAAAACGTTGATGGATACTTCATCCGTCTCCGTAATCTTCGCAGAAAGAACAAGAGACGTGGCGTGGATGACACGAATTCAGTGAAATCGGACGTGTAAGCGCATTGTTCGAAAATAAAAAGCATTTATTTTCTCCTGACCTTCAGGAAGAAAATAAATGCTTTTTTTGTTTTCATCATCATGACATGTTGAATAGGCCCAGTGTTGTACATTTCTTTGATTCATTCTCAACGACTTGTTCCAAATTAATATCAAGAATGTTACTTAGCGCAGACATGTAGAATAGATTCCTACCTAGTTCGCTACTAACGACCTCAATGCATTGTTCACATAAGTGACCAGATACATGGGTGCCGAGAACATCCTTAGCCTCATCCAATGTCATCTCTGGATGATACTCTTGCTTAGCTGCATGAACCTGAATACATCCACATTCAGTAATGGATTTCACCACGGAACGGTTGGCAGCTGCGCCTGACTGTTGAAATTTGGATAAGACATCAAGCAGACTACGGTGACGGAGTAACAATTCTGACACTTGATCTTGAAACTGCTTTAAAGTCAAGGAGCTCATTCCATCCACCTCGGGTAGGTTGGTAACTTCCATTTCATTATAATGGATGCCCTCTAATATTTCAATTTTCCGACTAAAGAAGTGATTAACGTTGCATAAATTGGAACATAATTGTAATAAGGCTCAAAAAAAGTTGATGCAGGAGGTGAATCTGTGATGAAGAAATGGGTACAAATCATTTTAGCCATCATGGGTGGCAGTTTAGGTTATAGGTGGAGCGATTCGTTCCTAAAAACGACGGATGTGACAAGTCAAGCAGGACAAGTATTTTGGATTAATAGTTTATGTGCAGTAGGGATGTTTTTGATTTCAGCGTGGGTAGCTAACATTGGCATGAACTTGCTGATGAGAGGTGAGCGCAATGTCACGGATATTCCCGTGTCGGATTTGCTATCTGGTACATTAGGACTCGTGATTGGGCTATTGGTTTCAGTCATGTTGTTTCCTGTGCTTGAGCAAGCCAAATGGGCAGGGCCATTCTTACCTTTCCTTGTATCGGCTGTATTGGGCGTTATGGGCTTCCGTATCGGTTACAGCAAGCGGGAAGAACTTGTGCAGGTCATTGCGAAGAGCAGATCTGGAGGTCCTGAGAAGCAGACTCATCGTCCGTACGAGGAACATAAGATTTTGGATACGAGTGTCATCATTGATGGCCGGATCGCAGATATTTGCAAAACCGGATTTATCGAAGGAACCTTGGTCATTCCGGAGTTCGTATTGGAAGAGCTGCAGCATATTGCAGACTCATCAGATTTACTGAAGCGAAACCGTGGGCGTCGCGGACTGGACATTCTGAACAAAATCCAAAAAGAACTTGAAGTGAAGGTCCTCATTTATGAAGGGGATTTCGAAGAAATCGCCGAAGTGGACAGCAAGCTGGTGCGCTTAGCCAAGGTGCTTCAAGGGAAAGTGATTACGAACGATTTTAACCTGAACAAAGTATGTGAACTTCAAGGTGTATCTGTGCTCAATATCAACGATCTTGCGAATGCGGTGAAGCCAGTTGTCCTACCGGGAGAAGAAATTATTGTTCAAGTCATTAAAGATGGCAAGGAACATGGACAAGGTGTAGCTTATCTCGATGACGGTACGATGATCGTTGTTGAAGGCGGACGTGATTTCATCGGTATGACGCTGGAAGTGATGGTAACAAGTGTGCTTCAGACTTCGGCGGGTCGAATGATTTTTGCGAAACCAAAACTATTGGAAAAAGCACAGTAAAACCAGTATGATAAGGAGATGTAACATAGCTCTTTCAAGTTGACTTGGGCCTATGATTACGAAGAAAGCTTTCGTTTGGAAGCGCCAAGTTGGAGGACTTATGGGGAAGCTAGGAGTTATCATCGTAGCAGCGGGCAAAGGTTCGCGCATGGGTACAGCAGAAAGCAAACAATACCTGCAACTGGGAAAGAAGCCAATTCTGGTACATACCTTGCAATTATTTCAAAACATACATGAAGTGGATGAAATTATTCTCGTTGTGGGTGCAGATGATGTGGCTCGCTGTAACGGCTATGTCACGAGTTATGCACTTACGAAGGTAACATGTGTGCTGGCGGGTGGCGCAGAGCGGCAAGATTCCGTTGGACAAGGTCTCCATGCCTTGCAAGAGGGTACGCAATGGGTGCTTGTGCATGACGGTGTTCGCCCGTTCGTGAAAAAAG
Source organism: Paenibacillus allorhizoplanae (assembly GCF_927798215.1). Lineage (NCBI taxonomy): Bacteria > Bacillati > Bacillota > Bacilli > Caryophanales > Paenibacillaceae > Paenibacillus > Paenibacillus allorhizoplanae. The sequence goes on from NZ_CAKMMW010000033.1 coordinate 10,650, forward strand.
AACATATGTTCGAGTGTCTGAAAAAGGCACAAGAAATAGGTGCAGCTGTCTTAGCAGTTCCCGTCAAAGATACAATTAAAGTTGTGGATGCAGCAGACAAGCGCATTCAATCAACACCGGATAGACGAAGCTTGTGGGCCATCCAAACGCCGCAGGCTTTTCGTCTTTCTCTCCTACAGGAGGCGCATGAGAAGGCCCAGCAGGATCAGTTCATGGGGACAGATGACGCGAGTTTAGTGGAGCGTTTGGGCGCAGCGGTGCATGTGGTAGAAGGGGACTATTATAATATCAAAATAACAACCCCAGAAGATTTACCTTGGGCAGAATGGATTTTACATAACGTAAGGGGAGAGGAACGCACATGATTCGTGTAGGAAATGGATTCGATGTTCATCAATTGGTAGAAGGACGTAAGTGTATCATTGGAGGTGTAACGATTCCTTATGAAAAAGGGTTGCTGGGACACTCCGATGCGGACGTACTGTTGCACGCGATTAGTGACGCGATCTTAGGCGCACTTGGTCTTGGCGATATCGGGAAGCATTTCCCGGATACAGCTGCCGAGTACAAAGATGCGGATAGCTTAGTCTTATTGAAGCGGGTATGGCAATTGGCGAAAGAGAAGGGTTATAAATTAGGGAATGCAGATTCTACGATTATTGCTCAGAAACCGAAGATGTTGCCGTATATCCCGCAAATGGTTGAAATCATTGCTGCTGCACTAGAAGCAGAGACTGATCAAGTGAACGTGAAAGCGACAACGACAGAACAGCTTGGATTTACTGGCCGTGGCGAGGGAATCGCGGCACAATCGGTTGTTTGTTTAATTCGTGATGTGATAAAATAGCAGGTATTCATGCATGTAAGAAGAAAAGGGGATACAACGATGAGTCAGCCTTTACGCGTGCGTTATGCACCTAGTCCGACTGGACATTTACATATTGGCGGTGCCCGTACGGCACTGTTTGATTATCTCTTAGCTCGTAAGAACGGCGGCGCATTTGTTGTGCGCTTTGAAGATACGGATCAAACGCGTCATAAGGAGTCAGGTATCGAAGACCAGTTGAATGGTCTGAGATGGCTTGGCCTAGAATGGGATGAAAGTGTGGATATCGGAGGCCCTTATGGTCCTTACCGTCAGATGGAGAGACTGGATATCTACAAGACCTACCTAGATAAACTGTTACAGAGCGGTCACGCTTATGGATGCTATTGCTCAGAAGCCGATCTAGAGCAAGAGCGCGCTGAGCAAGAGGCTAGTGGGGAAATGGGCGGCTACTCCGGTAAATGCCGTAACTTGACGCCTGAGCAAATCGCGGCGTATCAAGCGGAAGGTCGTGCGCCTTCGACGCGTTTCCGTGTGCCAACGGATCGTATCATTGCCATCGAAGACAAAGTTCGCGAACATGTGGAATTCGATTCCAATGGGATTGGCGATTTCATTATTGCGCGTCCAGACGGGATCCCGACCTACAACTTTGCCGTCATTGTGGATGATCATTTGATGAAAATCAACTTGGTTATTCGTGGGGAAGAACATCTATCCAATACACCAAGACAAGTTCTGATGTACGAAGCGTTGGATATGCCGATTCCCGACTTCGCGCATTTAGCTTTGATTTTGAATCCGGATCGTAAAAAGATGAGCAAACGTGATGAGTCGATCATCCAGTTTATCGAGCAGTACAAAGAGCTTGGTTATTTGCCAGAAGCGGTGCTGAATTTTATCGCATTGCTAGGTTGGTCACCAGGTGGGGAAGAAGAGATGTTCACGAAGGAAGAATTAATCGCACAGTTTGATCTAGATCGTGTATCCAAGAGTCCTGCTGTGTTTGATATGGATAAATTGAATTGGATGAACAATGCTTATCTGAAAAAAGCTCCGCTATCCCGCGTCGTAGACTTATGCTTACCGCATTTGCGCAAAGCCGGCTACCTGCAACAAGGTGACTTGGATGCTGCTGCTGGGGCATGGGTAGAGGCACTCGTTAGCCTAAATCAAGAAAGAATGCGCTACGCGGCTGAAATCGTGGAATTGTCTGCGATCTTCTTCAAGGATGAGTTGGTCATCGATGATGAAGCGGCTGCTGTATTGAAAGAAGAGCATGTCCCTGTTGTGTTGACTAGTTTCTTAGCTCAAGTCGAGCAAGCGGAAGCTTTCACAGTTGAAGCCATGCCGGCGCTGCTTAAAGCAGTACAGAAGGAAACAGGCTTCAAAGGGAAGCAACTGTTCATGTCTGTTCGCTCCGCGTTGACAGGTCAAGTCCATGGACCGGATCTGAATGTGTCCCTTTTCCTACTTGGGAAAGAAAAAGTCGTTTCACGTCTTCAGAGCTTATTGTAAAGCGAGGTTCTTTTCGCTATACTTAACGTAAATAGAATACGAAATGCGATGATCAGGAGAGTATGGTTAAGTGAGGATTTGTCAGAGAGGATAATCAAGGCCGTGAGGCTTTGGCTGTGAGTTATCCAATCCTTGTAATCAGAAATGCACCTGGGAGCAGCCGCGCCGAATACTCACCGAGTAGGGTAGGCGCAGCCGGAACACCCACGTTACGGGTTTGAGTTGGGAGACTTCCGAGTCACCAAGCAGAGTGGAACCGCGATAACCACGCCTCTGCAGCCTTAGGGCTGCAGGGGCTTTTTTTATTTATTCCAACATCATTCTAGGCAAGAAGGTGAGCATATGTGGTCAACGATCAAATCTGATATATCCGCCGTATTCGATAATGACCCCGCAGCGCGCAGTTGGTTTGAGGTTGTTTTTACGTATTCGGGACTTCATGCGATTTGGTCGCATCGGATTGGACATTGGTTTTATACAAGAAGGATGTTTACCCTGGCACGTATCGTTTCTCAAATAAGCCGATTCATGACAGGCATTGAAATCCATCCAGGAGCAACAATTGGCAGAAGGTTGTTTATTGACCACGGGATGGGTGTTGTCATCGGGGAAACCTGCGAGATCGGGGATGATGTGATCTTGTACCAAGGTGTAACTTTAGGTGGAACGGGGAAAGAGAAAGGTAAGAGACACCCAACAATTGGCAATAATGTAGTTATTGGTTCTGGTGCCAAAATTCTCGGGTCCTTCCTCGTAGGTGAGAACTCACGTATTGGCTCTAATGCTGTAGTGATTCAGGAGGTTCCATCCAATAGCACGGTCGTTACGATACCTGCCAAACTTGTGAAGCGAGACGGTGTCCGTGTGAATAGATTAGATCATGGCAATTTGCCCGATCCGATCGTTGATATTTTCCAAGAATTACAAAATCAAATTAATGAGTTGAAATTCCAATTGGAAGAAGAACGGAAGCAGAATGGAGAATTGAGGAGAACATGACACTCAAAGTATATAATACCTTAACGCGCAAGAAGGAAGAGTTTGTTCCGATTGAACCTGGCAAAGTGAAGATGTACGTATGTGGTCCAACCGTATACAACTATATTCATATTGGCAACGGACGTCCTGTAATATTTTTCGACGTGGTTCGCCGTTATTTGGAATCGCAGAATTATGAAGTCAACTATATTACGAACTTTACCGATGTGGATGATAAAATGATTCGCAAAGCCGAAGAGATGGCAGTTTCTGTACCAGAACTTGCTGAAACGTTCATCGCGGCATTCTTAGAAGATATCCAATCTTTGGGTGTTCATGATGCCACGCTGAATCCGCGTGTAACGGAGAACATTCAAGAAATCATCGACTTCATTGCTGCGCTTGTAGAGAAGGATTTCGCTTATGAAGCTCGCGGCGATGTCTATTATCGGACTTCTAAATTCACGGATTACGGCAAGCTCTCTAAACAAAATCTGGAAGAGCTTCAGCACGGAATTCGTATTGAGGTGGATGAACGCAAAGAAAATCCACAGGACTTTGTGCTATGGAAAGCGGCGAAACCAGGTGAGATTTATTGGGATAGCCCTTGGGGACAAGGTCGCCCAGGCTGGCATATTGAGTGCTCCGCAATGGTGCGCAAATATTTGGGTGAAACGATTGATATTCACGGAGGCGGGCAAGATTTAACGTTCCCTCACCATGAATGTGAGATTGCTCAAACCGAAGCGGTAACGGGTCATCCAATGGCCAATTATTGGTTGCACAATGCTTTTCTAAATATCGATAATGAGAAAATGTCGAAATCACTCGGAAATGGTATTTTAATTCGCGATCTAGTTAAACAGATTAAACCGCAAGTATTCCGTTTCTTCATGTTATCGGCTCATTATCGGAATCCACTTAATTTCAGTGATGAAAGTTTGAAGCAAGCGGCGAATGCGTTGGAACGGATTCAGAATGCTTACGATAATATGAAGCACCGATTAGCTACAGCATCTGCTACTGGCGAAGTTGAAGCGGGAATTACAGATAAACTGCAGGCAATTTCGAAACAATTCGTGGATAAAATGAATGATGATTTCAATACGCCGGATGCGATTACCGCGGTATTCGATCTCGTTGCAGAAGCCAACTTGTACTTGCAACAGGAGCGGGTACATGCGGATGCAGTGAAACTGTACTTGGAACAGCTAGAAGCATTCGACGCAACGCTGGGCATTCTTTCACAACAAGCAGATGAATTGCTGGATGAAGAGATCGAGCAGTTGATCGTTGAACGTACGGAGTCACGGAAATCGAAGAATTGGGCACGCGCGGATGAAATCCGTGATTTGCTGACGGAGAAAGGGATATTCCTTGAAGATACACCGCAAGGTATCCGCTGGCGCCGCAAATGACCGAAATGAATCTTGATGCTGCTAACTTGTTTTCCTTCCCGCCTTCGAAAAGTCCACATTTATTAAATCCGCTTGTGTTAGCGTATATTGGTGATGCGGTGTATGAAGTCTATATCCGACAATATGTCATCTCAGGGGCGAATCATCGCCCTAATCATTTGCATAAGGCTTCAACAGGTTTTGTGTCTGCCAAAGCGCAGTCCAAATTATTAACGGCCTTGATGCCCACACTAACGGAAGAAGAAGTAGACATCGTGAAGCGGGGGCGCAATGCCAAGTCAGGAACAACAGCCAAAAACGCGGATGTGCTGGAATACCGGCACAGCACCGCGTTTGAGTGCTTAATCGGATATTTATATTACAAACAATCCTTTGAGCGATTGAAAGAGATATTAGATTTCGCAATCTCGTTTAATGATAAACAGAAATAGACAAGCGTTCGCACGTACTTTTAGGAGGAATTTGGATGGATGAAGACATTATTGGCGGGAAGCACTCCGTATTGGAGGCGCTTCGTGCCGGCCGGACAATTAATAAAATATGGATTGCCGAAGGTGCGCAGAAACAATTCGCAGGACCGATTGTGGCAGAAGCCAAGAATCTAGGCATTATTGTCCAATTTACGGACAAGCGTAAGCTGGATCAAATGGCAGAGGGGCTCCAACATCAAGGAGTCGTTGCACAAGTTGCAGCCTATGCCTATGTAGAAGTGGAGGATATCTTAGCCAAGGCGAAAGCGCTCGGGCAAGAACCGTTCATTTTGATACTCGATGAAATTGAAGATCCGCATAACCTGGGTTCCATCCTGCGTACAGCTGATTGTACGGGGGTTCATGGTGTGATTATACCGAAGCGCCGGTCCGTAGGGTTAACGGCAACAGTTTCCAAAACATCTGCGGGCGCAGTTGAATATGTGCCGGTGGCACGTGTGACGAATATTTCGCAAACGATAGAGCAATTAAAGGAACAAGGTGTTTGGGTTGCGGGTACGGATGTTACGGCTGCTCAAGATGTCTATAAAGCCAACTTTACGATCCCGATTGCCTTGGTTATTGGAAACGAAGGTAAAGGTGTGGGTCGACTCATTAAAGAAAGATGCGACTTCTTAGTCAAGCTGCCAATGGCGGGACATGTTAATTCATTGAATGCCTCTGTTGCCGCGGGTGTATTGATGTATGAAGTGGTAAGACAGCGCAATAAGAGCTAAATGGGATGGAACAGATCCTAATTGTAGATGGCTACAACATTATCGGCGCCTGGCCTGAGTTGAGTAAATTAAAGGATACCGATCTTGAAGGTGCACGTGACGGTTTGATCCATATGCTTGCAGAATTTCAATCCTTTTCAGGTATGAAGGTCTATTTAGTTTTTGATGCCTACATGGTACCTGGACTGGGCAAGAAATACGTGCAGAATAAACTAGCTGTGCTCTATACCAAAGAGAAGGAAACCGCAGATGAGCGAATCGAGCGATTGGTTACGAATCTGATGGGAAGGCGCAAGGAAATATTCGTGGCGACGTCAGATATGATTGAGCAGCATGTTATATTTGGTAAGGGAGCGCTTCGCATGCCCGCGAAAGAACTGCTAGTGAAAATTAAACAGAATCGTAAAGAGGTTCGTGAACGCATAGTAACTGAGACGACAACTAAACGAAATCCATTCGGAGGCAAGCTGAGTGACGAGATGAAAGCGAAGTTAGAACGATGGCGAAGAGGGGAGTAAATCCTCCAAATGCTAGAAATGGTGGGGTTCCCCGTTGACGGTGTGAGATTTCATCATGTATACTTAACCTAACTTTTATAGTGAAATCTGGGTAGTCTTGCAGGCCGGAGGGATTGTTGGTGAGTGTCGACCTCAAAGAACTGAGAATGTATGATTATGACCTCAAGCCAGATGAAGACATTGTCGAAGCCGTCCGTGAAGGCAGTAGCGAAGCTTTGGAATATCTTATCAACAAGTATAAGAATTTTGTTCGTGCCAAAGCACGTTCTTATTTTTTGATAGGTGCAGACCGAGAAGATATTGTGCAGGAAGGCATGATAGGTTTATATAAATCTATCCGCGACTTCCGAGGAGACAAGCTTGCTTCATTCAAAGCCTTTGCTGAACTGTGTATCACGCGGCAGATCATCACGGCGATTAAGACAGCAACTCGTCAAAAGCATATACCTCTTAATTCCTACGTGTCCTTGGATAAGCCCATCTATGATGAAGATTCTGATCGTACACTGCTCGATGTTATTAGCGGCTCCCGGGTAACAGATCCCGAGGAATTGGTTATTAATCAAGAAGAGTTTACGGGACTTGAAGATAAAATGGGAGAGATTTTAAGTGACTTAGAGCGTAGAGTGCTGATGCTCTATCTCGATGGCAGATCCTATCAAGAAATTGCTGTGGATCTCGATCGCCATGTGAAGTCAATTGACAATGCTCTCCAACGTGTTAAGCGCAAGCTTGAGCGGTATTTGGAAGTCAGAGATTTATAGAAATGCCCGTGCCGCATGAGCTGTACGGGTGTTTTTCTTTCTTAGTATGTTTAGTAACCCTCGGGAGAGCCTATACTGGTGATACTCTTGCATTTGTGAGACTTCTACCTTGACACTCGGGGGACAGTTGTGATAAAGTGTTTCAGGTAGCCCTAAAAGTCGCTTTCTTTTTGATGCGCTTAGAAGGGCTTTAATTAGAAAGTGTCTGTAGGAGGTGTACATCATGCGGGTCATCATCACATTAGCGTGCACAAATTGCAAACAAAGAAACTATGCATCCACTAAAAATAAGCGCAACAATCCCGACCGTATTGAGTTGAAGAAATATTGCAAATTTTGCAATGAACATACTGCTCATCGCGAGACTAGGTAGTTCTTTGGAGGTGTAGTTTGTGGCGTTCTTGGCTAGAATGAGACAAAGCTTCGGATCCACTTTTTCCTTCTTCACCGACAGTTGGTCAGAACTCAAAAAGGTCAAGTGGCCAAGTCGCAAAGAGATGACTACTTATACGCTTGTCGTTATAGGTACAGTAACTTTTGTTGCTATTTATTTTTTTGTGCTGGATCTAGGAATTTCTGAGTTGCTGCGCCTTGTTTTTAAATAAACAGGACTATAGGTGAATTTATTCATGGAAAAAAGATGGTACGTCGTACATACCTATTCAGGGTATGAGAACAAAGTGAAAGCCAACTTAGAGAAGCGCGTTGAGTCTATGGAAATGACGGACAAGATCTTCCGTGTGCTTGTGCCTATGGAAGAAGAACTGGTAAACAAAGACGGCAAGAAAAAAGTCGTTATGCGTAAAGTTTATCCAGGATATGTTCTCGTGGAAATGATTCAAACTGACGACTCATGGTACGTAGTACGTAATACGCCAGGAGTAACTGGATTCGTAGGTTCTACAGGATCTGGCTCTAAACCAACTGCATTATTACCTGAGGAAGTTGAATCGATTCTGAAGCATATGGGAATGGAAGAACCGAAGGAAGTAATTGACTTCGAACTGAAAGAAACCGTACGCGTCAAGGTGGGTCCATTTGCAAACTTTGTTGGCTCTGTCGAAGAGATTATTGCCGATAAGGGTAAACTGAAGGTACATGTCAACATGTTCGGAAGAGAAACACCGCTTGAGCTCGATTTCGACCAAGTGGAAAAACTCTAAGGGCATGACAACCAAAAGGGTCTACCAGGTCTATTCCTTGGGATAGACCTACGTTAGTGGGATCGCATTAGTTTCCTGAATAGCGAGGCTTTGATTCGTCGAAGACTCCTATATTACTGCAAGGAGGTGTCTATCATGGCAAAAAAGGTTATTAAAATCGTGAAGCTACAAGTTCAAGCTGCGAAAGCAAATCCAGCACCACCGATCGGTCCAGCATTGGGTCAAGCAGGTGTGAACATTATGGCTTTCTGTAAAGAGTTTAACGCTCGTACTGCTGATCAAGTTGGTCTAATCATTCCAGTTGAAATCACAGTTTTCGAAGACCGTTCCTTTACATTCATCACTAAAACGCCTCCGGCTGCAGTTCTTCTTCGCGTCGTTGCTGGTATCGAAAAAGGATCAGGTGAACCGAACAAGAAGAAAGTTGCAACTGTGAAACGCGCTAAAGTTCGCGAAATCGCTGAACAAAAAATGCCTGACCTAAATGCTGCATCCGTTGAGGCTGCAATGCGTATGGTTGAGGGTACTGCTCGCAGCATGGGAATCGTCATCGAAGATTAATTCCGCAAGGAATGCGACTGTGTAAGCTCGAAGCCTACAGAAGTGTTTTCTACGAAAACATGGAGGTCGCTCGGTGGGAGGATTATCCGCTAATACCACTAAGGAGGATAAATATTATGCCTAAACACGGTAAAAAATACCGCGAAGTAGCTCAGCTTGTAAATGCTGAAACTTTGTATGATCCGTCAGAAGCAATCGAGCTTGTTAAGAAAACAGCTCCTGCTAAATTCGATGAAACTGTAGATGTTGCAGTTCGTCTGGGTGTAGACCCAAGAAAACAAGATCAGGCTGTTCGTGGTGTTGTTGTACTTCCACACGGTACTGGTAAAACAAAACGCGTTCTCGTATTTGCAAAAGGCGAGAAAGCAAAAGAGGCTGAAGCAGCTGGTGCAGATTTTGTTGGTGATGCAGACATGATCAACAAAATTCAACAAGGTTGGTTCGAGTTCGATGTTTGCGTAGCTACTCCGGACATGATGAGCGAAGTTGGTAAACTGGGTCGTATCCTCGGGGGTAAAGGTTTAATGCCAAACCCTAAAGCAGGAACAGTTACTTTCGACGTTACCAAAGCTGTTCAAGAGATCAAAGCTGGTAAAATCGAATACCGTCTTGATAAAGCAGGCCAAATCCATGCTCCACTTGGTAAAGTATCTTTCGATGCAGACAAGTTGAACGAAAACTTCAAAGCATTGGTTGATGCACTTGTTCGTGCGAAACCAGCAGCGGCTAAAGGTGTATACCTTAAGAACATTGCTGTATCCTCCACAATGGGTCCAAGCGTACGTGTGAACCTGTCATCCTTCAGATAAGTAAAAGCTACCAGTTGACTTCGGTTGCTGGGCGTGATACTCTATCAAAGGTCCTAAAAATGAATATGCAAACCGTAGACAGTAGGTGCTGAAGAGCTTAATTTCCTACCGAGGTGTTATGATATATATAACGATTTCTTTGCACGTCAGGGAAAAAGTGAACACATCATGCCTTCGTAGCGTCTACGAAGGCATTTCTTATTCATAGATAAGAAATGCTAATGCTCCTACTGTTTGCGATCTTGAAAGATAAATGCATAAGAAGTGAGGTGTACTATGGCAAACGCGAAAATTCTTGCAGAGAAAGAACTAGCAGTAGCTGAAGTAACTGAAAAGTTCAAAGCTAGTTCTTGTACAGTCGTGGCAGATTACCGTGGTTTGAACGTAGCTCAAGTAACTCAGCTGCGCAAAAGCTTACGTGAAGCTGGTATCGAATTTACAGTTCTTAAGAACTCCCTGGCGAGACGCGCAACGGCTAACGCTGAACTGACTGAGTTGGATGAGTTCCTAACAGGACCAACAGCTATTGCTTTCAGCAAAGACGATGTAATCTCCCCAGCTAAAATCTTGACTGAATTTGCGAAAAAGAACGATAAATTGAGCGTGAAGGCTGGCGTGGTCGAAGGCCGCGTAGTTGGATCCGCAGAAATCAAAGCACTAGCAGAACTTCCATCCAGAGATGGTCTTCTCTCCATGTTGCTTAGCGTTCTTCAAGCTCCAGTTCGTAACTTTGCTCTTGCTGTTAAAGCAGTTGCAGAGAAAAAAGAAGCTGAAGGTCAAGCTTAATTTTCATGTACGGAACGTTTTACAAACAAAAAATAATTTATTAATGATAATGGAGGTTTAACCATGAGCACAAATGCAACGATCCTAGAAGCAATCAAAGGCATGACAATCTTGGAATTGAACGACCTGGTTAAAGCAATCGAAGAAGAGTTTGGCGTTACAGCAGCAGCTCCAGTAGCAGCAGGCGTAGCAGCAGTAGCAGTTGAAGAAGCTCAAACTGAGTTTGACGTTATCTTGACAAGCGCTGGCGCATCCAAAATCAACGTAATCAAAGTAGTTCGCGAAATCACAGGTCTTGGCCTGAAAGAAGCGAAAGACCTTGTTGACGGAGCTCCAAAAGCAGTTAAAGAAAAAGTTAGCCAAGAAGAAGCAGACGCTGTTAAAGCTAAGCTTACTGAAGCTGGCGCTTCCGTAGAAGTTAAGTAATTTCTTTTTCTTAGGAAACCTCTTGAAGCTTGACTTCAAGAGGTTTTTTTCAACATTTAAGTACGATAGTTTCACAGGATATGAACGGCATTGCTGTTTATTGTGCCTAAGTTTTTACCCTTAGGAAAGCCTTAGGAACACACGTGGTTATTGGATTTTCCTATAGGTAGAAAAGGAGGGAATTCAAACGTGTCAGAGCATTACTACACACAAAAGCCGACCGTAAAAAGCGATGTCCATACAACGCAGGAAATGCTTCGTGGTAAGACATATACGTTTTTAACAGATGCGGGTGTGTTTTCTAAAAAAGGTGTCGATTATGGAAGTAAGCATTTAATAGAGACGATGGAACTATCGGAAGATGCTAGTGTTCTCGATGTGGGCTGTGGCTACGGGCCGATGGGGCTGAGTGCAGCAGTTATGTGTCCGAAAGGGCATGTGACAATGCTCGACATCAATGAAAGAGCAGTTGAACTTTCGGCAGAAAATGCGCGGCGAAATGGTATTACCAATGTCACTATTCTTCAGAGCGATCTGTTGGAAAAGGTGAAGGATAAGAAGTTTGACGCCGTTCTGACCAATCCGCCGATCCGTGCGGGGAAAGAAACGGTCCATAAGATTTTTGTTGATGCTTACGATTGCTTGAAAGATGGGGGCTCCCTGTGGGTCGTCATCCAGAAGAAGCAAGGGGCGCCATCGGCAGTGAAGAAGCTGGAAACCGTGTACAGTGAAGTGCTAGAGGTTTCGAAGGACAAAGGCTACCGCATTCTTAAAGCGACGAAGTAAATCTATTGTGAATATACGTGGGAATTTGTTTGACTTGACATTTCAAATGTGATATTATTAAAAAAATGTCAGTATTAAGATGGGACACATGTCTTTAGTTAGTAAAAATGTCAAGTCTTTTTTCGGTCTTTATGCATAGAATTTGAACCCACAACGTATAATGTTTGAATTTTGGGAAATTCTAACAGGATGGGAAGAAAATCTTGAAAAGTTATTGAATACAGAAAAAAACCTTCATCCATACAGTCGCTTAATTCGGACGGGCTCCACTAACGGAGGCGTCCTGAGTGTACGTCGGTCGAAGTTTTTCTTCTTTCTTTTTATTTATTGAGTAGAGTTGAGGGGTGAATGAAAGTTGGCGGGACATCTTGTTCAATTTGGACGACGTAAACGCAGGACTTATGCACGAATTAATGAGGTTCTGGGCATTCCAAACCTGATTGAAATCCAGCAAAAATCCTATGAGTGGTTTTTGGAAGAGGGACTTCGTGAGATGTTTCAGGATATCTCCCCGATTCAGGATTTTACAGGGAACCTAGTACTGGAGTTCATTGACTATAGCTTAGGCGATCCTAAGTATTCCGTTGATGAATCCAAAGAACGCGACGTAACGTATGCGGCGCCGTTAAGAGTCAAAGTCCGTTTGATTAATAAGGAAACCGGTGAGGTCAAGGAACAAGAAGTGTTCATGGGGGATTTCCCTATTATGACTGATACGGGAACGTTCATTATTAACGGTGCGGAGCGTGTAATCGTCTCCCAGCTCGTTCGTTCTCCCAGTGTTTATTATAGCACGAAAGTGGATAAAAACGGCAAAAAAACTTACACAGCAACAGTGATTCCTAACCGTGGAGCATGGCTGGAACTTGAGACAGATGCGAAAGATATCATCTACGTTCGTATTGATCGCACGCGTAAAATTCCAGTTACCGTATTGCTTCGTTCATTAGGATTTGGTACGGATGCTGAGATTCTAGATTTACTTGGCGATAACGAATATATTCGTAACACGCTAGATAAAGATAACACGGATTCTACGGAAAAAGCGTTAATCGAAATCTATGAGCGTCTTCGTCCGGGTGAGCCTCCTACGCTTGATAATGCAAGAAGCTTGATCGTTGCTCGTTTCTTTGATCCGAAGCGTTACGATTTGGCTAATGTAGGTCGCTACAAAATCAACAAAAAATTGCACATCAAAAACCGCTTGTTCAATCAACGTTTGGCTGAAACATTGGTAGATTCCGAAACGGGAGAAATCATTGCTGAAGCTGGTCAGTTATTGGACCGTCGTGTGTTAGATGAAATCCTACCTTTTATTGAAAAGGGCGCAGGATATAAAGAGTTTACGATTCCTAAAGGTGTAACTGGCGCGGATACAATTCCTGTCCAGTGCATTAATGTTTACTCACCAACGGAAGAAGGCAAGGTAGTTAAGGTTATCTCTAACGGTGTAATTGATAAAGCTGTCAAAAACATCACGCCTGCCGATATCATCTCTTCCATTAACTACTTTATTAACTTACTTCATGGTATTGGAAATACGGATGATATTGACCATCTTGGTAACCGTCGACTTCGTTCTGTAGGTGAATTGCTTCAAAATCAATTCCGTATCGGTCTTTCCCGTATGGAACGTGTTGTTCGTGAGCGTATGTCGATTCAAGACGCTAACGTGATCACGCCGCAAGCGTTGATCAATATTCGTCCTGTTATCGCATCGATCAAAGAGTTCTTTGGTAGTTCCCAGCTTTCTCAGTTTATGGACCAAACGAATCCACTTGCTGAATTGACGCATAAGAGACGTCTGTCTGCACTCGGACCCGGTGGTTTGACGAGAGAACGCGCAGGGATGGAAGTTCGTGACGTGCATCACTCTCACTATGGCCGTATGTGTCCTATTGAGACGCCTGAGGGACCGAACATTGGTTTGATCAACTCCTTGTCTACGTTTGCCCGTATTAATGAGTATGGCTTCATTGAAGCTCCGTACCGTTGGGTAGATCCGAAGACTGGTTTGGTTACTGATCAAATCGCTTACCTGACAGCAGATGAAGAAGATAACTACGTTATCGCGCAAGCGAATGCGAAATTGACGGAAGAAAACAAATTCGTCGAAGATGCGATTATCGTTCGTTACAAAGATGACAACTTAACACTACCGGTTGAACGTGTCGACTACATGGACGTTTCTCCGAAACAGGTTGTTTCTGTCGCAACAGCGTTAATCCCGTTCCTTGAAAACGATGACTCCAACCGTGCGTTAATGGGTTCCAACATGCAGCGTCAAGCAGTTCCACTTCTTATCCCTAAAGCTCCGCTTGTAGGTACAGGAATGGAGCACAAGGTTGCTAAGGACTCAGGAGTATGTATTGTCTCCAAATTTGATGGAATTATTGAGAAAGCTGCTGCGAATGAAATTTGGTTGCGTCGCCAAGAAATGGTTGACGGCAAGCTAGTTAGTGGCAACATCGTGAAATATAAGCTTCACAAATTTATGCGTTCTAACCAAGGTACTTGCATTAATCAACGTCCGATTGTTAAAAAAGGCCAATTGATCAAAGCCGGCGATATCCTTGCTGATGGACCATCTACTGAACAAGGTGAATTGGCGCTTGGACGTAACGTAGTCGTAGCTTTCATGACTTGGGAAGGTTACAACTATGAGGATGCGATTTTGCTTAGCCAAAAGCTAGTTAAAGAAGATGTGTATACCTCCATTCATATTGAGGAATACGAATCCGAAGCTCGTGATACGAAGCTAGGACCTGAAGAAATTACTCGCGACATCCCGAACGTAGGGGAAGACGCACTTAAGAATCTTGATGAGCGCGGAATCATTCGTGTTGGTGCCGAAATCGGCGCTGGCGACATCCTCGTTGGTAAAGTAACACCGAAGGGTGTAACGGAGTTAACAGCGGAAGAAAGATTGCTGCACGCAATCTTCGGTGAGAAGGCTCGTGAGGTTCGTGACACGTCCCTACGCGTACCGCATGGTACAGATGGTATTGTTGTTGATGTGAAAGTATTTACCCGTGAGAATGGCGATGAGCTGCCTCCAGGTGTAAACCAACTCGTTCGTGTCTATATCGCTCAAAAGCGGAAAATTTCCGAAGGCGACAAAATGGCGGGACGTCATGGTAACAAAGGGGTAGTAGCACGTATTCTCCCTGAAGAAGATATGCCTTTCCTTCCAGATGGTACACCGGTTGAAGTCGTTCTGAATCCACTAGGGGTTCCTTCTCGGATGAACATCGGTCAAGTACTTGAAGTTCACTTAGGTATGGCTTCCAAGTATTTGGGTATTCATGCTGCAACACCGGTATTCGATGGAGCGCGTGAGTATGACGTATTCGATGCCATGGAAGAAGCAGGTATGCAACGTAGCGGTAAAACGATTCTGTACGATGGTCGTACAGGAGAGTCCTTCGAACGCGAAGTAACCGTTGGCGTGATGTACATGATCAAACTAGCACACATGGTTGACGATAAAATCCATGCCCGTTCCACAGGACCTTACTCCCTTGTTACTCAGCAGCCGCTGGGTGGTAAAGCGCAGTTCGGTGGACAACGTTTCGGGGAGATGGAGGTATGGGCACTCGAGGCTTACGGAGCTGCTTATACATTGCAAGAAATTCTTACTGTTAAGTCAGATGACGTTGTGGGCCGTGTGAAAACGTACGAATCCATTGTCAAAGGCGAGAACGTTCCAGAACCAGGCGTTCCGGAGTCCTTCAAAGTTTTGATTAAAGAGCTTCAAAGTTTAGGTATGGATGTTAAGATCCTGTCTGGCGACGAAGAAGAGATCGAAATGCGCGAAGCTGATGACGACGACGAAGTGACGAGCGATAAATTAAACCTAAACATTGAGGGCTCCGAGCTTGGGGTCAACGAATAGTAATACTGCAATAGAACGAGAACGATTCACTGTAAAGTGGGTTTAAATTTCTTAAAGGAGGGTTGCTCCTTGATGGACGTTAACAACTTCGAGTTTATGAAAATCGGCTTGGCATCACCCGATAAAATTCGCTCTTGGTCCCGTGGGGAAGTAAAGAAGCCGGAAACGATTAACTACAGAACCTTAAAACCTGAGAAAGAAGGTCTTTTCTGTGAAAAGATCTTCGGACCTACGAAAGATTGGGAATGTCATTGCGGTAAGTACAAACGTGTTCGTTATAAAGGCGTTGTTTGTGACCGTTGTGGCGTTGAAGTAACCCGTCAAAAAGTACGTCGTGAACGCATGGGGCACATTGAACTTGCTGCTCCTGTGTCACACATTTGGTACTTCAAAGGGATTCCTAGCCGTATGGGTCTTGCACTAGATATGTCTCCAAGATCGTTGGAAGAAATTATCTACTTCGCATCCTACGTAGTAACGGATCCAGGTGATACGCCTCTTGAGAAGAAGCAACTATTGTCTGAGAAAGAATACCGTAGCTATCGTGAGAAATACGGCTATGCTTTCCAAGCAGGCATGGGTGCGGAAGCTGTCAAAAAGTTGCTTATCGATATTGATATCGAACGCGAAGTAGACACACTCAAAGAAGAACTCAAAACAGCACAAGGTCAACGTCGTAATCGTGCGATTAAGCGTCTGGAAGTTATGGAAGCATTCCGTAACTCGAAGAACTTGCCTGGTTGGATGGTACTGGATGTACTGCCAGTTATCCCTCCTGAGCTTCGCCCGATGGTACAGCTTGACGGTGGTCGTTTTGCGACATCCGATTTGAATGATCTCTATCGCCGTGTTATCAACCGTAACAACCGTCTAAAGAGATTGCTCGACCTAGGCGCACCGGATATCATTGTTCAAAATGAGAAACGGATGCTTCAAGAAGCGGTTGATGCATTGATCGATAACGGTCGTCGCGGCCGTCCAGTAACAGGTCCGGGTAACCGTCCTTTGAAATCTCTCAGCCATATGCTGAAAGGTAAACAAGGTCGTTTCCGTCAAAACTTGCTCGGTAAACGTGTTGACTACTCTGGTCGTTCCGTTATCGTTGTAGGACCTAACCTGAAGATGTACCAATGTGGTCTTCCGAAGGAAATGGCGCTTGAATTGTTTAAGCCTTTCGTTATGAAAGAGCTTGTGAATAAAGGTTTGGCTCATAACATCAAGAGTGCGAAGCGTAAAGTTGAGCGCGTAAGTCCAGATGTTTGGGACGTTCTTGAAGAAGTTATTAAGGAGCATCCGGTTCTTCTGAACCGTGCACCTACGTTGCATAGATTGGGTATTCAAGCTTTTGAACCGATTCTGGTTGAAGGCCGCGCTATTAAACTTCACCCGCTTGTTTGTACAGCTTACAACGCTGACTTCGACGGTGACCAAATGGCCGTTCACGTTCCATTGTCCTCAGAAGCACAAGCTGAAGCTCGCTTGCTCATGTTAGCATCGGGTAACATTTTGAATCCGAAAGACGGTAAACCGGTTGTTACACCTTCACAGGATATGGTTCTGGGAAGTTTCTACTTAACGACGGATAACAAATTTGCTAAAGGTGCTGGTTCTATCATTAGAACCGTTCATGAAGCAGTTTCTTCCTACCAATCGGGCAAAATGGCACTACACGCACGTGTAGCTATCCCTGCAAAAGCATTGAACAAAACAAGTTTCACAGAGAAGCAACAAAACGCTATGTTGATCACAACGATCGGTAAAATCATTATGAACGAAATTTATCCAGCTGATTTCCCATTCATCAATGAGCCGACCAAAACGAACCTCTTGAATGGTATTCCAGATGCACATTTCGTATTTGAAAAAGGTGCAGATCTGAAAGCAATCATGTTGGAACGTGATGAGAACAAAGCGGTAGGTAAAGAATATTTAGGATCGATTATTGCTGAGTGCTTCCGTAAGTACCACACAACGCAAACATCGATGATTCTTGATAAAATTAAAGAGCTTGGATTCACGTATTCAACAAAAGCCGGTATTACTGTAGCTGTCTCTGACGTTGTAGTTCCAACCGAAAAAGTAGCAATCCTTAAGGAATGTGAAGAGAAAGTACGTGTAGTTACGAACCAATACCGTCGTGGTTTGATTACGGATGAAGAGCGTTACGACCGCGTTATTGCGATCTGGAGTAAGGCGAAGGATGAAATCACTGAGATTTTGATGAAATCCCTAGATAAATACAACTCTATTTCCATGATGGTTGAATCCAAGGCACGGGGTAACAAATCCCAGATTACACAGCTTGGCGGTATGCGTGGTTTGATGGCGAATCCATCGGGTAAAATTATGGAGTTGCCGATTAAATCGAATTTCCGTGAAGGTCTGACAATCTTAGAATACTTTATTTCCACACACGGAGCGCGTAAAGGTCTTGCCGATACAGCACTTCGTACAGCGGATTCAGGTTACTTGACTCGTCGTCTAGTTGACGTAGCACAAGATGTTATCGTTCGTGAAGATGATTGTGGAACTGATAAAGGCTTTATGGTTAGCAAAATTCAAGACGGTAAAGAGGTTATTGAGGATCTTTACGATCGTATTGAAGGACGCTACGCCTATGAAACGCTTCGTCATCCACAAACAGGTGAAGTGATTGTACAACGTAATGAGCTTATTGAATCTGGTATTGCAGATCGTATTATTGAAGCAGGTATCGAGAAACTTCAAATTCGTTCTGTACTTAGCTGCCGCACCAATCATGGTGTTTGTAAGAAATGTTATGGTCGTAACTTGGCTACTGGTCAATTCGTTGAGGTTGGTGAGGCAGTTGGTATTATTGCCGCGCAATCCATTGGTGAGCCAGGAACACAGTTGACGATGCGTACGTTCCATACCGGTGGTGTTGCCGGAGACGATATTACACAAGGTTTGCCACGTATTCAAGAGCTCTTTGAAGCACGTAATCCGAAAGGTCAAGCGATTATTTCCGAAATCGACGGTGTCGTTAAGGAAATTCGTGAAGCTAAGGATCGTCGTGAAATCGAAGTTCAAGGTGAAGCGGAATCCAAAGTATATGCAGTTCCTTACGGATCTCGTGTGCGTGTTTCGTTGAATCAACAAGTTGAAGCTGGTGACGAGCTAACGGACGGATCTATCGATCCGAAAGAAATGCTTCGCATCAAAGGAATTCGCGGCGTTCAGAACTATATTCTTCAAGAAGTACAACGTGTATATCGTAACCAAGGGGTAGAAATTAACGATAAACATATTGAAGTTATGGTTCGTCAAATGCTACGGAAAATCCGCATCGTAGACGCGGGTGATACAACGCTTCTACCTGGTTCATTCGTTGATATTCATGAGTATGAAGCAGCTAATAAAGTTGCTTTGTTCGCTGGCACAGAGCCTGCGGTTGCTCGTCCAATCTTGCTCGGTATTACCAAAGCTTCCCTTGAAACGGATTCCTTCTTATCAGCGGCGTCTTTCCAAGAGACTACACGTGTCTTGACAGATGCAGCGATTAAGGGGAAAGTCGACCAATTGTTAGGTTTGAAAGAGAATGTTATCATCGGTAAACTGATCCCTGCGGGAACAGGTATGCCAAGATACCGTAATATTCGAATCACGAACCCGAATGAGGTTGTCGTTTTGGATGAAGATTTGGAAAAAGAAACAGTTGCTGTTGAGTAATTAACTATAAAGAAAGAGGTAGCCACTTGATTAGGGGTGCGCTATCTCTTTTTGTTTAAAAGCAAAGGTCATCTGCATAGTAGAATTACTTAAACTAACCCTTGACACTACCGAATCAAAATGATAATATATCGAAGTGTGCCTAAGTCGATATTCTTTCCTTTCTTTGAAGGGGGTGCCTAATGTCTTATGAAATAGTCAAACAGGCGAAGAATAGATGTGTAGGCACGAAGAAGGTTACAAAAACAGTCGAGCAAGGTAAGGCGATAGAAGTTTTTGTTTCTAAAGATGCAGATCCGCGATTGACGATAAATCTGGTAGCTCTCTGTACGCAGATGGGTGTGCCTGTAACCTACGTAGATTCTATGAAGATGCTAGGTAAAGCATGTGGAATTGAAGTTGGAGCTGCGGTAGCAGCTGTTGTAAATGAATAAGTGCTAAAGGCGTTTTTGTTAGTGGAAGAAGTTTGTGTAAGTTTTCGTGACTTTGACAGCTCTCCATAACAAAGACTTTCTCTTTGCTCATTTATGACTCGCCTGGATCTGTGGGCTTGCAAGAAGCACATCATGTTATGAATGTAGGGAGGAGGTGGCGATATGCCAACAATTAACCAACTAGTACGTAAAGGTCGTCAAGCGAAGGTGGATAAGTCCAAATCACCAGCTTTACAAAAAGGTTTTAACGCTTTGAAAAGAGAAGCAACGGATTTGAGCGCTCCTCAAAAACGTGGTGTCTGCACGCGTGTGGGTACTATGACTCCTAAGAAGCCTAACTCCGCACTTCGTAAATACGCACGTGTTCGTTTAACGAACCGCGTAGAGGTGACAGCTTATATCCCAGGTATCGGTCACAACCTGCAAGAACACAGTGTTGTATTGATCCGTGGTGGTAGAATTAAAGATCTTCCAGGGGTACGTTATCACATCGTTCGTGGAGCTCTAGATACTTCCGGTGTTAACAACCGTAAGCAATCCCGTTCCAAATACGGTACGAAACGTCCGAAAGTTAAAAAATAAGAGATAATAATCAGGGATGATTCTTATAAGAAAGGGGGATAACTATGCCTCGTAAAGGTCCAGTTACTCGCAGAGACGTATTGCCAGATCCTATTTATAATAGCAAACTAGTTACTCGTCTTATCAACCGTATTATGGTTGATGGAAAAAGAGGGGTAGCACAAACGATTCTATACAACGCTTTTAACCTCGTGAAAGATCGTACAGGTAAAGAGCCGATGGAAGTGTTTGAAGCTGCTATCAAAAACATTATGCCAGTACTAGAAGTTAAAGCTCGCCGTGTTGGTGGAGCAAACTATCAAGTACCTATCGAAGTTAGACCTGATCGTCGTTCGACATTAGGTTTGCGTTGGTTGGTTAACTATTCCCGTCTTCGCGGTGAGAAGACGATGGAAGAAAGATTGGCTTATGAAATTATCGATGCTAGCAATAGCACAGGTTCTTCCGTTAAGAAACGTGAAGATACACACAAAATGGCTGAAGCTAACAAAGCTTTCGCTCACTACCGTTGGTAGAATTCAAATACAATTAACAGAAAGGAGACATAACGACCTATGGCTAGAGAGTTCTCCTTAAAAAACACACGTAATATCGGGATCATGGCTCATATCGATGCTGGTAAAACGACTACAACAGAGCGTATCTTGTACTACACTGGTAAAGTTCACAAAATCGGAGAAGTGCACGAAGGTGCAGCTACGATGGACTGGATGGAGCAGGAGCAAGAGCGCGGAATCACGATTACTTCCGCCGCTACAACTGCGCAATGGGAAGGTCACCGCATCAATATTATTGATACCCCAGGGCACGTTGACTTTACCGTTGAGGTAGAGCGTTCCCTTCGTGTGTTAGATGGAGCAGTTGGTGTATTTAGCGCGAAAGAGGGCGTTGAACCTCAATCCGAAACAGTTTGGAGACAAGCTGATAAATACAACGTTCCACGTATTGCTTACGTAAACAAAATGGACATCATCGGTGCAGACTTCCTGCAAGTTGTTGAGTCCATGCGTCAAAAACTTGGTGCAAATGCTGTAGCTATTCAACTTCCAATCGGTGCTGAGAGTGATTTCAAAGGAATCATCGATTTGGTTGATGAAGTTGCGTATATGTACAAAGACGATCTTGGTAAGGACATCGAGAAAATCGAAATTCCTGCTGAGTTCAAAGATCAAGTTGCAGAACTTCGTTTGGAACTAATCGAGAAAGTTGCTGAGCTTGATGAAGAGCTTACAATGAAATATCTCGAAGGCGAAGAAATCACTGTTGACGAGATCAAAGCAGCTCTACGTAAAGGTGTCTGCGAAGTGAAAATCTTCCCAGTTATCGTAGGGTCTTCTTACAGAAACAAAGGTGTACAATTGATGTTGGATGCGGTAATTAACTACCTGCCATCACCACTTGATGTACCTGATATTAAAGGTGTACTTGACGATGGTACTGAAGTGGTTCGTAAGTCTGCTGATGATCAACCGTTCTCAGCGCTTGCTTTCAAAATCATGACAGATCCTTTCGTTGGTCGTCTTACGTTCTTCCGTGTTTACTCTGGTACCTTGAACTCCGGTTCCTATGTCTCTAACGCGACAAAAGGCAAACGTGAGCGCGTTGGTCGTATCCTGCAAATGCATGCGAACAGCCGTCAAGAGATCAGCATTGTTTACGCTGGTGACATTGCCGCTGCCGTTGGATTGAAAGATACAACGACTGGTGATACACTTTGTGATGAGAAAAACCCAGTTATTCTTGAGAAAATGGTCTTCCCTGAACCGGTTATCCAGCTTGCTGTTGAACCGAAGACGAAAGCCGATCAAGATAAAATGGGTATCGCATTGCAAAAGCTTGCTGAAGAGGATCCTACTTTCCGTGCTTCCACAGACGAAGAAACAGGACAAACGATCATCGCAGGTATGGGTGAGCTTCACCTTGAGATCCTAGTTGACCGTATGCTTCGCGAGTTCAAAGTAGAAACCAATGTAGGTAAACCACAAGTTGCTTATCGTGAAACATTCCGCGCGGCAGCTAAAGTTGAAGGTAAATTCGTTCGTCAATCCGGTGGTCGTGGTCAATACGGACATTGTTGGGTTGAGTTCGAACCTCAAGAAGCTGGCACAGGTTTCATTTTCGAAAGCAAAGTAGTGGGCGGATCTATTCCAAGAGAGTACATCGCACCTATTCAAGCTGGTATCGAAGAATCCATGAAAAACGGTGTAATCGCAGGATTCCCGCTTGTGGATATCAAAGCTACAGTTGTTGATGGATCGTACCATGATGTTGACTCCAATGAAATGGCGTTCAAAATCGCGGGTTCCATGGCACTTAAAGCTGCAAAAGAAAAATGTAAACCGGTTCTTCTTGAGCCAATCATGAAGGTTGAAGTTACTGTGCCAGAAGAGTACATGGGCGATGTTATGGGTGACCTTAACTCCCGTCGTGGACGTATCGAAGGTATGGATAACCGTCATGGCGCGCAAATCATCCGTGCTAAGGTGCCTTTGTCCGAAATGTTTGGATATTCCACAACACTTCGTTCAAGAACACAAGGCCGTGGTGTTTACTCCATGGAACTTTCACATTATGAAGAAGTACCTAAGTCCATTGCAGAAGAAATTATTGCAAAAGGCAAAGGCGCTTAATATAAAACTAATAGTCACTCTAAGGAGGAATCGTTTAAAATGGCAAAGGCTAAATTTGAACGTAACAAACCGCATGTTAACATCGGTACTATCGGTCACGTCGACCATGGTAAAACTACTTTGACAGCTGCAATCACAACTGTACTGTCCAAAAGATACGGTGGAGCTGCAGTAGCATTCGACCAAATCGATAAAGCACCAGAAGAGCGCGAGCGCGGTATCACAATCTCCACAGCTCACGTTGAGTACGAAACTCCTAACCGTCACTACGCACACGTAGACTGCCCAGGACATGCTGACTATGTTAAAAACATGATCACTGGTGCTGCTCAAATGGACGGCGCTATCCTAGTTGTTTCCGCAGCTGATGGCCCTATGCCACAAACGCGTGAGCACATTCTTCTTTCCCGTCAAGTAGGCGTACCATACATCGTGGTATTCCTTAACAAATGTGACATGGTTGAAGACGAAGAGTTGCTTGAATTGGTTGAGATGGAAGTTCGCGACCTTCTTAACGAATATGAGTTCCCAGGCGATGATACTCCAATCATCCGTGGAGCAGCTCGTGAAGCTCTTCAAAACCCAGATGGTCCTTGGGCTGACAAAATCATCGAGTTGTTCGAGCAAGTTGATACTTACATCCCAACTCCTGAGCGTCAAACAGACAAACCTTTCCTTATGCCAGTTGAGGATGTATTCTCAATCACTGGTCGTGGAACAGTTGCAACTGGTCGTGTTGAGCGTGGTACTGTTAAAGTACAAGAAGAAGTTGAAATCGTTGGTATCGCTGAAGAAACTCGTAAATGCATCGTAACTGGTGTAGAGATGTTCCGTAAATTGCTTGATTCCGCTCAAGCTGGTGATAACATTGGGGCATTGCTTCGTGGTGTTGATCGTAAAGATATCGAGCGTGGACAAGTTCTTGCGAAACCAGGTTCAGTTAAACCACACACAAACTTTACAGCACAAATCTACGTTCTAACTAAAGAAGAGGGTGGCCGTCATAAGCCTTTCTTCACTGGTTACCGTCCACAGTTCTACTTCCGTACAACTGACGTAACGGGTATCATCTCCCTTCCAGAAGGAACTGAGATGGTTATGCCAGGTGATAACATCACAGTTACTGTAGAACTAATCAACCCAATCGCAATCGAAGAAGGAACACGTTTCGCGATTCGCGAAGGCGGACGTACAGTTGGTGCGGGCGCGGTTGCTACAATTCAAAAATAATCTCTCTTTGAGAGATCGAAACATCCATCGATTTATCGGTGGATGTTTTTTCGTTTATAGGATAACCGCGGCTAAGATAATGAAGCTCTACTGCTAAGATCGATTGGAAACAGAATGCAGTGGTTTTAATAATAATCTTTTATTATAATGTAGAAACGGATTCAGAAAACGACAGCGGATTGTTATTAATATAGAAGAGAAAATCACGTGTAAATAAATATGTGTATATGCCTAAAATTTCACTTGCTTTTCGTTTTATAATTTTATATAATATTAAACGTTGGTCTGTGACGTTGCGATGATGCGAAAGGTTGCCGACACACCAGGCCCCTTTGCCATGGGGATGGCTGTTGGAGAATTTTCGCGGAGTATGTCCGATAATAAATTGGGCGATAGAAGGAGGGACTTTTAAATGGCAAAGCAAAAAATTCGTATCCGTTTGAAGGCTTATGATCACAGAATTATTGATCAATCAGCTGAGAAAATCGTGGAAACTGCCAAGCGTTCCGGTGCAGGTGTATCCGGTCCGATTCCGCTTCCGACAGAGAAGCAAATCATCACGATTCTTCGTGCGGTGCACAAGTACAAGGATTCGCGTGAGCAATTCGAAATGCGTACGCATAAGCGTCTAATCGATATTGTGAATCCAACACCACAAACAGTTGATGCTCTAATGCGTCTAGACTTACCGTCTGGCGTTGACATCGAGATCAAACTGTAAAAAAACTATAGAGTTAACAATGGAAGGAAATGAGGTGTCAACGATGAAAGGTATCTTAGGGAAAAAACTTGGGATGACACAGTTGTTTACTCCGGAGGGTAATGTTGTTCCGGTAACTGTCATTCAAGCAGGACCATGTGTGGTACTGCAAAAGAAAGATGTGGATAACGATGGTTATGAGTCGATCCAAATCGGTTTTGATGATGTAAAAGCTAGCCGTATCATTAAACCAGAGCTTGGCCATGCGAAAAAAGCAGGGGCAACGCCTAAGCGCTACGTTAAAGAAATTCGTGGCATTCAGTTGGGTGACTATGAAGTTGGTCAAGAACTGAAGGCGGATCTGTTCGCAGAGGGCGAATTCGTTGATGTAACGGGTACTTCCAAAGGTAAAGGTTTCCAAGGTAACATCAAAAGACATAACCAATCCACTGGGCCAATGGCACACGGATCACGTTATCACCGCGGACCAGGTTCGATGGGTTCCATTCAAGCAAACCGCGTTCCTAAAGGTAAGAAATTGCCAGGACATATGGGTAACGAAACGGTAACATTGCAAAATCTTCAAATCATTAAAGTAGATGCTGAGCGTAATGTATTGCTAGTTAAAGGTTCCATTCCGGGTCCTAAAAACAGCTACGTTAGCGTGAAGTCTGCTGTGAAAAAGTAAGAAAGGAGGAAGACAGATGCCAAAAGTAGCTTTATATAATGTAACAGGTGCTCAGGTAGGAGAAATTGAACTGTCTGACGTTGTTTTCGGAATTGAGCCTCACGTTCATGCGATTCACGAAGCTGTTCTTTTACAACAAGCAGCTGTGCGTCAAGGAACTCACAAAACAAAAGGTCGTTCAGAAGTTCGCGGCGGTGGTCGTAAACCTTGGAAACAAAAAGGTACAGGTCGTGCGCGTCAAGGTAGTATTCGTGCTCCACAGTGGAAAGGCGGCGGTACCGTATTCGGACCAACTCCTCGTAGCTATGGTTTCAAATTGCCAAGAAAAGTTCGTCGCTTAGCGATCAAATCCGCTTTGTCCTCGAAACTTATCGATAACAACTTGATCGTTCTGGATCAACTTCAATTGAATGCTCCGAAAACGAAAGAATTCGTTGCTATTTTGAACAACCTGAAAGTAGATACAAAAGTACTAGTTGTAGGCGTACCTAACGACTCCAATGTAGCGTTATCTGCTCGTAATATCCCAGGTGTAAAATTTGTTGCTGCTGATGGAGTTAACGTTCTTGATGTCATGCTTTATGACAAATTGATCTTAACGCAAGAGGCTGTACAGAAAGTTGAGGAGGTGCTTGCACAATGAAAAATCCACGCGACATTATCAAGCGCCCGATCATCACTGAGCGTACAAGCGACCTAATGGCTAACAAAAAGTATGTTTTCGAAGTGGATCTTCGCGCTAACAAAACAGAAATTAAACAAGCTATCGAAGCAATCTTCAAAGTGAAAGTTACAAATGTAAACACACTCAGAATGCCAGCTAAGCCTAAACGTTATGGCAAACACTCTGGTTACACTTCCATCTGGAAGAAAGCTATCGTGTCCCTAAGCGCTGAGAGCAAAGAATTGGAATTCTTCGAAACGGTATAACCCATTTCTTGAAGTAAGGAGGAAACAG
This sequence comes from Paenibacillus allorhizoplanae, assembly GCF_927798215.1. Taxonomy (NCBI): domain Bacteria; kingdom Bacillati; phylum Bacillota; class Bacilli; order Caryophanales; family Paenibacillaceae; genus Paenibacillus; species Paenibacillus allorhizoplanae. Next base: position 37,217 of record NZ_CAKMMW010000033.1, read on the forward strand.
AGTGCCAATTAAAAAATACAAACCAACCTCACCAGCTCGTCGTGCGATGTCGGTTTCTACATTTGAAGAAATCACAACATCAACACCCGAGAAATCATTGCTTGCTCCTTTGTTCAAGCATGCTGGTCGTAACAACCAAGGTAAAATTACGGTTCGTCACCATGGTGGTGGACACAAGCGTAAATACCGTATTATCGATTTCAAACGTACTAAAGATGGAATACCAGGACGCGTTGCTACAGTTGAGTACGATCCTAACCGTTCCGCGAACATCGCATTGATTCATTATGCTGATGGAGAGAAAAAATACATCATCGCTCCTAAAGGTCTTAAAGTGGATGATCGTATCGTTTCTGGACCTCAAGCAGATATCAAAGTAGGTAACGCTCTTCCATTGGAAAACATTCCAGTTGGTACAGTTATCCACAACATTGAGTTGAAACCTGGTAAAGGTGCACAACTTGTGCGCGCAGCTGGTACTGAAGCTCAATTGCTTGGTAAAGAAGAATCATACGTTACAATTCGCCTTTCATCCGGTGAAGTTCGTAAAGTACTAAAAGTTTGCCGCGCAACAATCGGTTCTGTTGGTAACGAAGATCACGAACTAGTGAAAATCGGTAAAGCAGGACGTAATCGTTGGAAAGGCAATCGTCCTCAAGTTCGTGGGGTTGTTATGAACCCGAATGATCACCCACACGGTGGTGGTGAAGGACGCGCACCAATCGGACGTAAATCACCTATGTCTCCATGGGGTAAACCGACGCTTGGTTTCAAAACTCGTAAAAAAGGTAAAGCATCCGATAAATACATTGTACGTCGCCGTACGAAGTAATCTAGGATATAGACATTCTCTTGAGGTTCAAGGAAGGGAGGAACACCCATGGGTCGCAGCTTAAAGAAGGGTCCATTTATTGATGGTCACTTACTGAAAAAAGTAGAAGACTTAAACACTTCTGGCAAGAAATTAGTTGTCAAAACGTGGTCCCGTCGTTCTACAATTTACCCGCAATTCGTTGGTCACACTTTCGGAGTATATGACGGAAGAAAACACGTGCCAGTATATGTAACGGAAGATATGGTTGGGCATAAGCTTGGTGAATTTGCTCCAACACGTACGTATAAAGGTCACGATGACGATAAGAAAACCGGAAAACGTTAATTCATTTTTAACCGAGAGGAGGTACTACCATGCAAGCTAAAGCAATATTGAACCACGCTCGGATTGCTCCTCGTAAAGCAAAGCTAGTTGTTGACTTGATTCGGGGAAAAGCGGTAGGTGAAGCGATCGCAATTTTGCGTCATACACCAAAAGCAGCTTCTCCAATTCTGGAGAAACTATTGAATTCCGCAATTGCCAATGCAGAGCATAACTATTCATTAGATCCAAATAAACTTGTTGTTTCCGAGACTTTCGTAAATCAAGGGCCAACAATGAAAAGATTCCAACAACGTGCAATGGGCCGCGCTAGCGCGATCAAAAAACGTACCAGCCACATTACAATCGTGGTATCTGAAAAATAAGGAGGGGTAACGTGTGGGTCAGAAAGTACACCCGATAGGCTTTAGAATTGGTGTCATTCGTGATTGGGAGTCCAAATGGTTCGCAGAAAAAGATTTCGGAACTCTGCTGCTTGAAGACGTCAAAATCCGCGAATACTTAAAGAATAAACTTAAAGATTCTGCAGTTTCCCATATCGATATCGAGCGCGCGGCTAACCGTGTTAACGTAACGATTCATACTGCTAAACCAGGAATGGTTATTGGTAAAGGCGGAGCTGAAGTTGAAGTTATTCGTAACTACATCGCAGCAATGTCGAACAAAAAAGTTCATATCAACATTTCTGAAATCAAACACCCTGATCTTGATGCTATTCTAGTAGCTGAAGCAGTTGCACTTCAATTAGAGCGTCGCGTATCTTTCCGTCGTGCTATGAAGCAAGCAATGCAAAGAACTATGAGATCCGGAGCAAAAGGTATCAAAGTTGCAACTAGCGGACGTCTTGGCGGTGCTGAGATTGCTCGTACGGAAGGATATAGCGAAGGAACTGTTCCACTTCATACACTTCGTGCGGATATTGACTATGGTACGGCTGAAGCAGCCACTACTTATGGACGTATTGGTGTAAAAGTATGGATTTATCGTGGAGAAGTGCTTCCGACAGCTAAGAAAAAGGCTCAGCCGGAAGGAGGAAATTAAATCATGTTAGTACCTAAACGTGTAAAACACCGTAAAGAACACCGCGGTAACATGAAAGGTCGCGCTAAAGGCGGAACGGAAGTTGCTTTTGGCGAATATGGTCTGCAAGCGGTAGAACCGGCTTGGGTTTCCAACCGTCAAATCGAAGCAGCACGTATTGCCATGACACGTTACATCAAACGTGGCGGTAAAGTATGGATTAAAATTTTCCCAGCTAAACCAGTTACACAAAAGCCGCTTGAAGTTCGTATGGGTAGTGGTAAAGGTAGCGTGGAAAAATGGGTTGCCGTAGTAAAACCGGGCAAAATTTTGTTTGAACTAGCTGGTGTAAGCGAAGAGGTTGCTCGCGAAGCAATGCGTCTTGCAGCTCACAAGCTTCCAATCAAAACGAAGTTCGTGAAAAGAGAAGAAGTAGGCGGTGAAGCAAATGAAGGGTAGTGAATTCCGGAACTTAACCACTGCTGAAATCGAGCAAAAAGTTAATGGTTTTAAAGAAGAACTCTTTAACCTCCGTTTTCAACTAGCTACTGGTCAATTGGACAACCCGACTCAGATTCGTGATTTGCGTAAAGAGATCGCTCGTGCCAAGACTATTTTGCGTGAAAGAGAACTGGGTATTGGGTAACCAAATCTAGAAGGGAGTGTTCCTTAGATGACTGAACGTAACGATCGTAAAGTTCTGATCGGTAAGGTTGTCAGCGATAAAATGGATAAAACCATTGTTGTTGCTGTTGAAACTTACAAAAAACATGAACTCTACCACAAACGAATTAAATCTACAAAAAAATTCAAAGCACATGATGAAAACAACCAAGCTAAGATTGGTGACACTGTGAAAATCAGTGAAACTAGACCTTTGTCCAAAGATAAAAGTTGGAGACTGGTTGAGATTCTTGAAGTGGCAGTTGTTATCTAATATTCTAGATATGAACCCCGAAAGGAGGGAATACGATGATTCAACCATTTACTCGTTTGGCTGTCGCTGACAACTCAGGTGCGAAACAATTAATGTGTATCCGCGTTTTGGGTGGTACTGGTCGTCGCGTTGGTCACATTGGTGATTTGATCGTATGTTCAGTAAAAGAAGCAACACCAGGTGGCGTTGTCAAAAAAGGTGACGTTGTTAAAGCAGTTATCGTTCGTACGAAGAGCGGTGCTCGCCGTAAAGACGGTTCATATATCTCATTTGATGAGAATGCAGCTGTTATCGTGAAAGAAGATAAAAGCCCACGTGGTACTCGTATCTTCGGACCAGTTGCTCGCGAACTTCGCGATAGAGACTTCATGAAGATCGTATCCTTGGCTCCAGAAGTTATCTAAGACGTGTTACGATGTTGTTTTCCATTGTGGAGAACCCCAGGAGGTGTAGAAGCTAATGCCAAGACTTAAAAAGAGACTAGAATCTCATAACAATAAATTGCACGTGAAAAAAGACGATACTGTTTTCGTTATCACTGGCAAAGACAAAGGTAAGAAAGGCCGTGTTATCGCTGCTTACCCTCGTCAAAATCGTGTTCTTGTTGAAGGTGTAAACATGGTTAAGAAACATGCGAAACCATCCCAACTTAACCCACAAGGCGGTATCTTGAATCAAGAAGCTGCGATCCACGTTTCTAACGTGATGCTAATTGATCCTAAGAGCGGCAAACCTACTCGCGTAGGATACAAAGTATTAGATAACGGAACGAAAGTTCGTATCGCGAAAAAATCCGGCGAAGTTATCGACTAATACACACATGTATGGAAAGGAGGAAACTAAGTCATGGCAGTAAGATTGAAAGATCGTTACTTGAATGAGATTACACCAGCATTAATTCAAAAGTTCAACTACACTACAGTTATGCAAGTACCGAAAATTGAGAAAGTTGTAATCAACATGGGTGTTGGTGAAGCTGTTTCAAACTCCAAAGTGCTTGATACTGCAGTAGAAGATCTTCAAAAGATCTCTGGTCAAAAGCCAGTTGTAACTAAATCCAAAAAAGCGATCGCGGGTTTCAAACTTCGTGAAAACATGCCGATTGGTGCGAAAGTAACTCTTCGCGGCGAGCGCATGTACCACTTCTTGGACAAATTATTTAACGTATCACTTCCACGTGTACGTGACTTCCGCGGTATTTCCAACAAAGCATTTGATGGTCGCGGTAACTACACGCTTGGTTTGAAAGAACAACTCATTTTCCCTGAAATTGAGTATGATAAAATCGATAAAGTTCGTGGTATGGATATTGTTATCGTAACGACGGCTAAGTCCGACGAGGAAGCTCGCGAGCTTTTAACACAACTCGGAGCGCCTTTCGTAAAATAGGTTACCAGTTGTACCTATCAGGAGGTGTTATATTAAGTGGCAAAAACTTCGATGAAAGTCAAACAGCAACGTACCCCGAAGTTTAAAGTGCAAGCATACACACGTTGTGAGCGCTGCGGACGTCCGCATTCAGTGCTTCGCAAGTTCAAAATTTGTCGGATTTGTTTCCGCGAATTAGCACACAAAGGTCAGATTCCAGGCGTGAAAAAAGCAAGCTGGTAATCACCCTATTTTCGGGAAGGAGGTTTACACAAAATGGTCATGTCAGATCCAATTGCAGATATGCTAACACGCATTCGTAATGCGAACATCGTACGTCATGAAACAGTTGAAATCCCAGCTTCAAAAGTGAAGAGGGAAATCGCTGAAATCCTCAAAAAAGAAGGATTTATCCGTGATGCTGAGTACGTTCAAGATAGCAAACAAGGTATCATTCGTTTGTTCCTGAAATATGGTTCAAACAATGAGCGTGTTATCTCTGGTTTGAAAAGAATTTCTAAACCAGGTCTACGCGTTTATACTAAATCACAAGAAGTCCCTCGTGTTCTGGGCGGATTAGGGATTGCCATCATCTCCACGTCTCAAGGAGTTATGACGGATAAAGATGCTCGTCAATCCAAAGCTGGCGGAGAGGTTATCTGCTACGTTTGGTAATACAATTGTAATTGAATGGAGGTGCAAACATGTCTCGTATTGGTCGTAAGCCAATCACCATTCCAAGTGGTGTAAATGTAACACTAGACAATACTCAAATCACGGTTAGTGGACCTAAAGGTTCCTTGTCCCGTGTACTTCATACTGATATGAAAGTTAATGTTCTAGAGAACGAGATTTCCGTTGAGCGTCCTTCCGATAACAAACTCCACCGTTCCCTGCATGGTACAACACGTAGTGTTGTTGCCAACATGGTAAGTGGTGTTACGGAAGGTTTCACGAAATCTTTGGATCTAGTAGGCGTTGGTTACCGTGCAAACAAAAGCGGTGACAAATTGGTTCTTAACGTTGGGTACTCCCATCCAGTTGAAATCAACCCTGAAAACGGTATTGAGTTCGATGTTCCAACGAACACGAAAATCATCGTTAAAGGTATTGATAAAGAGCTAGTTGGCGCAATGGCAGCAAAAGTTCGTTCCGTACGTGAACCAGAGCCGTATAAAGGTAAAGGTATCAAGTATGAAGGCGAACGTATTCTTCGTAAAGAAGGTAAAGCTGGTAAGAAGAAATAAGATCGAAAGATCGCGGGTAATAGCTAAGAGTTTTCTAATGAAAACTTGCTACGTAAGCATAAGCCTCGCATCATAAGATGATGAAAGGAGTGTAAGTATAGATGATTACTAAAAGCGATAAAAATAAAGCTCGTCTGAAAAGACACCTTCGTGTTCGTAAGAAAATTGAAGGAACAACTCTTCGCCCACGTTTGAACATCTTCCGTTCATCCAAACATATGTATGCTCAATTAATCGATGATACAACTGGTGTAACAATCGTTGCAGCTTCGACTCAAGATAAAGAGCTTAAAAGTGAAATTGGTAACGGTGGTAACGTTGAAGCTGCTCGTAAAGTTGGCGCATTAATCGCAGCACGTGCGAAAGAAAAAGGTTTAGACAAAGTGGTTTTTGACCGCGGTGGATACCTTTATCATGGACGTGTTCAAGCATTGGCTGACGCAGCTCGTGAAGCTGGTCTTGAATTCTAGAAATACATTAATAAGGAGGTAAAAGACTTGCGTGTAGATCCTAATACTTTAGAGCTAACAGAAAAAGTCGTAAATATTAATCGCGTAGCTAAAGTAGTAAAAGGCGGACGTCGTTTCAGCTTCAGCGCACTTGTTGTCGTTGGCGATGGCAATGGCTGGGTTGGTGCAGGAATCGGTAAAGCTTCCGAAGTTCCAGATGCAATCCGTAAAGGTATTGAAGATGCGAAAAAGAACTTGATTCATGTTCCTATCGTAGGCACTTCGATTCCTCACCTTGTTACTGGTAAATTTGGCGCGGGACGCGTTCTATTGAAACCAGCATCCCAAGGTACAGGAGTTATCGCAGGCGGACCAGTTCGTGCAGTACTTGAACTTGCTGGTGTAGGCGATATCTTGACAAAATCCCTAGGTTCATCGAACTCCATGAACATGGTTAACGCTACGCTTGAAGGCTTAAGCCGCTTGAAAAAAGCGGAAGAAGTTGCAAAGCTTCGTGGTAAAACTGTTCAAGAGCTATTAGGTTAGGAGGGGTATACATGGCTAAACAATTACAAGTTACCCTAAAACGCAGCTTGATCGGCCGCCCTGAAACGCAACGCGTTACTGTGAAAACACTTGGTCTTCGTAAGATTAACCAAACTGTTCTTCACCAAGATAATGCTGCAATCAGAGGAATGGTTAACCAAGTAAGCCATTTGGTAGAAGTTAAAGAAATCGAAGCATAGAATTATGAATTTAAGATCTAGAGGAGGTGTGCAACGATGAAGTTACATGAGCTAAGTTCTGCTACTGGCGCTCGTAAATCACCTAAGCGTGTTGGACGTGGAACAAGTAGTGGTATGGGTAAAACATCAACTCGCGGACACAAAGGTCAAAACGCACGTTCCGGTGGAGGCGTTCGTCCTGGATTTGAGGGTGGACAAAACCCATTGTACCGTCGTTTACCTAAGCGTGGATTTACGAACCGTTTCCGTACGGAGTACGCGATCGTTAATCTTGAAGACTTGAACAATTTCGCAGCTGGTACTGAAGTTACTCCAGAAGTATTAATGGAGACTGGTATTGTTAAAGCTCCTAAAGACGGCATTAAGATTTTAGGAAACGGTGAAATCACAGTAAAATTAACCGTTAAAGCGAATAAGTTCTCTCAATCAGCGATTGAGAAAATCCAAGCTGCCGGCGGTCAAACCGAGGTGATTTAATGTTCAATACCATAGCCAACATCTTCAAAGTAGAAGATTTACGCAGAAGAATTCTCTTCACGCTTATCTTGCTAATCGTCTACCGTTTGGGTGCCTTTATTCCGGTTCCAAACATTAATACAGATGTTCTGAAACTTCAAGATCAAGCGAATCAGAGCGATGTCTTTGGTTTGCTTAACACGTTCTCCGGCGGTGCGCTCTTCCAATTCTCCATCTTCGCGATGGGAATTATGCCTTATATCACGGCTTCGATCATTGTTCAGCTTTTGTCCATGGATGTTATCCCGCGCTTTGCGCAGTGGGCAAAAGAAGGAGATGTCGGAAGAAAGAAAATGACGCAGGTGACTCGTTACGGTACGATTGTTCTAGGGTTGATTCAAGCTTTCGGTCTTTCAATTGGCTTTAATCGCTTATACAGTGGTTTGGTCATTGATGCTGGGTTTACAACTTTCGCATTAATCGCTATCGTGTTGACAGCTGGTACAGCTTTCTTGATGTGGCTAGGTGAGCAAATCACGGAATACGGGATTGGTAACGGTATTTCCATTATCATCTTTGCTGGTATCGTTTCTGCGATTCCAACAAGCATTCAACAAATCTACAAATCACTCTTTGCAACCGATGGAGCTCTGTTCCTGAACATTGTGAAACTGATCATTATTGCTTTAGTTGTTATCCTGATTATTGCTGGCGTTATATTCGTACAACAAGGTGTTCGTAAGATACCTGTACAATATGCTAAGCGAGTAGTTGGTCGTAAAATGTATGGTGGGCAAACAACACACATTCCACTTAAAGTGAATGCTGCTGGTGTTATCCCTGTAATCTTCGCATTATCACTTTTGATGTTTCCTCCAACCATTGCAAGCTACTGGAGAGGGAATGTAGTCGCAGAATGGATTATTAACAACTTGAGTATTAACCAAACTGCACCATTAGCGATTGTACTGTATGTACTGCTGATTATTGGTTTCACCTACTTCTACACCTTCGTACAAATTAATCCAGTTCAAATGGCTGATCAGATGAAGAAGAACGGCGGATACATACCAGGTATCAGACCAGGTAAAACAACGTCGACTTATCTGACACGCGTAATGACTAGAATTACTCTTTCTGGAGCTTTGTTCCTTTCAGCAATTTCTATTCTTCCAATGCTATTTGGAGGACTTGCTGGATTGCCTAGTTCGGTTAAAATAGGTGGTACATCTTTACTTATCGTAGTAGGCGTTGGTCTTGAGACAATGAAGCAAATCGAGAGCCAATTGATTAAGCGTCATTACAAAGGGTTCATCAATAAATAGCTAATAGGTACTGATGGGGCAAGTTTCTGCGACATCGGCACCTATTGTGCTGTTCGTAATGCCGAGTGCGATGGGGAGGTTTTAATTGTGAACGTAATATTTATGGGGCCTCCTGGTGCAGGCAAAGGTACGCAAGCAGAGAAAATCGTTTCTGAGTTTCAAATTCCTCATATTTCAACTGGCGATGCATTTCGCGCAGCAATGAGCCAAGGTACCCCAATGGGTATTGAAGCTAAAGGATATGTAGATAAGGGGCTTCTTGTTCCTGATGAAATTACGAACGGTATTGTGAGAGAGCGTCTTGCCCAACCGGATTGCGATAAAGGATTTTTGCTAGATGGGTTCCCTAGAACGGTAGCTCAAGCTGATGCATTGTCTGAAATCGTTGATTCACTTGGTAAGAAGATTGAGGTCGTAATCAATCTAGCTGTTGATCGCAGTTATCTGTTAGCACGACTAACTGGCCGAAGAATTTGTAAATCCTGTGGTTCTACGTATCATGTCATCTTCAACCCACCTCAGCAAGAAGGCGTATGCGATAAATGTTCCGGTGAGTTGTACCAACGATCTGATGATACGGAAGAGAAAGTCGGAACACGTTTGGATGAATACATTAACAAAACGGCTCCGCTTCTGGATTACTACCAAAAGAGGGAATTATTGCGTGAGGTTAACGGGGAACAAGACATTCATGCGGTAACCGAACAAATTAGCTCACTGCTACGAGGTCTAGCGTAATGATCATTTGTAAGTCCGAGGTTGAACTAGACCTAATGCGAGAAGCTGGTCGTATCGTAGCCGAAACGCACCGCTTATTGGCAAGGGCGATTCGTCCGAACATTACAACGAAAGAACTTGATCAGATCGCAGAGGGATTCATTCGCAGTCAGGGAGCAATTCCATCTTTCAAAGGTTACAATGGTTTTCCTGGGAGCATTTGTGCTTCAGTCAACGAAGAATTAGTTCATGGTATTCCTGGTCCAAGAAAGCTAGTTGAGGGCGACATTATCAGCATTGATATTGGTGCTCAATATAAAGGTTATCATGGAGATTCTGCTTGGACATATCCTGTCGGTGAGATTTCTGAAACAGCTCAGCGCTTGTTGACTGTGACAGAAGAGTCACTCTATCGAGGCATTGCAGAAGCTAAACCGGATGCTAGACTCTACACGTTGTCGCATGCAATCCAAACTTGTATTGAAGACGCAGGCTTCTCCGTGGTTATAGAGTATGTCGGTCATGGTATTGGAACGGATCTTCACGAAGAACCACAAATTCCGAACTATGGTATTCCTGACAAAGGTCCTCGACTCAAACCAGGCATGGTCCTAGCCATTGAACCCATGGTGGTTGTTGGCGAAAGATTTGTCCAAACACTCGAAGACGATTGGACTGTAGTCACTTCAGATCGTACCCTATGTGCTCATTTCGAACATACGGTTGCTATTACGGCAGCTGGTTATGAAATACTAACTTTGCCTAGATCGTAGGTGAACTGAGTGGATAGTAAGATTCCGCAAGTGGGTCAAATCGTAAAGGTGCTTCGCGGTAGAGATCCCGGAGAATATGCGGTCGTGATTGGGATTGAAGATCATCGTTTTGTCTGGCTTGCCGACGGCGTACATCGTAAATTCGATCAACCGAAGAAGAAGAACCTGAATCATCTTCATTTACAAGAAACGATTAGCAGTGAAGTAGCGTCAAGCATTAGGGAAACAGGTCGTGTGACTAATGGGAAATTGCGCTTTGCAATCGCCAAATTCGTTGAACTTATGCAAGTTGAAGCACAAGAGAAAGGAGAATGACTGTGGCCAAAGAAGATGTAATTGAAGTAGAAGGTACAGTGATTGAACCTCTTCCGAATGCAATGTTTAAAGTTGAATTGGAAAATGGTCATAAAATCCTAGCCCATGTTTCAGGAAAGATCAGAATGCATTTTATTCGCATTTTGCCTGGAGATAAGGTTACCGTAGAATTATCGCCTTATGATTTGACGAGAGGCCGTATAACCTACCGTTTCAAATAAATGTTCGGCTTAGAAGTAATACTCTCTCAAGGCGTATGCTTACGAAGCAAGTTTTCTAACGAAAACGCAACATGGTTGCTTACGATAAAAAGGAGGGCTTAAAATGAAAGTAAGACCGTCAGTAAAACCGATTTGTGAAAAATGTAAAGTCATTCGCCGTAAAGGCAATGTAATGGTAATTTGCGAAAATCCTAAGCACAAACAAAAACAAGGTTAAAAGGAGGTGCATTCTGTAGATGGCACGTTTAGCTGGAGTTGACTTACCTCGTGACAAACGAGTTGTAATCGCGTTGACTTACATTTTCGGTATCGGCACTACAACTGCTCAGAAAATCATTGCTTCCACAGGTATCGATGCGAGTACTCGCGTTCGTGACTTGACTGAAGATGAAGTGAGCAAAATCCGTGATGTAATTGACAAAACCCTTAAAGTAGAAGGCGATCTTCGCCGTGAAATTTCCCTAAACATCAAACGTCTAATCGAAATCGGATCCTACCGTGGTCTTCGTCACCGCCGTGGTCTTCCTGTTCGTGGTCAACGTACTAAAACTAATGCTCGTACACGTAAAGGTCCTCGTCGTACAGTAGCTAATAAGAAGAAATAATAAAGGGGGTTAGAGCTAATGGCAAAACCTAAAAAAGTCGTCCGTACGAAACGTCGTGACCGGAAAAATATTGAGAGCGGTGTAGCACACATCCGTTCAACATTTAACAACACGATCGTAACGATCACGGATCCGCATGGTAACGCAATTTCTTGGGCAAGTTCAGGAAACCTTGGATTCAAAGGTTCCCGTAAAAGCACTCCTTTCGCAGCACAAATGGCAGCTGAAAAAGCAGCTAAAGCAGCTATGGAGCACGGTTTGAAAACTGTTGAAGTTATGGTTAAAGGTCCAGGCGCTGGCCGCGAAGCAGCAATCCGCTCTTTGCAAGCAGCAGGTCTTGAAGTAAACCTGATTAAAGACGTGACGCCGGTTCCTCATAATGGCTGCCGTCCTCCAAAACGTCGTCGCGTATAATTCAGGATCACTTTGTAGTATAATTATTCCAAAATCGTGAATAATGGTTTGAAGGATAGGCATACTATGAAATTTTCAACGAAGTATCCAGAGGGAACCGACGTATTGAATGGAGGGTACATTTCATGATCGAAATTGAAAAGCCAAAAATAGAAACTGTAGCATTAAGTGAAGATGGCGCTTATGGTAGATTTATCATTGAACCGTTGGAGCGTGGCTACGGTACAACCTTAGGAAACTCACTACGTCGTATCTTACTGTCCTCCTTACCGGGGGCAGCAGTAACCTCTGTCCAAATCGATGGCGTTTTGCACGAATTTTCAACGATTCCTGGCGTGCTTGAGGATGTTACGGAAATTATCCTCAATCTCAAAGGTTTATCGTTGAAGATTCACTCCGATGAGGAGAAAGTGCTAGAAATTGATGCTGAAGGAGAAGGTAACATTACAGCGGCTGATATCCGCGGTGATAGTGATGTTGAAATCCTTAACCCGGACTTACACATCGCTACCTTGTCTCCAGATGCACGTCTTCATATGAGGATTCATGCGGGCAGAGGGCGCGGTTACGTCCAATCAGACAAAAATAAGCATGAAGAGCAACCAATTGGTGTAATTCCAATTGATTCGATCTACACGCCTATTACTCGGGTAAACTACGCTATTGAGAATACTCGCGTCGGCCAAGTGACTAACTATGATAAGTTGACCCTCGAAGTGTGGACCGATGGAAGTATTCGTCCAGAAGAAGCAGTAAGCTTGGGCGCTAAAATCTTAACTGAACATTTGCTCTTGTTCGTTGGTTTGACGGATGAAGCAAAAGACGCTGAGATCATGGTTGAAAAAGAAGAAGATAAGAAAGAAAAAGTTCTTGAGATGACGATCGAAGAACTAGACCTTTCCGTTCGTTCTTACAACTGTCTCAAACGTGCAGGGATTAATACCGTACAAGAGCTGATTACCAAAACAGAAGAAGACATGATGAAAGTTCGGAACTTAGGTCGCAAATCCCTTGAAGAAGTTCAAGAGAAGCTCGAAGAGCTGGGTCTGGGTCTACGTACCGAGGAATAATCTTGTCAGAAGGAGGTTAACTCAATGAACTACAGAAAATTGAACCGCGATTCCAGTAATCGTAAAGCATTATTTCGTGATCTGGTAACGGATCTGTTCATACATGAGCGCATTCAAACAACAGAAGCAAAAGCTAAAGAAATTCGTTCAATCGCTGAGAAGTTAATTACTCTTGCGAAACGCGGAGATCTTCACGCACGCCGTCAGGTTGCTGCTTTTGTTCGTAGAGAAGCTGCTAACGAAAATCAAGATGCGATTCAAAAACTATTCTCTGAATTGGCACCACGTTATTCCGAGCGTCCAGGCGGATACACTCGTATCCTTAAACTGGGACCACGCCGCGGTGACGCAGCACCAATGGTTTACCTAGAGCTAGTAGATCGCGCATAGAAGACGGATGGGAAAGGGTGGACGGAATCACTAGATTCTGGTGAAGCCCTTTTTTTGCAGTCTTGGATCGCATTCTAGTGTATTGAGCTGCTTAAGCAACTCAAGCTAGGTAGAAAGGATGACTCATGGAGGAACAAGCCTTGAGAAATCTACGTTTTACCATAAGCTATGATGGTACATCTTATTCTGGCTTTCAGATACAGCCTAAATCTGATACGGTGCAATACCGTTTAGAGCAGGCCGTGTTCTTACTGACAGGTGAGACAGTGAAAGTCATATCATCAGGGCGGACAGATGCCGGCGTTCATGCCAAAGCGCAAGTTATTAATTTTACAACGAGTTCTAAGATTCCAGTAGAACGTTGGTGTTTAGCTCTAAATGCTAGACTACCCAGGGATATCGTCGCACATACTGCAGAAGAAGTTCTCCCTACATTTCACTCTCGCAAAGCCGCGAAACGTAAAACCTATTGTTATACGATTCGTTCGGCGCGCTTCCCTGATGTCTTTCACCGCAACTTCGAGTATCATCACCCCACGCATTTAAATGTGGAAGCCATGAGAGAGGCGCTCCCTTGTTTGCTAGGTGAGCATGATTTTACTTCGTTTTGCACAGTGAGAACGGATAAGGAAATCAAAGTGAGAACCTTATATGAGGTACGTATGGAGACGGAATCAGATGAGTTGTTGGCGTCAGGTAAAGTAGAACGTATCCGGTTAATCATAACGGGGAATGGTTTTCTTTATAACATGGTGAGGATCATCGTAGGGACGTTGATACAGATCGGTGAGGGTAAGAGACCATCTAGCGATATGCAACGTGTTCTCGAGGCCAGAGATCGTTCTCAAGCGGGTCCTACAGCTGAAGCCATGGGATTAACCTTGTGGAAAGTCGACTATTAAAAAGTTATCATCACTACTTGATTATTAAGACGTTATCGTGTAAAATATAACTTGGCGTTTCGTGATCGGCTACCCCACAGCCCCTGATCACAAATGACCATAACTATCCATCGCTTATGAATATTTAACAACTATAACTTATGTATTTCAGATATATTTTTAGGAGGATTAAGCATGCGCACCACATATATGGCTAAGCCAAATGAAGTAGAGCGTAAATGGTACATTGTTGACGCTGCAGGCCAAACACTTGGCCGTCTTGCAAGTGAAGTTGCTAGCATTATCCGCGGTAAGCACAAACCGGAGTTCACTCCACACGTAGATACTGGTGATTTCGTTGTTGTTATCAATGCTTCCCAAATTAAGCTTACTGGTAAGAAAATGCAAAACAAAATGTACTACCGTCACTCTTTGTACCAAGGTGGTTTGAAAGTGACTTCCGCTCAAGACTTGCTTAACAGCAAGCCTGATCGTATGATCGAATTCGCAGTTCATGGTATGCTTCCTAAGAACCGTCTAGGTGATAGCTTGAAAACTAAGCTTAAAGTCTACGGTGGAGCAGAGCATCCGCACCAAGCACAACTACCAGAAGTCTGGAATCTTCGCGGTTAATATAAGGAGGAACGTTTCGTGGCACAAGTTCAATATTATGGAACGGGTCGTCGTAAACATTCGGTAGCGCGTGTTCGCTTAATACCGGGTGAAGGACGCATCATCATCAATAAACGTGATCTAGATGAGTATTTCGGTCTAGAAACATTAAAGCTAATCGTTAAACAACCACTTGCTCTAACTGAAACTATCGGTCAATACGATGTTCTAGTTCTTGCAAATGGCGGCGGAATCAGCGGACAAGCTGGCGCAATTCGTCACGGTATCTCCCGTGCATTGTTGAAAGCTGATCCGGAATACCGTGGATCCTTGAAAAAAGCTGGATTCCTAACACGTGATTCCCGTATGAAAGAGCGTAAAAAATACGGATTGAAAGCAGCACGTCGTGCTCCTCAATTCTCCAAACGTTAAGATATTGTGCCTTTGGCACGCAAGAAGAACCTTTTCGGCTTATGGCTGGAGAGGTTTTTCTTTTTTTATGTTCATCTGTTCATCATGATCCAACTTTAACCCAATAGAATAAGTTAATACCAAAATGATAAAAAGTAATTGACACCTTGTAGAAGTCAGATATAATTAAAATATAAATCATACAATATCAGTCGGGATTGTCGACTATTGGAGGAATCGGAAGATGAATCTATTTGAGAAAGAAGCATTTGTAACGAAAGCTGCGGAAGAATTCGAAAATCAATCGCCTGAAGCCATATTGAAATTAGCTGTAGATACATTTCAAAGATTGACACTTGCTTGTAGTTTTGGAGCGGAAGATGTGGTGTTGGTCGACATGCTGCAAAAGATTAACCCAAATGTTGATATCTTCTACTTGGATACGAATGTGCATTTTGATGAGACTTATGAAACGAAAGATCGTCTTGAGAAGCACTACGGGACAAAATTCGTTCAAGTATTGCCTAAGTTAACTCTCGATGAGCAAGCGGAGAAATTTGGGGATGAGCTATGGAAAAGTGACGCGAACCAATGCTGCAACATACGTAAAGTTGATCCACTTACAGATATCCTTAGAAACTATGATGCGTGGATTACTGGTATTCGCCGCGATCAAGCACCTACTAGAGCAAATGCTAAAAAAGTTGAATACGACGTGAAATTTGGCCTAATTAAATTCAACCCACTAGCTGGATGGACTTCAGAAGACGTATGGCAATACATTCGCGACAATGATGTGATATACAACCCGTTGCATGATCGTAACTATCCTAGTATCGGTTGCACGCACTGCACACGCCAAGTCGCCGAAGGTGAAGATCCGCGCGCGGGACGTTGGGCAAGTATTGAGAAAACGGAATGTGGTCTCCATAAGTAAGTTTGTTTCAACACTGCAATGCACAATACAAGGCCTCGTGAAGCGATTCTACATGCGATTGTACTTAGGACTAACAGTTGTTCAAATTTCATCATATGACGCGATTACACGGGCTTAGTTGGGAAGGTTGAAACGACCCTTAATATCGTGTATAAGTCTGGTATATTTGTCCACCCTGTCCCATATAGATGTTACAGAGTCTATAGGGGAACAGAGGTGGATTTTTTATGCGTAAAAGGAAGAAGAGGTTGGTGGTATGGCTGACCTTTCACAGTAGTCTGAAGCTATTGCTTTCAGCTATGCTGGTTGCCTTGGTTGTCTTTATTTATGCGTACGAGCTCCCTACAACGAAGACCTGGTCGGATTGGACGCTCCCTTTATCGGGTAAGACAATAGCGCTAGACGCCGGTCATGGGGGGCCAGACGGTGGGGCAGAGAGTAAGGATGGTATCATCGAGAAGGACATCAATTTAGCTATAACCTTGCGGCTACGCGATTACTTGCAACAAGCCGGTGCGATCGTGGTTTTAACAAGAGAAACGGACACTGATCTAGCGGAATCAGGCACGAAAGGCTATAGCAAACGTAAGACGCAGGATCTCCACAACCGCGCGGACTTAATTCAGAACAATAACGCGGATATGTTTTTGAGTATTCATTTGAACAGTATACCGTCTGATAAATGGAGAGGCGCACAAACGTTCTATTATTTGAATAATCCCGATAATCCTAACCTAGCGGCACTCATTCAGTCCGAGCTTAGGCGTAATTTAGAAAACACCGATCGTGTTGCTAAGTTGGCGGATAAGACTGTGTATCTGTTAAAAACGTTGAAAATCCCAAGTGCACTTGTTGAGGTAGGCTTTCTTTCAAACCCAGAAGAGGCGAAGTTATTAGCGGATGAGAACTATCAGAAGATACTGGCAGCATCGGTTTATCAAGGAATTTTGAGATATTATGCAGGTGAAAAAGTGGGTTCTGCTTCATAATGTGTTATAATAAAAGCCGCGAATACAATGTCCCAATAAAGGTGTGATGTGGCTATGGTACATAAAGATCAAATTCTAGAGGCGTTGAATAAGCTAATAGATCCCCAGTTTAATAAAAGTGTAGTGGAATTAAATTTGATTCGTGATGTGATGGTGAAAGAAGATGCGGTATCCTTAAGTTTGCTCGTAGTAACCGAGGATGAAGGATATAAGGAGCAAGCCAGAGCATTTATTCAACAATCTTTAGCAAATATAGGAGTACCTCAAGTTCATATCCGGTTTAGATTGATGACGGATCATGAACGGAGTCGTTTGGAAGGAACTTCACATCAGGCGGATACAAACCAGCAGAAGCCTGTTCAACCTCCGATTCAGCAACCGATTCTTGGACAATCCTCTACGGTGGAGTTCATCGCTGTTGCGAGTGGCAAAGGTGGCGTTGGTAAATCAACAGTCACAGTTAATCTAGCAGTCGCCCTGGCTCGTAAAGGAAAAAAGGTAGGGATCATCGATGCGGATATATATGGATTTAGTATTCCGGATATGATGGGGATTGAAGAACAGCCGCAGTTGGTAGAAAACGTGATTATTCCTGTTGAGAAATTCGGGGTCAAAGTGATATCGATGGGGTTCTTTGTCCAAGACAATGCACCTGTTGTATGGCGTGGGCCGATGTTAGGCAAAATGCTGCGCAACTTCTTCAACGAAGTAAATTGGGGAGATGTGGAGTACATCCTTCTAGACCTCCCTCCGGGTACGGGCGATGTTGCACTTGATGTGCATCAGCTCATACCGCAAAGCAAAGAGATCATTGTTACGACACCGCATGCTACAGCAGCTTTTGTAGCTGCTAGAGCTGGTGCGATGGCCATTCAAACGAATCATGAAATTTTGGGTATCGTTGAGAACATGTCCTATTATGAAAGTAAGGATGGCAGCATTGAGCATATTTTTGGTAAAGGTGGAGGTGCTAAGCTTGCTGAAGATCTTCACAGTGAGCTATTAGCGCAAATTCCATTAGGAGCGCCTGATAATCATATATCTGAAAAAGATTATTCGCCGTCCGTATATAAGGCAGAATCCAAAGCAGGTCAAATCTATTTGGAAATAGCGGATAGGATCATTACGAAACTGGATAAATAGTGCAAAAAAAGGAAGAGGAAGCAGAGGGAGTCTGCAAACTCTTCCTTTTTCGTTTAAGAATCAGAACCTCCATCTTTCTTCTCTTCACCTTGTTTATCGGAATCCCCTGAGGAATCATCCTTCTGTTTTTCATCCCCGCCGTCTTGTTTTTTATCTCCTTCTTTGGCTTTATCATCACTTTTTTCTGTGCTTTTTGCGGAAGGCATTTGATCAGGCTTACTTTGTTGGGCGATAGCAGACTTAAGTAACTCAACCATTTGCGCCCTGAAAAGAGGGCTTTGGATGGATTCTTCCATGACAGTCATCATTTGCTGGCGGTAGGGTGCTGTTTTCATAACATCAAGGACCATTTTCTCATAATCGGGGTTTTTCATAACATCGATCAGTGATTTTTGGTAAGTAGGGTCCTTGAGCAATTCCTTGAACATCTGTTTGGTTTCTTTTTGGATTGCCGTGGCAAAGTCACCTGCGAATTTAGGATCCTTCATCATATCGGTCAAAAACATATTATTTTCCTTAGCGGTGAGTACATCCTTGACAGCCATTTGAAGCTGCAGGGACTCATTAGCGGATAGTAGTTTAATTTGTGATTGGCCAGCAACGCTGTTAGCACCTACATCGCCATTCATGATACTTCGATTTGCAGCACTTATTGCTTTTTTACCATCATCTGATTTCAGAATATCAAGGATCATTGTCTTTTGTTCTTTGTACGTGTTGGCTTGTGATTGGCCTTGAGATGAGTTATCTGTACCACAAGAGGCGAGAAGAAAAGCCAATGATATAGCCGGTAGGACCTGAAGCTTTCTAAGTCTTGTTTTTAACATAACTACATGCTCCCTTCCCTGAACTTTAATGGTCTTAGTATGTGTGGTTAGGGTCAGAATATAAGGGGACATTATTGGCTTTTTAACGTAAAGATTGGTACAATTAACAATTAGAGTTGATGTGTGGAGGGAATTAAACGTGACTTTACGTAAATGGTTTCACTTATTTTGGACAACATTAGTATTAGGGATTGTAGTATCCACTGGGGTTGGACTTATCCTTCAATTTTCAGACAAAGAATTTTCTGTAATGGGCTTATCGGCGGTCGGATTTAATTTGATTAATATGATTCTCGGTGGAGCTACGATAAGTGTATTGAGTCAAATGGGCTTCTTCGCATATTTAATCGTTAGGTTCATTGCTGTTGGTATTATACGATCCAAAACAGTATGGGACTTGTTACAGCTTGCCGTTGTTATTGTTGTTTTATTCGACCTTGTCTACTTGAGGAAAACGAATTTCAACAGTTCAGAATCGCTGCTTGGATATTTCATCTTACCTGTGTGCGTATTAGTGATTTCTTTAGCAGTAAGCTATTGGAAGGTGAAAATGACGAATCGGAATGCATTCATTCCTACTTTATTTTTCATGACGGCAGTTACTGTGCTTGAGGCTGTGCCAGCATTGAAATTGGATAACACGGCATCAAGTCTATTTATGTTGGCACCATTGTTCGTCTGTAATGCATGGCAAATTCTTACCCTACATAAAATACTGGATAAAAAAAAGAGCTAATTTGATTAGCTCTTTTTTTAAAATTTATTCATAAATACTAATGGATTTGTTTCATGGCTTGATCCTCAACAGGGGTTGTCTCCACCTGGGTTTGCTTAATGAGCTCACTAACACTTACGAACTGATATCCCTTTTCTCTTAGTTGTTGGATGATGGCGGGCAAAGCCTCATGTGTTTGTTGGGAGGAGTCGCTCGCATGGAGAAGAACGATATCGCCAGGATGTGCTTTGCTCACTACACGGTTTACAAGAGTGTCGACGCCTTTATTCAGCCAATCCTGAGAGTCTGTATCCCATTGTATGACGGAATAGCCGAGATCATCAGCAATGCGCAACACACGCTTGTCGAAGTCGCCATTAGGCAGGCGGATGAGGTTAGGCTCTTTGCCAATTAATTCTGTTAAAATGCCATGTGCAGTAGTAATTTCGTTTCGAATTTCCTCGTCACTTAGGTCGCTGTAGTTATCAAATTTGTTCCCATGACTGCCAATCTCGAATCCGTAGCTTTTGATATGTGAGACAATGTCGGGATGGCTTTTACTCCAGGGCGAGGATAAGAAGAATGTTGCGTCCTTAACGCCATTGTCCTTTAGGATCTTCAAGATGGGTTCAGCTCGAGTATCCCCCCAAGAAATATCAAAGGTAAGGGCGATAACTTTCTTTTCGGTCTGCACGCTGTAGATAGCCGAAGGCTCGGAGTTCATAAAGACGGATACATTACTTTGTTCGGAATATACAATGGCCGCGGAGAAGATGATGGCAAGAGCAATGAATAAATATTGTTTGAATTTGCGTGCGTTGATTACAAAAAAGTAGTTCATAAACAGCTTGTACCTCCTTTATGTCAAGCCATAGATAGCTTGTATAACCTTTAGTAAATAATGTATGCTCGTACACAGGGTACTTATGCTTCCGAAATTGGAGGAAATACAAAATGAATTTTCCGGCATTGCTTAGACATTTTAAAGAAATGAAGCATTACTTTATTGTGGTTGTTCTCGTTTTTGGATTTAGTTTGTATATGGGTTGGGCAAATTCCGACCAATTTACGCATTTCTTGGAAAAGCAATTAGAGGGACTCCAGCCTATGATTAAATCGATAAGTACCAAAGAAAACCCGCAGGTTTGGCTGTTCATTTTTATCTTTTTAAATAACGCGATTAAGTCGGTGCTTATTATGTTCTGTGGAGTTTTCCTAGGTGTATTACCGCTCTTTATGCTAATCGCTAATGGAATGATTCTGGGTTATGTTCTTTCTTTGCAGACGCATGAAAGTACATTATCCATTGTTCTTAAAGGCATATTGCCGCATGGTATCATTGAGATCCCTGTAATACTACTTGCGTGTGCATATGGCTTGAAGATAGGGATGTTGGTTTGGAAAATGGCTGTACAGATACTCGTGCCTGCTGAGAAAAGAAGTGCTAGAATTGAATTGATTAGAATTTTTCAATTAACCAAACCGCTCAGTATGGGAATCGTAGTTCTTCTTTTGATTGCGGCTATAATTGAGAGCACACTTACCTACTGGTTGGTGCATTTGTAAAATATTTTCAATCCCTCGTCATAAAATTGGCAAAATCTGAGCATAACAATAAGGC
The DNA here is from genome assembly GCF_927798215.1 of Paenibacillus allorhizoplanae. NCBI lineage: Bacteria > Bacillati > Bacillota > Bacilli > Caryophanales > Paenibacillaceae > Paenibacillus > Paenibacillus allorhizoplanae. The sequence continues at coordinate 58,562 of NZ_CAKMMW010000033.1, forward strand.
GTAAACGAAGAGGGGCATAATTGGCTCAACTCTCCACGTCTAACTAAAAATTGTTAGTGCCATGAATCTCTACAGTCGAGAGGGGTTTGGATGGATGTATGCTCGGATTTTTGTTCAATGAGAGAGAATGCAGAGAATTAGATTATGTATTGCGTAAAGAATTAGACGAAATGCTATTCGATCTCAATGATAAGAGAATTGATCAAGAGATAAAGGGAGCTATAGAATCCAGATACAAGGTCATCTTCAGGATGTATGCTCGCTTAGCGACACCAAAGGAAATATCAAAGTACGCCAGAAACCGTAATTACCAAGCTCAGAAAAAATAGGGGGTAAGTGCTTGACTTACCCTCTCCACCTGTGTTACTTTATAACTCGTCACTTCGAAACAAAGTTAGTGAGTCTTATTATAAGAGAGAGGTTACATAAAACTTTTCGAAAAAAAGACTTGCAATCTCTGGTGTGACTGTGATATATTTAAAAAGTCGCCGCTAAACGGATGGCGATGTAATGCGAGAGAAATTGATCTTTGAAAACTGAACAACGAGTGAGTAAGCACAGTCGAGTAATCGACTATAAAAGAGATTGCAAAATCTCGCTAGCTTCAAATGAGCAA